>NZ_JBPXMD010000001.1:0-693519 GCF_051918855.1 Streptosporangium sp. H16
GGGGGCGGCGGGCACGGCGATCCGCGCGAGCGCGATCCCGAGCTGGTGCGCCGTGACGTCGCCGAGGGCTACGTCTCACCCGACGCCGCCCGCCGCACCTACGGGACAGGGGCGGCCCGATGAACGGCGCGGTCAACGACATGGTCCTCGTCAACTGCACCGTCACCGACGCCCGCGCCTGCGGTGTTCCCGGTGCGGCCCCGGGGAGCCGTACGGCGGCGGCCGGAGCGGCGAGTGACGAGGGGCGGATCGCCGACGCGGCGGTGTGGATCCGGGGCGACCGGATCGCGGCCGTGGGCCCCCGCGAGGAGATCCTGGAGCGGACGGGCGACGCCCACCCGATCGACCTCGACGGCGCGCACGTCACCCCCGGCCTGGTCAACATGCACACCCACCTGTCCCTGTCGCTCCCCGGCAGGGGAGGCGACAGCGTGAAGAACATGACGGCGCACGAGCTCGCCCTCTACATGGCCGACGGCGCCCGGCGCACCCTGCACTGCGGGGTCACCACGGTGCGGTGCGTGGCCGAGAAGGACCACGCCGACTTCGCGCTGCGCCGGGCGATCGAGTCGGGCCGGGCGATCGGCCCGCGCATCTTCACCGCCGGTCGCGCCCTGGTGTGCACCGGCGGCCACGGGCACGAGGGGAGCGACACCCTGGAGTGCGACGGCGCCGACGGGTTCCGGCGCGGGGTGCGCAGCCAGGTCAAGGCGGGCGCCGACCTCATCAAGATCATGATCTCGGGCGGGATCGCCGGGGAGCACGAGAGGATCGACACCCCGCAGCTGTTCTCCGACGAGCTGGCGGCGGCGCTGCAGACCGCGCACGCCTGGGGCCGCAAGGTCACCGCGCACGCGGGCCCGGCGGCGGTGATCGCCGAGGCCGTCGAGCTGGGCCTCGACTGCGTGGAGCACGGCTACCAGCTCACCCCCGAGGTCGCGAAGAGGATGGCCGAACGCGGTACGTCCCTGGTGCCGACACTGCTCGTCACCCGCTGCAAGGAGTTCTTCGACGAGCTCGGGGTGCCGGAGTGGATGCAGTGCCGCTCGCTCGGCGCCGGACCCCGGCACCTGGAGAGCTACGCCATGGCCCTCGACGCGGGGGTGGACGTCCTGCTGGGCAGCGACATGCCGCCGTTCTGGGACTTCGAGGGGACCAACGCCTCGGTACGCGAGCTGGAGTGCATGTCCGAGGGCGGCCTCGGCCCGGCAGCGGCGCTCCACGCCGGCACGCTCGGCCCGGTGCGCTGGCTCGGCGCCGACGCCGATCTCGGCACCGTCGAGGTCGGCAAGTACGCGGACCTCATCGCGATGGACGCGGACCCGCTCGCGGACACCTCGGCCTTCCGCGGGGTCCGCTGGGTGATGAAGGGCGGCCGGGTCGTCCGCGACGACCGGTCGGGATGGGAGAAACCGTGAACACCGCCTCCGGCGCGGACGCCGACCTGATCGCGGCGGGCATCGACGACATGTACGACGCGTTCCTCGCGGCGGACCGCCGCCGGTTCGACGGGCACCTGCACGCCGAGGTCACCACCTGGGAGACGCACCTGCCGGGACCGCTGCGGACCCGGGCGGAACTCGACGCCTACCGCGACGACAGGGACGGCTCGGGAGCCCGTCCCCGCCTCGACCGGCTGGCGGCCGAGGACAAGCGGATCGACGTGTGGGACGACACCGGCGTCGCCCGCTACGTGCTCGTCGCCGAACCGCCGGGCGGGCCCGCCCGGCGCAGCCGGGTGACCGACGTGCTGCGCCGCGTCGACGGCGACTGGCTCATCGTGCACCACCACTCCGAACTGCTCACCTCGTGACCGGAGGCCGGCCGCCCGCGCGGACGCCGAGCCGGAGGCGGTACCCCCACCGGCCGGGCCGCACGCCGTACGACAGCGAGGATCACGGCCTGGACGGGCCGAGGGAGGAACCGGCATGGACGACATCGGCGGGAACGGCGACGGCGACATGGAGCTGTACGACCTGCGGGTGGTGGTCGACCGCATCGAGGGCAGATCCGTCTGCGGGATGGAGGTGGGTGACCGCTTCACGCTGGAGAACAGTGCCCACCTGCGGCTCCCCGACGGCGAGCACTTCTGCGTCTACGCGCTCGCCTCGGTGCTGCCCTTCCTCGCCGCCAAGCAGCGCGACCTCGCCGAGGGCGACTGGCTGGCGCGGGACACCCTGTTCGCCTGCCCCGACCCGGAGGAGCGGCTGGTGATGAGGGTGGAGCGGACCCGCCGCCGCCGGATGAACTCCGCCGACCTGACCTGAAGGGGACCGGGATGACGACCGACCGAGGGGGCCGCGATGACGACCGACCGAGGGGGACTGCGATGACCACCGACCGAGGGGGACTGCGATGACCACCGCCGAGCCGGGGATTCGCGCGACCACCGCCGGGCCGGGGGTTCGCGATGAGCGCCGACCTGAGGGGGCCGCGCCGGCCGCCGGGCCGGGGGTTCGCGATGACGGCCGCTGAGATCGGTCTCGGCCTGCAGAGCGACAAGCGGGCCGGTGACTACGCGCGGCTCGCGCGCCACGCCGAGGAGCACGGTTTCGACGTGCTGAGCGTGTTCGGCGACCTGATGTACCAGCCGCCGGTCTTTCCCCTGCTGGAGATGGCCGCCGCCACCGAGAGGGTGCGGCTCGGCGCGGCCTGTCTCAACCCGTACTCGACGGCACCGTACGAGATCGCCGGGCAGCTCGCCGCCCTCGACCTGGCCTCGCACGGCCGCGCCTACCTGGGCCTGGCGCGCGGCACCTGGCTCGGCGCTGTGGGCATCGCCCAGCCCAGGCCACTGACCGCGCTGGCGGAGGCCGCCGAGGTGGTCTACCGGCTGCTGGCCGGTGACACCGGCGGGTACGAGGGGGAGATGTTCCGTCTCGCGCCCGGCACCCGGCTGCGCTACCCCGTGCACCGGACCCGGCCGCCGTTGCTCCTCGGCGCCTGGGGCCCGCGAGGGGCGGCGCTGGCCGGGCGGGTCGCCGACGAGATCAAGGTGGGCGGCAGCGCGAACCCGGCGATGGTCGGGGTGATCCGCGAGCGGGTCGCGGCCGGGGCGGTGGCGGCCGGGCGTGACCCTCGCGAGATCGGCGTCGTCCTGGGCGCGGTGACCGTCGTGGACGCCGACGGCGCCGCGGCCCGCGCCAGGGCGCGCGCCGAGGTCGCCATGTACCTCGCGGTGGTCGCCGACCTCGATCCGACCGTGGAGATCCCCGCCGACCTGCTCGGCCGGGTCAAGGAACTGGTCGGCGCGGGGAGGGACGAGGACGCCGGGCGGCTGATCCCCGGCGACCTGCTCGACCTGTTCGCCTTCTCCGGCACCCCGGAGCAGGTCGCCACGCAGGCCCAGGCCCTCCTCGACGCGGGCGCGCACCGGGTGGAGTTCGGTACTCCGCACGGTCTCACCGACGACGGCGGCGTGGAGCTGCTGGGCACCGAGGTACTGCCGTCGCTGGACCTTTCCCCGAAGAAGGTGGCGACAACGCGTTAACCGAGAGTGAGACGCCGCCCTCCTCGGTGACGCTCCGTCATCTCGAAACCGGATGCCCGGAGAACCTTCCGTCCGCAAAGCGTGCGGCCGGAATCGTCGCGCGCCGCTAATTTCACCTCAGTTCAGTATGGGTGAACATAAGAGGGGAGGAGGAGACGACGTGACGAATGAGCGCGCCGGAGGCCCGGCGATCGAGGTGTCGGCGTGACGGCCGCGAGGACGGGACGTCCCGGCGGCCTTCGTGACCCGCGCAGTGACCCGCGTGGTGACCCGGCCGGTGGCCCGCGCCGCGACCTGGGCGGACATGACGGTTCCGGCGGTCCCGGAAGCCCCGGCGGCCCCGGCGAGCGGGAGGCGCTGGCCGCCGACGCCGAGCACGCCGAGCAGGCCGGGGGCACCGGGAAGCCGGTGTGCCGCCGCGCGGAGTTCCTCGTCCCGCCCGCCCCCGCCTCCTGCCGTTACCCCGAGGTCGCCTACTTCGCGGGCAACTCGCTCGGCCTCCAGCCCCGTGCCGCCCGCGCCGCGATCTCCGCCGAGCTGGACGACTGGGCCCTGCACGCGGTCGAGGGACACCACCGGGCGGCACACCCCTGGCTGCCCTACCACGCCGAGCTGCGCGAGGACGCCGCCACCCTGGTGGGCGCCTTCCCCGACGAGACCGTGGTGATGAACTCCCTCACGGTCAACCTGCACCTGATGATGGCGACCTTCTACCGTCCGGCGGGCGAGCGCACCCGCATCGTCATCGAGGACCACGCCTTCTCCTCCGACAGCTACGCGGTGCGCAGCCAAGCTGTGCACCACGGCCTCGACCCCGACGAGACGGTGGTCCGCCTGCGCCCCCGCGAGGGCGAGGACTGCCTGCGCACCGCCGACATCACGGACTACCTGGCCCGCGAGGGGCACCGGGTGGCGCTCGTGCTCCTCGGCGGGGTCAACTACCTGACCGGCGAGTTCCTCGACATCCCCGCCGTCACCGCCGCCGGGCACGCGGCCGGGTGCATCGTCGGCTGGGACCTCGCGCACGCCGCGGGGAACGTGCCGCTCGCGCTGCACGACTGGGACGTGGACTTCGCGGCCTGGTGCTCGTACAAGTACCTCAACGCCGGTCCCGGCGCGGTCGCCGGCTGCTTCGTGCACCGGCGCCACGTGACCGACCCGGAGCTGCCTCGGCTGGCCGGGTGGTGGAGCACCGAGCAGGCGACCCGCTTCGAGATGCGGCCCGAACTCGTCCCCGTCCCCACCGCCGACGCCTGGCAGATCTCCAACCCGCCGATCCTCGCCATGGCCCCGGTCCGGGTCTCGCTGCGGATGTTCGCCGAGACCGGGATGGCGGCGCTGCGGGAGCGGAGCCTGGCGCTCACCGGCTACCTGGAACGGCTGCTCACCGAGGTGGCCCGCGACCGCCCGCTGGAGATCGTCACGCCCGCCGACCCGGCCAGGCGCGGAGCCCAGCTCTCCCTCCGGGTGACCGGGGGCGGCGCCGGTGCCGTCGGTGTCGCCGGAGGGGTCGCCGACCTGGCCGCCCGGCTGCACGAGGTCCACGGTGTCCTCGCCGACGTGCGGCGCCCGGACGTCATCCGGTTCGCCCCCGTGCCCATGTACTCCACGTTCCACGACTGCTGGCGGGCGGCAGACGCGCTCGCCGGGGAGGTGAGACCGGCATGAGTTCACCCGGCGAGGTCGCCGTGGTCGGCGCCGGGCTGGTCGGCTGCCTGACGGCCTGCTACCTGGCCCGCCGAGGCTACGAGGTCACCCTGTACGAGCGCAGGCCCGACCCGCGCGGGGCCGCCCCCGAGCGCGGGCGCTCGATCAACCTGGCGATCTCCGAGCGGGGGATCGACGCGCTGCGCCGGATCGGGCTGGACGAGACCGTGCTGAAGGCCGCGCTGCCGATGCCCGGCCGGATGACGCACGCCCCCGACGGCACGCTCGCCTTCCAGCCGTACAGCGCCGGAGGGCGGCGGGCGATCAACTCCATCAGCCGCTCGGAGCTCAACCGCACCCTGCTGGACGCGGCCCTCGGCATGCCCGGGGTCCGTGCCCTCTTCGAGCACCGGCTGACCGGGCTCGACGTCGACTCGGGCCGGATGGACTTCGACACGCCCGGCGGTCCCGTCACCCGCGCCGCCCCGGTCGTGCTCGCCGCCGACGGCGCCTACAGCGCGGTACGGGGACGGCTGCAGTTCCTTCCCGGCTTCGACTTCAGCCAGGAGTATCTCGACTACGGCTACAAGGAGCTGACGATCCCGGCGCACGACGGCGGGTTCGCCCTCGACCCGGGCGCCCTGCACATCTGGCCGCGCGGCAAGGCCATGATGATCGCCCTGCCCAACCCGGACAGGTCCTTCACCTGCACGCTGTTCTGGCCCAAGTCGGGTCCGGGCAGCTTCGCGGAGCTGGACACCGCGGAGCGGTTCGAGGAGTTCTTCGCCGCCAACTACGCCGACGCCCGCGCCCTCATGCCCCACCTCGCCGGGGACTACGCCCACAACCCGATCGGGCACCTGGTCACCATGCGGGCCCGCCCCTGGCACGTACGCGGCACCGCCGGAGCGGTGGTCGGCCTGCTCGGCGACGCGGCCCACGCCATCGTCCCCTTCTACGGCCAGGGCGCCAACTGCGGCTTCGAGGACTGCGTGGAGCTCGACCGCTGCCTGGAGGAGACCGGCGACGACTTCCCCCGGGCCCTCGCCATGTACGGGTCCCGCCGCAAGGAGAACGCCGACACCATCGCCGAGCTCGCGCTGGAGAACTTCGTCGAGATGCGCGACAAGGTCGCCTCCCGGTCGTTCCTGCTGCGCAAGCGCGTCGAGCACGGCCTGGAACGGCTGCTGCCCGGTCTCTACGTCTCCCGCTACGAGCTCGTGTCGTTCAGCACGGTGCCGTACGCCGAGATCCAGCGGCGCGTCTCCCGCCGGCGCGGGGCGGTCGCCGCCGGGGCGCTCGGCGCGCTGGCCGCGGTCGCGCTGGCGGCCCGCGCCCTGCGCCGTCACTGATCGCTCCGCGCCGTCGGTGGCCGCCCCGCGCCGTCATCGACCGTTCGGCGCAGTCACCGATTCACCCCGCGCCGCCGCCGGCCGTCTCCGCCGCCCCGGCGGGTGGAGGTCAGAACAGCCGGGGGGTCACCACGGACACGACCGTGGTGACCCGGTCGGTGTCGTTGAACATGCTGTGCGGGACGGTCGATCTCAGGTGGACGCTGTCGCCAGGGTGCAGCCGGTGCTCGACGCCGTCGACCTCGTACAGGAGCTCGCCCTCCAGCACGAAGGCGAACTCCTCCCCGGCGTGACCGTAGGAGTTCTCGCGCTTGCCGCCGGGCGCGATGTGCACCAGCAGCGGTTCGAGCACCAGGTTCGGGCCCCTGGCCGAGAGCATGCGGTAGGTCTGCTGGCCCGAGATGTACTCGGTGGCGGCCGTCGCCGAGCGGGTGAGCGTGAAGTGGCTCGGCAGCTGGGAGGCCGGGGCGCGCTCCTCCTCGGTCTCCTCCGCGGGCGGCACGTCGTTGAAGAACTCCGCCACGCTGCGGTCGAGAGCGGTGGCCACGCTGTTGAGCGCGGTCAGGCCGATGGAGGAGATACCCCTCTCGACCTGCGAGAGAAACCCGATCGAGAGCCCGGAGTGAGTGGCGAGACCGCGTAGTGTCAGACCGCGCTCCTTGCGGAACTGCCGCATCCGGGCTCCGACGGCGTCGTGGCGGTCCAGCTCCTCACCGCTGCGACGCTCCGATGTGCCCACCTACGGCTCCCTCCGTCAAGCGGCGTGACCGCCTGTTCGCTCTAGCTAAACATATTTCATAACAAGAGTCGTCCTGCGTCAAAAAAGGAGTCGGAAATGGCAGACGGTGATGCCCGGCAGCTGTCCGGAGCGCCCTCGGCGCCCTGCGATCCGCCGGAGTTCCTGAGCGATGTCCCCGGTTCCTATCCGTGGCGGGTCCTTCATGAACGGCACCCCGCCCTGATCGAGAAGGTCCGGGCCGCCACGCCGTACGACATCCGGGTGAACCGGGCCCTCGACCTGCTGCTCGAGGAGATCGAGGGGATCATCGAACCGCTGGAGGGCTCCGCGCACGACCGTGACCTGTGGGAGAGCTGGGACCGGGGCCACATCGGGCGGCGGTGGGACGACGCGCCGTTCCTGTGGGCGGAGAGTTACTTCTACCGCAAGCTCCTGTCCGCGGTCGGCTACTTCGGCCCCGGCGCGTGGCAGGGCGTCGACCCGTTCGAGCCCTTCAAGCAGGCCGAGCTGTCCGGCGAGGCCGTCGACGAGGAGTTGCGCGAGCTCGACGCCCTGGCCGCCCTGCCCCCCGCCGAGCTGGCCCGGATGCTGACCCTGAGGGCGCTGTGGGGCAACCGGGCCGACCTCGTGTTCCGGGTCGCGGCCGGCCCCGAGCTCGCCGGCCGCGAATCCGGGCTGGTGGCCGACGACAGCGCGCTCCTGTGGTCGCTGGTCGGCGGCGAGGGGGCCGGCGTTCCCGGTGCCTCCGGCGTTCCCGGTGTTTCCGGTGCTCCCGGTGTTCTCGGCGGTCCCGGGGCTGCCGGCGCCTTCAGTGTCTCCGGCGTTCCCGATGACGAGGCCGGTCACGAGGGTGTCGCGCGGATCTGCCTCGTCGCCGACAACGCCGGGAGCGAGCTGCTGCCCGACCTCGTCCTGATCGACCACCTGCTGCACGCCCGGGGAACGGGCGAGGTCGTCCTGCACGTCAAGCCGCTGCCGTACTACGTGTCCGACGCCACCCCGGCCGACGTCCTGGCCTGCCTGCGGCGCATGTCGGCCGCGGGCGGCGAGGCGGCACAGGCCGCGGGACGGCTGCGGGCGGCGCTCGGGTCGGGACGGCTGCTCGTCCGGGCGCACGCCTTCTCCTGCGCGCCCCTGCCCTACCGCGAGATGCCGGTCGGCATGCGGGAGGACTTCGCGTCCGCGTCACTGACGATCATGAAGGGTGACCTGAACTACCGCCGTCTGGTCGGCGACAGGGCCTGGCCGCACACCACCCCGTTCGCCGAGGCCACCGCGTACTTCCCCGGTCCGGTCGCGGCGCTGCGAACCCTGAAGTCGGAGGTCGCGGTCGGCCTGGACGGCGACGTGGTCAAGGCCCTGGAGGCCACCGGCCGCCCCTGGTTGACCACCGGCGCCCACGGGCTCATCCAGGTCAGGCCGTGACCACCGGGATCAGCCGCCGGACTGGGGGACGATCGGGCCCTCGCTCGCCTGGACGAGGACGAAGCCCTCTCCCCGGAACGCGAGCTGCAGGGCCTCGCCGCTGCCTCGCCCGATCAGCGCCCCCGCCTTCATCGTGCGGTTGACGCCCACGTGCAACCCCGCGCTCCAGCACACCGCGGACTGGCCGTCGGCGAAGGTCGGCGCCTGGGCCGCGTCGAGGAGCACGGGGGCGCCGTGCGCGGTGACCGCCACCCAGCCGGTGCCCTTGAGCGTGGTGTTGAACAGGCCGCCGGCGGCGACGCCCGCGCCCTGGACGCGCTGGATGTCCCAGGTGAGCTGCGGGTCGAAGGCCAGCAGGTTGGTGCCGTTGACGGTGAGCGCCTCGTTCTCCAGGTAGAACAGGTGCACGTCGGTGGCGTTGTCGGCGAAGAAGATCACGCCCTGCCCGCGGACCCGCATCAGCGGCGCGCCCTCCCCGCTGACCATCTTCTTCAGGAAGCGGCCGACGCTCCCCGCGCCCTCGTAGTCGAAGTCCATCTGCCCCTGGAAGGCGACCATCGCCCCCTGCCGGGCCAGCACCTCCCCGCCCAGCCGCACCCGCAGCATCTTGGCGTTCTGCAGGGCGAAATGGTCGGGGAGCCGGTCCTGGTCAAGGTTTCCGAAGAATGAGCCACGCACGGGAGATGCCTCTCAGCGTCGGGGACGTCACAGGATGGACGCCGCATGGTGAATGACGAATCCGGCCGCGGGGGAGTTCCCGGCCCGCCGTCTCGTCGTCCCGGCGCCCCCGCGCGAACGACCCCAGGGCGCCCTCAGTGGCTCCGCTTGAGCATCGCGTCCGCGAGCGCGTCGGCGGCCTCGCCGAGCCGGCGGCCCACCGCGTCGAGCCGCGACAGCAGCTCGCGCCTGCGCAGGGTGTCCATGTCCAGCGGCCCGGCGAACAGCTCGGCGAGCCGGGCCTGGTAGAGCTGGCGGACGCGGCTGCACGCCTTGCGCGTGGCCAGCACGGCCACGGTGACCGAGGCCGGGGCGTCGATCATCTTCAGCACGGCGCCCTCCAGCTCGTCGAGACCGTCGATCACCGCCTGCAGCGGTTCGGCCGCGAACCGCAGGTCCTCCGGCCCGAACAGGTCGATCTCGCGTACGTGGTCTCGCAGCTGGTCCAGCACGTCGTCGATCGAGCGGGAGAGCCTGAACAGGTCCTCCCTGTCGATCGGGGTCGCCAGCACCCGTCGCAGGAGCCGTACCAGCTCGGCCCTGGCCTCGTCCCCCTCGTGCTCCACGTCGGCCATCCGGGCACGCGCCGCCGACCGCTCGATCTCGCCGGACGCGACCGAGCGGGCCAGCTCGGCCCCCGCCCGCGCGATGGCGACCTGGTCCCTCACCAGCCCGACGATCCGCCGCCCCGACCGGCCGCGCAGGTCGTCCCAGGCGCGCGCGAACCTCCGGGTCCTGCCCTTGGCGCGCTTCATGTCAGCCTCAGCGCGAGACCGCCGAGACAGCCCAGCGCCATCGACGACGGCAGCGTGACCAGCCACGCCGTACCCACGTTCACGACACCCTGCCATCGCACTCTCCTCGCTCCCTCGCTCGTCGCCGCGCCGACCACCCCCGCGGTGATCGACTGGGTCATGCTCACCGGGCTTCCCAGGGCCGAACTGCCGAGGACGGCGCCGGTGGCCGCGGCCTCGGCGGAGACGATGTGCAGCGGGCGGGTGATGACCACCCCGCGGCCCAGCCGGCCTCCGACGCGGATCAGGCTCGCCAGGGCGCCGGCGAGGAAGATTGCCACCAGGGCGGCCATCCACACCGGCGGGACCTCGACGGGCCCCACCCCGCCGAGCCCGTCACGGCTCACCCCGATCGCCACGCTCACCACCGCGATCATCTTCTGGCCGTCGTTCACCGCGTACGCCACGCACTGGGCCGAGTAGGCGAGCAGGTGGGTGGTGAACACCAGTCGCGGCATGCGGCGGTAGGACGGCACGCGGTGCGACACGGCCCCCAGCAGGTAGCCCAGGGCCAGCCCGGCCACGGGCGCGCCGGCCCCGATCGCCAGGACGGTGCCCAGGTCGCGCCACGACACGGGGAGCCCGGCGCCGAGTCCCGCGCCGCTGATGCCGCCGATCACCGCGAGGGTCAGGCTGGTCGGCAGGCCCCTGCCGGTCAGCACCGCGACCACCGCCACCGCGATCACCACTCCCACCAGGAACGCCGCCGCGCCGCCGCTCGTCCCGAGCCCGGCCAGCCGCTCGGTGAACGTGCGCGCGACCGCGACCCCCAGGAGGTACGGGACGGCGAAGAGCACGGACACCAGGAGCACGGCGACCGCCCAGCCGGGGGAGCGGGGGAACCTTAGCCCGAGGCCGATGATGGTGGCGCCGTCGTTGGCCCCGCTGGCCAGCACGAAGAGGATCGCCACGACGGCGAACGCCAGGGTCCATCCCATCAGCGAGGAGACCGCCGGTCGTGCCCCGCGCCCTCGCGGCACTCGCGCGCCGGGTGGCTCGCCGTCACGCCTCTCCCTCGCCCCGGGCGGCGCGGGCGGCGCGGGCGGCGCGGGTGGTGTGCGTGGTGTGGGCGTGCGAGGCGTGGGCGGCGCGGGTGCACGAGGCATCGGTGCCGCGGAGGCGATGGCCGGCCGGTCCTCGGAGACGGCGCAGGGGGCCGGGAAAGCGCCCGTGACCACGGCTCGGGGAGCTCACACGCATTTATGACCCTTCATTTGGAAAGCTTCAATTTTAGGTTAACAGAGGGTAAACAATCGGGGAATTGCCGCTGACGTACAGATGACATTCCGTGTTCGCCGCCGCGTGGCCGATCGGGAGCGCGCCGGGCGGGACGCGCGGGGGGCGGGCCTCGCCGCGAGCGGACGGGAGGGAGGTTGTTACGATCGGCCGGTGCCCGACCGGGGAGGTGGAGGGTGGGCGAGCGCCCGTACGTGCTGCTGAGCTGCGCGATGTCCGTCGACGGATACATCGACGACGTCACGCCGCACCGGCTCCTGCTCTCCAACGACGAGGACTTCGACCGGGTCGACGCGGTCCGCGCCACCTGTGACGCGATCCTGGTCGGGGCGGGCACCGTCCGCCGCGACGATCCCCGGCTCCTGGTCAGGTCACCGGAGCGCGGGCGGGAGCGGGTCGCGCGCGGCCTGCCGCCCTCTCCGGCGAAGGTGACGCTGACCGTCACCGGGGACCTCGACCCGAACGCTGCCTTCTTCACCGCCGGTGACGCGGAGAAGATCGTGTACGCCGCGCCGGCGGCCGTGGCGAAGCTCGCCGGCCGTCTCGGCGGGGCCGCCGAGGTGGTCGGCGCCGGTGCCCCGGGCGACGGCGGCGACGGCGGCGACGGCGGCGACACGGTCGATCTCGGCCGCGTCCTCTCGGACCTGCACGGGCGGGGAGTGCGCCGCCTGATGGTCGAGGGCGGCACCTCCGTCCACACGCGCTTCCTGCGGGAGGACCTCGTGGACGAGCTCCACCTCGTCGTCGCCCCGTTCTTCGTCGGCGACCCCGCCGCCCCGCGTTTCGTGCTGGGCGGGGACTTCCCCCGCGACCGCCGCCGCAGGATGGACCTGGCGGAGGTCCGCAAGATGGGCGACGTCACCCTCCTGCGCTATTCGCTGAGCTGAGGAGGTTCGGATGAGCGACCACGACTGGCTGGAGCTGGCGTGCGACCTGGCGAGGTCGTGCCCGCCCTCGGAGACGGCCTTCTCGGTCGGCGCCGTGGTCGTCTCAGCCGGCGGCGAGGAGATCTCCCGGGGATACTCGCGGGAGGGCGGCGATCCCCACGTCCACGCGGAGGAGTCGGCACTCGGCAAGATCTCCCCGGACGATCCGCGGCTGGCCGGTGCCACGGTCTACAGCAGCCTGGAGCCGTGCAGCGCGCGCAGGTCGCGTCCCAGGACCTGCGCCCGCCTGATCCTGGACAGCGGCGTCCGGCGCGTGGTGATGGCCTGGCGCGAGCCGCTGGTCTTCGTCGACTGCCACGGGGCCGAGGAACTCGCGGCGGCCGGGGTGGCCGTGGTGGAGATCCCCGAGCTGGCGGGCCGTGCCCGCGAGCCCAACGCCCATCTCCTCCCCGGCTGACCGGCTTTTGGGCACCCCGTCCCGTACGGCCCCCTGAGCCCTGCCCCCGGTCTTCCTGCCCCCGGCCTCCCGGCCATCTGGTCATCGGGCCGTCCGGGTCATTCCGGCCGTCCGGCCGGCAGGGAGCGTCCGGCCCCGTCAGGGGGACGTCCGGTCCCGTTCGGGGGCGCTTCAGTCTCGTGGGGGAGATCCACCGTCGCGGTGATCCGCCTCGTTACCCGGCCGGGGAACCAGCTAATCCTGGGAACGATTACTTATAGCGATAAAAGTAATCGCATAACCCTCTCAACTGCGCTTATATACGATTTTTCGGTTTGTATGGCCGCTCCGCTCGGTAGTCATTAGATATCGAACGAGAGGCCGAGCACCATGAGATTTCTCGGAAAAAACGTGATTTTTCATGATCCGTCGGCCGCCCCCGTGGTCAACGGGGAGACCACCGCCGTGGCCCGGCCCGGGGAGCGGTGATGACCGGCACCGTTCTCGTCGCCCGCGTGGACAACGCGGGCGACGTCCTGCTGGCGGGGCCCGCGATCCGCGCGGTGGCCGCGAGCGCGCGGGAGGTCGTGCTGCTGACCGGGCCGTACGGCCGGGCCGCCGCCGAGCTGCTGCCCGGGGTGTCGCGGGTGGTGGAATGGCGCACGCCGTGGATCGACCCGGCCGCGCCGCCCATGACCGGCCCGCACGTCCTGAGGCTGCTGCGGATCGTCCGGGACGTGGCCCCCGAGCAGGCGCTGATCCTCACCTCGCACCACCAGTCGCCGCTGCCGCTGGCCCTGCTGTTCAGGCTCGCGGGTGCGTTGAGGATCGCCGCGATCTCCGCCGACTACCCCGGCTCGCTGCTCGACGTGCGGCACGTCGTCGACGAGGACGTGGACGTGCCGGAGCCCGAGCGCATGCTCGGGCTCGCCGGTGCGGCGGGATTCGAACTTCCCAAGGGAGATCCGGGCAACCTCGCCGTACGACGCCCGCTGCTCGACGTCGGCCATCTCACCGGGCCGCCCGGCTACGTGGTCCTGCACCCCGGGGTGTCGGCCCCGGCCAGGGCGTGGCCGGAGGAGAGCTGGTCGCGCGCGGTCCACGACCTGGTCCGCTCGGGCCGCAGGGTCGTCGTGACCGGCGGCCAGGACGAGCGGGCGCTCACCGCGCGGATCGCCTCCGGCGTCGGGCAGCACGGCCTGTCGCCCGGCCCCCTCTTCGCGGGCGGCTGGATGGGCGGTGGTCCCGTCCGCCTGCGCGGCTGGGAGGAGGCCGACGAGCCCACCTTCACCGAGGGCTGGGTCGACGGGCAGTCCGTCGCGACGGGCGGCCGGGGCTCGGACGACCCCTCGGCCCCACGCGGCGGGCGGCCGGGCGGGCATCCGGGAAGGTCCGTCGTCGACCTGGGCGGCAGGACGACCTTTCCCGAGCTCGCCGCGGTGCTCGAGGGAGCGTGCGCGGTGGTCGTCGCCGACGCCGGTCCCGCCCACCTCGCGGCCGCGGTCGGCACGCCGGTCGTCAGCCTGTTCGCCCCCGTGGTCCCCGCCGGGCGCTGGGCGCCGTACGGGGTGCCGACCGTGATCCTCGGCGACCAGCGGGCTCCCTGCGGGGGGACCCGGGCCGGCACCTGCCCGGTCCCCGGTCACCCCTGCCTGTCGTCGGTGCCGAGCACGCGGGTCGTGGAGGCGGTCGACCACCTGACGTTCGTGAAAGAGGCCGTCACATGAGGAGCGCCCCGACGTTCGCGAAAGAGGCAGTCACATGAGAGTCCCCCTGGTACCTGAGCACGCGAGCCCCCTCGAGACCGTCGGCGACACCGACGCCGGAGGGCGGAGCGTCGATGTGGCGGAATCCGCGGGGGACCGGCCGCTCATGGTGGTGCTGCGAGGGCTGGGACTGGGGGACCTGCTCACCGCGGTACCGGCCCTGCGCGCCCTGCGGCGCTCCCACCCCGGCCACCGGATCGTGCTGGCCGCGCCCTCCGCGCTGGCGCCCCTGGTGCCGCTGATCGGCGGGGTGGACGAGGTGTGCGACGTGTCGGGACCCGGTCACGTACCGCCGCTCGGCCGTCGCGTCGACGTCGCCGTCAACCTGCACGGGGGCGGCCCGCACAGCATCGCCGCGCTCCACCGCACCGGCCCGGCGCGGTTGCTCACCCACACGCACCCGGCCTTCCCCGACGCGTACGGACCGGACTGGCCGGACGGCGTGCACGAGGTGCGGCGCTGGTGCGACCTGCTCGGCTGGTACGGCATCGAGGCCGATCCCGCCGACCTGGAACTGGAGCGCCCCCGGCTCGGTGACGAGGGGTCGCGGCCGGTCGTCGTCCACCCGGGAGCCGCGTACCCGGCCAGGCGCTGGCCGCCGGAGCGGTTCGCGCTCGTGGCCGCGGAGCTGCGGGACAACGGGCACGAGATCGTGATCACTGGGAGCGAGAAGGAGCGGGACCTCGCCGAGCGGGTGGCGTTGCTCGCCGGGCTGCCGTCCACATCCGTGCTCGCCGGGCGCACCGGCCCGCTCGAACTGGCCGGGCTGATGGCGAGGGCCCGGTTGCTGATCTGCGGCGACACCGGGGTGGCCCATCTGGCGGCGGCCTTCGTCACTCCCTCCGTGGTGCTGTTCGGGCCTGTCTCGCCCGCCAGGTGGGGGCCTCCCGAGACGGGGCCGCACACCGTCCTGTGGACCGGAGGCCTCGGCGACCCCTACGGGTACCAGCCCGATCCGGGATTGCTGGAGATCGGCGTCTGGGATGTCCTGGATGCCGCCGCGCGGTTGACGGAGGTGGGTGTGCGGTGAACGGGCGGCGGGTCGTGGTGACCGGTGGGGCCGGGTTCGTGGGCTCGCATCTGTGCGAGCGTCTGGTGGCCGAAGGGGCGGAGGTGGTCTGCCTGGACAACTTCCTGACCGGTTCGCCGCGTAACGTCGAGCATCTGGTGGGGTTGCCGGCCTTCCGGCTGGTGGAGTGTGACGTGACCGGTTTCGTGCATGTGCCGGGGGAGGTGGACCTGGTGCTGCACCTCGCCTCGGCGGCCTCGCCGGTGGACTACCTGCGTCATCCGATCGAGACGTTGAAGGCGGGCAGCCTGGGCACGTTGCACGTTCTGGGGCTGGCCAGGCAGAAGGAGGCCCGGCTGGTGCTGGCCTCCACCAGCGAGGTCTACGGGGATCCGCTGGAGCATCCGCAGCGCGAGAGCTACTGGGGCAACGTCAACCCGGTCGGGCCGCGCAGTGTCTACGACGAGGCCAAGCGGTTCGCCGAGGCCCTGACCACCGCGTACCGTACCTGTCATGGCACCGACACCGCGATCGTGCGGATCTTCAACACCTACGGGCCCAGGATGCGGCCCTACGACGGCCGGGCCATTCCCACCTTCGTGCGTCAGGCGCTGCGCGGTGAGCCGATCACGGTGGCCGGTGACGGCGGGCAGACCAGATCGGTGTGCTACGTCGACGACACCGTGGAGGGGATCGTGGCCCTGGCCCGCGGCGAGCTCACCGGCCCGGTCAACATCGGCAATCCCACCGAGCTGACCGTGCTGGCCCTGGCCGAGACGGTCCGCCACCTGACCGGCTCGGGATCACCGATCCGTTTCGTCTGCCGCCCCGACGACGACCCCGAGATCCGCCGCCCCGACATCTCCCTGGCCACCTCCGCGCTGGGCTGGCGACCGAAGATCGACGTCATCGAGGGGTTGCGCCGCACCATCACCTGGTTCACCCGGGAGCTCAGCGGGTCACAGGAGCTGATCCCCCGCTGAGAGTCCCCCTTCCCGCCGTACGCGGACCTTCTCGCTTCCGCGGGCCTTCCCGCCGTACCGCGGAGCGATGGTCAGGCGTGACCGTGACCGTGACCGTGGGCGTCGGCGCGGACGAGGCGCAGGAAGGCCTTGAGGCCGGTGATGACCTCGTGGTTGTCGGTGAGACCGTCCACCGTGTCCTCGAAACGCCGGGCGAGACCGGTGATCCGCCGCTCCAGGGCCTCGTCGCCGTTCCGCAGGTCGGCGCCGAGCGTCTCGGTGACGCCCCGGAGCCGCTCGGCCGCCTTCGTCAGCGCGGTCACCTCGGCGGCCAGGCCGTCCACCCGGGCGACGAGGGAGACGATGTCCTCACGAGGGTGGCGGGCCTCGCTCATCAGCGTGGTGACCCGCTCGCGAAGGTGGGACAGGTAGGCGCCCGCCGGGCGGAAACCGGTGCTCAGCAGGTAGAACCCGGCGAAGTAGTAGCCCACCGAGGCGCCCGAGAAGTAGGTGATGACCGCCAGGAGCGCCGCGGAGACGACGTGGCCGCCGATGGCGAACCGGCGCATCCGCCGGGCGATCTCCAGAGCCTCGGCCTCGTGCCCCTCGGGCACCTCGATGCCGCGCTCCCTGGACACGTGGATCTCGTGGACCACCTGGCGTGCCCCGAAGTAGAGGTTCCACGGCAGGGTGAGGAGCACGATCAGCCAGATGAGGCTGATCGCGCCGAGCCCGAGCGACAGGAACGCGGAGAGCGGGACGTGGGCGTACACGAGCAGCCACGCCGCGACCACCGTGGCGACGAGCCCGACCAGGAAAATCCACCATTTCATGGGCTGAGCATTTCGAAGGTCAGGGAGTTCGGGGAGGGCGCGCGCACTCAGCCGCCCCTGAGCATTCCTACTCAGACGCGTCCCGGCGACGGCCGGCCCGGGAACCGGACGGAGCTCCAGACGACCTCGCCGTCCACCCTGTCGCCGGTCGGTACCAGGCCCGCGCGGCGGGCCACCGCCGACGAGGCGGAGTGGTCGGGATGGATGATGGCGACGATGGTGGCAGTGCCGTGCTCCCTGAGCCACGCGACGAGTGCGACCGCCGCCTCCCCGGCGATGCCGCGGCCCTGCCAGGGGGTTCCCACGACCCAGGCCACGAGCGCGCGGTCACGGGTGACGGTCGCCTGGACGTAGCCGACCAGCCGGTTCGAGTCGCCGTCCGGGGCGTCGACCGGCCGGTTCTGGTCGTTGTCCGAGTAGCCGTCCGGGGCGTCGAGGCGGATCACCCAGTTGAGCCACGACTCCTCCCGGCCCGGTGGCGGGGTGGCGACCAGGCGGGCGTAGCGGTCGCGGAGTTGCCCGGCGGTCTCGGGCGCACCGCCGATGAAGGCGTGCAGGGCCGGATCGCCGAGCACCTCGGCCATCTCGGCCGCGTGGTGCACCGCCAGCGGCTCCAACGTGAGCCGGGCGGTTCTTACGGGTTCGGCGTCCATGGTCGAACGAGTGTCCCACGAGCGACGCTCGCTCGCCGTTCGCTCACCGGCGCGGTCGAAGGGCGCGAACGGGCACGACCGGTCGGAGGGCCGTCACGGGTACGGACCGGTCAGGTGGTAGGAACGGGCACGACCGGTCAGAGGGTGGGGACGGGCACGACCGGTGAGGCGGTGGGGACGGGCACGGATCGGTCAGGCGGTGGGGACGGGCACGATCGGTCAGAGGGTGGGGACGGACACGGACCGGTCGACGCTGCCGGGGGCGAGCACGTGCTCGATGACCATGACGGCGGCGCCGATCACGCCCGCGCGGTCGCCCAGCTCGCTGGCGGTGATGGTCAGGTGCTGGGTGGCGAGGGGCAGCGACCGGCTGTAGATGACCTCGCGAAGACCGGCGAGCACCTGCTCCCCGGCCTCGGAGATGTCGCCGCCGACGACTATCACCGAGGGGTTGAAGAAGTTGACGATCGAGGCGAGCACGTCGCCGACCTCGCGGCCCGCCTGCCGGATGAGCTGGACGGCGTGGGTGTTGCCGCCGCGTACGAGGCGGACCACGTCGCGGCTGTCCTCGGCCCGCACCCCGTCCGCGGACAGCTTGGCGGACATGGCGGCGCCACTGGCGACGGCCTCCAGGCAGCCGACGTTGCCGCAGCGGCAGACGGTGTCCAGGGCCGAGGCCACCCGGATGTGCCCGATGTCGCCGGCCGCGCCCTGCGCGCCCCGGTGCAGGCGGCGGTCGCTGATGATGCCGCAGCCGATGCCGGTGCCGATCTTGACAAAGATGAGGTGGTCGGCCTCGGGGCGGGCGGCCCAGTGCTCGCCCAGCGCCATGATGTTCACGTCGTTGTCGACGAGAACGGGGGCGCCGAGGCGCGAGCCGAGCCACTCCGGAACGGGGAAACCGTCCCAGCCGGGCATTATCGGGGGATTGACCGGTCGTCCCGAGCTGTGCTCGACCGGGCCGGGCAGGCCGACGCCGATGCCGCAGATCTCGTCCGGGCGGTGGCCGGTCTCGGCGAGCATCTCCTCGAAGGTGCGCTGGAGCCAGCCGAGGGTCTCCTCGGGGCCGCGGTCTATCGACACCTCGGCCGCGCGCTCGGCGAGGACCGTGGTGCCGAGGTCGGTGACCGCCACCCGGGCGTGGGTGGCGCCGAGGTCGGCGGAGAGGACGACGCGGGCGGTGCGGTTGAACGTGAAGGCGATGGCCGGACGGCCCCCCGAGGAGATGGCCTCCTCGGTCGGGATGATCCACTGCTGGCTCAGCAGCGCGTCGAGACGCTGGGCCAGGGTGGATCTGGCCAGCCCGGTGAGCTGGACCAACTCAGCTCTCGTTCTGGCCTGACCGTCGCGCAGGATGTTCAGAAGCGCCCCCGCGCCGGCGATCGAACCGTTAGCTTCGCTAAGCATGCGCACAGTCAACACTCCTTGTTTCCGCCGCGTCAAAGCAACTTAGGCCCTCCACCTGTTCCATTATGCCAAATGGTGACGTGCTTTTGCTTGACCGTCGGCATAAGGGCGCTTTAGCATCCGGAATCATGGAGGAAATCGGGCGGTTACCGACGAATCAATTACCATCCGGTGTCGTCAAAACCGACTTTTTGGACATATTCGCCCTACCCATAGCGCGCCTGACGAGCTTTACCGTCACCGAGCCACACGCCGGGACGGTCACCCCATGATCCTGAGGATGCGTGGCATCGCCAAGAGTTTTCTCGGGGTTCGCGTGCTGAGCGGGGTCGATCTGGACGTCGCCGCCGGAGAGGTGCACGCGGTCGTCGGGGAGAACGGCGCCGGCAAGTCCACGCTGATGAAGGTCCTCGCCGGGGTGCACGCCCCGGACGAGGGCACCGTCGAGATCGACGGCGCCCAGGTGTCCTTCGCCCACCCGGTCGAGGCCCAGCGCGCCGGGGTCGCGATCATCTACCAGGAGTTCAACCTGCTGCCCGAGCGCAGCGTCGCCGAGAACGTCTTCCTGGGCCGCGAGCCCGTCCGGCGGGGGCTGGTCGACAGGGAGGCGATGGAGAGCGCCACCACCCGGCTGCTCCAGGAACTCGGCGAGACCTCCTTCACCTCCCGCGACCTGGTCCGCCATCTCTCCATCGCCCAGCAGCAGGTCGTGGAGATCGTCAAGGCGCTCTCCCAGGACGCCCGGATCATCGTGATGGACGAGCCCACCGCGGCGCTGGCCGAACACGAGGTGGAACTGCTCTACCGGCTGGTGGCCCGCCTGCGGGAACGGAAGATCGCCGTCCTCTACATCTCCCACCGGCTGCGAGAGGTCTTCGACCTGTCCACCCGGGTGACGGTGCTGAAGGACGGCGCGCTGGTCAGGACCGCCGACACCGCCGGGATGACCTCCGACGAGCTGGTCAGGCTGATGGTGGGCCGCGACCTCGGCACCTACTTCCCCGCCAGGGGCACGGAACCGGGCGAGGTACGGCTCAGCGTGCGCGGCGGCGGCAACGCCGTGCTCGACGGGATCGACCTCGAACTGCGCGAACGCGAGATCCTCGGGGTGGCCGGCCTGCAGGGGTCGGGGCGCACCGAGCTGGCCAAGGCCCTCTTCGGCGCCGAGCCGTTCACGCGCGGGACGATGAGCCCGCTGCGGCCGGTGTCGGTACGGCAGGCCGTGGCCGCCGGGATCGGCCTGGTGAACGAGGACCGCAAGGCCGAGGGGCTCGCGCTGCGCCAGTCCGTACGGGACAACGCCCTGCTGGTCTCCCGCTCGGTGCGCAGGATCGGCGACGGAGGCCGGATCGGCGGGACCGGCGGGACCGGCGTCCTCGAACTCCTGAAGGCGGTACGGCTCCATCCGCCACGCCCCGACCAGGAGGTCCGCTACCTGTCCGGCGGCAACCAGCAGAAGGTCGTGCTGGCCAAGTGGATGACCGTGGCGCCGAAGGTCCTGATTTTCGACGAGCCCACGCGCGGGGTCGACGTGGGAGCCAAGGCCGCGATCCACGACCTGATGCGCGGCCTGGCGGAGGACGGAATGGCGATCATGATGATCTCGTCCGAGCTTCCCGAGCTGATCGGCATGAGCGACCGCGTCATGGTGATGCGCGACGGCCGCCTCGCCGGGGAGCTCCCGGCGGGCTCCTCCGAGGAGGCCGTCATGCGCCTGGCCGCAGGGGAGGTGACGGCATGACCGGCCGGGTCCGGCCCGCGGCGGCGACCGGCACCGCGGGTCCCGCCGCCCCCGTCCCGCCGGGAGGCGGCGGACGGCGCGGCCTGGCGGGCCGCATCGGCTCGACCCAGGTCATCTACCTGGCCCTGGTCGGGGTGATGCTCGTCGGATGGGTGCTGGTGGCCTTCGACGGGGGGAACTTCCTCACGCTGGAGACCGTCGTCGGCATCCAGCAGCGCTCGGCCGCGCTGGGCATCGTCGCGGTGGGGCAGACGCTGGCGATCCTGGTCGGGTCGCTGGACCTGTCGGTCGCGTACCTGATCAGCCTCACCTCGCTCGTCGCGGCCGAGATCATGGCCGGGCAGGACGGCGGGATCGTCCCCGGCGTCGCGGCGGTGCTCGCGGTGAGCGCGCTGATCGGGCTGGTCAACGGCCTGGTCATCACCCGGCTGCACGTCCACGCCTTCATCGCGACCCTCGGCACGGCACTGATCGTCAAGGGGATCGTGGACCACCTCTACGACGGGCCCGCGGGCAGCGTGCCCGAGTCCTTCCAGCGGCTCGGCTACGACAGGATCGGGCCGGTCCCGGTCTCCGCGCTGCTCTGGGCCGCCGTCGCGGTCGCCGTCTGGTTCCTGCTGCGCCGCACGAGGCTCGGGTACCGGATCTACGCGGTCGGCGGGGACGAGGAGGTGGCCCGGTTGTCCGGGGTACGGACCGGCAGGATCGTCGTCGCCGCGCACGTCCTGTGCTCGGTCTGCGCGGGCGTCGCCGGGCTGCTGCTGGCGAGCAGGCTCGGCGCGGGCGCGCCCACGGTCGGCACCGACGGCGGCTACGACCTGGAGTCGATCGCCGCGGTGGTCCTCGGCGGCACGGCCCTGGCCGGAGGCCGGGGCGGGGTCGTGGGGACGGTCGGCGGGGTGCTGCTGCTCGCCGTGCTCGACAGCGTCTTCAACCAGCTGGAGGTCAACGCGTTCTTCAAGGACGTGGTCCGCGGCGTGGTCATCGTCGCCGCCGTGGCCGTCTACGCCCGCCGTACCGCCCGGAGGCGATCCCGATGAGAGCCCTCAGGTCCATGGGGCCGATCCTGGCCGTGCTCGCGGTGCTGCTGGTGCTGATCGCGCTGGTCAACCCGTTCTTCCTGGAGCCCGCCGGGTTCCTCGCCTTCCTCAAGCGGGCCGCGCCGCTGGTCATCCTGGCGGCCGGGCAGTACTTCGTGATCGTCTCAGGGGAGTTCGACCTGTCGGTCGGGTCGCTGGTCACCGTGCAGGTCGTGGTGGCCGCCCGGCTGATCGACGGTCAGGAGCAGGCGACCTGGCCGGTACTGGCCCTGCTGATCGTGATCGGGCTGCTGGTCGGGCTCGCCAACGGGGTCATCACCACCGGGCTGCGGGTGCCGTCGTTCATCACCACGCTCGGCATGATGCTCGTGCTGTCCGGCGCGGTGTTCCTGTGGACCGGCGGCGCCCCGCGCGGCGCGCTGTCGGAGACGTTCAGGATGTTCGGCCGCAAGGACCTCGGCCCGGTGCCCTGGTCGGTGCTCATCCTCCTGGCCGCGGGCGCCGCGGCGATTTTCCTCATGCGCTCCGACTTCGGCAAGCGGCTCATCGCCACCGGCGACAACGAGCGCGCGGCCGGACTGTCCGGGGTCCGGGTCAACCGGACCAGGATCGCCGCCTTCGTCCTCTCCGGCCTGGCCGCGGCCGTCGCGGGCATCCTGCTCGGCGGCTTCGCGGGAGTCTCGGCCCAGGTCGGGCAGGGCCTGGAGTTCCAGGCCATCACGGCCGTCGTCCTCGGCGGCGTGGCGCTCGGCGGCGGGCGAGGCTCCGTGATCGCCGCGATGGCCGGCGCCTTCACCCTCGAGGCGCTGTTCACCCTGCTCAACCTGTACGGGATCTCGGGGGCCCTGGAGTTCGCCGTCCAGGGCGTGATCATCATCGCCGCGGTCGCGGCGAGTGCCGTACGGCTTCCGTTCAGGCGTGCAGTACGCGTCTGAACGCACCCCCAGAAAAAAAGAAGGAGACCTTCATTGAACAGGCCGATAACGGTGCTCGTCGCGGGTGTCTCCGCGATGTTGCTCGCCGCGGGATGCGCCAGCGACAAGCCGGTGACTTCCAGTGCCGCCCCCGAGACGTCCGCGGCGGCCTCGTCCGCCGCCGCGTCCCCCAACACCGGCGAGCAGTCGAAGTTCTTCGTCCAGGCCGATTACGACGCCCAGCTGGCCATGCGGACCCAGAGCGCGGAGGGGCCCGCGGACAAGCCGTGGGAGCAGGCCATCGCCCCGGAGATGGTGGACACGGCCAAGTACAAGAAGGACGGGCCCTACAACCTGTGCTTCTCCAACGCCGCCGTGAACAACCCGTGGCGGCAGGTGGGCTGGAAGACCATGCAGGCCGAGGTGGCGCTGCACAAGGAGATCAAGAAGTTCACCGCCCTCGACGCGGAGGGCAAGGACGACAAGCAGATCTCCGACATCGCCGAGCTGGTCGGCAAGGGCTGTGACGCGCTGATCGTCTCGCCCAACACCACCGCGACGCTCACCCCCGCGGTGACGGGCGCCTGCCCCAAGGTCCCGGTGATCGTCTTCGACCGCGGCGTGGACACCGACTGCCCGGTGACGTTCATCAACCCCATCGGCGGCTACGCCTTCGGCGCCGACGGCGCCGAGTTCCTGGTGGAGAAGGTGCCCGCCGGGGGCAAGGTCCTCGCGCTGCGGATCCTGCCGGGCGTCGACGTGCTGGAGACCCGCTGGTCGGCGGCGAAGGTCACCTTCGACAAGAGCCAGCTCGACGTGGTCGGGGTGGAGTTCACCGACGGCGACGCCGCCAAGACCAAGAGCATCGTGAGCGACTACATCCAGCGGCACGGCAAGATCGACGGGGTGTGGATGGACGCGGGCGCCACCGCCGTGGCGGCCGTCGAGGCGTTCGAGGACGCCGGCGTCCCGGTGCCGGCGATCGTCGGCGAGGACCAGCAGGACTTCCTGCAGAAGTGGAAGAGCGGCGGCCTCACGGCCGTCGCGCCGACCTACCCCACCTACCAGTGGCGCACCCCGATCATCGCCGCCCTGAAGATCCTCAAGGGCGAGGAGGTGCCCAAGACCTGGAAGCTGCCCCAGCCCAAGATCACTTCCGAGAACCTGGACAGCTACCTGCAGCCCAACATGCCGCCGCTGCACTACGCGCTCTGCGGTTGCGAGAAGCTGCCCGACTTCCCCGCCGACTGGGGCGGCAAGTAAGGCCGATCCACCGGGTTCCGGGCACCGCCGGGCGGCGGTGCCCGGAACCCGCCGCCATGTCCGCGGGCTCACGACGAGCCCGCACCGAACTCAGGGAAGAGGTTGCCGATGTTCCCCATCGGGGTCAACACGTGGGTATGGGTCTCACCGCTGACGGACGAGGATCTCGCCCGGCTGGCGCCGCAGGTGGCCGCCTGGGGGTTCGACGCGATCGAACTGCCCGTGGAGCAGGCCGGCGACTGGGATCCCGCGCGGGCGGCCGACCTGCTGGCGGACCTCGGGCTGAAGGCCTCGGTGGTGCTCGCCATGGCGCCGGGCAGGGAGCTGGTCGGCGCCGACGCGGCGACGGTCGCCGCCACCCAGGACTACCTGCGCGGGTGCGTGGACGCCGCGGTGGCGGTGGGCAGCCCGGTGATCGGCGGACCCGCCTACGCCTCGGTGGGACGGACCTGGCGGATGTCGGACGAGGAGCGCAAGGCCTGCTACGCCGAGCTGCGGGAGAACCTGGCCCCGGTCGGCGAGTACGCGGCCGAGCGCGGGGTGACGGTCGCCGTCGAACCGCTCAACCGCTACGAGACCAGCCTGATCAACACCGTCGAGCAGGCCGTCGAGGCGGTCGGCGGGATCCCTGGCGTCGGCCTCGCGCTGGACGTCTACCACATGAACATCGAGGAGCGGGACCCGGCGGCGGCCGTGCGGCGGGCCGGTGACCTGGTCGCGCACGTGCAGGTCTGCGCCAACGACCGGGGCGCGCCCGGCGCCGACCACCTCGACTGGCCCGCCCTCGCCGACGCCCTGCGCGCCGTGGACTACCGGGGCCCGCTCTACATCGAGTCGTTCACCGCGCACAACCAGACGATCGCCGTCGCCGCCTCGATCTGGCGTCCCCTCGCCGAGACCCAGGACGCCCTCGCCACCTCGGGCCTGGCCTTCCTGCGCACCCTCTGACCTCGCGAGGTGGGGGCGGCCGGAACCCGAGTGATCGCAAGGACGTCACGCGCCGCCGATCGCCTTGTCGGACCGCAGCGTCTGGGTACGGGTTTGCAGGAACGTGCGCAGGTTCTGCGCCTCGGTGTCGGCCTTGGCGGTGTCGGCGTTCTCGTTCAGCTTGTATGACGTGGTGAGATCGTCGAGCAGGCCGGATGCGGTGCCGTTGCCGAGCAGCTTGGCGTACAGGGCGCGATACTGCTCCTGGTAGACCTTCTTGAAGGCGGCGTTCTTGAGGAACCTCTCCTTCAGAGGGTGGCCCGCGCGCATCATGGCGCCGCCTTCCGGACGCTGCTGCCGGCCGCCCTGGGGCGGGGCGAGACCCTGAGACGGCTGGGCCTGCCGGGCTTGCTGGTCTTGCTGAGGACGTCCCCGGCCGAAGCCCATCGTGATCGTGTCGTTCACCCCGCTTTTGGCGTCACCGCTGAAGGCGAGGTTGAGGTCCCAGGTGATGACCTTGAACTTCTTGGTGTCCAGGTCGTACCACAGGTAGTAGTTGCGTCCGGGGCCGGCCATGTCGTCGAAGTTGACCATGAGGTTCTGCAGGACCAGATAACGGGCGAACGACTCCACGTCCAAACGCTCGCCCAGGCCCGCGGCGAATTCGGAGTCGGAGGCCTGGTTCACCCATTTGACCAGATCGATGACCGGCTGCAGATCCTGGCCGCCGACCTTGTTGACCTGCTTGAAGTCGGTGGTGTACCCGGTCTGGTCCTCGCCCTTGTAGGTGAAGGAGCCACTGGCCAGCGACTTGTACAGCACGCCTTCACCGAGGCCTTCGGCGTAGCCCTCGTCGAGGTATTCCACGAGCAGGCGCGGTGTGGAGGCGCGGCCGTTGACGGTGAAGGCGCTGTGGGCCGAACGCTGGGTGGGCTCACCGGAGGCGCCGACCAGCGCGATGCCCAGCGCCTCGTTCAGCATCGTCGTCGAGCCCATCGCGGCCGGCCGTACGGCCACCTGGCTGTGCCCCTGGTAGCGGCGGCCCTCCACGAACTCGTCGAAGCTGATCAGCCACGGCAGGTTCTCCGGCTCCTCGCCCTTCAAGGACGCGCCGAACCCGCCGCCCCTGGGCTGCCCGCCCTCGCCATGCTGCCGGGTCGGCGGCCCATCGCCCGGTGATCGGGAGCCCTCGGGTGGCCCGCCGCCCTCGGGTGGTTGGAAACCGTCGGGCGGTTGGAAACCCTCGGGTGGTTGGAAACCCTCGGGTGGTTGAAAACCCTCGGGCACACCTCCGCGCCGCTGTCCGCCGCCGGGCATGCCCCGCTGCCTGGACTGTCCCTTCCAGGTCAGCCCGGCCAGGGTGGAGTTGCCCTTGAGCCGGACACCCACGCTGGGGACGCGGATGCCGTCGACGGTCAGGTCGGCTTCGAGGTACTTCTTCTCGCCGTCCTTGAAGTACTCGCTCAGCATGTCCTCGTAGGCCGCGTCGGTGAAGGTGAGCTTCACCTCGTGCGCCACGGAGGTGTCGAACAGGTCCTTGGTGCCGGTCAGGTTCGTGATGACGGTCTCGGCCTCGGCGGCCTGGGAGACGGCGACGTACGGGCGGATCATCCCGCTGCCGAGCACACCCCAGCACAGGGCCGGGAACGCCGCGCACAGCACGACCAGCTTCCAGTTGTGCCGGAGTTTGACCGGGATGCGATGCTTGAGCTGCGTCATGGTGCCGGCCTACAGGTCGCTCTGGTCGTATCCGGTCAGGACGGTGACCGACTGGCCGTGGTTGCGCTCGCGCAGCGCGGCCATCACGTCGGCCGGCTCGCTGCCCTTCTTGATCTTCACGGTGTACATCAGCTCCGTCAGCGCGCCCCCGCGGATCGACTCCATGCTGACCAGCTCGAACTCCTCGGTGTGCCGGATGAGCACGTCCTGGATGGCCGCGGTGTAGTCCTCGTCCGCGGGAACCTGCACCTTGACCACCTGCCGCCGCACGTTGAGCTGGAACCAGTTGAACCGGTGCATGACCACGATGATCAGCGAGATCGCCACGGCGGCGACGACGGCCAGCAGGTAGAAGCGGGTACCGACGGCCATCCCGACGCCCATGACGAGGAAGATGAACCCGACGTCGCGCGTCTCCTTGATGGCGTTGCGGAACCGCACCACCGACAACGCGCCGACCAGGGCGAAGGCGCGGGCGATGTTCGAGCCGACGACCAGCATGATCAGTGAGATCAGCATGCCCAGGATGACCAGCGTCTGCACGTAGGACTGGCTGTAGGACACGTTGCGGTGCGTGGCCCGGTACACCCAGCCGATCATCGCGCTGAGCACGAACGACAGCGACATCGCGATCGCGATGTCGGCCACGCTGAACGTGCCGGACAGGTCCTGGAAGGAGAAGTCCATGCGGTGTCATGCCTCCGGGAGAACGGTCGGCCGGTTGCGGCCGAGATCGAGATCGTGGTCGGGGATGTGGAAGACCGAGCGGGGGGCCAGCCCGTGCGCCTCCACGCTCTGGCAGTACTTGGAGACCCGGACCACCTGCAGGTTCCGCCTGGCGGTCAGGTCGGTCAGCCAGTACGGCACGCGCTCGTTGGCCTTGACCTCCACGATGGCCATGTGAGCGGGGACGATGAGCCTGTTCTCGGCGTCGGCGCCCAGGTGGAAGTCGCGGTCACGGCCCCGGACGCGGTGGTCGAAGGTGACGCGCAGGCCCACGTCGGCGTCGCGGCCCACGTAGGCGTGCCGGGTGTAACCGGTCATCGCGACGGCCCGCAGGTCCAGGCGCGAGACGAGGTCGAGCACCTCCTGCAGGAACGCGCGCTGGGACGGCTCGTGCTCGACCATCTGCCGGCCGCCGCACAGGCGCAGCGCGTCCCGGTAGGGCAGGCTCACCCGGCGCTTCTGCGTGACCCGGTTGACCCGCTGCTTGATCTCGACGAACACCGGCGTATCGTCCCGCACGGCGAACCGGTCGCCGTAGTGGCGCACCCGCAGCTTCCTGCGGAACCTCAGGCCCTCGATCTTCTCCCAGTAGAAGCGCAGCTGCCGGGTGTCGTAGTAGACGCTCCAGATGCCGTAACCCTCCTGGCCGCTGTGACGGTCGCGATCCAGCCGCTGCTCGATCTCCTCCCTGAGCGCGGCGGCCTCCGACGCCTCCACGAGGTACTTGATCTCATATCGGTTGAAGGCGTGCAGCTTGCTCGGGGCCCGCAGCCGGTGACCCCGGTCACCGGCCGGTTCGGCGCCGGACCCGCTTCGATCGCCGTCGCGGACCACGGAGACGGCTGGTTTGCGGAACCTTGCCAGCATGTTCCTCCTTTCGTCGGCACACATCTGACAGCACCAAGCTGGGAACAATGTGTGAACCGCGTCCGACGCGAAGATGAACCGCCGGTGGGTGTTCAGCCGTCCTGGGGCTGCTCCAGCGGGAGAAGCACGCGGAAGGCGGTGCCGCGGCCGGGGGCGCTGGTCACCTCGATCCGGCCGTCGTGCGCCCGCACGAGCGCGGCGGCTATGGCCAGGCCCAGCCCGGTACCTCCGCTGTCGCGGGAGCGGTCAGGATCGGCCCGGTAGAAGCGGTCGAACAGGTACGGCAGGTGCTCGGGATCGATGCCCCGCCCCTCGTCTCGCACTTCGACGAGCGCGGCTCCGCGGTGGGGGGCGGGTCCGGCCCCGGCGTGCACGACGCCGGGAGCGGGAACCCCGGCGACCGCGCGCGGAGCGACGGTGAGGCCGATCTCGGTGCCCGGGGAGGTGTGCTGGATGGCGTTGCCGACCAGATTGGCGATGACCTGATGCAGGCGGCGTTCGTCACCGCGCACGAACACCGGACCGTCGGAGATGACCAGCCGGATCGGCCGCTCGCGATCGCGGGCGCGAGCGGCGTGCACCACGTCTCCGGCCAGCACGTGCAGGTCCACGACGCTGGGCTCCAGCGCGGGTTCCTGGTCCAGCCTGGCCAGCAACAGCATGTCCTCCACCAGCACGCCCATGCGTTCGGCCTCGGCCTCGATCCTGCGCAGCAGCCGCTCGGCCACCGGGTCCCTGGCGTCCTGGCCGTGATGGTAGAGCTCGGCGAAGCCCCTGATGGAGGTGAGCGGGGTGCGCAGTTCGTGCGAGGCGTCGGCGACGAAGTGCCGCAACCGCCGTTCGGAGCGCTCGGACTCGCGGAGCGCGGTGGCCAGGCGTTCCAGCATGGTGTTCAGCGCGCCGCCGAGGCGGCCTGTCTCGGTGTCGGGGTCGGTGTCACCGACCCTGCGGTCGATGTCCCCGCCCGCGATGGCCTCGGCGGTCTGTTCCATGCGGGTCAGCGGGCGCAGGCCCAGCCGTACCACGGCGAAGGCGAGCGTGCCCAGCAGCAGCAGCACCAGGCTGCCCGCCGCCGCCTCGATGACCAGGATCTGCTGCACGGTCGCCCGGCTGGGCTCCAGCGACATCGCCACGGTCAGCCTGGTGCCGTCGGGCAGGCTCCTGACCAGCACCCGCCACTGACCCGTCCCCGTGCCTGGCACGGTGATCGGGTCTTGGGGGACGGTGGATATCGCCGCGGCGGGGACGACGGGCCCGTCGCCGTTCTCGACGGGCAGACTGCGCAGCAAGGTCCCGGAGGGGTCGTAGAAGGCGATCTTGAACTGGGTCGGGATCTGGACGGACTGTCCCCTGGCCACCGGCGGCGGTGGCAGGGGCGGGAGCGGGCGCCGGCCGAAGGTGACGGCCGTCTCGGTCAGCTGGGCGTCCACCCTAGACAGCAGCGAACGCTCCAGCAGCAGCACGCTCGCGGTGGCGAACGCCGCCAGCCCGACCGCGCACAGACCGAGCAGCGCGGCCAGCAGCCGATGCCGCAGGGGCCAGGCCCGTCTCACGGGAGGCCCTGCAACCGGTAGCCGACACCGCGCAACGTGTGGATCAGCGGCGGGCCCTCAGCGTCGATCTTCCGCCGCAGGTAACTGATGTAGGACTCCACGATCCTGCTTTCGCCGTCGAAGTCGTAGTCCCACACGCGGTCGAGGATCTGCGCCTTGCTGACCACCCGCTCGGCGTTGATCATCAGGTAGCGCAGCAGGCTGAACTCCGTCGGCGACAGGTGGATCGCCCGCCCTGCCCGCCGCACGATGTGGGCCTGCTCGTCGAGCTCCAGGTCGGCGTAGCGCAGCACGCCGTCGTCGACCTGCTCCTGCGCGGGCCGTATCCTGCGCATGATCGCCCGCAGCCGCAGGACCACCTCCTCCAGGCTGAAGGGCTTGGTCACGTAGTCGTCACCACCGGCGGTCAACCCGGCGATCCGGTCGGCCACCGCGTCCTTGGCGGTCAGGAAGAGCAGCAGGGGACTGTCGTCGGCTTCGCGGAGCCTGCGCGCGACCGTGAACCCGTCCAGAGCGGGCATCATCACGTCCAGCACGATGATGTCGGGCCGCTCCCGGGCCACCGCCTCCAGCGCCTGGCGGCCGTCCGCGGCGGTCCGCACGGCGAAGCCGTTCAACTCCAGGGCCTCGGACAGCAGCTCGCGAATGTTCGGCTCGTCATCGACGACCAGCACCTTCACGGCGGGTTGTTCGTTCACGACCTCGTTCTACCTGCCCGGCGTGAGAGAACGGTGAGAGCGGCCGGTCGAGCACGGGCGGCCCTGCCCGAAGGTGCCGGCGGGAGCGACGGAGTCGTTCAGCGACCGGCGTCCCCGCCCGTCCCGCCCGTCCCGCCCGTCCCGCCCGTCCCGCCCGTCCCGCCCGTCCCGCCGGGCGCGCCCGCGGCGCCCGGTGCCCGGCGGGGGCGCCTGAAGAAGGCGGCCACCGCGTAGGGGTCGACGGGGTCGGCGAGCAGGGCGAGCATCTCCTCCCTGCGCTCAGGATCGACCTTGAACGGGTGGCCGAACACGTGCGGCCCCGTCCCGTCGCCCAGCACTCTGGTCAGCATCAGGTCCCCGGGCAGCGCCTGCCCGGACAGCAGCTCGTCGGTCAGCGTCACCCGCTCCCCGGCCTCGCCCCCGTCGCCGGCGGCGGCCACGGTGATCTCGTCCCCGGACACGCCGAGGACCTCCCACAGCCGCAGCGGCGTCCGCCGCCAGGACTCCAGCAGCTCCACCTCGTCGTCGCGCAGCCACTCGGCCCGCGCGTCCAGGAACTCGCCGACGACGTCGTTCTCGAACAGCGCCAGGTCGGCCAGGGCGGGCTCGGCCACCCGGACGCTCAACGCGATCAGGTCCTCGATCAGCCGGTGACGGGCCGGGCGGTAGGCGTACGCGAGCAGCTGCCGGAACAGGTGCGCGGCCCGTTCGGGCAGCGGGGCGCCGGGGTCGGTGCGGCACGCGGCGTACTCGGCGGCGTCGCGCACGGCCGGTGCCATGCCGGGGGAGAGGGAGAGCACCTCGGAGATCAGCCCCGACGCCTCGAACGAGCGGCCCTCGCCCTCGGCCGACCTCGCGATCAGCAGCAGCGCGGCCGGCTCGGTGCGGGGCAGGGCCTCGACCAGCGCCGGGCCGAGCGGCTCGCGTTCCACCTCGTCGGCGATCCTCGCGAGCACCACCTCCGACCGCGACAGGTAGGTGACGGCCTTGGAGAGGTCGGCGCCCTCGCCGTACGTCCGCAGCGCGCTGCGCACCAGGGCCAGCCTGATGATGTCCAGCGGCGCCAGGTCGGCGACCGACGCGGTGTCCCACGGCGCGCCCACGATGCCCACCCGGCCGTCGCGCAGCTCCAGCGAGGCGTTGCGCAGCAGCGGCGACAGCGGGGGCAGCGGGTCGGCGAAGGTCTCGGGGGCCTTCATCAGCAGCTCCAGGACCACGACGTCGACCGGCACGCCGGGACTGGGCTCCAGCCCCTCGGCGAAGGCGCGCAGCGCGTCGAGCGCCTGCTCCCCGAACTCCTGGACGACCCGCACCGCCCGCTCGGCGGGGACGTCGTCCAGCTCGGTGACCGACAGCTCCAGGGTGCCACCGCGCAGGCGCAGCGCGACCACCTGCTCGGGCTCCACCCCGTCGAGCCAGCCGTCGGGGCCGGTCAGGACGGGCTCGCCGGTGTCGAGCGAGGTGCGTATCCGGCCACCGCCCGCCAGCGGCACCCCCTCGCCGTCGGCCAGCCGGGCCCACAGCCGCAGGTCGTCGGAGGCGGGCAGCACCCCGCTCGCCAGCTCGGCCCGGGTGGCGAGATGCGTCAGCACCGCGCCCTCGCTCAGCGTCAGAAGGTCGCTCATCCCTCCATTGTTCTCGACGTCCGGGCATGGCGATGCCGCCCTCCCCCACGAGGTCGCACGGGCTCGTGGGGGAGGGCGGCGGGAAGCCCTACGGCCTGGTCAGGCCGAGGGTGTAGGAGCCGGAGCCGCTGTAGGCGTGCACCCGTACGCGGTAGGTGCCCGCGGTGCCGCTGTAGGTGAAGGCCTCATCCGGGTTGGGGGTGGTCCCGCTGGCCACGGTCGTCCAGGTGGAGCCGCTCAGCTTCTGCAGGTAGGCGTCGTAGTCGGTGCCGTTGGGGCCGTCCAGGCAGACGCGGTGGACGCCCGCGCCGGCGCTGTAGCCGGAGGTGCCGGGCTGGTAGGCGTTGGCGTTGGACGTCAGCGAGCCGGTGTAGGAGTTCTGGTAGCCGCTGCAGCCGGTGGGCGGCGGGGTCCCGTTGGTCACCAGGGTGAGCCCGTACACCGAGAGGATCTCGTTGATCGGCTGGTGGTAGGTGGTGCCGCCGAAGGTGCAGTTGCCCGAGCCGCCGGAGGTGACGCCCTGGGCCTGGCTGCCGGAGATGTAGGAGCCGCCGGAGTCGCCGGGCTCGGCGCACACGGTGGTGCGGGTCAGGCCGGTGATGGTGCCCTCGGGGTAGGTGACGCTCGTGTTGTGCTGGCTGATGGTGCCGCAGCGGTACTGGGTGGTGGAGCCGGAGCGGCAGATGGAGCTGCCCACGACCTGCTGGGTGGAGCCGGTCACCGGAAGGATGCCCGCGCTGTAGCCGTTCACCACGCCGGTCGGGGTCCAGTTGGTGTTGACCGCGACCCACGCGTAGTCGTTGCCGGGGAAGGACGAGCCCTGGAAGGTGCCCTGGGCGACCCGGTTGTAGCCCTGGGTGGCGGTGCCCGGCGTGCCGCAGTGGCCGGCGGTGGCGAAGCCGCCCTGGCTGCCGCGGGTGACAGAGAAACCGACCGAGCAGCGGCCGCCCATGTAGAAGGCGTCGCCGCCGCGGACGTCGTAGAGGGGCCTGGGCCTCTCCTGCGAGGCCTCGACGCGGACCAGCGCCCTGTCCACGCCGCTGCCGTCCACGAACGCCTGCGCCTCGGCGACGTCACCGGCCAGCACGACGACGCTGTTGCTCGGCAGGTCGACGTACCAGGACGGGATCGACTTCGGCGCGGTGGGCACGAGCTGGTCGAGCCGCTCCTTGGCCGTGTCGAGCGTGGCCAGGGAGTTCTTGACGAGCTTGACCTCCGCGCCCGACTTCGCGAGTGAGGCGACCTTGGTGGAGTCGCTGGTGGCGATCACCAGGTTGGAGGTGGGACCGGTCACCCAGGATCCGGCGAAGGCGGCGCCGAGCTGCCCGCGGAGGGCGGGCTCGATCTTGGCGGCGGCCGCCTCGTTGATCAGCCTGGCCGTGGCCTGCTCGGCGGTGCCTCCGAGGTCGCGCCGGACGGCGTCGACCAGGCCCGGTGACGGCTTGGCGGTGGTCTGCACCAGTGTCCGGGCCTCGGCGAGGGTGTACGGGGCGGCCGGTTCGCCGGGTCCCTGGTGAGCGGCGGTGGCGGGGGTGGCCACCATCGCGACAGCGAGCGCGAAGCCCGCTGTCACGGCACTTCTGCGGAGCATGGGTTCTCTCCTCATGTGGGGGGTGCCGTCAAAGTAACGGCGTACACATGAGGCGCGCCTCTACCAGATATCTCCTATCGTCACGTTATGGAGAGGTGCCCAGCCCGGGGTTCCCGGCCAGCCACGCGGCGTATCGCCTGCTCCGCCCGATCGCGTCGGAATGCGCGGCCTTCGCGTGTTCGAGGATCGACGTCGCGACCGCGGCGCTGGACGCCTCCGGGTGCCAGCCGAGCAACTGCCGCCAGCGCAGCGGAGCTCCCGCGAGCGGCACCAGCTTCAGCCCCTCGGCGGGCTGGAAGGTCGCCTGGCACAGCGCGGCGGCGCGGCCGACCTTGGCCAGGTGCATGCAGGTGGCCACGTCGGTCTCGTAGATGGTCTTGGGAGTGAAACCGGCGCGCGCGCAGGCCGTGGCGAAGCAGTCGCCGAAGCAGCTGTCGCCGGGGGTGACCGTCCACTGCTCGTCGGCCAGCTCCGCGAGTTCCACCTCCTCCCTGTCCACCAGCGGATGGTCCTCGTTGAGCAGCACGAAGACCGGATCGGTCCCCACGGTCGACCACACCACCGGCCCCTCCACCGGCGGGGGGCTCTCCCCGCAGGCGCCGATGAACGCGAAGTCGATCCGGCCCAGCATCACCATGGCGGTGAGCTCCCTCGCGGACCAAGAGGTGTGGGTGCTCACCGGGGTGGACGGCCAGGCGGTGGCGAGGCGGTCCATCAGACCGCCGAGTATCGGTCCGTGGGTGGCGCCCAGCCGGTAGCTGGGGATGTCGGCGTTCGCGTTGGCGAATCGAAGTGCCTCCTCCTGGAGTTCGCGGGCCGCGGGCAGCAGCACCATCGCGCGTGACAGGACCAGCTGCCCCAGAGGCGTGGGCCTGGCGCCGTTGTGGTCGCGTTCGAAAAGAGCTCCCCCGAGAACCCGCTCTATCCGTTTGAGCTGCGCCGTCAGGGCGGGTTGGGCCAATCCGAGGTGGGTGGCGGCCTTGGTGACGCTGCCGGCCTGTGCCACCGCGCGCACGATCTTGAGGTGTCGGAGCTCGAGATCCATACCGGGAACGTAAGGCCGGGACGTTATAGCTGCAATGCAAACATGTCATGAAATGTAACTCAATTTTGTCGAATCGTTCCAAAAGGGATTTTGGCTCCTTGATCGGGATGTTTATGGATATCCTTTAGCGCCTTACTGGTCATCTCATCTAGAGAACTCCCGCTCCACCTGGCCTCAGCCTGACGGTGGTGTCCGATATCCGAGATTCCTGGGATTCGGGCTTCACCGATATTCCGGTCGCCGGAGCCGCCGGAGCCGCCGGAGCCGCCGGAGCCGCCGGAGCCGCTGGAGCCGCCGGTGTCCGGCACCCGCGTTCCCCGTGCCGGCTGGGGACACCGCTGCCTGATCATGTACCGGCGGAGGTCGCTCGCGCACTCCCCGCGCGGGTGAGGGACGCGTCGCCCGGCCGCGTACCGGCGGAGGCCGGTCGCGCGTTTCCCGCGCGGGTGAGGGACCCTGGCCGGGAGGCGGGGCCGAGGCTATGATCCGCTGATGGACGTAGCGGCGCTCACCCCCGCGCAGGCCCGCAAGCACTTCAGGGAGGGGCTGCGGGCACCCACCGCGGGGTGGTGCCGGGGCTGGACCCAGGCCAACCTGCTCGCCGTGCCCCGCGAGCTCGCCTACGACCTGCTCCTGTTCGCCCAGCGCAACCCCGTCGCCTGCCCCGTCCTGGACGTCGGCGACCCCGGCGCGGTGAGCACCGGCCTGTTCGGCGGCGACCTCCGCACCGACCTGCCCGCCTACCGCGTCTACGAGGACGGCAGGGCCGTGGCCGACGTCGACGACGCTCGCGACGTCTGGCGGGACGACCTGGTCGCCTTCCTGCTGGGCTGCAGCTTCACCTTCGAGGACGCCCTGCTGAGGGCCGGGGTGCCGGTGCGGCACATCGAGGCGGGGACGAACGTGCCCATGTACCTCACCTCGATCGCCTGCCGTCCCGCGGGATCGTTGAGCGGCCCGTTGGTCGTCTCGATGCGCCCGGTCCCCGCCTCCCTGGTCTCGGCCGCCGTACGGGTGACCGCGAGGTATCCGGCCGTGCACGGGGCGCCGATCCACGTCGGCGACCCCGGCGAGATCGGGATCGCCGACCTGGGCGTGCCCGACTTCGGCGCCCCCGTCGAGATACGGGCGGGGGAGACGCCGGTCTTCTGGGCCTGCGGGGTGACGCCGCAGGCGGCCGTCATGGCGAGCGGGGTGTCCTTCGCCATCGGTCACCTGCCCGGCCACATGGCGATCACCGACGCCAGGGACGACCGCTTCCAGGTTCCGTGATCCCGCTCCCCGGCGCCCGTCTCCCGTCGTCGCGCGGCCGTCCGTGACGCCGGGCGCGGGGCGGACACTTCGGCTCGGCGGGGCGTACCCGCGCGGCGGCCGGCCGTGAGGTCGTGCGCGGGGCTGGGTGCGAAGCCCGGGACGCGAAGCCCGGGGAGGCCAGTGCGACGTTCCTTTCTGGAATACAGTCGCGGGCCGGAGAAACCTGAGTTCCTTCGCCGATCCCGAAGAGATCGCCTACGCCACCGCCGCGGCCACCATCCAGCTCAACACCCTCTCCCGCCCTTGGATCTGGGGCGCCCGGCTCCCGAGCCTCGTCGCCGCCGACGCCGTTTTGCCCACCTGCTTTGAGGAACGTCGCATAGGCGCACATCTGGCAGCCGCCGGTACAGCAGCACCGGGCCGATACCCCTTAAAGAACACCCGGTTTGGGTCTACGGTCAGCTCATGCTCGTGTTGTGGGCGGCCTTGTGGGGCCTGGCGGGAGGGCTGTGCGTGGAGGCCCTGGAATTGCACGCGCGAATCAGACGGGCACGCAAATGGTCCTGGCGACAACCGATCCCGCAGGGCCGGGCAGCCTACTGGACGTCGGTGGCGATCCGGGCGGGAGTGGGCGCGGTGCTCGCGGCGGCGGCAGCGGCCAGTGGGCAAATAACCGGGGCGTTTGGCGCACTCGGGCTAGGGGTCGCCGCACCGCTGGTGGTGGAGAAATTCGCCCGCCTCGCCGCCCTGCCCGCCGAGGCCAAACCGCCGACCATCACCCAGCAGAAGGCGCCGACCGATGCGGCCTGAAGTCTCCTTCGGGCAGCGGCTGCTGGCCGCGCTGGCCCGTCTAGACGACATCAACGCACCTTCCGCACAGACGCAGCCAGTGCACGGGCGCTCCTTCGGGTGGCGCCTGTTGGGTGCACTGGCCCGCTGGGACCCCGAACCGCCGGACGTTACCGTCCCCATCGGCATGATCGGCGTAGTGGTTACCCCTGACGGTGTGCTCCCCGATCCGATGCCTGAGGGAAGTACCTACCAGCCGAGCCTTAAGCATGTAGTCCTGATTCCCGCCCGCGTCCTGTTCCTGCGATGGGCCGACGACCACAACCCCGACGACTACGACATAGCCCTGGAACCCCTTCTCGTCATCGTGCAAGGATTCCGTCTCCGCGTCGAGATGGGGGTGCTCCTGCGAATCCCCGCGTCGGCGGCCCCTGCGCTTGTCAGCGCCTTCGGCGAGGACCTGCCGGTCCAGCGGTTCGTCGAGCGGGTACTCGACCCGGTCGTACGGGCCCGTTTTCTCAAGCCCCGCACACTGGAGGAGCTCCTGGTCGGTTACGAGCGTCTCCGCGCCGACCTAACCGCGACCCTCACCGAGACACTGGCGGCGCGAGGTGTGCAGTTGCAGGCACTCACCATGGGCGCAGCCAACCCCGACGACCCGGCCCTCACCGAAGCCCTGCGCCAGATCGCCGCTGCTGAGATCGAGGGCAGGGCAGTGGCCATCGTCACGAACGAGGAGATCCAGCTCAGGGAGACCACGACCAGCCCAGATGGCGGGCGGCGGCTGGAAGAACTCATCCTGCTGAACAAGATCGAGCAGATCAGCGCCGACGCCGTCGCCGCACCAAAGCTGCTGCAGGACCTAGTTACGATGCAGGTCCCAAGATATGTCAGGGACGGCGACGCCAGGTTCCTGCTGGACACCATGTCACTAGACCAGGCCCGGGAACTCGTGCAGCGGGTGCTGCGGGAGACCGCCACCGAGCGAGCCCACACTGAGGAGAACTCCTAGTGCGACGTTCCTCAAAGCAGGTGGGCAAAACGGCGTCGGCGGCGACGAGGCTCGGGAGCCGGGCGGCCCCAGATCCAAGGGCGGGAGCGGGTGTTGAGCTGGGTGATGGCCACGGCGGTGGCGTAGGCGATCTCTTCGGGATCGGCGAAGGCCTTCCCGGCCAGGGCCTGGCGGTGGAAGATGCGCCACCGGGCTTCCCGCAGGTTGAGCCAACAGGCACCCTTGGGGACGAACACCTGCTGGATCCGTGGATGCTAGGTGAGTCATTCGCGGGTGGAGACGCTGTTGTGACTGGAGAGACTGTCGGTGATCACCGCGATCGTGCCGACCGGGTTGGCCTGCTCCAGCAAGGTCAGGAAGCGCTGCCATCCGGCGCTGTTTCGGGAGAAGGCGCACATGGTGACCGCGTGGCCATCAGCGATGCGAAGGCCGCCGTAGACCCAGGTTTTCAAGGAACGTCGCACTAGGGACCGGTGTTCCAGGAGGTGACGAGCCTGTCCAGCTGTGACGCGAGCGCGGGGGCGCCGGGCCGGTTGTCGATCTCGTCGTGGGGCACGACGGGTGGTTCGTCGACCCTGATGGCCCGCAGGTAGTCCTCGAAGCGGTCGAGCTTGCCCGCGTCCCTGGCGAGACCTCTGGCCTCCAACCGCGAACGCAGCGTCGGACCGTCCGAGCGGATCCAGAGGAGACGTATGGGCGGCCCGCCCAGCCGTCCGGCCCAGCGTTCCCACGCCGCCGCGTCGTGCACCTGGGTGGTGAAGGGGCCTTCCAGCATCACCGGGCAGCCGTGCGAACGGATCTGCCGGGCGACCTCGGTCAGCCCCTCGTACTCGTGACGCTTGACGTGCTCGTCGTACCAGGGGCCCTCGCGTTCTCCGTCGTCGCGGCCGTGGGCGCGAAGGGTGGCGGCGACGAAGCCGCCGTAGACGGTGTCCTTGTCGAGCAGCGCGGGAACCGGGTCGAGCAGCGCCAGCAGCGCCGCCGCGACGGTCGACTTCCCACCCCCCGGCGGCCCGCTCACCACCCACAGTGGCGCCACCCCGCTCACGCCGATCTCAGTCCTTCCAGACTCTGGCCACGCTCTCCTCGACGGCGGGAGCCTGGGCGAGACCGGCCTCGAAGGCGGGGCGCCACAGGCCCGGGTCGAGGACGTTGGTGCCGAACACGGTGACCGACGCCTCGTCGGGGACGACGTGGGCGATCGCGGCGTCACCCAGTTCGGCGAGCTCGGCCTTGAGCCGCGCCTTCGGCGAGGTGTGCGCCAGCGGTTCCAGGAGGACCACGGCGGAGCTGCCCGCCGCCAGATCGGCGTTCGTGGCCGAGCGGACCCCGCCGTCCATGTAGCGGCGCCCGCCGATCTCCACCGGCGGGAACACGCACGGGACCGCGCAGCTGGAGGCGACCGCCGACACCAGCGGCGCTCCCGAGTCACGATCCCAGACCACGAACTCGCCGGTCCCCACGTCGACGGCGGTGATCAGCAGGCGGCGCTCCGGCCACTCCTTGACGGGCAGCCGGTTACCGATCGTCTCGATCCTGGCGCCGGTGTCCTTCACCGCGAGGGCCATCTCGCCGACCCGGCGCCGGGCCTCCTGGGGGTCCAGAGACGGGTCGTAGAGCAGGCTGAAGGCGGTCATGACCGCCTCCATGTCGATGGCGGAGACGGTCGCGACCTCCGTGTTCGCCTGGACGCCGACCGAGCTCTCCAGATCGGCCTCGGTGGCGACGAGCGTCCCGACCACCGACCCGGCGGAGGTGCCGACGATCAGGTCCGCCCCTCCCAGCTCTATGCCCGCCCGGCGCAGACCGGTGATGATTCCGGCCTCCCAGGCAATGCCCGCCACGCCCCCGCCACCCAGCACCAGTGCTCTCGTCATGCGCCATTCTTACCTGATTCGCCTGCCCCGCAGGGGAAGCGCACCCGGGTACGGGGATTCAGACGTCGCGACCCTTCATGCCCTCCTGAGCGGGGTCGACGCCCCAGGAGATGATCCGCCTGGGGTGGATGCGGATGATCTCCCGGCTGAAGTACGGGGAGGGCGGATCGTGGTCCTCGACGGCCTCTGCCTCGCCGCGGATCTCCACGCCCCTGACCCGCCAGGGGTCGGTGGAGGCGACGTCGTCCACCACGAAGGCCACCTGCGGGTTCGTCCGGACGTTGTGGAACTTCCTGGTGGTGCCCATCGCGCGGCCGTAGATGTCGACGACGCCGGTCTCGATGTCGACGCGGAACCCGGTCGGGCTGTTCTGCAGGGAGCCGCCGGGGCCCGTCGTGGCCAGGCGGCCCAGGCGCTGCTCCGCGAGATAGGCGAGTTCCGCCTTCGTGAATGTCATGCTCCCCCTCTTTCCGCCTCCGCGAATGTCATGCCCCCCACTCTGCAACCTCAATATTGATTGAGGTCAAGTTAGACTGGCGCATGCCCAACAATCCGGAGATGACCGTCGGCCAGCTCTCCTCGCGCAGCGGGGTCGCGGTCTCCGCCCTCCACTTCTACGAGGCCAAGGGTCTGATCCGCAGCCGCCGCACCGCGGGCAACCAGCGTCGTTTCCCTCGCGACACGCTCCGCAGGATCGCCTTCATCAGGGTCTCCCAGCGGGTCGGGATCCCGCTCAAGACGATCCAGGAGGCGCTGTCCGCCCTTCCCGACGAGCGCACCCCCACCAGGGACGACTGGGCGAGACTCTCGACGATGTGGCAGTACGAGCTCGACGACCGCATCAAGCAGCTCGAACGGCTCCGGCACGGCCTGACCGACTGCATCGCCTGCGGCTGCCTCTCGCTGGACCGCTGCGCGCTGGCCAACCCCGGCGACGTGGCCGCCGCGCGGGGGCCCGGCTCGCGGCTGATGCTCCCTCCCCGGGAGAACGGCGCTTCCTGCGAGGCGCGGTAGGCCGGGACGCGGGATGCCGGGACGCGGGACGCGGGATGCGGGCACGGCAGGCCGGGGACGCGGGACGCGGGAGGCCGGCGCTCCGGGCCCTTCCGCGTCGGTGTCCGGGGGGTTCACCGTGATTCGCGACAGGTTTGTTAGTTGCCTATTCAAACTATTGACGACCCGGGGTTCGGCATGTGAACCTCTGGGCGTTCATGCACGCACATCGTGGGCGGTCGAAGGTCAGGGTCCCGTCACCTGATCGTGCATGGCGGTTTGTCTGTTGCGTTGCGAAGGGAAGCCGTACATGCGAAGAAGGCTGTTCAGCATGCTCGCCGCCGTGGCGGTGGCGTGCGCGTCGGTCGGCGCGGCCGTCGGAGGCGGGAGCGCCCAGGCGTCCGCGTCCGGTGCCGTGACCGGGGCGGGAACCGTGGTGACCGGGGCCGGTTCGGTGGCCGCCGCCGAACCGTACGAGTGGAAGAACGTCAGGATCGACGGCGGCGGGTTCGTGCCGGGGATCATCTTCAACCAGAAGGAACAGAACCTGATCTACGCCCGCACCGACATCGGCGGCGCGTATCGATGGGAGCAGTCGAGCAAGAGCTGGACCCCGCTGCTCGACTGGGTGGGCTGGGACAAGTGGGGATACAACGGCGTGGTCAGCCTGGCCACCGACCCGGTGGAGACCAGCCGGGTCTACGTCGCCGCCGGGATGTACACCAACAGCTGGGACCCCAACAACGGGGCCATCCTGCGTTCCGCGGACAAGGGCGCGACCTGGCAGGCCACGCCGCTGCCGTTCAAGCTCGGCGGCAACATGCCGGGCCGGGGGATGGGCGAGCGGCTGGCCGTCGACCCCAACAGGAACAGCATCGTCTACCTCGGCGCGCCCGAGGGCAACGGCCTGTGGCGCAGCACCGACAAGGGTGTGACCTGGGCCAAGGTCGCGAGCTTCCCCAACCCGGGGAACTACGCCGACAACCCCTCCGACCCCAACGGCTATACCAGCCACCGTCCGGGCGTGGTCTGGGTGACCTTCGACCCCAGCTCGGCGACCGCCGGCAACACCACGCAGAAGATCTACGTCGGCGTCGCCGACAAGGCGAACACCGTCTACAGCTCCTCCGACGGCGGGACCACCTGGAGCAGGGTGGCCGGGCAGCCCACCGGCTACATCGCGCACAAGGGCGTGCTCGACCACGTCAACCACACCCTCTACATCGCGACCAGCGACACCGCGGGCCCCTACGACGGCGCCAAGGGCGACGTGTGGAAGCTGGACACCGTCACCGGGGCCTGGACCCAGATCAGCCCGGTCCCCTCCAGTTCGGCCGACGACTACTTCGGCTACAGCGGCCTCACGATCGACCGGCAGAACCCCGGCACGATCATGGTCGCCACCCAGATATCCTGGTGGCCGGACGTGATCTTCTTCAGGTCCACCGACTCCGGCGCGACCTGGACCCGCATCTGGGACTTCGCCTCCTACCCGGAGCGCAGCTTCCGCTACACGATGGACATCTCCTCCTCGCCGTGGCTGACCTTCGGGACCAACCCGCAGCCACCGGAGACGACGCCCAAGCTCGGCTGGATGACGGAGTCGCTGGAGATCGACCCGTTCGACGGCAACCGGATGATGTACGGCACCGGCGCCACCGTCTACGGCACCGAGGACCTCAAGAAGTGGGACACCGGCGGCAAGCTCACCATCAAGCCCATGGCCAAGGGGCTCGAGGAGACCGCCGTCCTCGACCTGATCAGCCCGCCGTCGGGCGCGCCGCTGGTCAGCGCCCTGGGCGACCTCGGCGGCTTCCGGCACACCGACCTCGACGCCGTGCCGCCCATGCTGTTCACCTCGCCGATCTTCACCTCGACGACCAGCCTCGACTACGCCGAGACCAACCCGTCCGTCATGGTCCGCGCGGGCAACTTCACCGACGCCGACCGGCCGAACGACAGTCACGCCGCGTTCTCCACCGACGGCGGCGCTACCTGGTTCCAGGGCACGGAACCCGGCGGGATCAACGAGGGCGGCACGATCGCCGCGGCGGCCGACGGCTCCCGGTTCGTCTGGGCGCCCAAGGGCGTGGGCGTGCACCACTCGGTCGGCTTCGGCAACACCTGGACCGCCTCCACCGGACTGCCGACGGGAGCCGTCGTCGAGTCCGACCGGGTGAACTCCAGCAAGTTCTACGGCTTCAGCGGCGGAAGGTTCTACGCCAGCACCAACGGCGGCGCCTCCTTCACGGCCACCGCCGCGACCGGGCTGCCCGCCGAGGGCAACGTCAAGTTCAAGGCCGTACCCGGCCGCGAGGGCGACATCTGGCTGGCCGGGCCCCCCAGTGACACCGGCGCCGCCTCGGGCCTGTGGCGCTCCACCAACGGCGGCGCGTCGTTCACCAAGCTGTCCGGCGTCACGAGCGCCGTCAACATCGGCTTCGGCAAGTCCGCCTCCGCCGGGGGCTACCAGGCGCTGTACGCCGTCGCCACGATCGGCGGCGTGACCGGCGTCTTCCGCTCCGACGACACCGGCGCGAGCTGGGTGAGGATCAACGACGACAAGCACCAGTACGGCAACGCGGGCGAGGCGCTCACCGGTGACCCGCGCGTCTACGGCCGCGTCTACCTCGGCACCAACGGCCGCGGCGTCGTGTACGCCGACAACGGCGGGACCGTCCCGCCGGTCGACACCGTTCCGCCGACCAGGCCCGGTACCCCGGTGGCCTCGGCGATCACCTCGTCGGGGGCGACGCTGACCTGGACGGCCTCGACGGACGCGGTCGGGGTGAGCGGCTACGACGTCTACCGCGAGGCGGGGGCGACGGACGTCAAGGTCGGTTCGCCCACCTCGGCGTCGTTCGCGCTGACCGGGTTGACCGCCGACACCTCGTACACCTTCTACGTGATCGCCCGTGACGCGGCGGGCAACAGCTCCACCGCCTCGGTCCCGGTGACCTTCAAGACCCTCACCGGGCCGGTCGGCGGCGGCTGCACCGCGACCTATCGGGTGGCCAACTCCTGGCCGACCGGCTTCCAGGGTGAGGTGACGGTGCGGAACACCGGAACCTCGGCGATCACCGGCTGGACGGTCAGGTGGTCGTTCCCGAACGGCCAGACGATCAGCCAGCTCTGGAGCGGCGCCCACACCCAGACCGGTGCCGACGTCACCGTGCGGAACGTGAACTGGAACGGCAACCTGGCCGCCAGTGCCTCCACGGTGTTCGGCTTCAACGCCTCCTGGACCGGCACCAACGGCGTTCCGTCCACCGTCACCTGCACCGCTACCTGAACAGTGGCCTGACAGCGGCCGGGTACCTCGGCCTCGACGGCACGCACGGCCCCGCCGCGCCCCGAACGGGCGTGGCGGGGCCGTCGCGATGATCTCGTGGTTTCTCCGCCCGGAGGACCCCCTGCCCTCCCCCTTGAGGATGATCTGAGGGCGTCGGCGGGGCCGGTCCGCCCAGCAGAGCCTATTGTGGAAGAAACCGACTGTCCTGGGGAGAACATGACGATCTCAGATGGGGTGCGCGAGCCTCACGGCTCAGCCGGGCGGCTGTCTGAGACCGGCACCGCCGGCGTGCGAGGCGAGGACGGCACCACCGGCGTGCGAGGCGAGACGGGCGGCCGAGGTGACGGCGGGATCGAGACGGGCGACGCCGACGCGCTGAAAGGCGTGGCGGCCGGACGGTCCGGCATCCACGGCCGGCTCGACGGGATCAGGTCCACCCGCGCGGGCCGCCTCACCCTGAAGATCGTCATCGGTACCATCGGCGCCGTGCTGGTCATCGGCGGTCTGATCATGGTGCCCTTCCCCGGTCCCGGCTGGCTCGTCGTCTTCGCGGGACTGGCGGTGCTGGCCACCGAGTTCCACTGGGCCCACCGGCTGCTGGAGTTCGGCAAGCGGACCCTGTCGGCCTGGACGGCCTGGCTGGGCCGCCGAGGCTGGACGGTCAAGATCCTGGTCGTCCTCGCCGCCGCGGCGACCGCCACCGCCATCGTCTACTACGGCCTCAAGCTCAGCCTCGACCTCGACCTGGTCGTCGAGGCCCAGAAGCTCCTCACCCGATAGGCCGGTTCCGGTCCCGGCGGCTTCGCCGCGTACCTGATCCAGGGTGATCTTCGGGGTGATTGCCCTTCGGCAATGGCAATGGCGATACTTCGGCCGCCGATGTCGCCGTGTGTCCGGGAGGGAAACCGGCGCTCCCCGGAGTTTTACCCAGGTCCGCCCACCTCGTTATCTTTCCCGGATGTGACTCTCCGTAGTGTCTCCACGTCCGATCCGCAGGGACGGATCGGCAGAGACGAATAAGGAGAGTGACGTTCTATGCGCGCCCTGTCCTCGATGTTGGTCCTGGCGGCCGCCGGAGCCGTCGCACTGACCGGCACCCCCGCCCACGCCGACGACGTCAACCTGGCCGCGAGGGTCCAGCCCGGCGAGGAGGTGTTCCTCACGCCCGAGCTCGTTCCCGCGGCCCAGTACAACGGAAACGTGCTGGTCAAGCTCGACACCAACAGCGTGCCCGTCAAGGTCAAGATCGCTAACTGCCGCGGCAGGTACATCGGGACGGTGCCGATCGCCGCCAACGACCACGCCGCCTACGTCGCCGCCAGCACCTCCCCGCCCGCCCCGTGCATCCGTTACCGGGTGAAGAACATGGGCAACCAGACCGCCGCCATCACGGGCACCGGTTACTACTAAACCGGCCCGCCGGGGTGTGCGGGACGGGAACGGCTACCGAGGGCGTTCCCGTCCCGCACACCCCGGTTTTTCTGTTTCCGGCGGAGCGGTGTCCACGCCCGCTTCGTCCGTCGCCAGGCGCGCGCTGTCCTCGCGCCCCCCGGCGGTTCTTCGGTGTCAGGAGCGGTTCCGGCCCGCGATCAGGCCGGCGATTCCGTCCAGGATGCGCTCCAGGCCGAAGGTGAGGGCGTGGACGGGGTCGGCGACGGACTGGTGGGCCTCTCCGGCCGCCCGGCCCACGCGGGAGGCGAGGGGGAACCGGGAGGAGTCCATGATCTTTTCGAGGATCGGGGCGTTGGACAGCCACCACTCGACGTCGGTGATCCCGCTCTCCTCCTGGACGCGGGCCTGGTTGGCCTTGGCCCTGGCGGTGCTCTCCACGTGGCTGAGCACCAGGGCCAGGACGGAGTCCATCTCGACGTCCGACAGGCCGGTGCCCTCCAGCGGGCGCAGCTCGGCCTCGTACTTGAGTGACGCGTTCGGCCCCAGGGTGGAGCGGACGTCGATGATCTGCAGCATCCACGGGTTGCGCCGGTAGAGGTCCCAGTTGCGGGCCGCGATGAACTCCAGCCCGCCCCGCCACCCGCCGGGCTGCCGGGACGGGGCGTCCACGTCGTCGTAGAGCTCCCCGTACGCGGTGTCGATCATGAGGTCCACCAGCTCGCCCTTGCCGGGGACGTGGGTGTAGAGGGACATGGTCCCGACCTCCAGCCGCTCGGCGACGTGCCGCATGGAGACCGCGTCGAGTCCTTCCTCGTTGGCCAGTTCGATGGCCGCCAGGACGATCGAGCGCACCGTCAGCCCGGAACGCCCCGGCTTGCTGTGTGATCCCCACAGGAGCGCCAGGCTGCGTGCCGGGTCGGCGTCGGAAGCTTTCTTCGCACTCACGGGAACAGTCTCCAGATTTTCGTCGTTGGGACCACCGTAGCTGAGCCGTACGATGTACGGTACGGTCTACGCTTTACGAGCGCGCCGATGTCGGGCGAATCGTCCGTTATGGGCGCCGGGCGGGAAGACGGGTGTGAAGGGTGAAACGGATGGATGCGAAGGCGGCAGGGCAGGACGCGGTGATGATCGCCGCGCACGACGTGCGCAAGAACTACGCCGGTGCCGTCGAGGGGACGGGTCTCAACGGGTTCGACCTGCGGGTGGCGGCCGGAACGGTCTGCGGCCTGCTCGGGCCCAACGGCGCGGGTAAGACGACGGCGATCCGGATCCTGTCCACGCTCCTGCGTCCCGACTCGGGCCGGGCGAGCGTCGCGGGGTTCGACGTACGTACGCAGGCGCGGCAGGTACGCGAGCGGATCGGGCTGGTCGGCCAGTACGCCGCGGTCGACGAGATCCTCAGCGGGCGGCAGAACCTGGTGATGTTCGGCAGGCTGAACCACTTCTCCGCCGCCGGGGCGCGCAGGCGGGCCGACGAACTGCTGGAGCGCTTCTCGCTGGCCGGCACCGGGGGCAGGCCGGTCGGCAAGTACTCCGGCGGCATGCGCAGGCGGCTCGACCTGGCGGCGAGCCTCATCGTGGCGCCCCCGGTGCTCTTCGTGGACGAGCCCACGACCGGCCTCGACCCGGCCGCCCGCCAGGAGGTGTGGGCGGCCATCCGCGACCTGGTCGGCTCCGGCACGACCGTGCTGCTCACCACCCAGTACCTGGAGGAGGCGGATCGGCTGGCCGACCGGATCACCATGCTGGGGGCGGGCCGGGTCGTCACCGAGGGCACCCCCGAGGAGCTGAAGGCCGCCATCGGCGGCGACTGGCTCGACCTCGTCCTCGCCGACCGGGCGGACGTGGCGGCGACGGAGGCGCTCGCGGCACGGGTCGCGTCCGGCGAGGTCCACGTGGACGCCGAGGCGCGCCGGGTCAGCGTCCCGGTAGCCGAGCGCACCCGGGCGCTCGTCACGATGGCCACCGCGCTCGGTGACGCCGGGATCGAGCCGCTCGACGTCACGCTGCGCCGCCCCACGCTCGACGAGGTGTTCCTGCACCTGACGGGCGGCGCAGAAGGGGCCCGGCGGCTCCCGGCCGACGTTCCGGCCGACGTCCCGGCCACCCGTACGGAGGCGCCCGCTTGAGCGTCGCCCTCTTCCGCTTCCGCGCGGGCGCCCGCGCGGGCACGACGACCTCGATCCCCGGTACGGGAGGCATTCCCGTGAGCACGACGACCCCGATCCCCGGTACGGAGGCATCCCTGTGAGCACGACGACCTCGACCCTGCCCGCCGGATCCCCGGTGTCCCGGTTCGGCTGGGCGCTGGCCGACTCCTGGACCATCACCCTGCGCGACCTGAACCACTGGGTCCGCCGGCCGGGCCCGGTCATCCTCGGATGGTTCTTCCCGATCATGATGGTGCTGATGTTCGGGGGACTGTTCGGCGGCGCCATCGGCGTCCCCGGCGGGGACTACTTCGACTTCCTGATCCCCGGCATGTTCGCCATGACGATGCTCTTCGGCCTGGAGAGCACGATGATGGCGGTCACCACCGACGCGGCCAAGGGGGTGACCGACCGGTTCAGGTCGATGCCGATGAGCGCCTCCGCGGTCGTCATGGGCCGGGGGATCGCCGACATGCTCAACTCGGTCGTCGGGCTGGCCGTGATGATCGTGACCGGGCTGCTGCTCGGATGGCGCGCCGGGGGAGGACCGTCCGCGGCGCTGACCGCCGTGGGCCTGCTCCTGCTGCTGCGCTTCGCCCTGATCTGGGTGGGCATCTTCATCGGCCTCGTCGCGGGAGGACCGGAGGCGGTGACGTCCGTGCAGATCCTGGTCTGGCCCGTCGGCTTCCTGTCCAGCGTGTTCGTCGATCCCAGCACCATGCCCGGCTGGCTCGGCGCGATCGCGGAGTGGAACCCGCTCTCGGCCACCGCCACGGCCGCCAGGCAGCTCTTCGACAACCCCGGCTGGGGCGGTGAGTCCTGGGTCACGCAGAACGCCACGCTCATGGCCGTGGTCTGGCCGCTGCTGCTGATCGCCGTCTTCCTGCCCCTGGCGGCGCGTACGTTCCGCAGGCTCGGTGGCTGACGGGCGCCCCCGCCGGTCGCCCGTCTCGGCCGGAGTGTGTTTTCCGCCGGATCACAGGGTTCACACGTTCGCCGGCGCGGGAAGACGCCCGGTGTTTTACATCGCGGTGACGGGATCCGAGGCGGACCGTAACCGACGGTGGTGAGCCTGGACGCATGAGTGAGACGGAACGGGAACGATCCGCCTCGGGGTGGACGCTCAACAGGGAACTGCTCAACGTCGGCGCGATCATCGTCGCCGCTGGTATAGCCCATCTCGTCATGGGCCTGATAGGACACGAGAAGTACGGGCCGTTCATGCTTCTGCTGCTCGGCGGGGTGCTCGTCGTGACGGCGCTCGGTCACCGGTTCTACGAGCACCGGCGGCACCGCGTCACCATGATCATGGAATGCGTGAGGTGCGGGAGCATCCCGGGAGGAGGCTCCTGATGCGGCGCGAGACGGTCCCGGGAAGGCGGAGGGAGATGAAGGCCTCCGCCTGAAGTGCCGACATGCCGATTCGCGGAAGGTCCCGCGCCGCGGGATAGACCAGGAAGCGGGGTTTCCACAGCGGCTGGAACTTCGCGTTGAACCTGTACAACGACTCGATCTGGAACCACCTGGACAGGAAGACCAGGACGCCGTACCAGAGGCGGAGGATCGGGCCGGCGCCCAGCCGCTCGCCCCTGGCGAGCGCGGCGCGGAACATGGCGAAATTGAGCGAGACCGTGCGCACGCCGAGGGCCGGGGCCGCCTGCAGGGCCTTGACGATCAGCAGGTCGTTGAGGCCCGGGTCGGCCGCGTGGTCGCGACGCATCAGGTCGAGGGACATGCCGTCCGTTCCCCAGGGGACGAAGTGCAGGACGGCGCGGATGTCCCCGCCCGGCCCGGTCCCGCCGCCCTCACCGCCCACCGCGCCCTCGGATGCCTCGGCCCCCGAGGCGACCCCGGCGTGACCGTGCGCCGTGACGACGACGCATCCGGCGTCGGCGGGGTCGCCGAAACGGCCGAGCGCCATGGAGAAGCCCCGCTCGGTGTCCGTGCCGCGCCAGGAGCCGGCGGCGTGCCGGATCCGGTCCTTCTCCGCCTCGGTGAGGTCCCCGACCCGCCGTACGAGACAGGTGTAGCCCGCGCGCTCCACCCGGTTCACCATCTGCCGGACGTTGCGCATGGTTCTCCCCTCGAGGGTGAAGGCGGCGACGTCGATGACGGCCTCGTCGCCGATCTCCAGGGCGGACAGGCGGCCCTCCCTGGTCCACACCTCGCCGCCCGTCTCGCTGCAGCCGATCACGGCGGGCACCCAGGCGTGCCGCTCCGCCTCCGCCATGAACCGCCTGATCGCGCCCGGCCACGCCTCGACGTCCCCTATGGGGTCGCCGCTGGCGAGCATGACCCCCGAGACCACGCGGTAGGCGATCACCGCCTTGCCCGTCGGGGAGAACACGACGCTCTTGTCGCGGCGCAGCGCGAAGTAGCCGAGCGAGTCACGGGCGCCGTGCCGGGCGAGCAGCTCGCGGACCTTCTCCTCCTGCTCGGGGTCCAGTTCGGCGACGGGCCGCTCCGGCCGCAGGACGAGGTAGAGGGTCGTCACCGCGGTGAGCGCGCCGAGACCGAGGAGGGAGTAGTAGACCAGGTCGGCGGTTCGCTCCGAGGAGTACCCGACCGGGCCCCGCACCCCGACGAGGCCGAGCAGCACGTGCTGGAGCCGGTCTCCGGCACCGGGGTCACCGATGATCATCCGGGGGTGGGCGCTGACCACGACCCAGCCGATGACGATGTTCAGGGCGCTCAGGACGAGGAGGTTCCACAGCGCCCGCCAGCGGGTGCGGGGGTCGGAGAGGGCGTCGAACTCGCGCCGGTTGATCACGAGCAGGACGACGACCAGCGTGCTGAGGCCGGCGGCGAGGGGGCGGTGCGAGTGCAGGAGATTCACCAGGACGCTCAGCGGCAGGAGCACCATCACCGCCCGCCAGGCCCGTTTCTTCCTGCGCCGCAGGCCGTGGGCGAGCATGACGGTCAGGATGCCCAGGACGAGCGAGACCGCCTGGGCGAGTGAGGTGAACGTCCCGGGCAGGAACCCGGTGATCTCGCCGACCCGGCTCCTCCTGAACGCGGGCAGCACGGCCCTGACGATGTCCAGGATGCCGATCGCCATCGCCGCGTAACCGGCCGCGGTGGACACCCGCGAACGGGGTGCCCCTGACCGATCCCTCATGGGAGGACATTAATCGGTGATAGGGGCCGTAACATGACCACACGGCTCACCGAGGCTCAATCCACCCCGCCTGGCGCCGGTGACTTTGCATTGCGCGCCGCGGACCCTTCGCGAAAACGGCGGGGGACGGGATGGAGGCCGCCGCCGTAAAATCGCCGTTCGTTTTCGGTCTGCCCGCCGCGTCGCCCCCGGCTCGAAGGGAACTCCGGGTTCCGCGTCCCGGTGTCGCCGTTCTCCCGTAACGCTCGTCTTCCGGTGTCCCCTCACCCCGGCCGGTCTCTCTCACACCTGTTCTAACCGATTCGTTCTAGATCAGGATCTTGAGGGCTTTCCGGCTTAGGATTCCGCCGTGCCTGTGACTCCTGGGATCTACCGGCTGTTCGGTTGCCTCGCCGTCCTGGTCTCGGTGATCGTGCCGGTTCCGGCCGCCGCGCACGCCGCCGAGCCGGCCGCCGCCGCGCACGCCGTTGAGCCGGCAGCCGCCGTGTTCGCGACCGCGCCCGTCGACATCGTGCTGCCCGGCACCCGGGTCACCGTCCGGGAGGATTCCAAGGACGCGCTCAGGGTGACCTCTTACTCCTTCGGCAAGATGACCTACCTGCGTAGGGGGGCCGGGTTCACCCGGCAGGCCGCCTACCAGGAGATCACGGTCGCGCCGAAGGGGAAGAAGGCCCTCGCGGTGCCCACCTCCTACCAGAGCGGCTACGACTCGGTCGTCCTGCTCGACCTGGCGACCTCCAAGGGCACCAGGATCCGTACGGTGAGGAAGCCGCTCGTCGCGCACTACGCTCACTGGAACCGCAACGGCGGCAAGGCGGTGCTGACCGTCGAGAGGAAGAGCGGATCCGCGTGGGTGACCTCCGGGTTCGTGGTCGTCGACGCGGTCGCGAAGACCGCGAAAACGGTGACTGTGGCCAACGTCGACAAGGCCGCGAGGTTCCGGTGGAGCTCCGACGGCGTCGACGTCGTGGCCGAACACGCCGGTGGCACCCGCTTCTACGGGCAGGACGGCGCGATCCGCCGCACCCTGGCCAAGACCGGCAGGCCCGCCGGCGGGGAGGACGCCTTCACCCCCTCGGGGCGGGGCCTGATGACCTGGTGCCCGTCCAGCTACACCGAGCACGTCTGCGTCTGGGACCGCACCTCGGGCAAGCTCGCGGCCAAGGTGCCCGGCATCAAGCCGAAGGCCCTGTGGGGCTGGTGGGACGAGAAGCACTTCATCGCCGTCATCCCGTCCTCCGGCCACTACCAGGTGGTCCTGTCCACCCTCAAGGGCAAGACCACCCGGGTCCTGGCCGCCTTCTCCACCGCCGACTGGTCCAACAAGCTCTATCTCGGCTACACCCGGAAATGATCCGCGCGGTCCACGGACCTCGCGGATCTCACCGGCCTCACAGATACAGGCCGGTGCCGTTGTCGGTCTGCGGGGTGGCGATGGCGTGCAGGTCGCGCTCGCGCATGACCAGGTAGAGCTGGCCGTGGACCTCGACCTCGTACTGATCCTCGGGGTTGAACAGGACCTTGTCGCCGACCTTGACCGCGCGGGCGTTCTGGCCCGCGCCGCAGACCTCACCCCAGACGAGGCGGTTGGCCATCTTCACCGTCGCCGGGATGACGATGCCCGCCGTGCTGCGCCGTTCCTCGGACTCCTGCTCGATCTTGACCATGACACGGTCGTGGAGCATCTGGATCTCGAACTTCGGGTCACCCACAGCATGAAGTTTATGGGAACCGCGGAGCCGAGCCCGCTCGTCCGCGGACTCGGGTATGTCCGGAGGCACCGAGCGGGTCCGCGCGGGGGTGTCCGGGCGGGTCCGGGCACCGGGAGATCGGCGGGCGACGACACCGGTGATGGAGATTCGTCCGCCGAGTAGGATCCGGCGTTATGACGTCTCCCGAGCTCGTAAGCGGCTTCCTCGACTGGTATCTGGCGGCGAATCCCGCCTACGCCAACCTCGCGGGCGCACAGGGGTACGACAGAACTCTCGGCGACTTCACCGAGTCCGGCATCCTCGCCAGGGAGCGGGAGGCACGCCGCTGGCTGGAGCGGCTCCAGGAGGCTCGGGCGCCCGGGAGACCCGGGGGCGCCGAAAGTCCCGAAAGTCCTGAGAGCACCGGGACCGCCGGGGGCGCCGGGGGCGCCGCGGAGGCCGAGAGCTTCGAGGACGAGATCGACCGGGAGCTGGTCATGTCCACGCTGCGCGGCGAGCTCGCGTACGAGGCGTGGCCCGTCTGGCGGCGTGACCCGGCCGCCTACGTGGGGCCGATCTTCTCCTCGATGTTCGGGCCGTTCCTGCAGCGGCTGTCCACCGAGGCCGAGCTGGTGGACGCGGCCGTCGCGCGGCTGGCCGAGGTGCCGGACGTCGTCGCCGCCTGCCGGGCCAACCTCGATCCCGCCCTGGCGGCCCCGCTGCTGGTCGCGCGAGGGCTGGGCCAGTCGCGGACCGCCCGGCGCTTCCTCACCGAGACGGTCCCCGGCCAGGTCGCCGACGAGGCCCTGCGTGCCCGGCTGGCCGCGGCGGCCGAGCCCGCGGCGGCGGCCTTCGACGAGCTGGTGGGATTCCTCGAGGGGTTCCGGGCGACCGGCACCTGGCGGATGGGGGAGGAGCTCTACTCCACCCTGCTGCGCGAGAGGGAGATGCTCGGCTACGGCGCCGGCGAGCTGCTCAAGCGGGGGCAGGCCGCCTACGACGAGCTGGACGCGCGGATGCGCGAGGTCGCCGCCAGGCTGGACGGCGGCTCCGGCGACTGGCACGCGGCCGTCACCGAGCTCCAGGACGACCACGCGCCGACGCTGGAGGACATGCGGGCCGAGTACGAGGCCGAGACGGAGCGGGCCAGGAGGTTCGTCCGCGAGCGCGGCCTGGTGACCTTCGCGCGGGGAGAGGAGTGCCGGGTCGTCCCGTCGCCGGAGTTCCAGCGGCCCATCGTCGCCGTCGCCTCCTACATGTCGCCCCCGCCCCTGTCGACCTCCAGGATCGGGCACTTCTTCGTCCCGTTCACCCCGTCCTCGTTCACCGGGGAGCAGGTCCGCCAGCGGCTGCGTACCAACGCCAGGGCACAGATGCCCTCCATCGCCGTCCACGAGGCCTACCCCGGCCACCACTGGCACCTGTCGTGGATGGCGGACAACCCCCGGCCCGCCCGCAAGCTGTTCCGCACCCCGTACCTCACCGAGGGCTGGGGCCTGTACGTCGAGAAGCTCATGCACGAGCAGGGCTACTTCACCACCCCGGCCCAGGAGCTCGCCCACCTCGACTTCCGGCTCTTCCGGGCGGCCCGCATCGTCGTCGACACCTCGCTGCACTGCGGCGACATGACGATCGAGCAGGCCGAGGAGTACATGACCACGAAATCGTCGCTCACCCCCGGCACGGCCAGGGGCGAGGTCGACCGCTACTGCGCGTGGCCCACCCAGGCGCCCTCCTACCTGACCGGGGCTCTGGAGATCGACCGCATCCGCGACGACTACCTGGCCGCGGGCCGCGGCGACCTGCGGGCCTTCCACGACACGCTGGCCGGCTCCGGCGGGCTCCCCCTGGGACTGGCCCGCCGGGTCGCGCTGGAGGGCTGACCCGCGGTCGCGCCTACGTGTGGACGGGGGTGCGGCGGCGGGTCTCGGGGACGATCAGCGGGGTGCCGCTCTGCGGGTCCTCGATGATCTCGCAGCGCAGCTCGAAGACCTCCTCCACCAGCGCGGCCGTGATGATCGAGGCGGGATCGCCCTCGGCGACGATCCGGCCGTCGCGCATCACGATCAGGTGGGTGGCGTAGCGGCAGGCCTGGTTCAGGTCGTGCAGCACGGCGACCAGGGTCCTGCCCCGCTCGTGCAGGTCGGCGCAGAGGTCGAGCACCTCGATCTGGTGGGCGATGTCCAGGAAGGTCGTCGGCTCGTCGAGCAGCAGGATCGGGGTCTCCTGGGCCAGCGCCATGGCCAGCCAGACACGCTGGCGCTGGCCGCCGGAGAGCTCGTCCACGCAGCGGTCCGCCAGATCGGTCACGTCGGTCGACCTCATGGCCGCCGCCACCGCGACCTCGTCCTCGCGGGACCACTGCCGCATCAGCCGCTGGTGCGGGTAGCGGCCCCGGCCCACCAGGTCGGCGACCGTGATGCCGTCGGGCACGATCGAGCTCTGCGGCAGCAGGCCCAGCCTGCGCGCCACCTCCTTGGACGGCAGTGAAGTGATCACGGCGTCGTCCAGGTGGACGGCTCCCGTGCGGGGTTTGAGCATGCGGGCCAGGGCGCGCAGCATGGTGGACTTGCCGCACGCGTTGGGGCCGATGATCACGGTGAACGATCCGTCGGGGATCGTGACGTCCAGGTCGCTCGCCACCACGCGCTTGTCGTAGGAGAGCGTCAGTCCGGTGCCGTAGAGTCTCAACGTCGTTCCCTTCGCAGTAGAAACACCAGGTATATGCCGCCGATCGCGGCGGTCATGATTCCCACCGGCAACTGCACCGGCGCGAAGACACGCTGGGCGGCCAGGTCGGCGCCCACCAGTAATGTGGCGCCCGTCAGCGCCGAGGTGACCAGGGTGACGCCGGGGGAGCGGGCGATCCGGCGGGCCAGCTGGGGCGCGGCCATCGCCACGAAGATCACGGGTCCGGCGGCGGCGGTGGCGACTCCGCACAGCAGCACGCCGACGACGATGGCCATCGCGCGCACCGGCTCGACGCGGATGCCCGCGGCCTTGGCCGCGTCGTCGCCCATCTCCATCATCCGCAGCGGGCGCGACAGCCAGGCGCAGAGGGGCAGGAGCAGGACCAGCGCGTACGCGACCGGGATCGCGTGCTCCCAGCCGCGCCCGCTGAGGCTGCCGGTGATCCACGCCCCGGCGGTGGCGGCGTCGTTGATGTTGGCGCGGGTCAGCATGTACCAGTCGGCGGAGACCAGCAGCGCGTTGATCCCGATGCCGACCAGGATCAGCCGGTAGCCCTGCACCCCGCGCCGGAAGGCCAGGGCGTACACCACCAGCGCGGAGGCGACGCACCCGGCGAGCGAGGCTCCCGCGATCTGCCAGGCGGTGCCGCCCAGCACGACGGCGGCGATGCCCCCGGTGGAGGCTCCGGCGGTGAAGCCGATGAAGTCGGGGCTGCCGAGCGGGTTGCGGGTCAGACTCTGGAAGATGGCCCCGCTCAGCCCGAACGCGGCGCCGACCAGCAGGCCGGTCACGACACGCGGCGCTCGCAGGCGCCCCACGATGAGCTCGGCGGCCGGAGGCCCCTCGCCGAACAGCGCGGCCACGATGTCGGGGATGGGAACGGTGAACTCGCCGACGGACAGCGCGACCAGGCTGACGAGCACTCCCAGGGCGGTGACGGCGGTCCCGGCGGCGAGGCCGCGCGGCGAGAGCCGCAGCGACCAGGAACCCAGGCGCAGCGCGGTGGGAACGGCCTTGGGAAGGGCCTTCGGGGCGGTCGCCGGTGACGGGATGGTTCTCATAGGGCGGCGAGCCTCCGGCGGCGGGCGAGCAGGATGAACACCGGGGCGCCGACGACGGCGCACATGATGCCCACCTGCACCTCGGCGGGAGCGGCGATCACCCGGCCGAGGATGTCCGAGCCGAGCAGCACCACGGGGGCGAGCACGACGGTGTAGGGCAGGACCCAGCGCTGGTCGGGCCCCGTGAAGGCACGCACCGCGTGCGGCACGGCCAGCCCCATGAACCACAGGGGCCCGGCGGCGGCGGTGGCGGCCCCGCACAGCAGGGTGACGGCGATCGCGGTCAGCCCGCGCGTGCGGGCCACGCTCACGCCGAGCGCGCGCCCTGCCTCGTCGCCGAGCGCGAGGGCGTTGAGCGGCTTGGCGAGGAGCAGCCCGAGCACCAGCCCGGCCGCGAGGAACGGGGCGAGCCGTACCGCGACGTCGGCGCTGATCCCGGCGAGCGAGCCGGTGAGCCAGAACCGCATCCGGTCGAAGATCGCGTTGTCGGTCCGCAGGATCGCCGAGGCCGCGGCGTTGAAGACCATGCCCAGCGCGACACCGGCGAGCGTGAGCCGCACCGGCCCGCCGCCCGACCGCCCGGCGGAGCCGAGCGCGTAGGCCAGCGCGGCGGCGCCGGCCGCACCGGCGAACGCGAACCAGACGTAGAGGGAGGGGTCGCCCACTCCGAGCAGCCCGATCGCGACCGTCACGCCGAACATGGCGCCCTGGTTGACGCCCAGCAGCCCGGGGTCGGCGAGCGGGTTGCGGGTGAGGCTCTGCATCAGCGCACCGGCCAGTCCGAGCGCCGCGCCCACGCCGATGCCGATCAGGGTCCTCGGTACGCGCAGGTCCCTGATGACCGTGTGGTCCGCGGACCCGTCGGGCGCGAGCAGCGCGTCCAGCACCGTGGACAGCGGGACCGAGCGGGAGCCCACCGCGACGCTGACCATCGCCAGCAGCACCAGCGCCGCCAGCCCGGCCACCAACCCGGTCGCCAGCGCCACCGAGCGGCGTCTCGTCCCTCCCGCTCGCTCCGGACGCGTCACGTCCGGTTTCGCGACCGTGTCGGACGCGGCCGTGGCCACAGCGGCCCTGCTCACCGGGTACCCCTCTTCGTCGGTAATGATTAGGTAAGGCTAATCTAACGCATGAGTCATTTAGGTAAGCCTAGCCTTTGGAGTCGCAAATGTCCCTACCTGTCCTGCCGCGGCGGGGATTCATGGCCGCGGGCCTCGGTCTCGTGTTCGTCCTGGCGGCCGCGTGCGGCAGCGGTGCGGAGACGGCCGCGGCGCCGGGCGGCTCCCCGGCCGCCGCCTCCCCCACGGCGGGTCCGTGGACTTTCACCGACGACCGTGGAAAGAAGATCGACACGCCCGAGCGCCCGGCCCGGGTCGTCGCCCAGGTCGGCGCCGCCGCGGCCCTCTGGGACTTCGGAGTCCGCCCCGTCGCCGTCTTCGGGCCGCACAAGCTCAAGGACGGCACGAAGGACCCCCAGGCCGGCGACGTCGACATCACCAAGGTCGAGTCCATCGGCAACGTGTGGGACGAGTTCAACGTCGAGAAGTACATCTCGCTCCAGCCGGACCTGCTGGTCAGCGGCATGTACACCAAGGACGCCCTCTGGTACGTGCCGCAGAAGTCCGCCGCCACCATCGAGCAGGTCGCGCCCACCCTCGGCGTCAGCCTGATCGGGATGTCGGTGCCCAAGCTCATCGAGAGGTACGGGCAGGTCGCGGCCGCTCTCGGCGCCGACCTCGACGCCCCCGAGGTGACCGCGGCCAAGGCCAGGTTCGACGCCGCCTCCGCCGCGCTCGCCACCCCCGAGGCCAAGGGCCTGAAGGTCCTGGTCATGGCGGGCGGGCCGGAGGCGATGTGGGTGGCCAACCCCGACGACCACGCGGACGTGCGCTACTTCAAGGAACTCGGCCTGGACCTGGTGGTGCCGGAGAAGGTCGACGACAGCGGCTACTGGCAGACCCTGAGCTGGGAGAACGCCGACACCTACGAGGCGGACGTGATCCTGGTGGACGCCCGCACCCAGTCGATGCGGCCCGAGGAGATGAAGAAGAAGCCGACCTTCGCCGCGCTGCCCGCGGTCAAGGCGGGGCAGGTCTACCAGTGGCACGCCGAGGAGCGCTACAGCTACCAGGGCTACGCCGACGTGCTGGAGCAGCTCCACGCCGACCTCGCCAAGGCCAAGAAGCTCTAGCCGGATCAGGCGTAGGTGCCGCGGACCTCGACGATGTCGGCCAGCGGGAACTCCAGGTAGTCGCCCGCCTCCTCGCACCACGCGTCGAGCACGCCGCTGCGCAGCTCGCCGTGGCTGATGGTGGCGGTCAGACCGTCGGTCAGCGTGATCGCCGCCCGTACGCCGCGGTCGACGACGAAGCCGAGCAGCGACTGCTGGGCGGTCGGCAGGCGGGAGGCCATCCGGCCGATGACCGCCCACGTCCTGCCGGCGGACTGGGAGGCCTCGCCCTCGGCGACGAGCAGGCGCTGGGCGTGCTCGTGCGGGTCGGGAGGTGGTTCCACCAGCGGGTACGAAGGCTGCTCGAACTCGGCCACCCGGCCCCCGGGAAGCAGGATCAGCCGCCCGTTCTGCGGTTCCTCGACGCGGGCCCTGCGGATGGTGATCTCGCCGGTGTCCTCGATCGGCACCGGCGCGTAGCCGTTCTCCCGCAGCGCCGCCAGGGTCTTGTCGGCGGGCACCGAGCTGGCCAGCACGGTCGGGGCGAGCAGCCGCAGGCCCAGCCTGCCCAGCCGCCGGTGCCCGGCGATCTCGGCGAGCAGTGCCGGGTCGGAGGCCTGCACGATGCAGGCGACGGTGGTCACCGTGACCTCGCCGTGCCGCCTGGCCACGTCGTGTATCAGGTAGTCGAGGGGCTGCGGCACCGTGCCCACCTCCGCGAGGTCGGACAGCAGGCCCTCGGCGGTGTAGCCGGAGTCCATGGCCCGGCGCACGCTGGCCGGGGTGAACCGCCACACCGAGGCCGCGCCCCGCGACTCGCGTTCCGCGGCCCGGTCGAGCAGCTCGGCGAGCTCCCCGGCGGGCGGGCCGGTCACCACGGCGGTGAGGTCGGCACCGAAGAGCGCGCTCCGCCGCACGCTGGCCAGCGCCCTGGTGGAGCACTCGACCAGCACGGGGTCGTTCTCCACGATGGGCGACGAGTCGTCGATCTCGTCGCCGGGGAAGGCGTCCAGCCCGGCCATCGCCCGGCCGAGGTCGGTGATCGTGTCGAGGGCGACCAGCCCGAGCATGCGGGCCTCCTCCAGTACGGCGGGGGCGCACTCGGCCAGCAGCGACTGGTCCAGCAGCGGGGCGTGCCAGTGCGCGGACCTGACCAGCCCCGCCCGGTCGACGCACGCCGTGCTGGCGGGCAGCCGGGCCAGCACGCCGAGCAGCGCCCGCCGGGCGCGGGCGACCATGGCTCCGGCCGGGTCGTCGCCGAGCACCGTGCCGTACTTGCCGTCGACCTTCCGCAGCGACGAGCGCTCCATCCGCCACCACGCCGACAGCAGCACCCTGAGCCTGGCGGCGGCGTCGTCCAGTCGCCAGCGGTCGAACTTCTCGGTGGGCACCAGCCCGCCTGCGGACTCGTCCCAGGCCAGCAGCCGGGCCACCGCGCAGACCTCGAGCAGCAGCCGGGTCTCGTCCTCGTCGCAGCCGGTGTCCTTGGCCACCCGCCGGACCTCGCGCACCCCGACCCCGCCCGCCTTGAGCAGCGGCAGCGGGAACTTCGCGGTGTTCTCCAGCATGGCGGCGCAGCGCTCCACCACGTGCGGGGCGGCCAGCGTCATCAGGTGGTCGACGGCCTCGGGGTCGACGGGGATGGTGGCGAGGTCGGGCGGGACGGGGGTGAAGGGCGGGTGGTAGTCGGGGCCGCGCAGCGCGAGCGCCACCTCGCGGGGCATCTCGGCCACGTTCCAGCTGGGACGGAAGAGCAGCCCGTGGTCGGCCGCCCACTTCTCGGGGGCGCCGGGCACCACGAACCTGCCGCCGTCCACGTCGCGGACCGGGCCGTCCCAGGCGAACTCGTCCAGCAGCCGCCTCGCGCCCTCCGGGGCCCTCTCCAGCAGCGCGGTCACCCGCGCCGGGTCGGAGAGGATCTCGGTGACCCTGGTGACCGTGCGCCGCTTGGGGCCGTGCGGCAGGCCGAGCGTCCTGGCCAGCCCGCGCAGCGCGTCGGCGCTGACCGTCCAGGAGTTCAGATAGTGGGGGAGCGGCTCGCCGAGCCCGCAGGGCGCCGCCCACCACCGGGCGACCCCCTCCGCCACCCGGATGCGGCCCTCGCCGTCCGGCCACGCCAGCGCGTGGTCGAACAGCAGGTCGAGCCAGGGCGACACCTCGGCCTCGGGCACGCCCATGAACCGGGCGACCGTCTCCGGCCCGGCCTGCTCGCCGAGGGCGAGTGACGCCTGCGCCACCTCCAGCGAGGGCAGCGGCAACCCGCGCATGACCTCCATCACCGCGAACCCGTTGCCCAGCCGCTGCGCCAGGGTGTCCAGGCGGCGCGGCCACGGTGGGGCGATGGCGTCCAGCCGGTTGGCCAGAACTCGGGCGAGCCGTTCTTCGTCGAGGGTTTTCAACCAGCCGAGCAGGTGATCGTCCATCTCGCAGCTCTCTCAGGAATCTCGCGCGGGGACTCTCCGTGAGCCATAAACATCCACGGTAATGCAGAGGGCATCTCTGACGGCATCTACCGCGCAGAATGCGATGCGTTATAGAGCTCTACGTCCGGTTCTGATCGGTCCCGGGGCCGCGAGGCGGGAGGGGTGGCGGCCCCGGGACCGATCGGCGCCTCTGGAAGGGGAAGGGGCGGCGCCGTCCGGAAGGGGTTCGGTGGAGGTCCTGGAAAGGCGGGGGAGGTCGCCGGGCTCTGGGAAGACCCGGGGACCCGGGGGTACGGGCGGGCCGGAGGGCGTTCCGCGGGCCGGCCGGGGGAAGGGGGCCGTTCCGGCGGCTCGCCCGGGGAGGGATCGCGGGCGGTGAGGGAGCTACGGGCGGGGACTACGGGCGGTCGAGGGGGTCGGGCTCCTGGGGGAGGCCCGTTCTGAGGACGGCCCACACGATCTTGCCGTACGGGGCCAGCGGTGCCCAGCCCCAGCGGAGGCTCAGCGACTCGACGATGTGCAGCCCGAGACCGCCGATGTCGAGGGGAGAGGGGTCGCGGAGCGCGGGGAAGCCGGCTCCCGGGTCGTTGAGCGTGCAGGCGACCAGCTCGCCGCGCCGGAGCAGGGAGAGCCGGATCGGCTCCCTGGCCCGCGACTCGGCCAGTCTCAGGCCGTGTCTGAAGGCGTTGGTGGCGAGCTCCGAGACCACCAGCTCCATGTTCTCGCTCAGTTCGCCGAGGTTCCATCCGGTGAGGGTGCCCGTCGCGAAGCTGCGGGCGGAGTGGACGGACTCGGCGTGGGGCGGGAGCACGAAGGTGGCGCCGGCCATGGCTGCCGGGGATCCGGAAAGGAGATCGCGCGCGGAATCGGGCCACCAGCCGGCGGGGGGCCACCAGTCGAGCGCCGTCCATGACGTTGACGCTCGGGGGGGCGCGGTTTGGGCGGACTGCACAGCCGTCATCATGCTGCAAACTCCCGTGCAGGTGCAAGAGCGAATGCACGTGCATAAGGTCTGTGCAACCGCTACCGTTACCCATGATTGGGTGATTACGGACGAAAGGGGATCTTGGTCGTGGCCGAGGATTCTTAGGTCACGAAGTGACAGACTGTCGATCAGGAAAGCGAGCGAGGAGCACCACGTGTCCATGGATCCGCCCGGTACCGGTTCCACTGTTCGGCGAATCATGCTCGGAGCGAGCCTGCGCCGGCTGCGTGAGGAGAAGGGGCTCACCCGTGAGGCCGCGGGATTTCACATCCGTGCCTCCGAGTCCAAGATCAGCCGCATGGAACTCGGCCGCGTCGGTTTCAAGACACGTGACGTGGAAGACCTGCTCACCCTGTACGGCGTGCTCGACGACGCAGAACGGCGCGGCCTGCTGGAGATGGTCCGCGAGGCGAACACCCCGGGCTGGTGGCACAAGTACGGCGACCTGTTGCCGCACTGGTTCACCACCTACGTGGGGCTGGAGGAGGCGACGAACATGATCCGCACCTACGAGGTGCAGTTCATTCCCGGCCTGCTGCAGACGTCCGCCTACGCGCACACCGTGATCCGGCTGGGCTACCCGGACGTGCCGGAGGCGGAGATCGAGCGTCGTGTGCATATGCGCATGCAGCGGCAGGATCGCCTGACGAAGAAAGACGGCCCCCGGTTGTGGGCGGTTATCGACGAGGCGGCCCTGAGGCGTCCCATCGGAGGCAAGGAGATCATGCGTGAACAACTCCAGCACCTGCTGGAAGTGTCCTCGCTCCCCAACATCACCCTTCAGGTGATGCCCTTCCGATTCGGCATGCACGCGGCCGAGGGTGGTGCGTTCAGCATCTTGCGGTTTCCCGAGTCCGACCTGTCGGACGTCGTCTATGTCGAGCAGCTCTGGGGTGCCCTCTACCTGGATAAACGTGAGGATATCGATCCATACCTCACGGCCATGGAGCAGTTGTGCGTGGAAAGCACCACGCCCGGGGGCACCGCCGAGATCCTCGGCGACCTTCTCAGAGAGATGTAAATGAAGCAGACCTACAACGGCATGCCCGCCACTGACCTTGCCGGGGCCAGCTGGCGCAAGAGCCGCTACAGCAACTCGACGGGTAACTGCGTCGAACTGGCCGAACTGTCGGATGGCAGCATCGCGGTCCGTAATTCGCGTTTCCCCGAGGGGCCTGCCCTGATCTACACGCGAGATGAGATTCGCGCCCTGGTGCTCGGGGTGAAGGATGGGGAGTTCGACGGTTTAACGGTGTAACACCGTTTTTACATCAGGGCCGCCAGGTTAACCGTGGCGCGCCTGTGACGTAACCGGGGGAGTGGATCGGCACGGAAGAGTTTGAGATCACAGTGATTGGGGGCTCAAACCGTGCTCGACCAGATGACCTTGTATCCGGTTGCCGACGACGTGTTGTTCGCACCAGGCGGGCGCGTCGTGATCCGCACTTACGGCGTCGCCTCGGCGGCGACCGGGGAGGGTACGCCCACTCCGGTGTCCTACCGCACATGGGTCACCGGAGTGCGCGACCAGCCGCGTTACTGGCGTTGGGGTCACTTCGAGGACGCCTGCCACGGGCATCGCAAGGTCCTCGAATGGCTGACCGGCCGGGGCCCCCAGCCCGTCGAGCTCGCCGCCTGAACGAGGTCTTCCCTCCGTACGGCGTGATCGCGCCCGGCAGGGACGCGAGGCGCCCGAACGAGACCTTCCCGTCGTACGGTGTGATCGCGCCCGGCCGGGACGCGAGGGCCGGGAGGTTTCTCGCGGGCCCGGGGCGCGGGGCTCTCCTCGCGGCGCCCTGCCCGGCTCCGGTCGCGCCCCGGCCCTTCCGGGGTCAGACGGGGGCGTTCCAGGCGAGGACCACCGGCTCGCCGTGCTCGAAGCCCAGCCGGGAGTAGGTCCCCGTGTCCAGACGGAAGAGACGCCCGTCCTGCGGGGGCAGTCCGAGCCAGCGGGCGCACAGCACCCGCAGGTAGTGCCCGTGGGCGACCACGACCACGTCCCCCTCCACCGCCCTGGCGCGGGCGATCACCCGGTCGGCGCGGGCGCCGACCTGCTCCGCGCTCTCTCCGGGATGGCCGGAGTCGCCGGGGACGACACCGTCGCGCCACAGATACCAGCCGGGACGGCTCTCGCGGATCGTGGCGGTGGTGACGCCCTCGTAGCCGCCGTAGTCCCATTCCCACAGGTCGGGCTCGGTCTCGGGGTTTCCGATCCCGGCCAGTTCGGCGGTGTCCCTCGCGCGCCTGGCCGGGCTCACCAGGGCCAGGTCGAACGCCCGGCCCGCGACCAGCGGGGCCAGCGCCCGCGCCTGGTCCTCGCCCTTGGCGGTCAGCGGCAGGTCGGTGAGCCCGGTGTGCCGGCCGTCCCGGCTCCACTCGGTCTCGCCGTGCCGCAGCAGAGTCATCTGGTTCATCGTGGTTCCCATCATGCCGGTACGGATGGCTCGCCGGTGACCCGCCGGTGGCATATCGGTGGCCTACCGGTGGCGTGTCGGTGGCGCGCCGGCGGCTGGGCGTGGAACACCCTCCGGGGCACACGATCACGGTGGGAGAGCGTGCGAAACTGGATCGGTGACGTTATCTGTGGGTCTGGTAGGCGCCGGACCGTGGGCCGAGATGGTGCACGCGCCGATGCTGGCGGCTGGTCCGAACACGCGTCTGGCGGGCGTGTGGGCCCGTCGTCCCGAGGCCGCGGCCAGGTTCGGCGCCCCGGTCTTCGAGCGGATCGAGGAACTCTTCGACAACTGCGAGGCGGTCGCGTTCTCGGTGCCGCCCGCGGTCCAGGCCGAGCTGGGGGTGCGTGCCGCCAAGGCGGGCAAGGCGCTGCTGCTGGAGAAACCGCTCGCCGCCGACCTGGACGGAGCCCGGCGGCTGGCCGAGGCGGTCGCCGAGGCGGGCGTGGCCTCGCAGATGGTCCTCACCTGGCGTTACTCGCCCGCCACCCGTGCCTTCCTGGCCAGGGTCTCGGCCATCGAGCCGTTCGGCGGGAGGGCGGCCAACATCTCAGGGGCGATGCTCGGCGGAGCCTTCGCCACCTCCTGGCGGCTGGAGCGCGGCGCGATCCTCGACGTCGGCCCGCACATGATCGACATGCTGGACGTGGCGCTCGGCAGGGTCGTCGGGGTCCGGGCGCACGGTAACCCGCTGGGCTGGGTCGGCCTGCTGCTGGAGCATGAGACCGGCGCGGTCAGCGAGGCGTCGCTGTGCATGAGCGTGCCGGGGGAGAACCCGCCCTCCGACGTCGAGATCTACGGGCGTCTCGGCAGGGAGTCCCTGGACGGCACCCGGTTGGGCTCCGACGTCTTCTCCCTCATGCTCGCCGAGTTCGCGCTGACCGTACGGCGCGGTGGCGGCCACCCGCTGGACGCCGCGCACGGCCTGCGCCTGCAGGAGATCATCGCCGCCGCCGAGGAGCAGCTCGGCTGAGGAGCGGCTCGGCTGAGGAGCGGCTCGGGTCGAGGAGCGGCTCGGGTCGAGGACGGTTCGCCGCAGGACACGGCCGAGCACCCCCTGACACCGGGGACCCTGGGGGGACCTCCGGGGGGATTGATACCGTTCGTCTGACGCGCAGCGTGAGCGAAGTCCGGTGTGAGCCCGGCGCTGTCCCGCAACTGTCATGGCCCCCCCCGGGGTCGAGCCAGGTCGCCTCCGCCGCGTCGACGACGACCCTCGTGGAAAAGGGTGACCCGTCTCCTTTGGGTCCCTCGGTTCCGGCAACTGAAAGGACCTCGTGTGAGGCCCGTACGCAGCGCCCCCGCTGCCCTTGCTGCCCCCGCCGCCCTCGCCGGTGCCCTGCTCGCCGCGCTGACCCTCGCCGGATGCGGCCAGAGCACCCCCGCCTCACCCCCCGCCACCTCCGCGAGCGTGGCGGCCACCCCCTCGGCGGCGGGATTCCCCGTCACCGTCGAGGCGGGTAACGGCCCCGTCGCCGTCGCCAGGAGGCCGGAGCGGATCGTCTCGCTCTCGCCCACCGCCACCGAGAGCCTGTTCGCGATCGGCGCCGGACCCCAGGTCGTGGCGGTGGACGACCAGTCCAACCATCCCGCCGAGGCGCCGAAGAGCGACCTGTCCGGCTTCAAGCCGAACGTGGAGGCGATCATCGCCAGGAAGCCCGACCTGGTCGTGGTCGCCAACGACGCCGACAGCGTCGTGGCCGCGCTGGGCAAGGTCGGCGTCCCCGTGCTGCTGGAGCCCGCCGCCACCAAGCTCGACGAGGCCTACGACCAGATCACCGATCTCGGCGCCGCCACCGGCAACGGCGACAGGGCCGCCGAGCTCGTCGCCGGGATGAGGAAGCAGCTCGACGAGATCACCGCCGCCGCGCCGAAGAACGCGAAGCTCGCCTACTACCACGAGCTGGACACCACTCCCTATTCGGCCACCTCCACCACCTTCATCGGACAGATCTACGGGCTGTTCGGCATGACCAACATCGCCGACGAGGCTCCCGACGCGGCCGGTGGCTACCCCAAGCTCTCCGCCGAGTTCGTCGCCAAGGCCGACCCCGACCTCGTCTTCCTGGCCGACACCAAGTGCTGCGGCCAGTCCAGGGACACCCTCGCCAAGCGTCCCGGCTGGTCCAAGCTCTCCGCCGTCAAGAACGACCAGGTGGTCCTTCTCGACGACGACGTCGCCTCCCGCTGGGGGCCGCGCGTCGTCGACCTCGCCAGGCAGATCGGCGACGCCGTCCAGAAGGTGGCGGCAGGCTGACCGGCGTCAAGAAGACAAGAAGAAACGAGAAATGCTCTCTCCCCGCCCCGAAGGACGAGGCGTCCGCCCCGGGCACCCGGTGAGTCCCGGCGACGCGGCCTCCGGGTCGTCGTCCCTCGGCACGGACACCGGCAGAGGCATCGGCACGGGCTCCGGTACCGGTACGGACTCCGGCACCGGCAAAGGCACCGGCACGGACACCGGCACCGGTGCGGTCTGGGAGGCCGGTGGCCAGGGCAGGCAGGCGGCACGGCTGAGCCCGCTGGTGACGCTCTCGGCCGTGGTCGTGCTCCTGGCGAGCATGTTCGCCGGGCTGCTGGTCGGCGCGGCGGGCATCGCGCCGCGCGGCGTGATGCTCCAGCTGCTCGACTGGCTGCCGTTCGTCTCGGTGGACTCGGGGCTGGCCCCGGTCGAGCTGGGCCTGCTGACCGAGCTGCGGCTGCCCCGGGTCCTGCTCGCCGCGATCGTCGGCGGCCTGCTGGCCGTCGCCGGAGCCGGGTACCAGGGCGTCTTCCGCAACCCGCTCGCGGACCCCTACCTGCTGGGAGCCGCCGCGGGCGCGGGTCTGACGACCACGGCGGCGATCGTCTTCACCGGCGGCGACATCGAGGCGATCGGCATTCCGGCCGCGGCCTTCGCCGGGGCCGTCGGCGGCGTGCTGCTCGCCTACGCGCTGGGTAGCGCGGCGGGCCGGGGCGGCGGCACCGCCACGCTGGTCCTCGCGGGCGTCGCGGTCACGTCCTTCCTCACCGCGATCCAGACGTTCCTGCAGCAGCTCAGGGTGGAGGAACTCCAGCGCATCTACGCCTGGATCCTCGGCGACGTCGGCGGAGGCTGGGCCCAGGTCACGCTCGTCGCCCCGTACGCCGCCGTCTCGGTGGTGGTCATACTGCTGCACGGCAGGCTCCTCGACGTGCTCTCGGTCGGCGACGACGAGGCGGTCACCCTCGGCCTGAACGCCGCCCGCGTCCGCCTCGTCGTCCTGCTCGCCGCCTCGCTGGCCACCGCGGCGGCCGTCGCGGTCAGCGGGCTGATCGGCTTCGTCGGCCTCGTCGTGCCGCACGTGGTCCGCCGCCTGGCCGGGGCGTCGTACCGGATCGTGCTGCCGATCTCGCTGATCGGCGGGGCCGCCTTCCTGATCCTCGCCGACCTGGTCGCCAGGACCGTGCTCGCCCCCGCCGAGCTGCCCATCGGGGTGGTGACCGCCTTCGTCGGCGCGCCGTTCTTCGTGGCCGTGCTGCGCGTGACCCGCCGGGTGGAGACGTGACGCCCCGCGCGAGCGGCGGGGGGAGGGCGCCGGCCCGCCCGTACGGTGAGCGCGCCATCGGGACCCGCGCGCCGCGCGAGGAGAAGTCGCGCGGGGAGAAGTCGCGTGAAGCGGAGAAGCGGAGGGGAGACCGGTGAGCCACCTCGTGGTGAGGGACCTGTCGGTCGTGCTGGACCGGCGCGCGGTGCTGTCCGGCGTCGGCCTCGACGTACGGGACGGCGACTGGCTCGCCGTCATCGGCGCCAACGGCGCGGGCAAGTCCACGCTGCTGCGCGCCCTGGCGGGAGTGCTGCCCTTCGAGGGCGAAGTGCTCGTCGACGACGTGCCGCTCAGGCGGCTCAAGCCCAGGGAGCGGGCCAGGCTGCTGGCCTGCGCCCCGCAGTCCCCGGCGCTGCCGGCCGACATGACCGTGTTCGACTACGCCCTGCTCGGCCGCACCCCGTACATCCCCTACCTGGGCCGCGAGAGCCGCCACGACCGCGAGGTGACCGGGTCGGTGCTGGAGCGGCTGGACCTGTCCTCCCTCGCCGCCCGCCCGCTCGCCCACCTGTCCGGCGGCGAGCGCCAGCGCGTCGTGCTCGCCAGGGCGCTGGCCCAGCAGGCCCCGGTGCTCCTGCTCGACGAGCCCACCACGGCCCTCGACCTGGGGCACCAGCAGCAGGTGCTGGAACTCGTGGACCGGCTCCGGCTGGCCGACGGGCTGACCGTGGTCACGACCCTGCACGACCTGAGCCTCGCGGGTCAGTACGCCGATTCGATGATGTTGCTCTCGGGCGGCCGGGTGGCCGCCTCCGGCACCCCGGCCGAGGTGCTCACCGGGGAGCTGATCGGTGAGCACTTCGACGCCCGTGTCCGCGTCGCGGCCGGTCCCGGCGGCAGGCCCGAGGTCCACCTGGAGCGCCCTTGAGCGGGACCGTGACGACTCGGAGGCGTTCGTGAGCGGGTTCGAGGTCCGCCCGGACGTCGACGGGCGGAGCCGGGGGCCACACGGAGCGTCCCTGAGGCTGAGCCACCGCGAGGAGGACGGCGCCCGGCTGGCCGCGCTGCTGTGGGAGTTCGGCCCCGGCTGGCGGGCGATCTCCTCGGCCATGGTCGGCGGCGGCATCGGCCCGGCCGCCTGGATGCTCAACGCGCAGGTGGTCGCCGGATACTCGCGGATGGACCCGGTGGACCACCTGCTGGAGCTGGCCCCGCAGGGCCCGGGGGTCGGCATGCTCACCGCGGCCTCGGTCGACCACTTCACCCGGGCCCGCGACGGGGGAGCGGAGGTCGTGGCGACCGTCGGCCTGCGCGTCCCCACCTGGGCCGCCGCCCCGGAAGGCGCCGCCGACCCCGAGCTGGCCCCCATGTTCCTGCCGGGAACGGTCAACATCGCGGTCGCCGTACCGGTCGCCATGAGCGACGCCGCCCTGGTCAACGCGGTCATGACGGTGACCGAGGCCAAGACCCAGGCACTGCTGGAGGCCGGTTTCCCCTGCACCGGCACCGCCTCCGACGCCGTCTGCGTGGCCGCCCCCGACCGTGTTCCCGGAGGCCCCGAGGAACTCTTCGGCGGCCCCCGCTCCACCTGGGGCGCCCGCATCGCCCGCGCCGTCCACACCGCCGTCCTCCAGGGCGCCCACCGATGGTCGAACCGTGACGCATCGGCTACTTAAAGTAGGGAGATTGCGGGAAGTAGCATGTGGGCGAGGGCGAGACTCCCGATACTGAGCAGGTGACCGCGATGGCGACGACGGAGCCGACGACCAGGCGGACGGTTCTCCACGGAGAGCCGCCGTTCACTGTCGACGACCTGCTCACGTTTCCCGACGACGGGAACCGCTACGAGCTCTTCAACGGGAGCCTACTGGTGAGTCCCTCTCCTATTCCCCTGCACCAGCGTTCGATCTTGCGTCTCGCGCGAATCCTCGAAGACGCCGCGCCGCCGGAGTTCGAGCCGCTGCCGGACGTCAACCTCCGGGTGAGCAGGCGCGACTTCTTCATCCCCGACCTCGTCGTGGTGCCGACGGAGGCCATCGACAAAACAGAGCTGATGTTCGCACCACGCGACATCCTCCTGGCCGTCGAGATGGTCAGCCCGAGCACCCAGGCGCGAGACCGCCACCTCAAGAGGGCCGCCTACGCGGCGGCGGGGATCCCCGCCTACTGGCGGATCGAGCTGTCCGAGGGGCCGTCCGTCCACGTTCACGAGCTCGCCGGTGACGAGTACAAGGCGGCGGAGAAGCACGAGGCCGGAGAGGTGGCGAACCTGCTCGCCCCGTTCGAGGTCTCCTTCGATCCCGCCGTGCTGCTGCGTCCCCGAAGCTGAGAGGACCGAGTCCGAGAGGGCGGACTTCTCCTGCGGACCGATCTTCGTACGGTATACGTTGTCGCGCCGGGGGTCCGCTCAGGATTAGACTTTGCGTAACTGTCCGCGACGGGGCGTGGGCGTGACGATAGGCCGTAAAACGGGATGGTCAAGACGGGGTGGCGATGCCCTGCTCATGGCCTTTCACTGGTGATGGCGGAAAAGAAAGTCAAGCCCTCGGGGCTGGACGGTTCACTTATTCACCCTCGTTTGCGACCCTGGTCCTATCCCCTGTAGGGAGTGGCGATGCGGCGGTTCGGTTCGGCGCTGGTGGTGTTCGGCGGGCTCTCCTTGGTGATCGCCGGGGTGACCCCCGCCCTGGCTCACGAGCACCCCAGTGGAATCACCGACCTGGTGACCCCCGCGGTGGTCAGGATCGAGGCGACGGCGAAGGTCGACATCACGTTGCTCGACCACATCGGCGAGCTGGTTCACGTGGAGCGTTCCTACGAGGTGCCGATCGGCAGCGGCACCGGCACCGTGATCAACCCCGAGGGTGGCATGGTCACCCTCACCCGGGTGGTCGAGACCGACCGTGACGTCCGGATCTACGCCGCCAACAAGATCTTCGCCGCGCACCACAAGGTCAAGATCCCCGAGGACTTCGAGCGGCACAAGCTCAAGGACGACCAGCTCAACCACCACCTGCAGAAGTGCTACCCGCCCAAGCAGCCCACCGCCACCTGCATCATCGACGTCACCACCGAGATCACGGTCTTCCCCAACATCTCCTCCGCCGACAAGGAGGGGTTCAAGGCCGAGATCGCCCGTACCGGTGACAGGCCCGACAGCCCCGCGGTGCTGAGGCCCGTCGGCCGCGCCGACGGGAGCGCGGGCCTGCCCACCGCCCCGCTCGCCGCCGCGGTGCCCGCCAAGGAGGGGTCGCCGGTGGCGGTCGCGGGGTTCACCGGGCGGCCCGCCGCGAACCTGCCGGAGACCGTCGACATCGCCCACCTGCGGGCGGGCGGCGCCGGAGAGGGCGGCCGGGAGTTCAAGGACCCGGAGAACAAGGTCAACGAGCCGGAGAAACTGGGCGCCCTGGTCGACAAGGGCCTGCTCGGCGGCCCGGTGATCGAGGACAAGAAGGGCGAGATCGTCGGCCTGCTGCTCGGCGGCGGCAAGGACGCCCGGATGATCGGCATCCGCGAGATCACCAAGGCCCTGGCCGAGGCGGACGTCGCGCCCGCCAGAGGCCCGATCGACGCCGCCTTCGAGCAGGCGCTGACCCGCTTCCACACCCACTACTACGGCGACGCCGTCCCCGCCTTCCAGCGCGTGCTCGAGCTCTACCCGGGCCACACCGTGGCGGCCGCGCACCTGAAGACGTCGCAGGCCAAGCGCGGCACCGCCGAGGACGAGGCCACCAAGAGGGCGGCCGCCTCCACCGGCCTGCCCCGGGGGGGCCCGCCCCTGTGGCCGTTCCTCGTCGGCGGCGCCCTGCTGGTGCTCGCCGTGCTGACCACCGCGATCCTGCTCTGGCGTCGCGGATCGCAGGACCCCGACGACCCCGAGCCCGAGCCGAGTCCGACCGCGCAGACCCGGCCCCCGGTCCCGACCTCGCCACCGATACCGATACCGACACCACCGCGACCGGCTTTCGACGAGCAGGCCGACTCCACGGTCGTCGTCGGCCGCTCCTTCCCGGCGCTGCCCAAGATCTCCTCCACACCCGGCCAGCCGGTGCTGGTGGCACGCGATCCGGGTCACAACAAGGCTCCCGGCCACGACACGGGGCCGGGGGCCGCCACGGGGCCGGGAACGAAACCCGGCGACACGGTGGTGCAGAGATACTGCACGGGCTGCGGGATGCGGCTGGGCCCCGCCCACAGCTTCTGCGCCTACTGCGGCCAGCCGACCAAGACGTGATGTCCGTGAACGACAGGGCGCTGATCGGCCGGGAAGTGGCCGGCTACCAGATCGAGGACATCATCGGCAAGGGCGGCATGGCCGTCGTCTATCTCGCGATCGACTCCAGGCTCAACCGCCGGGTGGCGCTGAAGATCCTCAATCCGCTTCTCGGTGAGGACGACCGGTTCCGCCAGCGCTTCGTGCTGGAGTCGCGCACGGTCGCGAGCATCGACCACCCCAACATCATCCCCATCTACGAGGCCGACAGCGCCGACGACGGCACCCTCTACATCGCGATGCGTTACGTCGACGGCCCCGACCTGCGCAAGCTCTTCTACGACCGGGGGCCGATGCCGGTCAGCCAGGTCAGCCGGATCTTCGCCCAGGTGGCCGCCGCGCTCGACACCGCGCACGCCCACGACCTGGTCCACCGCGACGTCAAGCCCGCCAACATCCTGATCGCCGCCCACACCGAGGGCGACCACGCCTATCTCACCGACTTCGGCATCACCAAGCACCGCACCTCGATCTCCGGGCTGACCCAGACCAACCAGTTCATCGGCACCCCCCGATACATGTCGCCCGAGCAGATCAACAAGGAGCACATCGACGGCCGCTGCGACCAGTACGGCCTGGCCTGCGTGGTCTACGAGGCGCTGTCCGGGCGGCTGCCCTTCCAGCGTGACAACGAGATCGCCCTGCTCTGGGCGCATCTCGCCGAGACCCCCACGCCGCTCACCACGCTCCGTCCCGAGCTGCCGCTCGAGGTCGACGGCGTCATGATGCGGGCCCTGGCCAAGTCGCCCGAGCAGCGCTACGACACCTGCGGCCAGTTCATCGCCGACCTGCGCGACGCGATCGGCGGCGCCGGCCAGCCGTACCAGCTCGTGCAGGCTCCCTACGCGCCGACGGCACAGACGGCGTCCAGGACGTCCGAGACGACCGAGGCGTCCGGCACGCGGAAGGCGCCGAAGAAGAAGCCCGCGGCCGGCGGGAAGGGCATCCTCATCGGCGCGGCCGTGGCGATCACGGCGATCGTCGCGCTGGTGGCGGTGCTCGCGACGTTCCTGCGCGGCGACGACACCTGGGTGGCGTACGAGGGCTCGCCCGCGGTGCCGGTCGCCTTCCAGTACCCCGGGACCTGGACCCTTGAGCCGCACGCCGACGTGTTCGTGGCGGCCTCGCCGAAGGTGGAGCAGTTCCGCGCGCTGTTCGCCACGCCCGTCACCGCCGACTGGGCCGCGGCGAACGAGATCATCAAGGACGCCCCCCAGGACGCCGCCGGCTTCTACGCGCAGACGCTCGACACCCTCGACCCGTTCAGCGGCGCCAAGCAGCTGCAGGAGACGCTGCAGTCCTCGCTTCCCGGGACGGTCAGCGTCTTCTCCCAGGTTGTCCAGGTGAGCGTGGGCGGGCGAAACGCCTCGCGCCTGCAGGGGACGATCGCCGACCCGCAGCGCGGCGGCCAGCTCGAGTTCACCGGCTGGGTCGTCGAACGGCAGGACGAGCCCGCCCTCCTGATCTACTTCTGCTCCTCCGGCAGGTGTGACGACGCGGTCGCCAACCGGTTCGTGCGGAGTGTCTCGTTCCCGGCGTCCTGACCCGCTGACTTGTGTCCCACTTGTGAGCGGCTTGTCCGGGCGTTTTGTCCTATGGGCAAGACGGTCACCAGGCTTTAGTCTCCCCGCATGGCGGTTCTCCTTCCCCCTTCTCCGTCCCCCGCGGGTGCGGGTCGCCGGTCGCCCGGCCCCGGAACGAGGTGTCCAGCCGCCTGACAAGGAGGAGCAGTGAACATCCGCGTCGTGATCGCCGACGACCAGGCGATGGTCCGCGCCGGGCTGAAACTCGTCGTGGAGAGCGAGCCCGGGCTGGAGGTGGTCGGTGAGGCCCCCGACGGGGTCGAGGCCCTCGCCGTGGTCCGCCGCACCAGGCCCGACATCGTGCTGATGGACATCTCGATGCCGCGGATGGACGGCCTCACCGCCGCCAGGCAGCTGCTGGGCCAGCCGGACCCGCCGAAGGTCGTGATGCTGACGACCTTCGACACCGACGAGAACCTCTACGCCGCGCTCCGAGCCGGGACCAGCGGGTTCCTGCTCAAGGTCTCGCCGCCCGAGCAGCTCGTGGAGGCCATCCGGGTCGTCGTGGCCGGGGACGCCCTGCTCGACCCGGCCGTCACCACCCGCGTCATCGCCTCCTTCGCCGGACGCCACGACCCGGCGCCCCCGCCGCAGCTGGCCGACCTCACCCCGCGCGAGCTGGAGGTGCTGCGCTCCCTGGCGCGCGGCCTGACCAACGCCGAGATCGCGGGGAAGCTCTTCGTCGGTGAGGCCACGGTCAAGACTCACGTGGCGCGGGTGCTGATGAAGCTCCACCTGCGCGACCGGGCTCAGGCGGTGGTGTTCGCGTACGAGTCGGGTGTGGTCCGGCCGGGAGCGGCCGTCGGGTAATACGAGATCCACTCCTCGCGGCTCATCCGGAGCATCCTCACCCCGACCCAGCCGACCGCGCCCGCTGTCGCGGCCCAGAACGGCACCGTCAAGGGCCCGTACTCGGTCACCATCGAGCCGGCGGAGGACAGCACGGCGACGAGCGGCACCGCCCAGTGCGCGAACCCGGCCCGCCAGACCCCGATCAGCAGGACCGGCAGGCCGAAGATCGCGAAGAACAGCCACGGCATCTGGAAGCCGAAGACGACGCCGGGCAGGTCCAGCATCTCGCCGAGGATCCTCTCGCTCTCCGCGGGGGTGTGGTGCCGCCCGAGCCACCACTCCACCGGGTCGGTCATCAGCAGGGCCGATCCGTTGACGTAGCCGAGGATGGTCAGGGTGCCCGCGAGGTGCCCGAAGACCACGGTACGGCGGCGCATCACGTGCAGCAGGCCGAAGACCGACAGGCCCGCCAGCAGGTAGGACCAGTGGTAGAGCACCGACTGCACCTGGGACAGCACGGGGTTGGCGCCGTAGCTGACCGCCTCGCGCTCGTCGCCCCAGGTTCCGGGGTCGACGAGGAGGGCGACGAGCTGGAGCAGCGGGGCGGCTATCAGTAACACGCCGGAGGCGACGCGCCGGAAGTCGGCTGAGTCCTTGAACATGGTTCTCCCTGCCTGTGCGGGACTGTGACGGTCTGTCAGCCAGGAAGGTAGGGGTAGGGCCCCCGCGCAGTCGTCAACCGCGGGGTTGATCTGGGATCCCCCTGCTGGGGTAAGAAGGTCTCAGCATGGGTCGATCAAGGATGTGAGTTGCGCGCCTCGAAGGCCCGGATCGCAGTTCGTGAACCCACGACCGGAAAGACGCGTGATGTTGCACGAGAAACTGAATTCGATCTATGACAGCGTCCTGCGCCGCAACCCGGGGGAGGCCGAGTTCCACCAGGCCGTCCGCGAGGTGCTGGAGAGCATCGGACCGGTCCTCGGCAAGCACCCCGAGTACGCCGAATCCAAGATCATCGAGCGAATCTGCGAGCCGGAGCGGCAGATCATCTTCCGGGTGCCGTGGGAGGACGACCAGGGCGAGGTGCACATCAACCGCGGCTTCCGGGTCGAGTTCAACAGCGCGCTCGGGCCCTACAAGGGCGGACTGCGTTTTCATCCCTCCGTCTACCTGGGCATCGTCAAGTTCCTCGGCTTCGAGCAGATCTTCAAGAACGGCCTGACCGGCCTGCCGATCGGCGGGGGCAAGGGCGGCTCGGACTTCGACCCCAAGGGCCGCTCCCAGCGCGAGGTCATGCGCTTCTGCCAGAGCTTCATGACCGAGCTCTACCGGCACATCGGCGAGTACACCGACGTCCCCGCCGGGGACATCGGCGTCGGCCAGCGCGAGGTCGGCTACCTGTTCGGCCAGTACAAGCGCATCACCAACCGGTACGAGTCCGCGGTGATCACCGGTAAGGGGATCGGCTACGGCGGTGCCCAGGTCCGCACCGAGGCGACCGGGTACGGCTGCGCGTTCTTCGTCGACGAGATGCTGAAGGCGCGCGGCACCTCCTTCGAGGGCAAGCGCGTCGTCGTCTCCGGCTCGGGCAACGTCGCCGTCTACGCGATCGAGAAGATGCAGCAGCTCGGCGGCACCGTGGTCGCCTGTTCCGACTCCTCGGGGTACGTCGTCGACGACAAGGGCATCGACCTCGACCTGCTCAAGCAGATCAAGCAGGTCGAGCGCCTGCGGATGGACGTCTACGCCGAGCGTCGCGGCGGCGTCGTGTCCTTCGTGCCGGGGCGGAGCATCTGGGAGGTGCCATGCGAGGTGGCGATGCCGTCGGCCACCCAGAACGAGATCACCGGCAGGGACGCCGAATACCTGGTGCGCGGCGGGTGTGTCGCGGTCGGCGAGGGCGCCAACATGCCCACCACGCCGGAGGGCATCCGGATCTTCCAGGAGGCGGGTGTCGCCTTCGGCCCGGGCAAGGCCGCCAACGCGGGCGGCGTGGCCACCAGCGCGCTGGAGATGCAGCAGAACGCCAGCCGCGACTCCTGGACCTTCGAGTTCTCCGAGCACCGCCTTCAGGAGATCATGAAGGACATCCACGGCCGCTGCCTGCAGAGCGCCGCAGAGTACGGCATGCCGGGCAACTACGTGGCCGGGGCCAACATCGACGGCTTCAAGCGCGTCGCCGACGCGATGCTCGCCCTCGGCCTGATCTGAGGTGTCCGCCGACGACCGGCGCCCTCGCCGGTCGTCGGCCAACCAGCGAGGGCGCCGGTCGTCGGCACCGGTGGATCGCGGATCACGCGGGGAAGAGCCGGACGCCCCAAGATCACCAGTACGCCTCATCTGATCGATCCGACGAACGGGACAGGGCGAATCGACGCCGGGGTCCTTGTCAGGGGGTGGGCAGGCCGCTGTCCAATCGGCATCCGTCGGCGGTCCGCGTGTTGTCACAACGGTTGAGTTGGAGGCCGTCCACCACGTAGGCGAAGGACTGGCCGTTCGGGCTCACCACCGAGAGTTGCACGGTGGCCGCGCCGGCCGGTGCGATCGCCGAGACGTTGTGCTCCGCCCAATCAGAGGTCAGGGCGTAGAGCGAGCTGTCACTGTTCGAGATCAGCGCGTTCGACGCGTTGTACCAGGAGAGCCGCAGCTTGACGTCGCCGGAGGTGGCGGTCGTCAGCCGGACGAAGAACTTGTACCGTTGCCCCGGGGTCACCTGGGGCTTGCGAGCGACCGACACGATCCCCTCGGCCCACGACTGGACGTTCACGGTCAGGGACCGCCGGCCGTCGTAGTAGCGGGCCGACACCTGGCTGTCCGTTCCGGGGGGAGTGACCTGCAGCCATCCGCCGCCGGAGAAGGTGAAGCCCGTGGGGTACCCATAGGGCGCGTCCGCCTCGATCGTGCGTTCCTGCGCGGTCAGCAGGTCGTTGCTGTACCCCACGTCGCAGCAGACCGGCGGGGTGAGCATCGACCAGGTGGCGAGGTTGGCCTTGCGAGGGTGCGGATAGGCGCTCGTGTAGAACGTGGCCGTGGTCTCGCTCGGGTCGTAGTAGTTGTTGAACTCCTGGTCCACCTGCCAGGTGTGCCACTGGGTGGACATGACGTCGGCGTCCTCATGGAGGACCGTCTCGGTGACCTTGGCGTGGTCGACGTCGAACAGGTGGATGAACTCGTGCAGCATGGTCGCGCTGTCCCACTCGTCGGTCGCCGCGACGCAGAGGACTTCGCAGAAGGCCTGCGCCGTCCCGTCGAAGTCCTCGAACACCATGTAGGTACGGTTGGTGTGGTCGTAACCCGCCGCCGCCAGATCGTCCTCGATGACGTCCGCGGCGGTCTCGCCGCCGATCACCCCGTTCTCGATCTTCTCCGGTACCACGAGGGCGCGTGCGTAGCCCGCGTAGCCGCCGGTGTCGTAGCCGGTCCGGCAGCTCAGGCTGACATGCTGGTCGTAGTTCGTGGACTCGTCCAGTGACCAGTCCACCCGGTCGACGATCTTGGCGATCTTCTCGACGAAGTCGTCGTAGCGGTTCCCGGACTCCTCGTGCCAGGCATAGATCACCTGGACCGCCGGGACACTTCCCGCGGCGTTCTTGGGGTCGGACAGCGTGGTGGCGCAGCCTCGCTTGGGAATGCCCGCGTCCGCCGGTTGGACGTAAGGGACATCGGGTTCGGTGCCGATGGGATTGAAGTCGGCGTGTGCCGTATCTGTCATCAGGAGGACAAACAGCACCGCGACCAGCGCGGACGTCAATTTCTTGAAACATGCCAACAAAGGATTTTCCTCCAGTACTTTACCGTGCCGTGAACCCGTGGATTCCCATGGCAGGTTTCCGGGAATTCCGAGCACCACTTCAGGAGTGATCTTCGGCGGTATGCCGGTGAGCATGATTTGACTGGCCACACCGGTTCTGAATGTGATCCTTGTCACTGAGTCGTGAAACTCAGCCAGGAATGGAGTTCGTATGAGTTTGGGTCCCGCCCCGTGTCCGACCGGCTCTGTGAGCGGCGGTGACGACAGGTTGAGCGAGGCCGGTAACCGCTGGTCCGACTGCCGAACCCCGGCCCAGGTCAACGGGGTTCGGGTGGGTCGGGCCGGAAACCGGTGGCTGGGTGCCGCCGGCTTTTACGAGCCTCGAATCTCATCCGAAGAGACGTGTCCTGAATGTATTCGGGCGATGACCGCCTCACGTCTTTGCCTAGGAATCATCGGTCTAGGCGAAGATAAGCAACATCTGTTTCGGTCCGGTATCGCAACGAGTCCCTATTTTGTTACTGATCACCGGCAAAGTTTAGGCATCCGAAGTTGAAGGGCGGATGTCACGAAGGGGTACGACTGCCGACGGCTGAGTGCCGTTCGCCAGGCCGGAGGTATGAAATATCCGGAAAGTGACGATTTGATACGGCGGCTGTAGGTCAGGATTTCCGGGGGACATGACCCGTGGGGCCCTCGTGGGCACGGGAACGGCCACCGGCATCATGATCGTTTGTAGCGACGAACGTGGAAACGGTGACTGTGGAGGCCACGGCGGCAACATCCCGCTCTTCTCCGCGCCGGACGGTCCTGCTCGCCGGCTGTCGCGAGAGAGACCTCCCTCAGCACTCGCCCATCGCGGCACGCGTCTGCGACGGTGACATGGGCGGGACGGGCAGGGGATGGGCCGCGCCGGCGCGCAGGCCGTCGAGGGTGAGGGCGAGATGCCGCCGCCAGACGCCGGGAGCGACGCGGAACGTCGCGCGCACGGTCGCCGCGACCCCCCAGATCACGAACGCCATGTCGTCGAGCGCGACGTCGTCTCGCAGGTCGCCGGACTCCTGGGCGCGCTCGATGATCCGCCGCATCAGCGCGTACCCCGTGCCGGTGTCGGCCGTGGCGCCGCGTACGGCGAGATCGTTGTAGCCGAGGTCGGCGGCCTGCAGCTCGCACACGCCGGTGATGAACGCGACGAACCCCTCCCACGCGTCGTCCATCGCGAGCGAGCGCGTGGCCAGGTCGGCGACCGTCGCCACCCGGTCCTCGAACACCGCCGCCACCAGCTCGGCGCGCGTGGGGAAGCGGTTGTACAGCGTCCCGATGCTCACCCCCGCCGCACGCGCGATCTCCTCGAGCGGCACGTCGAGCCCCCGGTCGGCGAAGAGCCGCCTGGCCGCCAGGAGGAGGCGCTCGCGGTTGTGGAGGGCGTCCTTGCGCATATCGGGAATCCTCGCGTAAGTTGAGGTCAATCTCAACTTGAGGAAGGTCTCAACTTATGCGGCGGACCATAGTGATCACCGGCGGCACGAGCGGCATCGGCAAGGCCCTCGCCCGGCACCACGCCGAGCGGGGCGACCTGGTCATCGCCGTGGGCAGCGGCGAGGCGGGCGGCCGGCGCCTGCTCGAGGACGTGCCCGCGGCGCGCTTCGTCCAGGCCGACCTCAGCTCCCTCCGGCAGACCCGCGACCTGATCGAGCGGCTCCGCGACGAGCACCCGGTGATCGACGCGCTGGTGCTCGGCGCCTTCAGGTACAACCTGGCGAGGGTCGAGACCGAGGAGGGGTTCGAGCACACCTTCGCCCTGTCCGTGATCAGCCGTTGGCTGATGGCCGAGGGCCTGCGCGAATCCCTGGAGAGGGCGCCGGCACCCGTGATCGTCAACCTGTGCGGCGTCGGGGGCATCCGCGCGGGACGGATCCACTGGGACGACCTGCAGTTCACCAGGGACTACCGGCCCTTCACCGCGACGATGCAGGGCGCCAGGGCCGGAGAGTTGCTGGCCTCGACCTACAGCGGCGAGCGGACGAGCTACGTGCTCTACAACCCGCTGTTCGTGGCGACCGGGCTGTTCGAACCCTTCCGCCAGCCGGTACGCGGTCTCGTGCGGGTGATGTCGGCGTTGTTCGCCCAGCCGGTGGCCAGGGCCGTGCCGCCGATCGCCGCGCTCGTCGACCGACCCCCGGCCGGGCCGCTCGCCGCCTACCGCAGGGGCAGGCCCATCGCGTTCACCGTCGACCGCGACCAGGCGCTGAGGTTCGAGAAGGCCGTACGCGCGATGGTGGCACCGTTCTCCGGATGATCGTCTCAGGACGCTCGGCGCTGTGCCGGGCGGCCGGGCGGCCGGTTGGCCTGTTGGCCTGTTGGTCGGGTGGGCGGTCGCGGCAGGGCTTCTGGTCGGCGGTGTGCCGGGCGGCCGGTCGGTCGCGGCAGGCCCCGTGCTCCGGGGCCTGCCGGTCGGACGTGCGCTCAGCCCGCGCCGGGGACGATGGCGGTCTTCTCCTTGAAGTCGTAGCCGTTCTTCACGGCGTTCTGCCGCAGGCTGTCGAAGGATTTCCTGCCGGCCTCGAGGTCGGCCTCGGTGGCGGTGCCGTTCTTCAACTTGTCGGTCAGGTTGCTGAAGCTGTCGGTGACCGCTTTGACGCCCTTGCACATTGTCGGGTTGGCCAGGGCGAAGCGCCTGGCGACCTTCAGCTCGTGAACGGTGAAGAGCCCGGCCAGGGCGGCCTTCGCGAAGGTCCGCTTCCGCTTCTCCGCTCCGGCCTTGAACCCACCGCTCCGCAACGGTTTGTAGATGTAGCGGTAGAAGGCTCCCAGCGCGAGACCCGCGTGCAGCGCGAAGCGGGTCTTGGCGAACCTCTTGGTGTTGGCGCCGACCGGGCACTCGTCCTCGGTGTACTCCTGGGCGGTATCCGTCGCGGGGAGGTCGGCGGCGGGCGGAACGGCCACGGGCGGCGATGTCGCGACCACGACGGCCTCGGGTCTCACCGCGGCCGGCCTGTCGCCGCCGCAGCCGCCGATCAGTGTCACGGCCAGCAGTGCCGCTGCCGGGACGGCAACGGATCGGGCACTCCGTACAGGCATCTTCCCCCCTGGATGACGGTTACGGCGTCACCTTTCGCCCTCTTTGTACCCTTTGTGGTTGCCTCGACACTCTCCGTGAAGGGGATTGCCCCCGTGGTGGGTCCACGGCTCGTCCTGCGGGGCGTGGGAGATGTACGCGTCGCTCACGGCGCCCTCCGGACGGCTTTCGCGATCTCGTCCACCCGCCGGTCGAAGACCGCGTCGGAGACGCCGCGCAGATCGCTGTAGAAACGGATCTTGACGAACTCTGGAAGCTCCACGTCCTCCACGATGACCGGTATGAGCAGCTGCCCGTCGTACATGGACCGCTGGAGCAACACGTAGTACTCGTTCATCACCGGGCCGCTCGCCATCGACGCGGGGCTGAAGACGAGCAGCCCGTGCGCCGATTTCCTGATCGCCTCCTCCACCTCGTGGAAGATGATCGAACCGGGCTGGACGAGAACCTTGTCGTAGGCCACCCGGATGCCGCGCCGCTCCAGCCGCTCGGCCAGGTCGGTGACGATGTCGGCGTCGTCGTGCGAATAGGAGACAAATACGTCGTAAGTCGTCATTGTGCCACCGCTTCCGGGGGAGGACGCCGGGGAGACCGGGGTGCGGGAGGCGCGCTTTCCGGGGGATTTCTTTCTTACGGAAACCCAGGCGAAGTAGGCGCCCGCGATGCCCGCCACAGCACCGATCACGGCGACCGCCAGATCCGCGATGTCCATGCGATCAGGCTATGGCGCGAAACATTTCCATGGTCGGGAGTAGCGGTGAATGCCCGACTGTCCGTCTATCCGTAAACGGAGGAGCACGCCGGCATTAAGTCCGTGGGGGTCTGTGAGCGAACCGGCGGCGGAGACGTACGACGGCTTCATCGTGCACGTCCAGGCCGACCTGGACACGGGCGAGTGCGAGCGGGGGCTGGAGCGCCACCGCCGATCCCTGGCCGTCAACGAGGAACTCGGCGACCGGACCGGGCACGGCTCGTGGCCACAGTCGGATCGGTGCGTTGCGCACCGAGACGGGCGGGGCCGCCGAGGCTGTGGTTTTCGTCACGCGCGGCCTGTCCGTTCGCATCGGACTTCAGGCATCCAAGATCACCATCGACCTGATCCGGCTCGGACGGCGGCGCGCGATCCTCGGTAAGGCAGGGCTCAGGCGCCTCCTCACCGAACATCTGAGTGCCGAGGCCGTCGACACCGTCGTCGGCAGGCTCGACCGGTCCTTCGCCTGACCCCGCCTGCGGGACCTCGATCTTTAACCTCCTCGATCCATAAGGGATGCGTCAAAACGGGCATAGATTGTGTATATTTTCCGTTACCCACTCTGATCTGAAGGAGGATTTATCGTGTCAGCTTTCCCGCGCGTACTGTTCGACGAGGCACACAGCGAGTCGTGGACCATCCGGCGGGATGTGGCCGAGACGATGAATCCCGGCCATCCCGACGACAGCAGCTACGCCCGCGCGGCTGGGCTGTTGCGCGGGCTGGGGCACTCCGTTGACGCGCACGTCGAGGGGCCGCTCACCCCGGGCCTGCTGAGCGCGCGGGACGTGCTGGTGATCGCGCACCCTTCCGGTGACCGCTGGGAACACACCACCGGGCTGGGCAGCCCGGTCCTGCCCGTCGAGGAGCTCGACGCGATCGAGGAGTACGTCCGCGACGGCGGCGGGCTGGTCGTGCTGGCCGAGTACGAGCAGGAGAAATACGGCAGCAACCTCACAGAGCTGCTCGCGCGCTTCGGCGTGGGCGTCGAGCACACCCTCGTCCGGGACCCCGGGAACGCCCACAACGGCGTGGCCTCCTGGGTCCTGGGCACCCCCCAGAACGTTCCGGGCACCACCCAGAACGCTCCGGAGAACGGGCAGGACCTGCTCGCCGGGGCCCGTCGCGCCTGCTTCTACCGGTCGGGCGTGCTCACCGTCCCCGACCACGCGGCCGTCCTGTTCACCACCTCGCCCACCGCGACCCCCGCGAACCGCCCGCTGGCGGTGGCCGTACGGCACGGCGAGGGCCGCGTCGTGGTGGTCGCCGACTCCGACCTGTTCGGTGACGACTCGATCGGCGACTACGACCACGCCGCGCTCTGGGGCAACCTCGTCACCTGGGCCGCCCGCGTCCCCGCCGCCAAGATCCGGGCCACCGGAGACGCGACCGTCGGAGACGCCGAGGCCCGCGCCGAGTTCCAGAAGCTCAAGGACGCCGTCGAGGCGCTCAGGCCGCTGCAGGTCAAGGACGGCTCGGTCCCGGAGGAGGGCGACAGGCCGCGGGCCGCCGAGCTGGTCTCCGAGATCGCCGGGCACGTCGAGCGCCTCGCGCCGCGCTTCCCGCACGACGCCGCCTACCTGGCCGCCGTCGTCGCCGACCTCCGCAAGTGGGCCGACCAGGGGCTGGGCGTTCCCGACTTCCTCGACGCGCTCGACGCCTTCCACCCCGACACCCAGCGGGTGGACGGGCTGGAGCACCTGGTCGTCTTCCCGATGTACACCCAGAACGGCACCACCTTCCGCCACCTCGAGGCCGTGTGGATCCGCACGATCTGGCCCGAGTGGCTGGCCGAGCTGGAGCGGAGCGGCTACGACAACCCGATGTTCGTGCCGATCGCCTTCGAGGACTTCACTTCCGGCTACGACACCAACTCCGCGGTGCTCTTCCCCGAGACCGTCGCGGTCCGCGAGACCCCGGCCCGCTTCACCTGGGGCGGGATCTTCGCCGACCGGGAGGCCGCGAGGTTCCGCGCGGTGAGCGGGGCCGCCGCGGCCACGCTGAAGCTCGCGCTGCCGCCGGACGCGGCCAGGCTGATCGCGTCGCAGGAGCTAGCCCAGGACACCTTCGTGCTCTGGGACCTGATCCACGACCGCACCCACAGCCACGGCGACCTGCCGTTCGACCCCTTCATGATCAAGCAGCGGATGCCGTACTGGCTCTACTCCCTGGAGGAGCTGCGCTGCGACCTGACCGCGTTCGGCGAGGCCGTGAAGCTGGAGAAGGAGGGCGTGCCGCACGCCCGCTACGTCCAGCTGGCGATCCTGTTCGACCGGCTGTTCCGCTTCCCGATCACCGGTGACCGGGTCCGCAACTACGACGGCCTGGGCGGGCAGCTGCTCTTCTCGTACCTGCACCGCAACGACGTCGTCCGGTGGACCGACAACCGGCTGAGCGTCGACTGGGACCGGCTCGCCGAGGGCGTCGCGGACCTGCGGGGCGAGGTCGAGAAGCTCTACCGGGACGGCATCGACCGCTCCAAGCTCGCCCACTGGCTCGCCGCCCACCAGCTGGTCGCCGCCTACGTCGAGCCGAACCCCGCCTCGGTCTGGGCCCGCGGGGTCGACGCCCTGCCCGTCGAGGGATTCCCCAAGGCCGTGGTGGACGCGGTGCTGCCCGACGAGTTCCCCCTGAGCATGTTCTACGAGGCCCTGCGCCGTAAGCTCGGCGATGTCGTCGACTCCACGAAGGGCATCCGAGCATGATCATCCTTGTCACCGGTGCGGGCGGCCCCGCGGGCCGGGCCGTCGTCCGCAGGTTCACCGGCGAGGGCCACACGGTGATCGGCGTCGACAAGAGCGGTGCCGAGGGGTCCCTCGCGGTCGACCTGCTCGACGCCGACGCCGTCGCGAGGCTCGCGGCGGACGTGCGGGCCGAGCACGGCAGGGTGGACGGGATCGTGCACCTGGTCGGCGGCTGGCGCGGGTCCAAGACCTTCGCCGAGACGTCGCTGGACGACTGGGCGCTCCTGCACGACCTGCTGGTCCGTACCCTCCAGCACGTCACCCTCGCCTTCGAGCCGCTGCTCAAGGCGAGCGAGCGCGGCCGGTTCGCCATCGTCTCCGCGAAGGCGGCCGAGCGTCCCACCCAGGGCAACGCGGCGTACGGCACGGCCAAGGCCGCCTCCGAGGCGTGGACCCTGGCCTTCGCCGACGCCCTGGAGGGCACCGGCTCCACCGCGAACATCCTGGTCGTGAAGGCGCTCGTGCACGAGGGCATGCGCGCGGCGAACCCCGAGCGGACGTTCCCCGGCTTCACCGACGTCGACGACCTCGCCGAGGCGATCGACGCCCTGTGGAGCACCGACGCCAACGGCACCCGGATCGACCTCACCGCCGACACGGCCGCCGCGAAGGAGGAGGGGAGGACCGCGTGACGGATGCCATCCGCAGGCACGACCCGCTGGTGAAGGGCTTCGCCAGCGACAACTACGCCGGGGTCCACCCCGAGATCCTCCAGGCGATCGCGCTCGCCAACGGGGGCCACCAGACCGCGTACGGCGACGACGTCTACACCGCCGCGCTGCAGGAGGTCTTCGGGAAGCACTTCGGCCCCGCCGCGCAGGCGTGGCCGATGTTCAACGGCACCGGAGCCAACGTGGTCGCGCTCCGCTCGATGACCGCCCACTGGGAGGCGGTGGTCTGCGCGGAGTCGGCGCACATCCACACCGACGAGGGCGGCGCCCCCGAGCGGTCGGCCGGGCTCAAGCTGCTGCCGGTCGCCACCCCGGACGGCAAGCTCACGCCCGAGCTGATCGACAGGCAGGCGTGGGGCTTCGGCGACGAGCACCGGGCACAGCCCAGGGTGGTGTCGATCACCCAGACCACCGAGCTGGGCACGCTCTACACGCCGGAGGAGATCGGGGCGATCTGCGACCACGCCCACGACCTCGGCATGGTCGTCCACCTCGACGGCGCCCGCGCGACCAACGCCGCCGCCGCGCTGGACGTGCCGCTGCGCGCGTTCACCACTGACGTGGGCGTGGACGTGCTGTCCTTCGGCGGTACCAAGGCCGGCCTGATGTTCGGCGAGGCCGTCGTGGTGCTCAACCCCGACGCCGTGCGCGGCCTGCGCTACCTGCGCAAGAGCGCCATGCAGCTCGCCTCCAAGATGCGGTTCGTCTCGGTGCAGTTCGAGGCGCTGCTCGCGGGCGACCTGTGGCTGCGCAACGCCCGCAACGCCAACGCGATGGCCCTGCGGCTCGCCGACGCCGTGCGGGACGTGCCCGGGGTGGAGATCCCGCGTCCCGTGCAGGCCAACGCGGTCTTCGCGATCCTGCCCGGGGACGTGACCGAGCGCCTGCAGAAGAGCTTCCGGTTCTACACCTGGAACGAGGCCACCGGCGAGGTCCGCTGGATGACCGCGTTCGACACCACCGAGGCCGACGTGGACGCCTTTGCCGCCGCGGTGGCGCAGGAGTTAAACTCACCGGCATGAGCAAGCACAGTCTGGGTCTGTGGCGGGCCGTCGAAAGGCGGATCCGCTAGCCAGTCCCGACTGCGCACCAAACGGCCGCCGTTCACCGGCGGTCGTTTTCGCTTCTCCGGGCGCGTTGCCGTACGACCGGTGTGCGGCGGTCCTCTTCTCACCAGGAGTGACCATGACAAAGCGCGTCTTCTCTGCCTTCAAACCCACCGGCCGCCTCACGCTGGGCAACCTCCTCGGCGCGATCATGCCCGCCGTGCGGCTCCAAGACGAGGCCGACTGCGTCTACGCCGTCGCGGACCTGCACGCCCTGACGATCAAGCACGACCCGGAGCGGCTGCGTGCCCGCACCCGCGAGGCCGCGACCCTGCTGCTCGCCTGCGGTCTGGACCGCTCTCTCGTCTACGTCCAGTCGCGGGTGCCCGCGCACACCGAGCTGGCCTACCTGCTGGAGAGCACGGCGTACTTCGGCGAGATGCGGCGCATGATCCAGTTCAGGGAGAAATCCGCCCGGCAGGAGGAGGTGCGGCTCTCGCTGCTCACCTATCCCGCGCTGATGGCCGCCGACATCCTGCTGCACCGGGCGGACGCCGTGCCCGTGGGGGAGGACCAGCGCCAGCACGTGGAGCTGACCCGGGACCTGGCCCTGCGGTTCAACCGGCTGTACGGCGAGGTCTTCACCGTGCCCGAGGCCACGCACCAGCGGGTCGCCGCCAGGGTGATGGACCTGAGCGCGCCCACCTCGAAGATGGGCAAGTCGGATGGTTCGACCGCCGGGACGATCTACCTGCTCGACCCGCCCGCCGACCTGCGGCGCAAGGTCATGCGCGCGGTGACCGACTCCGGAACCGAGGTCGCGTACGACCCCGCGGGAAAGCCCGGCGTCTCCAACCTGCTCGCCGTCCTCGCGGCCTGCTCGGACCGGCCGGTCGAGTCGCTCTCGTACGAGTCGTACGGCGCGCTCAAACGGGACACGGCCGAGGCGGTGGTGGAGACGCTGCGGCCCGTCCAGGAGCGCTACGCCGAGCTGTCGGCCGACCAGGCCGAGCTGTCTCGGCTCCTGGAGGGCGGGGCGGCGCTGGCCGTCGAGCGCACCGGCGGGTTGCTGGCCGGGGCGCGTGAGGCCATCGGCCTGGCGTGAGGCCTGTCACGAGGCCTGTCACGAGGCCTGTCGTGAAGGTCTGTTGTGGAGGCCTCTCGTGAGGGTCTGTTGTGGGGGCCTCTCGTGAGGGCCCGGCGTGGGGGCGCCCGCGTCGGGCCTCAGTTCTTGTGACCCGTCTCGTGCTCGTACGCGGTCAGCTGCTGTTCGAGGGCCTTCATCAGCTCGAACACCTGGCTCGGGGGAATGCGGATCCGGCTGACGATCCGGGTCGGCACGCTCACGAAGTGCTGCCCTGAGGAGGGGTCGTTGGCCAGCTGGGGCGGCCTGGTGATCACCGCGAAATCCAGGACAAAACCATCCTGGGTATGCCACACAGAGGCAAAATTGGCGTACTGCCCCATTTCCACCTCGGCGGAGATGCTCACCTCCAGGCGGTTCTCCGGCTCGTCGTTCACCATTCTCTTTCCTCCGGCCAGGTTGGCTCCATGCTGCCCTGGCCGGAGACCGGCCGCACAGGGACGCGCCGACGCCATTAAAGGATGGAAGGCAGCCGCTGGGCGCCGCGCTGCCGCAACATGTCGGTCATCAACTCGATCTCGCCCGTCTGACCGTCGACGATGTGCTGTGCCATGGTGGCCACCTCTTCGCGGTCGGACAGTTTCAGCAGACCCCTGCCCATCTGCACGCCGCCCTCGTGATGACGGATCATGAGTTGCAGGAAGAGGATCTCCTGGTCCTTGCCTGTGGCCTCGCGGAGCTTTTTGAGCTCGTCCTCACTTGCCATACCGGGCATCGCGGCCGGAGCGTCCGGTGTTACAGCGTGACCGCCACCGTGGCCGGCCATCCATGCCATGGAGGGGCGCTCGCTCGACTGGTTGAGGCCCCACTGCTGCAACCAGCCGATGAACATGCCGCGCTGGGCCGTCTGGGTGACGATGATGTCGTAGGCCAGCCGCCGGAGCGCGTCGTCCGCGCTCCCGTCCCTGGCGATGAAGGCCATCTCGACGGCCTGGGCGTGATGAACGGACATGTCGCGGGCGAAGCCCGCCTCCGGCGAGGCGTCGGTCGGGGTGGACGTCCTTCCCACCACCAGCAGCAACGCGACCGCCGCGACCAGGCAGCCGAGCAGCACGCCGGCCGCCACGCCACGCCTGGACTTCGTACCATCTTTACCGGGGATCTCCATTACCTGCCCAGAGTACCCACTGTCGAGAAACGTCGCTGTATCAGGCGTTGTCATCCCCTTATTCTCCACATACGCCGGTAGGGCATAGGGTGACCCGAAGTTGTTTGCGGCTGGAGGGTTGATGACCAAGGAAAAGGCGCAGGCGAGGCGTGAGCACCTCACCCGTATGCGTGAGGAGCAGAAGCGCAAGGAGCGCAGGGCCGCGTTCCTGATGTGGGGTGCCGGAGGTGCCGTCGTCGTTCTGCTCGTAGCGGTGGTCGCCTTCTACATGGTCAACGAGCGGGCCACGAACTCGCTGGACAACGTCGTCACCGCGAAGTACGCGGGTAGCCAGCACACCCAGACCAAGGTGACGTACAAGGAAACCCCGCCGATGGGCGGTGAGCACCACCCGGCCTGGCAGAACTGCGGCATCTACGAACAGCCGATCAACAACGAGAACGCCGTCCACGCCATGGAGCACGGCGCCGTGTGGATCACCTACCGGCCGGACCTCCCCAAGGCCGAGGTGGACACCCTGAGGGAACTGGCCTCCAAGGAGTACATGCTCCTGAGCCCGTACCCGGGCCTGCCCTCCAAGGTCGTGGCCAGCTCCTGGAACCACCAGCTCAAGCTGGAGAGCGCGAACGACGGGCGCCTGCCCAAGTTCATCCAGAAGTACAAGAACGGCCCGGACACCCCCGAGCTCGGCGCGTCCTGCAGCGGCGGCGTGGGCACCACCACCGCCGAGGCGCCCATCCCGGACGTCGCGCCCAGCCAGGACCCGTCGGCCGCCCCCGACGCGTCCGCGGCTCCCAGCGACGCCCCGGCCACCGACGCGCCCGCCACCGACGCGCCCGCCACGGACGCCCCGGCCACCGACGCCCCGGCTCCCAGCGGCACCCCGGCGCCCTGATCCGGCCGGTAAAACCGGTACGGAGGCCGGTGACGCCGTCCCTGACGAGGCGTCCCGGCCGCTAGGCCCGCAGGATCCGTTCCAGGGGCACCGCCTCCAGCCCGTGAGCCTCGGCCACGGGCCGGTTGGTCAGGTGCCCCTCGTGCGTGTTCAGGCCCAGCGCCAGCGCCGGGTCGTTCCGCAGGGCCTCCCGCCAGCCCAGGTGGGCGATCGCGAGCGCGTAGGGGACGGTCACGTTGGTCAGCGCGTACGTCGAGGTGTGCGGCACCGCGCCCGGCATGTTGGCCACGCAGTAGAACACCGAGTCGTGCACCCGGTAGGTCGGTTCGGCGTGGGTGGTGGGCCGGGAGTCCTCGAAGCAGCCGCCCTGGTCGATGGAGATGTCCACCAGGACCGATCCCGGCCTCATCCGCGAGACCAGCTGGTTGTCGACCAGCTTGGGCGCCCTCGCGCCCGGTACCAGCACCGCGCCGATGACCAGGTCCGCGTTCAGCACCGCCCGCTCGATCTCGTACGTGGTGGAGGCGATGGTCTTGCAGTGGCCCTTGTAGATCACGTCCGCCTGGCGGAGCCTGTCGATGTCGCGGTCCAGCAGCAGAACCTCCGCCTGCATGCCCAGCGCGATGACCGCGGCGTTCATGCCGGAGACCCCGGCGCCGATCACGACCACGCTGGCCGCGTGCACGCCGGACACCCCGCCCATCAGCACGCCGCGCCCGCCGCCCTGGCGCATCAGGTGGTACGCCCCCACCTGGGGGGCGAGCCGCCCGGCCACCTCCGACATGGGGGCCAGCAGGGGCAGGAAGCCGTTCGCGTTCTGCACGGTCTCGTAGGCGATGCCGGTGACCCCGGCGTCGAGCAGGGCGCGGGTGCACGCGGGCGAGGCGGCCAGGTGCAGGTAGGTGAAGAGCACCTGACCCTTGCGCATCCGGTGGTACTCCTCGGGGACCGGCTCCTTGACCTTCAGGACCAGGTCTCCCGCGGCCCACACGTCGTCGGCCGAGTCGAGGATGGTCGCGCCGGCGCTCTGGAAGTCGGCGTCGGGAATGGAAGATCCCGTCCCGGCGTCTTTCTCGACGAAGACCTGATGGCCGTGCCGGACGAACTCGTGGGCCCCGGCGGGGGTCAGCGCCACACGATACTCGTGGTTCTTGACCTCACGGGGAACGGAGATCTTCACGGCTCCTCCAAGGGTGGGCGCGTGTCCTCTTCTTCACTGTGCGTTCCCCGAAAGGGGGCGGTCACGCACGGGGTGGCGGGAATGGGGCCGAGGTCGATGACATTCCGCCGGCGGTCGTCGGCGTCCGGTCTCCAGGGAGTCGTCGTGACGTGCGGGGTTACCGGCTCCCCGCGCCGATCGGTAGGCTCGCCGCGAACAGGTGCGAGGAATACGGGGATATGACGATGGGGATGCACGCGGGGCAGGGTGGGCCGCCCGTACCGCAGGGACCTCCAGCCGGGCCTGACGACCCCTCTGACGAGCCGTGGTCCTCCTCCGGCTCCTATGACGCCTTCACCCCGCCGGGCCGCCCTGGCGCCTCGCCCGGACGCCACGCCCGCGGTACGGGGAAATCGGACGACGGCCCCCCCGCCGACCCCGCCGGCCCCGGCGGTCCGGCCGGCTTCGACGAGCCGGGTCGCGGCGATCGGGGTTTCGGCGGCCCCGTTGCCGGCCCCGGCGGCTCCTCCTCCTTCGACTCCTCCTTCGACGCTTTCGGCGGCGCCGGCTCCCGTCCCGGCGGCTCCTTCGACGCCTTCGGCGCTCCCGGCTCCGGGTCCGGTGGTTCCGGCCTCCCCGCCTCCGGCGGGCCCGTTCCCGGTCCCGGCGGGTCTGATTTCGACGCCTTCGGCGGGCCCGGTGCCGGGTCCGGTGGTTCTGACTTCGATGCTTTCGGCGCCAGAAGTTCCGGCTCCGACGCTTTCGGCGCCGGTGGTGCGGGGCTCGGCGGTCCCGGCCCCGACCCCCTGGGCCCCGGGAGCACGAGGCTCGGCGATCCGGCCTTCGGAGGGACCCCCCTCGGCGGGCAGGGCTCCGACGGCCCGGGGGGCTCGGTTCCCGGGGGCACGGGTGGCCCCGATGCCGACACCCTGGCCCTCGCCGAGGGGCAGGCGCCCACCGGCCAGGGACCGGGCGAGCCGGGAGCGGCCGGGCCCGGGGCCGGGGTTCCCGGGAGCGGCGGGCGGCGGGCCGGCGAGCCGCCGGACGGGGCGCCAGGGGAGCCCAGGGCGAGCCGGGTCACCACCGCGATCCTGGTGACCGTCCTGGTCCTCGTCGTGCTGATCACCGGCGTGCTCGGCACCATCGCGGTGCTCATGACCCGCAATCCCGACATGCCGCTCGGTGGCGCGCCGCCCAGGCGGCTGGCGGTCCCCCTCCACTTCGCCCCGGTGACCGAGGCGAAGCCCGGAGCCTGCACGATTCCGGAGACCTACCCCGACGACCTCGGGCAGACCTGCTACTCGGTCGCCGCCGGGGTCAACGTGAACGCCGTAAGGAAGATCGAGGCGATCCAGGAGAAGAGCGGCGCCTACTCGGTCAGGATCGCGTTCGCGCCCGCCTTCCGCGAGCAGATCAACGACCTGACCGAGGAAGCGGTGAACCAGGACGACCCGGTCAGGCAGCAGATCGCGATCGTCGTGGGACAGAAGGTGGTGGCGGCCCCCCGGGTCGCCCAGGCGATCACCGACGACAGCCTGAGCATCGCCGGTTCCTTCACCAAGGAGCAGGCGGACGCGATGGTCGTCAGGCTGCTCGGCTCGGGGGCCGTCGTCCCGCAGCCGACGGGCGGCACGCAGCCGAGCGCGTCGGTCTTCACCCCGTCGGACGGCCCGGCCGCGACCCCTCCGGCCAACCAGCCCGTGACCCCCCCGGCGAGCCAGCCCGTGACTCCTCCGGCCAACCAACCCGTGACCCCCCCGGCGAACCAGCCTGTGACCCCGCCGGCCACCGGCCCGGCCACCACGAACACCGCCGGGGCCGACGCGAACCGCCCGGCGGACACCACCGGGGACACCTCGCAGAACGCGTCCGGCGAGGGCACCGACCGCAGGTTCTCCAGCTGCAGGGCCGCGACGGAGAACGGATACGGCCCCTACACCCGGGGCGTCCACGAGGAGTACCAGTGGTACATCGACGGGGACAAGGACGGCGTCGTCTGCGAGCAGGAGGACGCCGGCTGACCCCGGCCGGCGCGACGCCTCCGGATCCCCTCCTCCACGGAGGGGATCACCCTTCCAGGGCGATGTCGTGGGGGCGGATGGGCACCCGGGGCAGCCGCAGGCCGGTGGCGGCCCGTACGGCGGCGGCCACCGCGGGGGTGGAGGAGAGCGTGGGCGGCTCGCCCGCGCCACGCAGGCCGTAGGGGGCGTTCGGGTCGGGATTCTCCATGATCGACAGCCGCATGGGCGGCATGTCGAGGATGGTGGGGATCAGGTAGTCGGTGAACGAGGGGTTGAGCACCAGGCCGTCGCGGACCTGGATCTCCTCCATCAGCGCCAGCCCCAGCCCCTGGGCCGAGCCGCCGTGGATCTGCCCCTCCAGCGCCAGCGGGTTCATGATCTTACCCACGTCCTGGACGGCCGCCAGCTCCACCACCTTGACCAGTCCCAGCTCCACGTCCACGTCCACCACGGCCCGGTGGACGCACAGGGCGAGCTGGGTGTGCGAGTCGCCCTGCCCGGTGACCGGGTCCAGGGGGAAGGTAGGCCGGTGCCGGTACTCCCTCGTCTCCTCCACCGCCCCGGCCCGCTCCAGCGCCTCCACCAGCGACGACCCGTCGCCCGTCAGCTTCGCCAGCCGCTCCCGCACGGCCTCGCAGGCCGCCCTGACCGCGCCGCCGGTGACGTAGGACTGGCGCGACGCCGACGAGGACCCGGCAGAGCCGACCGACGTGTCCGCCTGCGCGACCGTCACCGCGTCGATCCCCAGCTCGGTCCTGGCGATCTGCTCCTGGACCATCAGCAGGCCCTGCCCCACCTCCGCCGCCGCGGTGTGCACCAGGACGTGCGGCTCGCCGCCGATCAGCTCCACCCTCACCCTGGCGGTCGAGTGGTCGTCGAAGCCCTCGGAGAAGCAGATGTTCTTGATGCCCACGCCGTACCCGACACCGCGCCTTACCCCCTCGCCGTGTGTGGTCTGCGAGACGCCGCCCGGCATGTTCAGCAGATCCGGGACGCCTGGAACGTCCGAGGCGTCCGGCGGGGCGGGCAGCGGCATCGCGGCGAGTTCCCTGAGCATCTCGGCCAGCGGCGCGGGTGAGTCGATCACCTGCCCGGTGGCCAGCACCGACCCCTGGGAGACGGCGTTGCGGACCCTGACCTCGACCGGGGAGATCCCGCACGCCTCGGCCAGCCTGTCCATCTGCGACTCGTACGCGTAGCAGGCCTGGACCGCGCCGAAGCCACGCATCGCGCCGCAGGGCGGGTTGTTGGTGTAGACGCCGTAGGCGTCGATCCACACGTTGTCCACCTCGTACGGGCCCACCCCCAGGGAGGCCGCGTTGCCGACCACGGCGGGGGAGGTGGAGCAGTAGGCGCCGCCGTCCAGCAGGATCTCCGCCCTGACGTACAGCAGCCTGCCGTCGCGGGTGGCGCCGTGCTCGTAGCGCATCCGGGCCGGGTGGCGGTGGACATGGCCGTAGAAGGACTCCTCACGGTTGTAGACGATCTTCACGGGACGGCCGGTACGCAGGGCCAGCATGCACGCGTGGACCTGCATGGACAGGTCCTCGCGGGCGCCGAACGCCCCGCCCACCCCGGCCAGCGAGAGCCGTACCTTCTCCTCGGGCAGCCCCAGGCACGGCGCGATCTGCTCCCGGTCGGCGTGCAGCCACTGGGTGGCGATGTACAGGTCCACCCCGCCGTCCTCGGCCGGTACGGCCAGCCCGGACTCGGGGCCGAGGAAGGCCTGGTCCTGCATGCCGACCTCGTACTCGCCGGTGACGACCACGGGGGCCTCGAACGAGGAGCCGACCCGGATCGGCTGGTGGCGCAGCACGTTGCCGCTCTCGTGGACCGAGGGGCAGAAGGCGTCGAAGGCGGCCCGGCGCGGATCGGTGACGGCCTCGCGGACCTCGTACTCCACGACGACGGCCTCGGCCGCCCGCCTGGCGCGCTCGGGATGGTCGGCCGCGACCAGCGCGACCGGCTCGCCCTGGTATCGGACCTGGTCGACGGCGAGCACCGGCTGGTCCCGGTGGTCCAGGCCGTAGAACTTCGCGCCCGGCACGTCCTCGTGGGTGAGGACCGCGTACACGCCGGGCATGGCCAGCGCGGGGCCGATGTCGATCGAGCGGATCCACGCCGACGGGTGCGGGCTGCGGAGGGTGACCCCCCAGATCATGTCCGCCAGGTACAGGTCGGACGAGTAGGCGAACTCGCCCGTCACCTTCAGCGTCCCGTCGGGACGCAGGACGCTCTCGCCGACGCCGCGATGCCGCCGTGTTTCGATGCCGCTCATTCCAGCAGTACATCAGCCGGGTCCGGGGGAGGACATGGCAGGCACGACGGAACGCGGGGGGTGACCGTTGGCGAATCTTGCGGTTGTGTCCGGCTGCCGCATCGGGCCGCTCGTGTCCGGCGGTCGTACCGAGGCCGCGCACGCGCGCCCGGCCACGCGGTCCTCAGAGCGGCATCGCCTGGTCCCGGAGCGTGACCGGCTTCTCCCGGGAGTCCCGGACGGCCGCCTCCTCCGCCAGCGCCTGCTTCTCCACCTCCTCGTTCCCCGTCTCCCTGGCCAGCGCGAGGGAACGCGTCAGGTGGTCCGAGGCGTGTTCCGTCTCGCCGAGGAGCCGGTAGGAGCGCGCCAGGTCGAGCAGCAGGAACGGTTCGGCGATGCTCAGCCGCTCGGCGCGCGCGCATTCCAGAGCGGCCTCGAAGGAGGCCTTGGCCGACCTGGCGTCCCCTATGGCGAGATGGGTGCCGCCGAGCCTGCTGTGCACGGACGCCTCCTGGTACCGGTCGCCCTCCCTGTGGCATATGGTCAGGGCCTCGTTCAGCGCCTCCAGCGCCTGCTCGAACCGGCGCAGGCCGCTGTACCCGCCTCCGAGCATGGTGAGGGCGTAGGCCTCGCCCGACCTGTACCCGATCACCTCCGCGATCTCCCGCTGTTTCCGGGCACAGTCGATGGTCTCCTCGTAGCGGCCGAGTTCGAGGTAGTTCATGGCGAGACTGCCCAGCGCCTTCTGCTCGCCGTGCGCGTCGGAGAACTGGCGGCACAGGTCCAGCTGGCGCCGGAAGTGGTGCACGGCCTCTGCCGGGCGGTTGGTCATGTTCATCGCGACACCGGCGAAGCCGTGCGCGTGCGACTCGATGCTGTGATCGTTCAGCCGCCGGCCGATCTCGAGGGTCTGCGGGCTGATCGCGAGGAACTGGTCGCGAAGGCCGGCGTGCTGGAGGTGCCAGAACAGCGCGAAGACCAGGGCGACACCGAGCCGGGCCGTCCGCTCCCGGGGGGCGGACATCGCCTGGAAGGCCGCGGACAGGAGGTTGGCCTGCTCCCGGCGCAGCCAGTCGCGGGCCTCCTCGTAGGAGGTCAGCGAAAGGGGCGAGGCGCTGAGATCGACGTCCACCGAGATCGGGTGGGGATAGCGGCCCAGCTTCATGGCCAGGCGGGTGGTCCCGACGTACGAGCTCAGTGCCCGCTCCAGGATGGCGTCGCGATCCGCCTCCCTCTCCTCGCTCGCGGCCTTCTCCTTGGCGAACAACCGCACCAGGTCGTGCAGCCGGTATCTTCCCGGCTCGTCCATCTCCGCGAGATGCGCGTCGACGAGCCGTTCCATCGCATGCTCCGCCGTCTCCACGGGAACGTCCAGCAGGGCGCCGATGATGTGCGCGGTGACGTCGTCCGTCTGCAGCACGCCGAGCGCCCGCAGCGCGCGGGCGGCCGTCCGGTCGGAGAGGTGGTCGTTGTCGGCGAGCATGTCGTAGCTGACCGCCAGGCTGGATCGCACCGCGAGGTCGCCCGCCGCCAGTTCCCTCAATCGCCCGTGCTCGTCGTCCAGCCGTCTCACCAGATCGTTCACGTTCCAGCGTGGCCGGTTCGCCAACCGGGCCCCCGCGATGCCGACGGCCAGCGGCAGGCCTCCGCAGAGATCGATCAGGCGCCTCGTGGCCCGGGCGTCCTCGGCGACCCGTTCCGCCCCGATCAGCTTCGCGAGCATCGCGGAGGACTCGGTCCGCCGCATCCCGGAGATCGGCATGCGGGCGCAGTCGTCGAGCAGGGTGAAGCTCTCCCGGCTGGTCGTCAGGATCGCGTTGCCCATCGGCACGGACAGCAGCGGGCGGATCTGGGCCAGGTCGGCGGCGTCGTCCAGCACGATGAGCATCTCGCGGCCGTCGAGCTCGCCGCGCCACAGCGCCGCGGCCTCGTCGACGTCCGCGGGGATGGCGTGCGGGGGCACGCCGAGGTCGCGCAGGAACCTGTTGATCACCTCGATCGGTTCGAGCCGCTTCATGCCCGGTGTCGCCCCGCGCAGGTTCGCGTACAGCTGCCCGTCGGGAAAACGGTCGCGGACCATGTGTGCGATCCGGACGGCCAGGGTCGACTTGCCCGATCCGGGTGCTCCGGTGATCGCGACGACGTGGTGCGGTGGGCCGCCGTCCCAGGGGGAGAGCAGCCCTCGCAACCGCACGAGCTCCTCCGCGCGCCCGACGAAGCCGACGGGGTCGCGTGGCAGCTGGCGGGCCGGCTTCGCCCTCGGGCTCTTACGGCGCCGCGCGTCCGGGGATGTCCGCTCGGCGGCGTGCGGTGTCGCGGGCTCCTCGGGGTTTCCGGAGTTCCCGGGGTGCTCCGAATCCCTGAGGGAGGAGATGGGCGCCCGAACGGGAACGGTGACCGGTTCGGGGGCGGGAAGCACCGGGTGCCGGTCGAGCAGCGGGTCGGCGCGCAGGATCAGCTCGTGACACCTGCGGAGACTCTCGTGCGGCTGGATGCCGAACTCCTCCGCGAGCAGGCGCCGGGTCTCCTGATAGACCCTCAGAGCCTCCACCTGCCGGCCGCAGCGGTAGAGCGCGATCATGTACAGCTCGCGGAGCCGCTCACGCAGCGGGTGTTCGGAGGTCAGGAGCACCAGCCGGGCGGCGGCCTCCTGGGGACGCCCGAGCAGGAGCAGCAGGTCCGTGTGCAGCTCCAGCGCGGTCAGGCGCAGCTCGCCCAGCCTGTGCCGCTCCAACTCGGCGGACGGGCCGGGAATGCCGCTCAGGCAGGTGCCCCGCCACAGTCCCACGGCCCTGTTCAGAGACCGCAGGGCGGTCTCGTACGCGTTGTCCGCGTGCGCCTTCCGCGCCAGGTCGAGACACCGTTCGAACACCAGGGCGTCCACCTGCTCAGGTGCGAGCCGCAACGAGTATCCGCCCGAGACGGAGACCAGTACCCTCGAAGGCCTGCGCGGATCCCGGTCCGGGTCCAGGGTCCTGCGCAGTCCGGACACGTAGGTGTAGACGCTCTGTTCCGCGGTCTTCGGCGGGCTCTCCCCCCACACCCCGTCGATCAGCCTCTCCTTGGTGACGACCTGCCCGGCATTGATCGCCAGGACGCAGAGGACGGCCTGTCGCCTGGGCTCTCCCAGCTCGAGCCGCTGCGAGCCCCTCCGGCCGGTCACGGGCCCAAGAATGTCAATGCCGAGCTTTTCCACCGGGAGGTTCTCCCCGACGGGAGCGGTGGTGCGCGTCTCGTCCATCAGGCCTCCACGCGGTCGGGCATGGCGCAGCGAAGTCGTGAGGAAGACACTATCCGACGGGTTTGCGACGCAGGATTTCCCGCGAACCACCTAGACGATCCCCGCTTTGGCGATCCGGACCCCTGCCTGAAGCCTGCTCTGTGCCCCCATCCGCTCCATCGCATTGGCCATGTGACGGCGTACAGTGCGGGAGGTGAGCCCGAGCCGGCGGCCGATCACCTCGTCCGTCATACCCTCCGCGGCCATTCTCAGAACGATCTTCTCCTGCTCCGTCAGCGAGAACGGCGCCTTCCATCCCCGGGGCCGCTGTTCGGCGCGCGACCAGACGTGCTCGAAGAGGTCTCCCAGCAATGAGACCAGGACGGGGGCGCGCACCATCGCCATCCGGGACGCGTGACCCGTCACGGCGAGGCGGTCGTCGATCACCAGGAATCTCTCGGAGATCAGCGGATCGATCCTTATCTCCACGGACGCGGGGAAACCGGCCACATCGTACGGCGAATCGACCACGATCCTCGTCCGCACCTCCTGCGGGATGACGGCGGAATCGAAAATCTGGAGAAACGTGGTGTTCCTTGCGGGGTCGGGAAGGAACATGTCTATCGTCCGCCGCGCGGACGAGCAGAGGGTTTCGGCGTCGTGCCTGACCTGGGACCGCTCTCCCGCGGAGGGAGAGGCGGGTAGGGAGTGGGTCATGTGCCCCTCGCCAACCGTGCCGGACCCGGGACCGCCCTCCCGGCGGGCGCCGCCGCCGGGCCCCGCCGCGACGTGTCCTCAAGGCGTTCCCCGCCGAGGAGGAGGCCTCCTACACCGGGGGAGGGGGGGAGAGCCGCACGCGCGGGGAACCGGTCGTCGCCGTCGTACGCGTGCGAGGGGGAGTCGCACATCGATGCCTCCATCCTGTCGTCCGTGTGGGTGGTGGCAGAGGAGGCGCTTGGAAAAGGCCTGACTCGGGCCGGGCCCGGAGAAAGGAACCCCCGTCACCGGTCTCCGCCGGATCTTTCCGAAACTCTCGCGGTTCTACTGTCCCAGGTGACCCTAGAGATCACCTAGAGACGCCCGCGGGCGTCGGCGAGCATCGGGCGGGCGCGCCGGCGCGGGAGGCCGAAACTCGGAGAGAGGGGAGGCGGCCGCGGGCGCACAGGCGGCGCGGGCGCACGGGCGGATCGTGTTCGCGGGCTTTCCCGGGGCGCGGATCGCGTTTCTGTCCCCGCGGGCGGGCCGCTTTCCCATTTTTTCGTGGGACCGCACGGCCGAATTTTTTATTCATGCCCACGACAAATAGGCCGTCCGCCTTTTGGGAATCCGGCTGACCGCTTTAGGACATCGACTTGATGATGGATTGTTTCAATATATTTTCAGAGTAATGACTGGTTCGAAAAAACGGAGGCTCCCGGGGTGGACGGTGACACGGAGCTCGTGCGCCGACCGGTCTGCGGACCGGTCGGCGACGGAGGGCGGGCGGAACGACATGACGCCGATGAGAGAAGCCGGGTGGCCGTCACCGCCACCCCTTCGATCCGGGTCGGATGGCCCGCGAGCCGTGACCTGCGATGAAGCCGTACGTATGTGAAGCGAACCATACGCGGGTGTTCCGCCGGCCGGGATCCCCCGTGAAGGACAACGATCTTCGCGGAAGGGTTCGGATCCCGGCTCGGCCGCGATCGGTGGCACCGGTTCGGGAGCGCGGGCGCCCTGGCGTTCTCATGGTGCCGTGTCGCCGCGGTGTGCGTGACGGAGGCCCGCACACTCACACCGGTGTGGGAGCACCGGTCCCGCCGGGTGGAGCGACTCGCTGGCTGAGAGCTCTCCACGGGGGCGAGATGGGGTTTTTCGGGTTTCCTGCCTGGGGGCGGGCTGAGCCTCGGCTCAGAATCCGTGTCCCCAACCCAGGTTGGACTGGGCGACGGCCTGCGAAGAATACTGACCGTGGTCCTTCGAGGGGGCAGACGAATCGGCACTCTCGGTCGTAACATTACCAGTGACGGCAAAAGTGGCCGCAACGAGTAGGGCAAAGGCAGACAAGGCAAGACGTCGGCGCACGGGGAGACTCCTGTCGTAGGTTCTGCTGCTCAAATGATATCTTTCAAGGGGTAACGTGACCGGTCAAGACTTGGTGGGGCAGCGCATCAAAACCGTCCGTCGGCAACGTGGTCTTTCCCAGGCGCAGCTCGCCCATCCAGAACTCTCGGATAGTTACGTGTCTCTCATCGAGAGTGGCAAGCGTACTCCGACACCCGCCGTGCTGGAGCTTCTCGCCGAAAAACTCGACTGTTCCCTGACCTATCTGATCAACGGTGTCACCACCGAGCAGATGCAGGAGATCGAGCTCGCGCAGAGCTACGCGCGCATGGCCCTCGACAACGGTGAAGTCGTCGAGGCGCGTACCCGCTACGCCGAGCTTCTCGCCGACAGCGGCTTGGCCGGCCTGCCCAAGGTGCGGCAGGACGTCGCGTACGGCCTGGCCCTCGCGACCGAGGCCTGCGGAGATCTGGACCAGGCGATCGCCCTGCTCAACGGGCTGCACGAGAATGACACCGCGGCCACGAACCCCGAGCGTCACATCGAGGTCGCCGTCGCGCTCTCGCGTTGCTACCGCGAGAAGGGGGACCTCGCCCAGGCCATGCGAGTTCCCGAGCAGATCCTCACCGGAGCGGTCCGGCCCGTCTGGAACGACGACCTCATGAGGCTGGGCATCCAGCTCCTCGCCGCCTATATCGACCGTGGCGACCTGCTCAGGGCCCGCCAGTTCTCCGCCGAGCTGATCGCCGCCGCCGAGCTCCTCGCCAGCCCGCTGGCGCTCACCCTGGCACACTGGGAAGCCGCGATCATCGCCATCGAGACCGATCACCCCGACGAGGCGGTCACGCACGCCGAGCGCGCCCTGGCCATCCAGTCCGAGTACAGCGACTCGTGGCGGCTGGCCCGGCTGCGCAACGACTACGCCCAGGTCATGCTGATCGCCAGGCCTCTGGAGGCCAAGACCTGGCACGACGTGCTGCTGAAGGTGGAGAAGGAGCTGGCGGAGAGCTCCGCCAGCTCGATCGACAAGATGCGCTGCGCGATGAACCTCGTCCGGGTGGAGTTGCTGCTCGCCAGGCCCGAGCAGGCCGAGGAGCGCATGCGCTTCGTCTGCGCCCTGCTCGACGGCATGCCCAAGGCCCTGCAGGCGGAGGCCCATCTGCTGCACGGCGAGACCCTCGCGGCGCTCGGCATGCGAGCGGACGCCTCGCGGGAGCTGTTCGCCGGGGCCGAATGCCTCAAGCAGGCGCCGGAGACCCACTTCACCGCCCAGGCCTGGCTGACCGCGGCCCGGGTGCTGGAGCGGATCGACGAGCCGGACCGTAGCGTCGACGCCTACAAGCACGCGCTGGCCTGCGTAGGGCTGTAGATCGGGACGGCGAGGGCGACCCGCGCGAGGCCGGGGATCGGACAGGGAGGTCGAGACCGCGTGGTCGCGTCGGTAGCCTTGTGGTTGCCATGAAGACTTCCCCTGTCGCGGTCGCCCTCGCGCTTCTCGCCGCCCTCGTTCTCGGCACGGCTTTCGCCTCGCCCGCCCTCGCCCACGACCGGCTCAAGAGCAGCGACCCGGCCAAGGGCGCGAAGGTCGAGAACCTGGAGGAGGTGAAGCTGACGTTCAGCGCCACGGTGCGCTTCCCGAACGTCATCGTCCGCTCCGGGGACGAGACCCACCAGGACGGCAAGGCCGTCGCCGACGGCTCCGTGGTGACCCAGAAGGTCAAGGGAGACCTCCCTCCCGGCGAGTACGTCATCGCCTACCGCGTCACCTCCTCCGACGGCCATCCGATCGAGGGGGAGATCCCCTTCACCCTGCTCGGCTCCGCCTCCCCGTCGCCGTCCTCGGAGACCCCGGAGCCCGCCGAGAGCGCCGGGAGCACCGGGAGCGCCGAGAGCGCCGAGAGCGCCGAGAGCACGGCCAGCGGCCCCGCCGCGAGCACACCGGCCGCCACGCTCAGCCCGGCCGCGGCGGGAGAATCCGAGGACGCCGGCTCCTCGGGAGGCGTGCCCGGCTGGATGTGGATCGTCGTCGGCGGCCTGACCGGCATCGGCATCGGCCTGTTCTTCAGCATGCGCGGCAGGAAGCAGCCATGAGCAAGACCGCGCGGGCCGCGCAGGCGGCACAGGTCGAGGCGCCGCGGAACGACCGGGTCGTGAAGCTCGCACTGGTGGGCGCGGGGGCGGCCGTCGCCGCCCTGGTGATCGCCATGATCGCCGGAGGCGCCGCGAGCCCGCGCATCATCCCCGGCCTGCCCGACCAGGGCGCGTTCACCCGCTGGGGACTGCCGCTGGCGAAGCTGGCGATGGACGCGGCGGGCGTGCTCGCCGTCGGCGCGCTCCTGGCCGCCGCGATCCTGCTCCCCAACGACAAGGGCCTGCTGGGCAAATCCGCTCTCGGCTACGTCAAGGCCGCCTCCTGGATCGCCCTCGTCTGGGCCGGGGCCGCCGCCGCCACGATGGTGTTCAGCCTCTCGGAGGCGCTCGGGATGCCGGTGGCCGACGTGCTCGGCGGCGACGAGCTCACCAGCTTCGCCAGCCAGGTCTCCCAGGGCATCTCGCTGACCCTGGTCGTGCTGTTCTCGATCGCGATCGCGCTCTTCGCCCGTGGGGCGATCACCGCAGGCGCGGCCGGCGGCCTGCTGGTCCTCGCCCTGGTGACCATGCTCCCGCCCGCGCTGACCGGCCACTCCTCCTCCTCGCCCAACCACGACCTGGCGACCACCGGCGTCGCCGTCCACCTGGTCGTCCTCGCGCTCTGGGTGGGCGGCCTCGGCATGCTCTGCGCGCACGCGCTACGCCGCCAGCCGCATCTGGAGATCGCCGTCGCCCGCTTCTCGGCGCTGGCGCTGTGGTGCTTCGTCGGGGTGGGGCTGTCCGGCCTCTTCAGCGTCCTGGCCAGGCTCAGCGCGGTCTCCGAGCTGTTCACCTCCTCCTACGGCCTGCTGCTGGTGGCCAAGACCGTCGCGTTCGCGCTGCTCGGCGCCGTCGGCTGGTGGCACCGCAAGCGGACCCTGCCGCTGCTCGCGGCGGGCGGATCCGGCACGTTCCTCCGCTTCGCCGCCGGTGAGATCGTCGTCATGTTCGCGGCCGTCGGGCTGGCCGTCGCGCTGTCCCGCACCGCGCCGCCCCCGGCGGTCCTGCCCGTCGACAGGGCCTTCGACGTGCTCGGCTACACCATGCCGCCGGAGATCTCGCTGGCCAACCTGGCCACGCTGTGGTGGTTCGACCTGTTCTCCGGCACGCTCGTCGCCCTGCTGGCCGGTCTCTACCTCGCCGGTGTCGTACGGCTCGCCCGGCGCGGCGACTCCTGGTCCAAGGGCCGCACGGCCGCCTGGTTCACCGGTGTGCTGATCCTGCTGATCGCCACCCAGAGCGGGGTCGCCCGCTACGCCAAGGTGCTGTTCAGCGCGCACATGGCCGAGCACATGACGCTCTCGATGATGGTGCCGATCTTCCTCGTGCTCGGCGCGCCCGTCACCCTGGCGCTGCGCGCCCTGCGCCCCGCCGCACGCAGGGGCGACCGGGGCCCCAGGGAGTGGCTGACGACGATCCTGCACAGCAGGTTCGTCCGCGTCATCGCCCACCCGGCGATCGCCACCGCGATCTTCATCGTCTCCACCTACGCGCTGTACTTCACGCCGCTGTTCGCCGCCGCGATGGAGGAGCACCTCGGCCACATCGTGATGACGGTGCACTTCCTGCTCAGCGGGTGCCTGTTCTTCTGGGTGATCATCGGGGTCGATCCCGCCCCCTACCGGCTGCCGCACGTGGCCCGGCTCATCCTGCTGTTCGTGACCATGCCGTTCCACGCGTTCTTCGGCATCGCGCTGATGAGCATGACCACCGTGCTGGCCTCCGACTGGTACGACCAGCTCGGCCGCACCTGGGGCGCGTCCGCGATCGAGGACCAGCAGACCGGCGGCGCCATCGCCTGGGGGTTCGGTGAGATCCCGACCCTCATCGTGCTCCTCGCGCTGGCCTTCCAGTGGTGGCGCCACGACGACCGCGGGGCCCGCCGCGCCGACCGTCGCGCCGACGCCGCCGCGGCCCGCGACGGCGGCAGCGGCGACGCCCAGCTCGACGCCTACAATGATTACCTGGCCAAACTCAACAGGCGCGACGGCGCGGAGTAGCCGGACGGCTACGCCCTTCTATCTTCGAGCTCTCTCCTGGACACCTCCCGGTAGCCTGTATTCCAGGGGGCTCGTGCTCACCGCAGCGGGTGCAGCGCTTTTTCACCGCGCGCCACGCCCAGTCACACATCCGGTCGGGGGGCCGGTGGCTGCAATGTGCATCAGGAAGGTTGAGCTGTGTCCGAGGAAGTGCGCGTACGTGAGGGCCGCAGCCGGAGCCTGGCCCAGGCGCTCGAAGAGCATCTCACCGAATGGGCCGAGCGCACCGGGGTCGCCGTCGAGATCTGGGCCCTGCCCGCCCAGGACGTTCCGCCCGGGGTCGCCAGAGCCGTGCTGGCCGCGCTCGGGGAGGCGCTGTCCAACGTCGAGCGGCACAGCGGTGCCCGTGTCGTCTCCGTCGCCGTCACCTTCGGGCGTGGCGGCCTGCGCATGACGGTGAGTGACAACGGCATCGGCTTCTTCGGGGAGGCGAAGGGCCGGGGCGTCGCCGCCATGCGCGCCCACTTCGAACAGCTCGGCGGTTCGTGCAGCGTCAACGGCGTTCCCGGCGAGGGAACCACCGTCACCGGTGTGGTGCCCTGCCAGGACTAGCCCGGATCGGGCACCCACCTGCGGGAGGGGGCTCGCGCGGCCGGGGGATCTCGCCGTTCTCCCAGCTCAGAGGTGGTGTGGCCGCGGAGCGGGCCGGCGCCTCAGGGGAGTGTCAGGATCTCGTGGCCGGTCTCGGTCACCAGGATGGTGTGCTCGAACTGGGCGGTCCGCATGCGGTCCTTGGTGACGGCGGTCCAGCCGTCGGGCCAGATGTCGTAGTCGATGGTGCCGAGCGTCAGCATGGGCTCGATCGTGAACGTCATGCCCGGCTCCAGCGTGACCGCCAGTGACGGGTCGTCGTAGTGGGGAACGATCAGGCCCGAGTGGAACGTGGTGCCGATGCCGTGGCCGGTGAAGTCGCGGACCACCCCGTAGCCGAACCGCTTGGCGTAGGCCTCGATCACGCGGCCGGCCACGTTGAGCTGGCGGCCGGGGGCGATGGCCTTGATGGCCCGGTTGGTGGCCTCGCGGGTGCGCTCGACCAGCAGGCGCGACTCCTCGTCCACGTCGCCGACCAGGAAGGTGGCGTCGGTGTCGCCGTGCACGCCGCCGATGAAGGCGGTGATGTCGATGTTGACGATGTCGCCGTCGCGCAGCACGGTGTCGTCCGGGATGCCGTGACAGATCACCTCGTTGATCGAGGTGCACAGCGACTTGGGATACCCGCGGTAGCCGAGCGTGCTGGGGTACGCGCCGCGGTCGCAGAGGAACTCGTGGCCGATCCGGTCGAGCTCGTCGGTGGTGACCCCGGGTGCCACGTGCCTGCCGACCTCTTCGAGCGCCTGGGCCGCCAGCCTGCCCGCGACCCGCATCCGTTCGATGATCTCGGGGGTCTTGACGTCGGACTCCCCGGTCTTCGGGGACTTCTTCCCGACGTACTCCGGCCGCTGGATGTGAGAGGGCACCTTGCGGATGGGGGAGATCCGCCCGGGCTGGAGCAGTGTCGTCATGGTCCCCCAGTCTAGTTGTGCTTCCCACTGGGCAGTATTGCCGCATGAGTGATCAATGGTGGTTCTGCCTGACGCACATGGCCGTCGAGCCCGACGACGGGTGCCCGAACAAGGACCGGATGGGACCGTACCCGACCCGCGACGCGGCGGCCGCCGCGCTGAAGACGGCGGCCGACAGGAACGAGGAGTGGAAGAAGAACGACCGCGCCTGGGACGGGGACGACTGAGGTTGTCGGCTGGCTGTCTGCTGGTCGCCGGCCGGCCGCTAGCCGTCCACGACGGCGTACGCGCGGACGGGGAAGGTCCCCAGGCCGGCCAGCAGCGGCGGCGCGGCGTGGAGGCGGAACCCGCTGCCGGGCAGCGCGGCCAGCCCCGTCATGTGCTCCACGATCGGGATGCCCGCTCCGAGCAGCAGCGTGTGCGCGGGACGTTCACCGCGGGGCGGGGTGTCGTCGATGTTGAGGCTGTCGATGCCGACGAGCGCGGGCCCCCGCTCCGCGAGCCAGCGGGCCGCCTCCGGTTCGAGGTAGGGGTGGCCGTGGAAGTACGTCTCGGTGCCGAAGTGCCGGTCCCAGCCGGTGTGCAGGAGTACGGCCCTGCCGCGCACGTCCAGCCCCGAGAACCGGTCGAGCCCCACGGAGGGCGCCCCCTCGGCCCGTACGACCAGGCCGGGGAGGTCGGCGAGTGACTCCAGCGGCATCCCCGACAGGTCGGGCCCCTGCGGGTAGCGGTGGTAGGGGGTGTCGAGGTAGGTGCCGGTGTTGGCGACCAGCTCGACGCTGCCGATGTGGAACTCCGTGCCCGGGGCGTAGACCTCCCGCGAGGCCTCCCGGCTCAGGTGCACGCCCAGGCGGGGGCCGGGGACGCCGGGGTAGGTGATCATCCCCTCGGTGATGGGGTGGCTCAGCTCGACCAGCCGGGTCACGGGGCGCTCACCTCCTTCCGTGAGAAGCTCATGACCTCATGATTTCCGCCCCGCTCGCTAAAGGGCAAATAAAGTTTTCTTAATGTCCACGTAAGCTGAGCTGCATGGATATCGATCCCCGGCGGCTGCGGGTGCTCCACGAGGTCGCCCGTCGCGGCGGCGTCATGCGCGCGGCGGAGGCGCTCCACCTGACGGCCTCGGCGGTCTCGCAGCAGCTCGCGCTCCTAGAGCGGGAGGTCGGGCTCTCCCTCATCGACAGGTCGCAGCGCCGGGTCGCCCTCACTCCCGCGGGCAGGGTCCTCGCCGGATACGCCGAGCGCGTCGAGGAGGAGCTGGGCGAGGCCAGGCGGGAGCTGATCCGTTTCACCGAGCGGCTGGCCGGGCCGGTGGCGATCGCCGCGTTCCCCACGGTCATCCGGCACCTGCTGGTGCCCGCGCTGGGCAGGCTGGCCGAGCGCCACCCCCAGATCACGCCGCACATCCGGGAACTGTACGGGCCGCCCGCGCTGCAGGAGCTCCGCCTCGGCGGGGTCGACCTCGCCCTCACCGAGGAGGACGCCGACAAGGCCGGCAAGACCGTCGCGGCGCGGCAGTCCATCGTCTCCCACCCCCTCTACGTGGACGAGTACCGGATCGTGGCCCCGCCGGGCTGGGCGGAGGTCCCGCGCCAGGTCGCGGACCTGGCGGGGGTGCCGTGGATCGCCGGGCCGCCCGACCAGGCCTGCGGCCACGCCCTGGAGCGGTTCGCCGTCCTGCACGGATTCACCCCGCACCGGGTGCACATGATCCAGGAGTTCCCGCCCACGCTCGCCCTGGTCGCGGCGGGGCACGGGGTGGCGATCGTGCCGTCGCTGGCCCTGCTCGACGTCCCGGACGGCGAGGTCGTCGTCACGGGCATCACCAACGTGGGCGCCAGGAAGCTGGACGCGGTGACCCGCCTCGGCCGTACCCGCTCGGGTGAGCCCGACCCGGTGCAGGCCGTGGTCATCGCGGCGCTCAGGGACGCGGCCGAGGAGCTGTCGGGACGGCTCGGAGCGCGCTGGAACGCCCCCTAGCCGTCTGGCCGTGCCCCGGCCCTGTCCCCCGCCCTGACCCGGCCCTGTCCCCGTCGTGCCCGGCCGTGCTGCCTGGCCAGGGCGGTGACTTGATGCCCGGACGGTGAGGGGCGCCGGTGGCCTGGGGCGGGCGGGTGGTGCCGGTGGCCGCGGGCCTGGCCGGTGGGCCGGTCGGCGCTCCGAGGGCCTAGTCGGTGACCCGCGGGCCGCTGATCCGCTCCAGCAGCCTGGCCAGGCGGTCGCGCGGGCCTGGACGACGGGCGACCTCGCCCGCGGCCATGCTCACCAGGTGCTGGGCTCCGTCGAAGGAGAACGGCGCCCGCTCGGGGATCGTCAGCGCGTCGTGGGCCAGACCCGTCAGATCCGGGTCGCCACCGCCCAGGGCCAGGATCGTCGTACCGGTCCTGCGGGCGTCGCTCACCCGTTCCAGCAGCGCCTCGGGGGCGCGTTCCTCGGCCACCACGAACAGCGTCTCGCCCCGCCCGGCCCGCTCGATCCGCTCCAGCCCGACCCGCAGGTGCTCGGGCGCTCCTGGGGCGGGCGCCCAGCGGACCAGCGTCGGGGTGAGCTGGGGCATCCCGGAGAACCTGGCCTCGTCGCTCAGGTGCGCGGTCAGGTGCCAGGGTTCCTCCTGAGGCGTGCCGACCACCAGCAGCCCGCCGGGGGAGCGCGTCGCGCGCAGGGCGAGGCCCAGCTCGCGGGTCCGCTCGACCCAGCCGGTCGAGGCCAGGATTTCACGCAGCAGCGTCACCGACCCAGCGTCCATCGCACCATCGTGCCCCAGACACCCCGCGCCGATCCCGGAAACGCGACCCTGAGATGATCGGGACAGGCGATATGGTCGATGGAGTCCGGCCCTGAGCGACCGGGGACGATGAGGAGCGGCGAGTGAGCAGTGACATTCCGGACGTGAGCAAGATCTCGATCGGGATCCTGGGCGGGACCGGCGACCAGGGCAAGGGCCTGGCCCGGCGGTTCGCCCTCGCCGGGCACACCGTGCTGATCGGCTCGCGGAGCGCGGAACGGGCTCAGGCCGCGGCGGAGAGCATCGGCGGATCGGTGCGCGGCACGGACAACCCGACCGTGGCGGCCGAGGCCGACGTGGTGATCGTGGCCATTCCCTGGGACGGGCACCGCTCAACGCTGGAGTCCCTCCGCTCCGAGCTGGCCGGGAAGATCGTCGTCGACTGCGTCAACCCGCTCGGGTTCGACAAGCAGGGCGCCTACGCGCTCGCGGTCGAGGAGGGCAGCGCCGCCCAGCAGGCGGCCGCAGTCCTGCCCGACAGCCGCGTGGTCGCCGCCTTCCACCACGTCTCGGCCGTCCTGCTGCTGGATCCCGAGGTCGAGGAGATCGCCCTGGACGTGCTCGTGGCGGGTGACGACCGCGAGGCCACCGACACCGTCCAGGCGCTGGCGGGCCGGATCCCCGGCGTGCGCGGCGTGTACGCCGGCCGCCTGCGTAACGCCCACCAGGTCGAGGCGCTGACCGCCAACCTCATCTCGATCAACCGCCGCTACAAGGCCCACGCGGGCCTGCGCGTCACCGACATCTAGCTGGGCGGCGTTCCGGCCCGCGACGAGCGGGCCTTCGTCCGTGGTCGTCGTCTCGCCGGCCGGCCGCGTGGTTCGGCGCCCCGTGGAGTGGCCCCGGGGTGCTTCGGTGGCCCGTGGAGGGAAGCCGGGGACGGTTTGGTGGCCGGTCGTGTGGGTGCGGGGGCGGTGAGGCATGCAGGCTCGGCCGGTGGCCAACCGGTCGGACCCGATCCCCGAAGCGGGCCAATCTTGCCTGATTGGATCTGACAAATAGCTAGTTAACCGGACATCCTTGACACATGACTGATTTTCGTCCGGAGACCCGCACCGTCCACCTGCCCCAGCCGCCCCTGAACGGCAGCCGTCCCATCACGGTGCCGCTCTACCAGACCTCCGGGTTCGTCTTCGACGACCCGGCCGTTTTCGCCGACGGGATGGGCCGCCCGGACGGAGCCTTCGTCTACGGGCGGCTGTCGAACCCGACGGTCCGCTCCCTGGAGGAGGCCGTCGCCGGGCTGGAGGGCGGCGTCGGCGCCGTGGCCACCGGCTCCGGGATGGGGGCCATCAACTCCGTACTGCTCGGACTGCTGGAGCCCGGCGACCACCTGATCGCGCAGAAGCCGCTCTACGGCGGCACCGCCGCGATGATCAACGACCTGGTGGCGCGGTTCCGGATCGAGGTCTCCTACGTCCCCGAGGACGACCCGGCGGCGCTGCGCGAGGCCGTGCGGCCGGAGACCAGGCTGGTCTACCTGGAGACCATCGCCAACCCGGTGACCCAGGTCGCCGACCTGCCGGGCATGTGCGCCGCGGCCCGCGAGGCCGGACTGGTCTCGGTGGTCGACAACACCTTCGCCTCCCCGATCCTGTGCAGGCCGATCGAGCACGGTGCCGACATCGTGGTGCACTCCACCACCAAGTACCTGAGCGGGCACACCGACGTGCTCGGCGGGATCGCCGTCTTCGCCTCCGACGAGCTGTACCGCAAGGTGTGGTCCTTCACCACCAAGCTGGGCGCCACCGCGGACCCGTTCGCCGCCTGGCTCACCCTACGCGGCATCCAGACGCTGCCGCTGCGGATGGAGCGCCACTGCTCCAACACCCGCGAGCTGGCCACCCGCCTGAACGCCCACCCCGCCGTCTCCGTCGTGCACTGGCCGGGACTGCCCTCGCACCCCTCGTACGAGCTGGCGGCCAAGCTCCTGCCCGACTTCGGGGGGGTCTTCTCCTTCGACCTGGCGGGCGGGCGGGAGGCGGGGGAGCGGTTCATGAGCTCGGTGAAGCTGGCCCTGCTGGCCCCGTCCCTCGGCGGCGTCGAGACGCTCATCCTGCACCCCGCGACCACCTCCCACCGCTCCCTGACGGCCGAGGAACTCGCCCGGCACGGGATCGGCGAGGGCACCGTGCGGGTGGCGGTCGGCATCGAGCACGTCGAGGACCTGTGGGCCGACTTCGAGCAGGCGCTCTCCTGACGACTTCTGACGCCGCCGGGAGCGCGGCCCGCGCCGTCTCTGCACCGCGGCCCTCTACACTGCGGCGCGGGGCCGCCCGCAGGGCCGGGCGGCCGCCTCCGGATCGTTTTGCGGGGAAGGAGCGCGCGTGAGCGTGTCGATCGGGGACGTGGAGCGGGCCGCCGAGCGCATCGCCGGGCATGTCCTGCGCACACCGGTGGTCGAGGTGTCGCCGGGGGTGTTCCTGAAACTGGAGGGGCTGCAGCACTCGGGGTCGTTCAAGGCGCGCGGAGGCTTCAACCGCGCCCTGGCCTCGGAGAGGATCCCCGAGGCCGGGCTGATCGCGGCGAGCGGGGGCAACCACGGCCTGGCGGTGGCGTACGTGGCGCGCAGCCTCGGCGTCCAGGCGGAGATCTTCGTGCCGACGGTGTCCAGCCCGGTGAAGGTCGCCGGGCTGCGCGCGCTGGGCGCGCGGGTGACCCAGATCGGCGCCGTCTACGCCGAGGCGTACGAGGCCTCGGTCAAGCGCGCGGCCGAGACCGGCGCCCTGGACATCCACGCCTACGACCAGGCGGAGGTGGTCGCCGGGCAGGGCACGGTCGGCCTGGAGCTCCTGGAACAGACCGGGGGCGTCGACACGGTCGTCGTCGCGGTCGGCGGCGGCGGGCTCGTCGCCGGGATCACCGTCGCCCTCGGCGGCCGGGCCCGCGTGGTCGCCGTCGAGCCCGAGCTCATCCCGACCCTGCACCGGGCCCTGGAGGCCGGCGGGCCGGTCGGCGTCGAGGTCTCGGGGGTGGGGGCCGACGCCCTGGGCGCCAGCCGGGCGGGCGAGATCGCCTACGAGATCACGAGCGCGGCGGGGGTGCGGAGCCTCCTGGTCTCCGACGAGGCCATCGTCGAGGCGCGGCGCGAGCTGTGGCGGGAGCACAGGATCGCCGCCGAGCACGCGGGCGCCGCGGCGTACGCGGCCCTGCTGTCCGGCGTCCACACCCCGGCCCCCGGCGAGCGGGTGGCCGTCGTCGTGTGCGGCGCCAACACCGACCCCGCCACGCTCGTCTGACTCTCGTACGTTCCGTACGACGGAGGACGCCCCGGCGCCGCCAGGTTCTCCTGGGGCGCCGGGGCGCCGGGGCGGCTCAGCGGTGGTCACCGGTTCCGCGGCGCCCGGGGGCGGCGCGGTCCCGGCCGGTCAGCGGTAGCTGTGCTCGGCGGCGGGGAAGGCGCCGGTCGACACCTCGTCGGCGAAGCTGCGCACGGCCCTGTCCATCTCGTGGGCCAGGTCGAAGTACTTCTTGACGAACTTGGCGGGGCTGGCGGTCAGGCCCATCAGGTCCTGCCAGACGAGGACCTGCGCGTCGGTGCCGGGCCCGGCGCCGATGCCGATCGTGGGGATCGACAGGGACGCGGTGACCCGCTCGGCCAGGTCGGTGGGAACGCACTCCAGGACCACCGAGAACGCCCCGGCGTACTCCAGGTCCTTGGCGTCGGCCATCAGCTCGTCGCCCGACTGGCCGCGGCCCTGCACGCGGTAGCCGCCGAGCGCGTTGACCGACTGGGGGGTCAGGCCCAGGTGGGCCATCACCGGGATGCCGGCCGAGACCAGGGCCTCGACCTGGGGAAGCACCCGCCGCCCGCCCTCGAGCTTGACCGCGTGGGCCCCGGCCTCCTTCATGAATCGGGCGGCCGTCTCCAGGGCCTGCTGGGGAGATGACTGGTAGGAACCGAACGGCAGGTCGGCCACGACCATCGCGCGGGAGGAACCGCGGACCACGGCCGCCGTCAGGGGCATGAGATCGTCCACCGACACGGGCAGTGTCGAGTCGTACCCGTACACGACCATGGCGGCCGAATCGCCGACGAGCAGCACGGGGATGCCGGCCTCGTCGAAGACCCTGGCGGTCATCGCGTCGTACGCGGTGACCATCGGCCACCGCTCGCCACGCTCCTTGGCGGCGGCGACGTCGCGCACGGTGATCCTTCGTCCAGCCTGGCCGCCGTACAGAGAGGTCGGCCGGTTGGTGACGGAAGAGGACATGGGACCTCCAGTGAAGTCTCGAGGCGCCCCTGTGGCGTCCCCGGACGTTTTCGATGATTGCACGCGTACGACAGGTTCAACAGACCCGATCGACGTGGTAATCCAATGGGCAGGTGTGGGTGGTATGTGACACGTTCGTCCTTTTGGCGCCGTAACGGAGTGTGAGGACGCGCGTCCGGACGATATTCCGTGGCGAACATGCCGGTGCCGCGCGGGCGGGCGCCGGCGGGTGCGCGCGTTCAGGGTGGGGCGGGCGGTGCGCGGTGCGTCAGGGGTGTCCGGCGGGCGGTGCGCGGCACCTCGGCGCGGTAATCCAGTGGCGGAAGTGTCAGGGGCGTACGGCACAATGCTCGCGGAGGTAAGTAATCACAATGGCTTTCGAACCTTACCGCCGCCTGCTGGCGATCCCGGGCGTGCGGTCGTTGCTGCTGGTGGGACTGGTCGCCCGCATCCCCTCGACCGCGGTCGCCATCACGCTGACCATGCATGTCGTCGACTCCAGCGGGTTAGGGCTCGGCTTCGCCGCGGCCGGTCTGGTGACCATGGCGAGCACGGTGGGGATGGCGGTCGGCTCGCCGCTGGCCGGAAGGTTCGTCGACAGCCACGGCCTGCGTCCGGTGCTGGTGGTGACCACGCTCGCCCAGCTCGCCTTCTGGTCCACCGCGTGGGCGATGCCGTTCCCCCTGCTGCTCGCGGCCTCGGTGCCCGCGGGCCTGCTCAGCCTTCCGGTGTTCAGCGTGATCAGGCAGTGCCTCACGGCGCTGGTCCCGGTCGACCAGCGCAGGATGGGCTTCTCCCTCGACTCCATGATCGTGGAACTCTCCTACATGGCCGGTCCCGCCCTGGCGGTCGCGGGGGTGACCCTCCTCGGCAGCGTGCCCACCATGGGCATCGTCGCGGCCGGCCTGGTCGCCTCGGGGGTGGCGCTGATCGCGCTGAACCCGCCCGTCCGCTCGGAGGAGGAGCTCCAGGAGGTGGCGGGAAAGGTCTCGCGGCGCCAGTGGCTCACCCCGGGCATGCTCGGGCTGCTCGGCACGGTCGTCGCGGCGACCTTCGTGCTGGCCGCCACCGAGCTGTCCCTGGTGGCGACGATGAAGCAGGGCGGCGACACCGCCTGGATCGGGCTGGCGATCGGACTGTGGTGCGCCTACTCGCTGATGGGCGGTTTCGTGTACGGCATGCTGCCCCGAGGGGTGTCGCCGCTGATCCTGATCGGCGCCATGGGCGTGCTCACCGTCCCCGTCGGGCTGGTCGGCGGTGACTGGCACTGGCTGGTCCTGGCCCTGCTGCCGGCCGGGGTGCTGTGCGCCCCCGCGCTGTCCTCCACGATCGAGACCGTGACCCGCTGGGTGCCCGCCGGGGCCCGTGGCGAGGCGATGGGCCTGCACGGCACGGCGTTGCTGATCGGCGCCGGCTCCGCGGCGCCCATCGCGGGTGTGATCATCGACGGCCCCGGTCCCGGCTGGGCCTTCGCCGCCGCCGGGCTGGTCGGTGTGGTGATGGTGCTGGTCGCCCTGCCGTTCTGGCGGCGCACCGCGGCCGTGGCCGACGAACCTGTCCCGGTGGCCGCCTGACCTCGGCCGTACCCGATTCCGGGCTGTCGCCGGCACGGGGGCGGCACGGGGGCGGCGCTACTCCAGCCGTACCCGGTCCGGGCTGTCGCCGATCCCGGCCGCCGCCCGTCCCGGTGCGTCACCTCGGAGGGCGCACCCTGAGATCAAGATATTTCACGACAAATATGAAACGATACGGTTGCGTATCGTAATGATCAACGCTACGGTGGTGTTTCGAAACTTAAGCGTATCGAATACGGGGCCTTCGTGGAACAACAGCTCGGTCACCCGCGGCGGTGGCAGATCCTGGGAGTGCTGGTCTTCAGCCTCCTGGCAGTCGTGCTCGACAACACCATCCTCAACGTCGCACTCAAGACGATCGCCGACCCCGTGGAGGGTCTGGGCGCCACCCAGAGCCAGCTGGAATGGGCGATCAACTCCTACACGCTCGTGTTCGCGGGCCTGCTGTTCACCTTCGGGGTGATCGGCGACCGCACCGGGCGCAAGCGCATGCTCATGGTCGGCATGGTGCTCTTCGGCCTGGCCTCGCTGGCCAGCGCCTACGCCCAGGACCCCATGCAGCTGATCGTCGCCCGCGCGTTCATGGGCATCGGCGGTGCCGCGATCATGCCGGCCACGCTGGCGATCATCTCCAACGTCTTCCCCCCGCAGGAGCGCGGCAAGGCGATCGGCGTCTGGGCCGGCGGGGTGGGCCTGGCCGTGGCGATCGGCCCGATCACCGGCGGCCTGCTCATCGAGCACTTCTGGTGGGGCTCGGTCTTCCTGGTCAACCTGCCGATCGTGCTGATCAGCATGGTGCTCATCAGCCTGGTCGTGCCCGAGTCGCGTGACCCCAAGCCCTCCAGGCTCGACCCGGTCGGCGTGGTCCTCTCCATCATCGGCCTCGTCGCCGTCACCTACGGCATCATCCGGGGCGGGGAGCTGGCCACGATCGCCAGCGCCGAGGTGCTCGTACCGACCATCCTCGGCATCGTCGTGCTCGCCGCCTTCATCTGGTACGAGCGCCGTATCGACCACCCGGCCTTCGACGTCAGCTACTTCCGCGACCCGCGCTTCGCCACCGCGGTCGGCATGATCGGCATCGTGTTCTTCGCGATGATGGGCGCGATGTTCTTCCTGGTCTTCTACCTGCAGATCGTGCTGGGATTCAGCGCGCTGCAGGCCGGCGCCCTGATGATCCCCTTCGCCGCCGCACAGCTGATCTTCGCGCCGCTGAGCCAGCAGATGGCCGTGCGCTTCGGGGGCAAGCTGAGCGCCACCGTCAGCATGGTCGTCGTGGCCGCCGCGCTGGCCTCCTACGCGCTGATGGACCAGAACACCCCGGTCGTCCTGCTGGAGATCGTCTTCTTCGTCCAGGGCGCGGCGATGGCCAACATCATGCCCCCGGCGACCACCGCGATCATGGAGGCGCTTCCCAGGGAGAAGGCCGGCGTCGGCTCGGCCATGAGCAACACGGTCCGCCAGGTGGCCGGAGCGCTCGGCGTCGCGCTTCTCGGCTCGCTGCTCTCGGCCACCTACCGCGACCAGATCGCCCCGGCCCTGACAGGCCTGCCCGACCAGCTCAGGCACCTGGCGGGCGAGTCGCTGACCGGCACGCTGGGCGTGGCCCAGGGCCTCGGCGCCCGGGGTGCGGCGCTGGTCGAACCGGCCAAGCTCGCCTTCGTCGAGGGCATGCACATCACCGCCCTCGTCTCCGCGGTCATCGCGCTGCTCGGAGCCCTGGTGGTGTTCAGGTGGCTGCCCGGCAAGTCCTCCGGGGCCGTTCCCGTCCCCGAGGAGATCAGCCCAGGTAAGGAACCGGCGGTAGTGTAGGAGCGCTATGACGACCACCGACGAGATTCAGGCGGCAGGGGCCCAGACGCCCCGTCCCGCGGGCCGTCCCCGCAGCGCCAGGGCGGAGAAGGCCATCATCGACGCGACCCTCGACCTGATCGGGGAGAGTGCGGGTCTCTCCGAGCTGTCGATCGAGGCGATCGCCGCTCGCGCGGGGGTCGGCAAGACCACGATCTACCGGCGCTGGTCGAACAAGGAAGACCTGCTCGTCGACGCGCTGTCCACGCTCAAGACGCCGCTGCCCCCGGTCGCGGGCGTCTCGGTCCGCGAGGATCTCGTCGTCTACGCGCGGGTGTTCCTGCGCGACGCGTGCGACGCGCGCAACCGCTGCGTGATGAACATCGCGATGAACGAGGCCGAGCGGCACCCCCGCCTGGTGGAGCGCATCCGCCAGGCGACCATCGAGCCGCGCAGGGCGGCGATCACCGCCCTGCTGCGGCGCGGCGTCGCCACCGGCGAGCTGCGGGCCGGCCTCGACGTCCCCCTCGCGATGGCGAACCTGGTCGGCACCGTCATGTGGTACATCCGCACCGAGGGCGTCGACGACTACGCCGCGTCCTCTGACCTGGCCGAACGGATCGTCGACCACCTCCTGGCGGGCCTCGGCCCCTGAGGCTTTCCCGTACGGCCGTCTGGGGGCGGTGGCCCTCGTACGGGCAGCGTCATGGATGTCGTCACGAAACCCCGGCCGTGGCCGCCGGGGTTTCGGCGTTTCCGGTGCTCAGGCACCTCGGCGTCTCGGACGTGAGGTGTCAGTCGCCGAGGTGGTCGAACTCGCCGAGCTTCACGCCCGCGATGAAGACGTCCCATTCGGCCCGGGTGAAGAAGAGCTTCGGCCCGCCGGGATTCTTGGAGTCGCGCAGCACGTGCAGTGCGCCGAGGTCCGCCTTGTACCCGGTGCGAGGGGCGCCGATGACGGCCACCTCGACGCAGTTGCCGCCTTCGGAGCCGCTCAGGGAGGATTTGCGCCAGGTCGCGCCGGTCAGGTCTGCTGCCATTCCGTCATCACCTTCGCTATGAGGTCGGCGCTCGCCCGCGCGGGCAGGGCCGCCGAGCGGACCGCTTCGTATCGCCTGCAGATCGCCGCCACGTCGCGAGGATGGTCCGTGACGTGCCCTACGGCGGCGGACTCCACGAATACACTATCCAGGCTGCCCTCGGCGCTCGCAATGAAGAATCCTCCCTCCAGACCAGCGATCGCACCGCCGGTCACGTAGGCGCTTTTTGGTACGACCTGGATGGAGATGTTCCGGTGCTCGGACGCGGTCAGAAGCGCGGCGAGCTGATCGCGCATGATGTCCGGACCTCCGACGCCTCGATGCAGGACTCCCTCGTCGAGCACGGTCCACAGCGGCGGAGGGTTGTCGCGCGCCAGGATCTTCTGACGCTCCAGGCGGGCGGTCAGCAGCTCCTGCACCCGCTCGTCGGTCACCCCCGGATAGGCCTCCAGGATCGTACGGGCGTAGTCGGGGATCTGGAGAAGGCCGGGGACGAGCAACGGGTCCCAGCCCCGCAGGGTGTGGGCCTGCTGTTCGATGTCCACCCAGGGGCGGAAGCGCGGCGGGAGGACGCCGTAGGTCAGCATTGGCCAGATTCGGATGAGCACGCCGTTGGCGCTGAGCGCCCGGTCGCACCGTTCGGTGAAGTCGAGCGACGGGTTGCGCCTGCCCGTCTCGACCATACTGACCAGGCCGGTCGAATAGGCGATCTGCTGGGCCAGCTGTTCCTGTGACAGTCCGGCCTGATCGCGCAGGCGGCGAAGCTCGGAGGCGAAGAAGGTGAGGGGACTGGTCTCACCTTCCGGCTCACGCGGGGTGGGCATCGCGGGCTCCTTTCTCGTGCCGGGGCCGCTGGGGGACCGACGCGTGTTTCGTCATCGGATCACTACGAAAAGTAATGGTCCGTTGCCGCAATAGGAAGCGCGTATCCGAAACGCGGTGAAAAGTGCTTTGGGTCCACAGTCGAGGGCCTCGTTGGATACATATTTCCCCGATGGCCGCCAGTCTTTTCTTATCAACATCTTCAGTTGTTGAGAATCCGCGATAATCTGTTGAGGCTTTGTTGTTCTGGCGTCTGTTCCCCGAGGAGGCCGGGCCGAATGGCGGAGTTTGTCGGAATTGATCCGGCCGGGGCACGGCGTCTCATCACCTCCATGGACGACGCCGCGCAGCGCGTTCAGACGCTGAGGCCATGGCTGTCGGCCTCCATCGCCGAGGCCGGCACCGACTGGCCCGCCGGACCGGGCGCCGAGGTGCTCGACGGTGTCGGCCGCTTCCTCGACGAGACACGGCGGGATCTGACCTGGCGGACCCAGACGATCGAGCGCGTCGAGGGCACTGCTTCACAGGGGGGCCTCAGAACGGCGGAGTTCGCGTTCGGCGACGCGACGGAGGCCCGGACCGCCGGGACCCTCGCCGGAAAACGAACCCTGGCGGCATGGCAGGCGTACCAGAAGGACCCCAGCGTCCAGAACTGGGAGAAGGTCCAGGAGGCGCTTGGGGAAGGGCAGGGCAAGACCGCCGACGCCGCCTACTCGGCGGGACTGCTGGCCACGCTGGGCGCAGGCACTTTCGCGGGCATCTTCGCCGCGGTGAGCGCGAGAAACCAGAACGACGCGCGCGGCTACAGCCCGGCCAACCTGGCGAAGGCGAAGAAGGACCTGGGCCCGCTGGCCGAGGCCTTCGCCTCAACAGACGCGGCGGGCACCCTTCCTAAAGATCTGCGCGACCGCGCGTTGGGGGATCTGCCCATCGCGGACATGGCGGCACTGCTCGGCCTGGCCCGCCAGTCGCGCGAATTCCTGGTCCAGGCGGGAACCACACTCGCCCAGCAAAGCGGTCACCGTGAGGACGAGGAAGACTGGAATACCTACTGGCTGGTCAAGGCGCTGAGCAAGAACGGCGAGGCGACCCAGGAACTGCTTGCCTCCGGCGACAACGCGACGCTGCTGCTGCGTCCCGAAGTGGTCAACGACGAGGGTCGTCCAGGATTCAAGAAGTTGCTCGCCGCCGCCCTGGACAAGGCGCTGGCTCCCGGCGCGGGAGTCGTCACCCTCCGCCGGGACGCCTGGATCAATGTCATCAAAGTGTTCGGAGACAAGACGGCATGGCCTTCTCTGCTCCCCGAACCAAGCAAGTTGGAATACTTCCCGCCCCTGGACGGCCAGCCGTCGGACAAGCGTTACCTCCCCGGCGACACCAAGGTCATACCTGTCCCCTCGCCAATCGGCCAGGTCCTCGCCAGGCACATCTCCCAGTATTTTCCCGAACTCGCCGTCGTTTGGAGCAGAGAACATGACTCTCTGCCTACGGCCCCAGGTGAGGGGTGGCGGAATCTCAACGCGGAGTCGGTGGTGAACTTCTTTGGTGGGCTCTTGCGTGATCCGGCGGCGCTGTCACCACTCAGAAGCGGATACGGCGGATTTCTTGAAGACCTCGATCTGGGTAGGGAACATCCGTTCGGCAACGCGTCCACGGAAGAGGGAAGAGAAGGGCAGCGCCGAGCTTTCTACGACAAGGCAGTAAGGGCCGGAGCACTCGCATCATTGTTTTTCAGTGGTTTACACGAGGCTGATCTCGATGCGGAGGAAAATCGCAAGTTCGCTGTCGAGCTCTTGTTTCTCCCTCTGGATGCGCTGGTCGGCGGCTGGGCAGGCCATCTCCTTGCGGACTCCGTCTTGGCTGGGGCGACGGCGTCCAAAGCCGTCGATCTCGCTTGGAAGAACACTCTGCAGGACGAGATCGAGAATTTTCTGGACGAGGGATCGCCTGAAGAGGCATCGGATCTTGTTGATGTGCTTGTCGACAGCCAATTATCTGCTTTCAACGCCTCGCGCGAAAGTCACGGCCAGCCGCCACTCGGTGAATCGGATCTCCGTCAGCTCAAGGATATTTTCTACGGGCGTTTGGAGCCTGTGTTGGAGGCGGCACTGAGAGCGCGCGGAGGATGACCGATGAGCGAACGTGCTGAACTGCTGCGTCTCGCGGATGAGAAAGAACTGCTCGCGGACCGCTTTGATGGCTATGTGAGGAATCTGACGACATTGTTTGATCAGATCAAGACTGGGTCGGTCCACGGCGAGCGTGCTTGGACGGGACCGGCGGCTCAGCGCTTCGATCACGACGTCGTTCGACGGCGATCGGACATGGACCGGCTCGCGGAACAGTGCCGAATCGCTGCAAGAAATCTGAAACGCTCTGCTCTGCACCTTCGAGAGCAGGCGCGCCTTTTCGAGAATTCCTCGTGACTACTGGCTCACCGACAGGCAGTCAGTTTTGCCGATCACTTCGATGTTGGGTTGGGAAGCCTGTACGAGAACGATGAAGGTGATGCCTGGATCTTCTTTATGGAGGATCACGAAGCTTCGACCGGGCTGCACCCAGCTGGCGTTCCGGTCGATTTTGTAGCCGACACGCATGAGTGCGTCCTGCAGCGGGCGAGTAGTTAGGTCGGCTAACTGTGCGGGAGTGTACTGGTTGTCTTTTGCAAAGTCGCCACTGAGCTGGTGAAAGCGAAATGCAGTACCCTTTTCCGGACAGGTTGTAAAATCGTTTCCATCTCCCCCGGTTTTGTCTACAATTTTCTTATTGACGGTGGGGTGTAAGTATTCAAGTTTCTTGGCGTCCTTGGCCAGCGTTTGGGCGGCCTGGTCCAGGGTGGGGCTACTGGCGCCGCAGCCGGTGGCCAACAGCAGTATCAGGGCGCATCCCGCAACACGTCGCACCCTGTCGACTTTACAGATCGGCTTCCTGCACGGCGAGATGACATTCAAAAATGGCTGGTTCAGGGCGTGGAAAACGCGATATGTCAGGTGGTGGTCTCGCGCCAGCGGTTGGTGATGGGGAGGCGGCGGTCGCGGCCGAAGTTCTTCGGGGTGATCTTCGGGCCCGGGGGATACTGGCGGCGCTTGTACTCGGCCAGGTCGACCAGGCGGATCACCCGGGTGACCAGGGCCGGGTCGTGTCCGGCGGCGACGAGTTCGGCGGATCCCATGTCCTTCTCGACGTAGTCGTCCAGCAGCCTGTCCAGGATGTCGTACTCGGGCAGGGAGTCGGTGTCGCGCTGGTCGGGGCGGAGCTCCGCGCTGGGCTCCTTCTCGATCGAGTTCTCCGGGATCGGCGGCACCGCGAACCCGTGCAGGAACTCGCCCGACCGGCCCGCCTGGGCGTTGCGCCAGCGCGCCAGCTCCCAGACCAGGGTCTTGAGCACGTCCTTGATGGGGGCGAAGCCGCCCGCCGAGTCGCCGTAGAGAGTGGAGTAGCCGGTGGCCAGCTCGCTCTTGTTGCCGGTGGTGAGGACGAGGTGGCCGTGCTCGTTGGACAGGCCCATCAGGATCATGCCGCGCACCCGGGCCTGGAGGTTCTCCGCGGCCAGGCCGGAGAGCTCGATCTCCTTCTCGAAGCCGCTGACGATGTCGGCGATCGGCACGGTCCTGGCGTTGATCCCCTGCCGGTCGACCAGCTCCTGGGCGTCGCTCACCGAGTGGTCCGAGGAGTAGCGGGAGGGCATGAGCACCACGTGCACCCGGTCGGGGCCGATGGCGTCGGAGGCGATCGTGGCGGTCAGCGCCGAGTCGATGCCGCCGGACAGGCCGAGGACGACCGACTGGAAGCCGTTCTTGGCGACGTAGTCGCGGACCGCGAGGACCAGTGCCGAGTAGACCTCGGCGGTGTCGTCGAGGTGCTCGGCGATCGTGGGGGCCTGCGGCTCGTACGGCTCGACGGGGCGGGCCGACAGCTCCAGCCGGTCCACCGTGATCACGGTGCCGTCGCCGGCGTCCACCTGGAAGGTGCCGAGCCCTCCGTACCTGGCCTCGGGCAGCTCCAGGTCCGTGATCAGCAGCTCCTCGGAGAAGCGCGCCGCGCGCGCGACCAGCTCGCCGGAGGCGGAGACGACGACCGAGTCCCCGTCGAAGACCAGCTCGTCCTGGCCGCCGACCTGGTTGACGTAGGCGAGGGCGCATCCGGCCTCGCGGGCGCGCCTGGCCACCAGGGCCAGGCGTACGTCGTCCTTCTCCTTCTCGTACGGGGAGGCGTTCGGCACCACGAGCAGCCCGGCTCCGGCCTCGGCCACCACCGCGACGGGGCCGCCCTCCTGCCAGAGGTCCTCGCAGACCGCGATCGCCACGTCGACGCCGTGCAACCGGAAGATCGGCAGGCGGTCGCCGCGGACGAAGTAGCGGTACTCGTCGAAGACGCCGTAGTTCGGCAGGTGGTGCTTGGCGGTCTTGACGACCACCCGGCCCCGGTGCAGCAGCGCGGCCGCGTCGAGCGGGGCGCCCTTGGGCTGGCCGACGCGCGGGGCGAGCTTCGCGCGGTCCACGTAGCCGACGACCACGGGGATCTCGCCGAGCCCCGCCTCGTCCAGCCGTCGCGCGGCCTCCTCGATCGCGGCGATCGACGCCTCCACGAACGAGGTGCGCAGCACGAGGTCCTCGACGGGGTATCCGGTCAGGAACATCTCGGTGAAGACGACCAGGTGCGCGCCGCGGTCGGCGGCGCGGCGGGTCCACTCGACGAGCCTGTCCGTGTTGGCGGCCAGGTCACCGACGGCGGGATTGCTCTGGGCCAGGGCGATGCGGAGTTGAGCCACATGGCCATCCTATTGGGGCGCGCCCGGAGCCCGCCGTGCAGGTGATTCCGCCCCGGCCGCCGATGGACGCGCGCGGACGCCAGGAGGTGACCGCCTGCCGTCGCCGGGTTCTCCGGTCAGGCCTCCTCCAGGGGCCTCGGCTCACTTCCCGGTCCTTTCCCGGTACCCGGCGCCGGACTCGAACAGCCCGTCGTGCTTCGGTGTCCTCGTTCCGCCGTTCAGCAGAAACGGGCGTATCCGGCGTCGTAGCCGTCCAGCCAACCTCTGTCGTAGTCGCTGGGCGGTCCGATGTAGCTGCGTGACCTGGCCCTGCGGCAGTCCCGTCCGGCGGCCCGGTAGCCGTCCCGATATCCCCGCCAGTAATCCCTCGGGCTTTCCGCCGATGGGGCCGGGTCCGTCACGGCCTCTTTCTGCGGGGTGTTCGCCGTCACGCCCGGCTCGGGATCCGGCGTGGCCGAGGCCTGTGAGAACGAGGTCGGTCCGAGGGTGAGCGCGGTGAGGAGTGCCGCCCCGAGCACCGTCAGCTGTCGCTTGCCGTACATGCTTTCTCCTTTGATCGAGCCGTGAGCAGAGCTCGCTCGACGGCCGTGATTAGGGGGAAAGATATAAGGCAAGCCGTTCGGACCAAAGGACCGAACTACCCATTTTCGTATTTTCGGAGTAAGTTAAGAAGAATCTGATTTTGCCTATTTTTTGTTTATTTCGGCAATTTTCGAGAAATTATGATTTCTCGCTGGACATGAGCATTCGTCAACGGGTGAACCCTAAAGGCTCGGTGAGCTCCGGGTGTGGCGGCTCGCCGTGATCGGTGCGGCCGGGATCGGCAGCACGGCCTCCACGACCGTCCCGCCGCCCGGGGCCGCCTCGATCACGCAGGTACCGCCCAGCTCGGCGGCCCGCTCACGCATGGAGAGCAGCCCGACCCCCGAGCGCGGTCCCGAGGGCAGCCCGCGCCCGTCGTCCTGGACGCGGACCACCAGCGACTCCCCGCGCCGCAACGAGATCACCGCGGAGCCGGCCCCCGCGTGCTTGCGGACGTTGGTCAGTCCTTCCTGCGCGATGCGGTACGCGGCCACCTCGGCCGCCGCGGGCAGGTCCGACAGGTCGCCCTCGATCTCCACCGCGACCCGCGGCGTGCCCTCCTGCGCCAGGGCCCGGACGGCCCCCGCCAGGCCGAGCTCGTCGAGGGTGGGCGGGCGCAGGCCGTAGACCAGTTCCCTGATCTCCTCGCTGACCGCGTCCATGCCGCCGCGCAGGTCGAGCAGGAGCCTGTCCGCCGAGGCGGGGGCGGTGCGCAGGCTGATCCTGGCCATGTTGATCGACATGGCCATGTCGGTCAGCGCGTGGCCGAGCCCGTCGTGCAGGTCCCTGCGCAGGCGGCGGCGTTCCTCCTCGCGGGCGGTGAGGATGCGCTCCCGGGAGCGCTGCAGGTCGGCGGTCATCCGCACGGCGTGCGCCACGTCGGCGACGTACGGGACGGCCGCCGCGACCAGGCGGCCGTTGTGCGCGGCGGCGAACCTGCGGGGGCCGGGGGAGCCGAGGAGCAGCCGTCCGACCGGCTCGCCGTGCCAGACCAGCGGCACCCGGCGCGGCGCCGGGCCCAGCAGGCCGACCTGGACCTGCCTGGCACCGGGCTCGTAGACCTCGACGGCGACGCCGGTGACGCTCAGCCCGTCCTTGACCACGGCGGCGACGGCGGCGAGCGCGTTGGCCGGCTCGGTCTCGCGGACCTCTCTGGCCAGGCGCTCGGCGAGCGCCTGCGGGTCGCCGTGCGTGCCGTACATGAGCCGGTCGACCAGGCTCCTGAGCCGGTGCCGGAGCGGCTGGAAGACGACCCCGGCGAGCAGGGCCGCCACCAGGCCGCCGATCCGGTCGTATCCCGACAGTGCGAGCCCGGCGACCGCGCCGACCGCGTACATGGCGCTGACCGCGGCGATCAGCCCGGCGGCGACGAAGGCGCGGCTCACCACCGTGTCGATGCCGTAGAGCTGGTAGCGCAGCACCGAGAAGACGATGGCCCCCGGGATCAGCCCGGTCCAGATCGTCGCGGCCAGCCACCAGGCCGGACCGGCGAGCAGGAAGGCGACGTAGACGGCGAAGGCGAAGACCGGCCAGGCGATCTGGCGACGCAGCTCGGAGTCCGCCCGCCGGAAGCGCAGCACCAGGGAGACCAGCGCCAGGACCGCGAGGACCGAGATCAGGACGGCGACGACCTCGCGCGCCGCCATGTTGTAGGGGGCGAGGACGTCCACCGCGAGCGGGTTGGGGATGACCCGCGGCCAGGGATAGATCGCGGGGTCGGGGTCCGGGCGGGTGAGGTTCAGCAGCAGGCTCGCCGCGAACACGGCCACGCCGGCCGCCGCCAGCGGCCACCACCGCCGCGAGGGCAGCCGGCCGTCGGGGGAGTACAGCGGGAACAGGATCGCCAGCAGGAACCCGCCGGCCGCCTTTCCCGTGACCATGCTCAGGCGGAGGTACCCGGCGGCCTCCATGTCGCCCGCCGCGGCGAAGGCGAACATCGCCGCCTCGGAGAAGGAGTTGACCGCGCACATCAGGCCGCCCGCGCACATCAGCCACGCCGTGGCCGGACGCGAGCGGTGCGCCAGCAGGAAGGCCCCCACCACGGGGAACGTCAGTCCCGCCGCCAGGTCGGGCGTGGCCGGCTGCTCCGGCTGCCACCCGGGCGGCAGGTCGAGACGCAGCACGAGGCCGATCACGGTGAGTCCGACCGACAGGAGCGCCGTGGAGAGGGCGGCGAGCCGCAGCGGGGAGCGCAGCAGCCCGCGTGCGAGCGAGGGGGCGGGCCAGGCGGGGGCGTCCTCGGTCACGGTGCCGGTCACGGTGCCGGTCACGGTGCCGGTCACGGTGACCGCGTCGACGACCCGCCTGGGCACGCCACCGGTGCCGTCGAGCACCCGGCCGCGGTCGCGCTGCCGCATGGACATGGCTATCTGCCCACGTCGCCGGGGTTGACCAGCCCGGACTCGTACGCGGTGACGACGAGCTGGGCCCGGTCGAACAGTCCGAGATGGTCGAGCAGCTTGACCACCGACTGCGAGACCGACCGCTCGGGGACCGCCAGGGTCGCCGCGATCTGCCGGTTCGTCAGCCCCCGGGCGACCAGCTTCATCAGGTCGAGCTCCGCGTCGCCGAGACCGGCGAGGCCGGGTGGCGCCGACGGGTCGGTGCGCCCGGCGAAGGCCGCGATCAGGCGGGTGGTGACGGCGGGGTCGATCAGCGCGTCACCGGCCTGCGCGGCCCGCATCGCGGTGATGAGCTGCTCGGGCGCCGACGTCTTGAGGACGAACCCGCTCACCCCGGCCCGCAGCGCCGCGTAGAGGTTGTCGTCCGTGCCGAACGTGGTCATCATCACGACCTTCGGCGGCGCCACGTCGGCCAGGATCCTGCGCGCGGCGGTCAGCCCGTCCAGCCTGGGCATCTGGATGTCCATCAGCACCAGGTCGGGGGAGGTCTCCCTGACCACCGTGATCGCCTGCTCGCCGTTCTCGGCCTCGCCGACCAGCTCGAAACCGGGTTCGCTGTCCAGCACCACTCGCAGGCCGGTGCGGACCAGCGCCTGGTCGTCCACCACCACGACGCGCAGCCCCGGCAGCGCCGGCTTCTCGGCGGGCGTCACGCGCGCCGCCGCCGCTACCGGTTCCGCGGCCCGCACCGGCTCCGCGGGCGGATGGAGATGCACGGCCTGGGCCAGCATGTCGGACTCCAGACGTTGCAGGGTGGCGCCCAAGTCGAGGCCGAGCTCGTCGCGGAGCATCATCCTGGCGCGCCGGAGCGCGCCCAGCGCGTCCCCCTGCCTGCCGTTGCGGTACAGGGCCAGCGCGAGCAGCCGCCAGGCCTCCTCCCGCAGCGGATGCGCCGAGGCGTGCGCCTCCAGGTCGGCGACCAGGGCGCCGGAGTGTCCCAGCAGCAGCCCCGCGTCGGCCCGGCGCTCGACCGCGATCAGCCGCAGCTCCTCCAGCCTGCCCGCCTCGCTCATCGCCCACGGCAGGTCGGAGAACTCGGCCAGGGCCGGGCCGCGCCAGAGGGCGAGGGCCGCCTCCAGGCGATCCCACACCTCGGCGGGCTCGCCGCTCGTCTTGACCGCGCTCTCGAAACTCCAGGTGTCCACCTGACCGGGCGAGGCGCGCAGCGCGTACCCCGGCGGGGCGGAGACCAGGACCTCGGCCTCCTCCCGTGGCGCGCGGCCGGGTTCCAGGGCGCGCCGCAGCCGCGACACGTATCCCTGGATGGTCGACAGGGCCTGGGCGGGAGGCTCGCCGGGCCACAGTTCGTCGATGAGCATGGCCACCGGGACGGCGCGGCCACCGGCCACGAGGAGCCGGGCCAGCACCGCCATCTGGCGCTGGCCGCCGAGGTCGAGTGATGTCTCACCATGAAGGGCCTGGAACGGGCCGAGAGCACGAAATGTCAGCATTGCAGGCGCAAGGGTAGGGCTACCTGGACCAACGTCATAGGGCAATACTCACCATCGTTCACGAGCCGTAAGAAAACATCGGTGGTCAGATCTTCACATTCAAGTTCACCGGGAGTACCGCCTCGACCACGGTGCCCCCCTCGGGAGGCGTCGTGATCACGCATGTCCCGCCCAGTTCGGCGGCGCGCTCGCGCATCGACGCCAGCCCGACCCCTGAGCGACGCCCGGGAGGGACGCCGATCCCGTCGTCGCGCACCCGGACGCTCAGGTCGTTCTCGCCCCGCTCCAGCGACACCCGCACCGTCGCGGCCCCGGCGTGCTTGCGCGCGTTGGTCAGCGCCTCCTGCGCGATCCGGTATGCGGCGACCTCGGTCGCGGCGGGCAGGCCCGGCAGCTCGCCCCTGACCTCCACGGCGACGTCGGGGCCCGCCATCTCCGCCACGGCCCCGGCCAGGCCGAGGTCGTCCAGCGCCGGCGGACGCAGGCCGTACACCAGGTGCCTGATGTCGTTGGTGACGCTGTCCATGCCGGAGCGCAGCTCACCGAGCATGCGCTCGGCCGTCTCGGGGGAGGCGCGCAGGGAGAGCCTGGCCGCGTTGATGGACATCGCCATCCCGCTGAGCGACTGGCCGAGACCGTCGTGCAGGTCGCGGCGGAGGCGGCGGCGCTCCTCCTCGCGGGTGGTGACGATCCGCTCCCGGGAGCGCCGCAGCGCGCCGACCAGCCGGACCGCGTGGGCGGCGTCGGCCACGTACGGCGTGAGCGCGGTGATGACCCGTTCGTTGTGCGCGGCCGGCAGGCGCCGGGCGCCCGGCGGGCCGATGAGCAGGCGGCCGACGGGCTCGCCGTGCCAGACCAGCAGGATGTCGCGCGCCACCTCCTCCAGCGTCCCCACCGTCGACTCCTCGGGCCAGCCGCCCTGGAAGCGCACGCCCGTGCCGGTGACCGCCAGGCCGTCGCGCAGCACGTCCAGGGCCGCGGCCAGTCCTCCCGCGGGATCGGTGCGCTGGAGCCTGCGCCCGAGCTCGGCGGCGAGCGCCACCGGGTCGCCCCTGCCGCCGTACAGGAGGCGGTCGGCGCCGCGCTGGAGCAGCCGCCGCATCGGGTGGAAGAACGCCCCCGCGCAGAGCGCGGCGACCAGGCCGCCGATCCGGTCCACGTCCGACAGGAACAGGCTGGAGGCGGCGCCCACCGCCACGTACACCCCGCCGATCACGCCGACCAGGCCCGCGCCGACCAGCGTCCTGGTGATGAGCGTGTCGATTCCGTAGAGGCGGTGCCGCAGCACCGAGAAGGTGATCGCGACCGGGACCAGCGGGATCGTGAACGACGCCAGCCACCACACCGGGTTGCCGACCACCCAGGGGACGATCACGGTGGCGAGCGCGACCAGCGTCCAGACGATCTGCCCGCGCTCCTCGTGACCGGCTCGCCGGAACCGGGTGGCCAGCGAGGCGAAGGCCAGGATCATCATCGCGTTGGTGAGCATGTCCAGCGAGAACCGCAGGAAGTGGGGGGAGGAACCCACGGGCCGCTGCCCGAAAAGGGGCATCAGGTCCGTGACGAGCACGTCGGCCGCCAGGACGGCGACGGAGCCCCAGACCAGCGCCCGCCAGCGCGGGGAGGGCAGTTTCCCGTCCGGATAGAGCAGCGGCAGCAGCACGACCAGGAAGAGGACGGCCAGCTTCCAGCTCACCCCGGCGACCGCCCAGATCGCCTTCGGCAGGACCATCCACTCTCGCGCGGTGTCCAGGAGCGCGAGGTTCACCGTGAGGCTGTTCAGCGCGGAGCACAGCCCGCCCAGGCAGAGCAGCCAGCCGATGACCAGCCGGGGCCGCTGGAACACCAGGAGCGCACCGAGGACGGGGAACACGGCGCCGGCCACGTCCTCGGGCGCGAACGGCAGCGGTGTGTAGGAAGGCTGCGGGAGCTGCGCCGTGACCCAGATGTTGACGCACTCCATCGCCACGGACGCGGCGGCGGCGAGCACCGCCGTGATCCGCCTCTGGACGGGCGTCACCCTCGGGATTCCCCGGTACAGCCCGCGCATGATGGTTTAGGCCCTTCATTTGTGCTTAAAAGGACCTTAACCGGCGCAGACCGCAATTTAATCAACGAGCGATCAACGGGGGCCGGCGGTCACCGGGTCACGGCACGTCGTACCGGCTGGACTCAAGGAGCCATTCCAGCTGGGCCCTCGGCGCCGTCAGGAAGGCGCACGCGACCTTGCTGACGTCTCTGGCCTGGCCGGTCGAGAACCCGAAACGGTCGAACAGCGCCGGCAGCCGCCGTGCGGAGGTCCGCAGGTCCTCGGCGCGGGCGGCGATCCGGTCGTTCACCCAGGCGACGGCTCCGGTGTCGGAGAGGCCGAACGCGGTCGCGGCGACCGTCACGTAGTTGTGCACGTCGCCGTTGGCCCGTTCCTTGTGGTGCGAGGCGACGTCGTTGCACCAGGCGGTGACGTCGTTGCAAGCGTCCACCAGCGTCCGCCAGGTCGTGCTCTCGCGCAGTCCCGCGGGCACCTCCACCCCCAGGCAGGGCTCCACCAGGTCGAACAGGTAGGGGCCGGCGGTGCCCCGCCGCAGCCGCGGGTACTCGGCGGGGGAGGGCACGCGGCCCGCGCAGCGGTTCTCGGCCTCGGTACGGCAGGCCTCGCCCTGCGCCGCCAGCCCCGCCAGGAACCGGTGCCGCCAGCGGGTGCTCATCCGCCCGGTGGTGGCCTTCCAGAGGTCGCCGAAGGCCAGCTCGACGGGCGAGGAGGCGTGCGCGGGCGCGCGGGCGACGAGGTCGAGCCGCGCGAAGGTGGCCTCGACGATCTCGGCCGCGCGCCCGGCGGGCTTCTCGTCCCACTCGTCGTCGAAGTGGAACAGCCAGGTCAGCCATTTGGCGAACAGCAGCGCCGGCTCCACGCCGAATCCGCAGAAGGCACGACCGGCCATCCGCTCGAATCCGGCGCCGGGGGGAGGTTCGAGCCCGACCTCGCGGGCCCAGGCGGCCAGCTCGGTGCCGATCAGGTCGACCGAGGGGTGCATCGGGCACGGTGCCGACATCACCGGCACGACCTCGGTGAGGGGCAGCAGCAGTGCCGCGGCCACTCCCGAGGGCCGCGGCGGCTCCGGGTGACCCGGTGTTCCGGAGGGCGCGGCGGACGAGGGGGACGAAGGGGACGAAGGGGACAGGGAAAGTGACATGGAGTGCGACAAGGGCTGTGGGTGGGGTCGGGAACGGGTGAGGGGATCGCCGAACGTTGGGGTGAGCGCCACTACAGCGGACCGAACAGCCAGTTGCCGGCCACTTCCGGATCGGCGCTCGTGTAGAACTGCCGGGTCGCCTCGACCAGCTCGCCCACGGACACGACGCCGTCGCCGTCGCCGTCGAGCCGCTCGAAGGTGGCCCGCACGTCCTCGCGCGCGGTGCCGAACGCGGCCATCATGGTCCAGAACTCGTCCGGCCCCACGGCCCCGTCGCCGTCGGTGTCGCACAGGCCGGCCACCGCCTCGGCGGCGGGCGCGAACACCGCGTCGAAGTGGTCGCCCTCGATGAACGCCGAGGTCATGCCCGCGCGGAACTCCTCGGACGAGATGGCGCCGTCGCCGTCGGTGTCGATCTCCGCGGCCAGGGTCCGCCAGATCCCCTCGAAGCCCTGGGCGAGCCTGTGACCGGCCGGGGAGGTCGGCGACTCGCCGAAGCCGACGAGGATCCGGGCACCGAGGCCGAGAAGGTCCTCGCGCTCGATCGATCCGCTGCCGTCGACGTCCATGTGCCCGAAGGCACGGTCGAGCTTGTGATTGAGGAGCATGGTGCTCATCGTTACTCCAGCATTACTTGTCGAAATCGAACCGTTACCCTAAGTGACGATAGCGAGGTGTTTCCAGGAGCCACTCCAGGTAAGCCCGAGGGATGGTCAAGAAAGCGCATGCCACCCGCGTCACCTCACGGGAGGCGGTGAAGCCCAGGTCGTGCCGCTCCGTGAGCGCGGGGATCGCGCGGGCGGCCGTCCACAGCTCCTCCATGCGGGTGGCGACCCTGTCGATGATCCACTCTTCCGCCTCCCGATTGGAGCGTTCCAAAAAAATGGTGCCCGCATGGCCGCGTCCGGCCACCGCCTCCTCGCACCGGGCGGCCACGTCGCCGCTCGCCTCGACGAGCGCCCGCCACTGCGGGCTCCGCCACACCGGGGCCGGCACCTCCATCCCCAGGCACGGCTCCACCAGGTCGAACAGGTAGCGGCCGAAGGCGTCCCCGCACGGCTCCGCGGGTGTCCCCGGGGAGCAGGGCTTCGCGGGTGTCCCTGCGGGGCGCGGCTTCGCGGGTGCCCCGGGGGAGTTCGCGGGTGTCCCTGGGGAGAGGGCCGCGGGTGGCTCGCGTAGGAGGATCGCCTCGCGCTGGGCGGCCAGCCCGGCCGTGAACCGCTCGCGCCACGCGCCGCTCATCCTCGGCGCGCACGCCGCCCAGAGGCCGGAGAAGGCCCGCTCCAGCGGCGCCGGCCCCGGCTCGCCTCCCGCGGCCACGGCGAGGACCGGGGTGAGGGCCCCGGGAGCCTGGCGCAGGCGCGACATCCAGGTCAGCCAGCGGGCCAGCGACGTGACCGCGCCGGTTTCGCAACGGGCGAACGCCCTCCCGGCCAGCCGGGAGGCGGCGGGATCGGGGTCCAACCCGGCCGCGCGCGCCCAGTCGGCCGCCGCGGCCTCGACCAGGTGTATCGACGGATGGACGGGGCAGGGCATCGCCAGTGCCGCGAGGCGTTCGGTGAGCCTGGCCGGTGGTGAGACCGCGTGCGGTGGTCCGTGAACTTCGGTACGCGTCATCGTTTCCCCCCGGATCGAACTTCCAGCGGCTCCGGTCGCACACTGTAGGAGGAGAGGGGAGCCGGCACGTGGAGGCGCGACGGCCCGGATGCCACATCTCACCGTTCTTCCTCGTAACGTGTGCGAAACACTGAGAGGGCAAACTGGGAGACCACTAGGCGTGTTGCAGCACGTCGGCAATGAAGGAGAAGCCTTGGACCGCCAGCAGGAGTTCGTTCTCCGCACCCTTGAGGAGCGCGACATCCGGTTCATCCGGCTGTGGTTCACCGACGTGCTCGGGTTCCTGAAGTCGGTGGCCATCGCCCCGGCCGAACTCGAAGGGGCCTTCGCCGAGGGCATCGGCTTCGACGGCTCGGCCATCGAGGGCTTCGCCCGGGTCTACGAGTCGGACATGCTCGCCAAGCCCGACCCGTCGACCTTCCAGATCCTTCCCTGGCGCAGCGAGACGCCGGGCGCGGCCCGCATGTTCTGCGACATCCTCATGCCGGACGGCTCGCCCTCGCACGCCGACCCGCGCTGGGTGCTCAAGCGCACCCTGGCGAAGGCCTCGGACATGGGCTTCAGCTTCTACACCCACCCGGAGATCGAGTTCTTCCTGCTGAAGAGCCGGCCGGAGGGCGGCGAGCGGCCCGAGCCGATCGACGGCGGCGGCTACTTCGACCACACGCCGCACAGCTCGGGACACGACTTCCGGCGCAACGCGATCATGATGCTGGAGTCGATGGGCATCTCCGTCGAGTACAGCCACCACGAGGGCGGCCCCGGCCAGCAGGAGATCGACCTGCGCTACGCCGACGCGCTCACCACCGCCGACAACATCATGACCTTCCGCCTGGTCATGAAGGAGGTCGCGCTGGAGCAGGGCATCTGGGCGAGCTTCATGCCCAAGCCCTTCACCGAGCACCCCGGCTCCGGCATGCACACCCACATGTCGCTCTTCGAGGGCGACCGCAACGCCTTCTACGAGCCCGGTGCCGACTACCAGCTCTCCAAGATCGGGCGGTCCTTCATCGGCGGCCTGCTCACGCACGCCGCCGAGATCACCGCGGTCTGCAACCAGTGGGTCAACTCCTACAAGCGGCTGTGGGGCGGCGCCGAGGCGATCGCCGGAGCGGGCGGAGAGGCCCCGAGCTACGTCTCCTGGGGTCACAACAACCGCTCCGCCCTGGTCCGGGTGCCGATGTACAAGCCGCACAAGGGCGGCTCGACCCGCATCGAGTTCCGCTCGCTCGACTCCGCCTGCAACCCGTACCTCGCCTTCGCGGTGATCCTCGCGGCCGGCCTGAAGGGCATCGAGGAGGGGTACGAGATGCCCCCCGGCGCCGAGGACGACGTGTGGGCGCTGACCTCGGCCGAGCGCAGGGCGCTGGGCATCCAGCCGCTGCCCCAGTCGCTGGACGAGGCCATCGCGGTCATGGAGCGCAGCGAGCTCGTCGCCGAGACCCTCGGCGAGCACGTCTTCGACTACTTCCTGCGTAACAAGCGCGCCGAGTGGAGCGAGTACCGCAGGCAGGTCACCGAGTTCGAGCTCGGCCGCTATCTGCCGGTCCTGTAACCCCGGGTCGGATTGATTCTCACACCGTGAAGGGGGCGGGGCCGGACGGCGACGAGCCGTCCGGCCCCGCCCCCGGTCAATTCCGGTGGCAGCGGGCTCCGCAGTAGAGGAAGTCCTGCGGCGACAGAGGGAGAAACCCTCGGCGGAATGACAGGATCCCGCCCTCTCCAGAGGACGGGGCGGCGATCCGGGCACCGCGGCGAGGAATCGCCCCGGCGAGGTACTCCGGGGCCGCCCGCCGAACGTCATACCGGCGTTACCCGCAGCTAATGAGGGCGTCATCGAGCCCGAGTTGGCTGTATGTACAAGCAGTCCGGTAAAATCGGTCGGTCCGATTAACGTGATTTCTGAGGATTGATCGCCATAAAGGCGACAGGAGGTGCGGCATGACGACGACGTCCGAGCTGCAGACCGTGCTGACCGTTCCGGCGCGTTTCCGTGGTCCCGAGGGCTCCGCGAACGGCGGCTGGATCGCGGGCACGGTCTCGGAGGCGTTGCACGGCGCCCGGCACGACTCGGCCGTCGAGGTCACGCTGCACGCACCCACCCCGCTGGACACCGAGCTGTCCCTGGGCCACCTCGCCAACACCGCGACCCTCACCCACGGTGAGAAGCTCCTCGTCGAGGCCATCACGGTCGCCGAGGAGTTCGACGTCCCGGCCTTCGTGCCCTTCAACGAGGCCGCGAAGGCAGAGGGCGGCTTCGCCGGTCTCGTCGGGCACGCCTTCCCCGGCTGCTTCGCGTGCGGCCTGCGCGATCCCGGCGACGGCCTGCGGATCTTCCCCGGCCCGGTGCCCGGCACCGACCTGGTCGCCGCCGGCTGGCGGGTCCCGATGACCATCACCGACGCGGACGGCACCGTCCCCGACGCGATCCTGTGGGCCGCCCTCGACTGCCCCACCGGCTGGGCGCACTTCGGGCCCGGCGAGTTCGCCCTGCTCGGCCGCCTGACCGCGCGGATCCACCGCCGGATCTACCCCGGTGGCACCTACTCCGTCGTCGCCCGCGCCACCGGCCGCGAGGGCCGCAAGCTCTTCGGCGAGAGCGCCGTCTACGAGACCGACGGCACCCTGGTCGCCGCGGCCAAGGCCATCTGGATCACTCCCGCCCAGGCCGGCTGACCCGCGCCCGGTCCGGCGGTTCCCGCCGGGAGCCCGGCGGGAGCAGCCGGAGGGCTCAGCGGGAGAGGTGTTCGGCGACCAGCGAGGCGCAGCGGTCGTCGAAGAGGATCGTGTAGTGGTTGCAGTCGTCGAGCACCTCGTCCTCCAGCGCGGGCAGCCGCCTGGCCCACGCGGCGGCCAGCTCGTCGGGCAGCATGCCGACCGGCTGGTTCAGCAACCCCCGCGGGGCGCGCAGCAGCGACAGGGGCGAGGTGATCGCGCGCAGCGCCGCGCCGACCGTCTCGCCCTCGGTGAGCATCCACCGGCCGTCCTCGCGGACCGGTTCCCGCCGCACCCGTGAGCGCACCGGCCCCTCGGGCCCCGACGCGTCGTAGCGGACGTACTCCTCCGCCTCCTCCGTCCACGTCTCGGCGAAGGCGGGGTGGGCCTTGAAGAAGTCCAGGTACGCGCCGATGCTCGGGAAGGTCTGGTCCAGCCGGGCGAGGGCCGGGCCGAGCGTGGCCTCCAGGACCGCGTCGGGGTCGGCGCCGGGGGGCAGCGGCAGCGGGAGCCCGCCGTCGATCAGCACCACCCTGGCGTAGTCGTGTCCCGCGGCGGCGAGGGCCGCGACGTAGGCGCCCATCGAGTGACCGGTGAGCACGATGCCGGACTCGGCGCCCACGGAGCGGGTGACGAGGTTCACGTCCTCGGCGTGCGCGGCCAGGCCGTAGGGGCCGGGGAGCCCGGCGCTGTGGCCGCGGCCCCGCAGGTCCATCGCGACCAGCGACCACTCGGCGGGGAGCCGGCGGGCGACGCCGGCCCAGGCCATCAGCGAGGCGGTGATGCCGTGCGCCGCCACGATCACGCGGGGCCCGGTGCCGAAGCGGGCGACACGCAGCGCGCCGCCGGGGACCTCGACATCACTGAGGACGGGGTTCATCGGTTCTCCTTGGAGATGGAGCCCCGCCTCCGGTTCCGGCGGGGCTGATGCCAAGGTGGCGGGTGCCCGTGCCCGAGGTCAATGTCCACGGCCGACATGAAGCGCGGCGGGCTTCCGTGCCCCGCCGACCCTGACCGCCTTGTGCCCATATAAGCCCATAATTGCCGTATGAGGATTACCGTCATCGAGCACGAGGCCGACGCGGGACTCGGATTTCTCGCCGGATGGCTGTCCGGGGCCGGAGCCGTCTGCGAGGTCGTCCGCCCCTACCTTGGCGAGGCCGTGCCCGAGCGGGCCGCCGCAGGGCTGATCGTCCTCGGCGGCGAGGCGGCGGCCTGGGAGGACGAGCGGTGTCCCTGGCTGCCGGCCACCCGCGACCTGATCCGCGTCTGCGTCGAGGAGGGCGTGCCGACCCTGGGAATCTGCCTGGGGGCACAGCTCATGGCGCTCGCCTGCGGCGGTGCCGTCGGGCGCGGGCAGCACGGGCTGGAGGTCGGCGTGACCGAGGTCGTCCCGCTGGCCGCCGCCGGAGCGGATCCGCTGTTCGCCGGCCTCGGCCCTTCCCCCGCCGTGCAGTACCACCGTGACGCGATCACAGAACTCCCCCCGGGCGCGGTGCCGCTGGCCACCGGGGACCCGTACCCCAACCAGGCCTACCGGCTGGGGGAGAACGCCTGGGCGGTGCAGTTCCATCCCGAGGCCACCCCGGAGATCTTCGTTGGCTGGACGGCCGGCTCGGCCGACGCCCTGACCGGCCTGGGACACTCGGTCGAGGAGCTCAACGCACAGGTGAAGGCGGGGGAGGAAGGCCTGGTGGCCGCGTGGAAGCCGCTCGCCGAGCGTTTCGCCGAGGCCGTCATCGCCGTCCAAAACGCGTGACCACGCGATTACGTTCCGAATCCGCTAACGACGCCGCACAGTTTCAGGATTAGCCTGTGCGGCGACGCTCCGAAAGCCTGAGACACGGGCCAGGGTGGGGATCCGGAGGCGAGTCGCGCCGATCCCGCCCACCCGTCGGGGGGAACCGAGGCCCACGCGACCGCGGGGAGCGTGCACCTTTGATCGCTCGGGGTAGGGATTGAGGAAGGGCACCCGTGCTTGTGATCGAGGACCATGGAGGGTCGGTGGAAACCGTGCCTCGGATGCAGACGACCGCCGGGCGCCTGGCGAGGCTCGGCTTCGCCGACGGCGCCAGGGCCGAGCGGCTGCTCGACGAACTGGGTCCCGAGGCCGTCGGCGACATCGACCTGCTGACCTCGCTGGTCGCCGCGGCCGACCCCGACCTGGCGCTCACCTCGCTGAACCGGCTGGCCGAGCAGGATCCCAGCGTGCTCGGAGCGCTCCGGGCCGACCCCGGCCTGCGCGAGCGGCTGATCGGCGTCTTCGGCGTCAGCGCCGCGCTCGGCGACCACGTCGTCAGGCACCCGGACCACTGGCGCCTGCTCGGCGGGGCACCGGACGCGAACCGCCCGACCTCGGAGGAGCTCCGCGCGGAGCTGCTGCTCGCGGTCGGCGCCGAGCCGGACGACCCCGAGCCGAGGGCCACGGACGCCTCCACCGCCACCCTGTCGGCACTGCGCGCCGCCTACCGGGGCCGCCTGCTCCACCTCGCCGCGCGCGACGTCACCGGGGTCGTCTCGCTGCCCGGGGTGACCGCCGAGCTGTCCGACCTGGCCGGAGCCGCGCTGGAGGCGGGACTCGCCGTCGCCAGGTCCGAGCACCCCGAGGCGGGGGCGGTACGGCTCGCCGTCATCGGCATGGGCAAGTGCGGGGCACGCGAGCTCAACTACATCAGCGACGTCGACGTCGTCTTCGTGGCCGAGCCGCGTGAGGGGCCCGACGGCTCCCTCGACGAGCACGCGGCCATCAAGCTCGCCACCCGGCTGGCCCAGGGCATGATGCGCGCCTGCTCGACCAGCACTCCCGAGGGCGCGCTGTGGGAGGTCGACGCGGCGCTGCGCCCCGAGGGCAAGGCAGGGCCACTGGTCCGCACCCTCGCCAGCCACCTCGCCTACTACCGGCGCTGGGCCAAGACCTGGGAGTTCCAGGCCCTGCTGAAGGCCAGGCCGGTCGCGGGCGACGCCGAGCTCGGCCAGCAGTACGTGGCCGCGATGAACGAGATGGTCTGGCAGGCCGCCACCCGCGACAAGTTCGTCGAGGACGTCCAGGCCATGCGCCGCCGGGTTGAGGCCCACGTCCGCGGCGGAGAGGCCGACCGCCAGCTGAAGCTCGGGCCCGGCGGGCTGCGCGACATCGAGTTCGCGGTGCAGCTGCTCCAGCTCGTCCACGGCCGCCTCGACCCGCTGCTGCGGCGGCGGGCCACGCTCCCCGCGCTCGGCGCCCTCTCCCGCGGCGGCTACGTGGGCAGGGACGACGCCAAGGCCCTCGCCGAGGCGTACACCTTCCTGCGCCAGGTCGAGCACCTGATCCAGCTGCACCGGCTGCGCCGCACGCACGTGGTGCCCGAGGGCAACGCCGACCTGCGCCGCCTCGGCCGGAGCCTGGGCATGACCGCCGACCCGGTGGGGGAGTTCACCACCAGGTGGCGCCAGCACGCCATGGAGGCCAGGCGCCTGCACGAGAAGCTGTTCTACCGGCCGCTGCTGCAGGCCGTCGCCCGGTTGCCCGAGTCGGAGGACCGGCTCTCCACGGCCGCGGCCAAGGCACGGCTGGAGGCGCTCGGCTACGCCGACCCCGGCGGGGCGCTGAACCACATCAGCGCGCTGACCACGGGGGTCTCCCGCCGCGCCGCGATCCAGCGGACCCTGCTGCCGGTCATGCTGGGCTGGTTCGCCGACGCCCCCGACCCCGACGCCGGCCTGCTCGGCTTCCGCCAGATCTCCGACAAGCTCGGCTCCACCCCCTGGTACCTGCGGCTGCTCCGCGACGAGACCGCCGTGGCGTCGCGCCTGGCCAGAATGCTCGGTACCAGCCGCTACGTGACGGGCCTGCTGATGAACGCCCCCGAGGCGGTCGCGATGCTCGGCTCGGACACGGAGCTGGCCCCCAGGCCCGTCGAGGCGGTGCTGTCCGAGGCGCGGACCGTGGTCGCCCGCCATCCCGGGGACGCCGAGGGCGCGGTGGCCGCGGTCCGGGCGCTGCGCCGCAGGGAATTGTTCCGTACGGCCGTCGCCGACCTCTCCGGGATCATCGGCATCGAGGAGGTCGGCCAGACGCTGTCCGGGCTCAACGACGTGACGATCCAGGCCGCGCTCGACGCCGCGATCGACAAGGTCGAGATGGAGCGCCGCACCCCGCTGGGCACGAGGTTCGCGGTGATCGCGATGGGCCGCCTGGGCGGGATCGAGTCCTCGTACGGCAGCGACGCCGACGTGATGTTCGTGCACTCGCCGCTGGAGGGCGTGCCGGAGCGTCAGGCCACCGAGACGGCGTTCGAGGTGGCCAACGAGCTGCGCCGCCTGCTGGCCCTGCCCGCCCCCGACCCGCCGCTGCTCATCGACCCCGGCCTGCGCCCCGAGGGCAAGGCGGGGCCGCTGGTCCGTACCCTGGCCTCCTACGCCGCCTACTACCAGCGGTGGTCGTCGCCGTGGGAGTCGCAGGCGCTGCTGCGCGCCCGCTTCTCCGCCGGGGACGCCGAGCTCGGCGTCGGGCTGCTGCACCTGGCCGACCCGCTGCGCTACCCCGAGGGGGGCATCTCCGACGCGGCCGTGCTGGAGATCCGCAGGCTCAAGGCCCGGATGGAGGCCGAACGCCTTCCCCGCGGCGCCGACCCCGCGCTGCACACCAAACTCGGTCCCGGCGGGCTGTCCGACGTGGAGTGGGTGGCCCAGCTCATCCAGCTCCGGCACGCGGGATCGCGGCCGTCGCTGCGGACCACCCGCACCCTGGAGGCGCTGGGCGCGGCGGTCGCGGAGGGGCTGCTGTCGGAGGCCGACGAGGCCGTGCTCGCCGAGGCGTGGCGGTTCGCCTCGCGCATCCGCGACGCCATCGTCGCCGTCAGGGGCCGCGCCTCCGACGCGATCCCGGTGGACGCCCGCGAGCGCAGGCTCATCGCCCGCGCCCTCGGCTACCCGCCCGACGGTATGGAGGATTTCGTGGACGACTACCGCCGCGCCACCCGGCGTGCCCGCCGGGTCGTGGAGCGCGTCTTCTACGAGGACTGACCCGCTTCTACGAGGACTGACCCGCTTCTACGAGGACTGACCCGCTTCTACGAGGACTCACCCGCGCGCCCGCGTGCCCGTTCGCGCGGGCGTCCTCCCGGTCACGAAAACCGACCTGTTTCGGTGATCGCGTTGCGCCGCCGGGGGCGTCCGTGTATCAACGGTCCGGGTGATCCATTTGATATCCGTTTACATTGACCTGGCCATCGGCCTGATCCTGGCCTTTCTGCTCCTGTCGCTCCTGGTGAGCGGGATCAACGAGGCCTTCGTCCGGCTGCTCGGGATCCGCAGCAAGTTCCTGTGGGCCTACCTCAGGGACACCCTGGACGGCTCGGAGGACGGCAGGTCGTGGATCCCGTCGAAGATGGCCGACGTCTTCGCGAAGCTGCCCTTCTCCAAGGACGATCCGCGCCCGGTGCACAGCTCCGACCCCGCGCCCGCGGTGGTCGAGCCGATGCGGGTCGACGCGGCCACGGTCCTGGCCGCCCAGGCGGCCGCGGAGAGGGGATCGGAGGAGGTCGCCGGGGGGATCGCCCCGGAGAGCGCCGCAGGGGAGGCCGCCGAGGGGGCGGGCACCGGCTCTCCCGTGGACGGCGGGCCCGGCGCCGGGGAAGCGCCGGAGAGGCTCGCGCCGCCGGTGGACATGACCGCGCGGCTGTACGAGCGGCTGCAGGAGATCGACCACCCCAAGGGCGCCCGTACCAGCATCGCCAACATCCCGCCCGAGCGGTTCTCCGGCGCCGTGATGGAGCTGGTCGCCGCCGAGGAGGGCGGGATCGACGGCCTGCTCGCCAAGCTGGAGGCCATCAACAGCCCGCTCGCGGGCCACCTCAAGGGAGTCTGGGAGGGCGCCCAGCGGGACCTGCCCAGGTTCCGCAAGGGCGTCGAGGACTGGTTCAACGGGGAGATGCAGCGCCTGTCCACGCTCTACGCCCGCTACGTGAAGTGGGTGGTGTTCGCGCTGGGCGTGGTGCTGACGCTGGCGTTCAGCATGGACGCGCTGGAGTACGGCAAGACCCTGCTGCGCGACAACGCCTACCGCGCGGGGGTGAGCGCCATCGCGGGCGGCGGCGGGGACGGGTACGCCGCGCTCAAGGACAAGTGCGCCGGTGGCGAGATCGGTCTCGCCGAGCCGTACCAGTGCGTGACCGAGTCCCTCAGCTCCCCGGCGCTGGTCAAGATCTTCGATCACGCGATCGTGAGCATCACGATCCCGCCCGACGGCTCCGCCGATCCGTCCTTCCACTGGAACGGCGGAGCCTGGTGGGACCGGCTCATCGCTCCCGGGCACTGGCCCGGCTACCTGCTCACCATGGTCGCGCTGCTGTTCGGCGCCTCGTTCTGGTGGGACGTCCTGCGCCGCCTCACCGGCGTCCGGGGCGACCGCTCCTAGCTCACGACGGCCCCCGGTCCTCGGCGGCCGCCCCTAGCGGAGCTCTCCCAGGAGCAGGTCGACCTGGGGGAGCGGGTCCGGCCCGTACGGGCGGACCACGACCGTGCGGGCACCCGCCTCCCACAGGGACCTGACCTGGTCGGCGGCCTCCTCGGGAGAGCCCACCGCCATCACGACCTCCTCCGGGGCGACCTTCAGGAACCCGGCGGTGCCCTCGGTCAGGGCGGTGACCACCGTGGGATCGTCACCGAGGTAGAGGTTCACGAAGACCACCATCTCGTGATCGCCCTCGCCGGTCAGCTTCAGGGCGTCCTCGATCTGCCGGGGGCCGACCCCCTCGGGCAGGATCGTGCCCTGCGCCACCCGTCCCGACAGCTCCAGCGAGCGGGGTCGCACCACCCCGGCCAGCACCGGCGGCACGACGGCGGGGGGATGCACCAGGCTCACCCCGTCGAGCCGCACGGCCCTGCCCTGGAGGGTGACCGTCTCGCCGCGCAGCAGCCCCCGTACCGCCGTGATCGTCTCCTCCAGCAACGCCAGCGGCGAGGGCGCGAGGGCGCCCACCTGGCGCATCCAGTCCTGGACGCCGTGCCCGATGCCGGCCGCGAGCCTGCCCGGGTGCAGCCTGGCAAGGTTGCCCAGCTCCATGGCGAGCAGGGCCGGGTTGCGCAGCGGCGCCGGGGTGATCCCGATGCCCACCCGCAGGCGCTCGGTGACGGCGAGCGCGGTGGCCGCCGACGAGACGGCCCCGGTCCAGCCGAGATCCTCCACCACCCAGACGTCGTCCACCTCGGCCGCGTCCAGATGGCGGCAGAAGGGGATGAGTGACTCGGGGGGAAGGTCACGGTCGAACATGACGCCCAGGCGCATATCTCTCCTAGTGAACGGCGGGAGGTCCCGCTGTGCCGTTTTCGCGGGACCTCAGAGGCTCCTCGCGTAGCGGAAGTAACCGGCGAGGTCGTCGATGGCCGCTACGCGATCGATCCGCACCTCGGTCCCGGTCCTCCGCGCATTGATCATCTTGCCCTGGCCGACATAGATGCCGACGTGGTGGGTCCTGACTTTACGCTTGCCGACCTTGCCGTAGAAGACGAGATCCCCCGGCCTCGCCACGGCGGCGGGGATCTTCTTGAGTCGTCTGACGTGGTCGTCGGTGTTGCCCGGTCCCAGCACGTCGCGTCCGTAGGCGAGGTGGTAGACCCAGCGGGCGAGACCGGAGCAGTCGAGGCCGCGGGTTCTGGTGGCGGGACAGGGCTTGATCGACCCCCGGTAACCCTGGCAGGTGCCGAAGGAGGGGCCGGGGTCATCGTCGTGGCCGCCGCCCCAGGAGTAGGGGATCTCCCCGCCCCGCCAGCCGGGCTGGTGCTGCCCGGCCTCGATCGCGTACGCGATGGCGGTGATCCGGTTGGGGGTGACGGGCCGGGTCGGTATCCAGGTGGAGGCGCTCAGGAGGAGGAACGTTCCCAGGAGCACGGCCGCGGCGGCCTGCCTGCGGCGCCGGTGAGGGTCGGGACGCCGGGGGAGACCGTGACCGCCGGGAGGACCGGAAAGCCAGGGAAGGCCGGAGAGGAGCCGGGAGAGACCGCGACGTCCGGGGAACCGGTAGCGTCCCCGGGGTCCGAGGGGTCCGAGGGGTCCGAGGGGTCCGAGGGGTCCGAGGGGGACGGAATGCCGCTCCCCGGCCAGGGGAGGCCTGAGATACGCCTCCTCGTCCCGGAGCGCCGCCACGTCACCTCGCCTGGTCGGTCCCTGTGAGCCATGACCAGTCTGCCCAATAAGTCGGCGATGCGCGGCGCGCGTGGTTTTGACGCGCTTTGTGCGGGCTTGGTGGCAATCGCCGATCGTGGCCTCAGGGCTTCGAAACGGAGGATCGGGCCGTCACGACCGTCACGACCGGGACGAGCGGGTGGCGGGCATCGCGACATGCGGCGACCCGCGTGCGGGGCACGCGGGTCGCGGTGGTGCCAGGTGCGGTGCCAGGTGCGGTGCCGGGTGCGGTGCCGGGGCGCGGTGTGGAGGCGCAGCCGGCCCGTGGCCTCGCGGGGTGGCCGTCAGTTGTCGTCCCCGTCGTCGTCCGTGCCGCCGTCGTCGTCCACGCCAGGACCGGTCGTGTTGACGACGTCGGGACCGTCGTCCCCGTCGTCGTCCCCGCCGCCCCCGCAACCGCCGACCAGGCCGACGAGCGCCGCCACCGTCGCGGCGACCAGTGCCGCCTTCCGCGTGGTCTGAGCAAGCATGCACAACCTCCAGGTGCTGGTCCTCGGCCGGACGCGTCGGTGTCCGGCTCTACCTCTCTGTCCCGTCCGGCGGTGATCTAACGCCGGGAGGGGACGCGGTGTCGGCCACACCCAGCCGTAGGACGACCTCACGCCCACCTTCTGGGCAGGCTGGATTGTCCCGGTTCAAAAGACTTTCACGGGGAAAATCCGAAGTCGTCCCCGTCTCGTACGGGGACGACTTCGGACGGAATCCCGATCGTCGGCGGGGTGGGCCGCGGACGGTGCGCGTATGATCGTCCGCGGCCCGGTGGAGACCTCACGTCAGCTGCGCAGGCTCCACTGCTGGTTCGCGCCGCCGTTGCACGACCACAGGATGATCCTCGTACCGTTGGCGGTGCCGCCGGCGTTGGCGTCCAGGCACAACCCGGACTGCACACCGGTGATGGTGCCGTTGGAGTTGAGGTTCCACTGCTGGTTGGTCTGTCCGTTGCAGTCCCAGATGATCACCTGGGTGCCGTTGGCGGTGCCCTGCCCGTAGGCGTCCAGGCACTTGTTGCCGAACACCTGCAGCTGCTTGCCGGAGGTGTACGTCAACCGCTGGTTGGTGCCGCCGTTGCAGTCCCACAGCTGCGCCTGAGCGCCGTTGGTCGCGGCGCCGCCGGTGATGTCCACGCATCGGCCCGACTGGCCGCCCACGATCGTGCCGGTCTGGCCGCTTCCGCCGCCGTTTCCTTGCCTGACGAGCGACTTCGACTCGGCCGACCGGTTCCCCTGGGCGTCCACGACGTAGAGCCGGTACTCGCCGGTCGACGTCGGAACGGCGATGGAGGTCGCGGTTCCGCTCGCCCTGGTCATCGTGTTGCCGACGGCGAAGGAGGTCGTGCCCAAGGGGGCCAGCCAGACCGACTTGCTCGCGTCCCCGGCGCTCCGGATGGGAATCGACGTCGTACCGGCCGCGACGAACGTGCTGGCGGGCAGGACGTAATCCGGCAGGGAAAGGTTGCTCTGGGGGATGATGTTCCGGTACGCGTCCTCGAGCCCGGAGTTCACGGTGATGCCGTAGGCCTGCGACGGCCAGACGTAGTCGGAGGACACGAGAATGTCGTGGATCGTGCTGTTCGGCAGGTTCTTGTTGGAGACCTTGTTGATGGGACCGTAGGTCTGCGTGATGCTCAGATCGTGCTTGCGCCCGAAGTCGTCGGAGTTGATGAGCCAGGTGATGTTCTTGTCCACGCTCAGGACGTTGTCGCGGAAGGTCATGTTCCCCGAGCCCTCGTCCGGGTGGAGTCCGTACTTGTGACCGGACGGGACGCCCTGCATGTAGTTGTTGGTGATCGTGGTTCCCGGCTGGTTGCCCAGCGTGTAGACGGGAGCCGTGTCGCTCAGGCGCTGCACCGTGTCGATGAAGTGGTTGTGGCTGATGGTGTTGTTCTTCGCCGTGGTGGTCGGCCGGTTGGGCGCGATCGAGCCTGACGAGCCGTCGAAGTTCCACCAGCCCCAGCCGAGCGTCACGCCGGACCACGGGGTCTTCTCGATGCGGTTGCGCTGGATGGACAGGCCGTCGGCGAAGTACGCCGAGATGGGGCTGTGCCCGTTGAACAGCACGGCGCTGTCGTAGATGTAGTTGTTCTTTATCGTGATGTTCTTGGGCGCCCCTTCGACCTGGGCGGGATACTTCTCGCGATTCGTCGAGGTGTGGTCCCCGATGTAGACGTGCTGGGGATGGCCCACGGCGATGGCGGATCCGGCGATGTCGTTCGTGTAGTTCCCGATCAGCTGCGTGTTCACCACGTCGTTGACCATGTTGATTCCGTCGACGCCGGTGTGCTGTATCCGGTTCCTCTCCAGGACGAGCCCGTCGGCGTTGTCGATCTGGATGATGCCGGGCGCCATGTCGACATTGCGGTAGTAATAGACGTGGAAGTTCTGCTTGGCATATGCCTGTGCGCCGAGATTACCCTGCTGGGCCTGCTTGAACGCCGAGCCGGCCACGTTGAACAGGTTCCAGTCGGAGTGCTGGACCGTGAGGCCGGAGAACGTGATGTTCCGGGCGCGAGCGCTCGTGGAGGTGCCGGCGACCTTGATGAGGGTGGACACGTTGTTCGGTGCGAAAACCGTCGCGGTCGCCATGTTCTCGGAGCTTGCCTTGTAGTAGTACACCGTCCGGCTCGTCTTGTCGAAGAAGAACTCGCCCGGTGTGTCCAGGAACTCGTAGGCGTTCATGACCTTGTGGGTGCCGCCGACCTGGGCGTTCCCGTTGAAGGCGCCCTGGGCGATGGCCGCTCCCGGCTGCTGGAACTGAGCGATGCGGTTCGTGCCGTCAGAGGTGACCTGCCGTACTCCCACGATGGCCGTGGTCCAGGTCGTTCCCGTTTCTATTTCGATGTCGTCCTGATTGCCGGCGATGGCGGGGAAGTCATTCAGACCGTACTTCGCTCCCGCGCACTGCGAACCCGATTCCCACGCCCAGGACGCCTGCCCCGCCGTGATGTTGTAGGTTCCGGTGCACCCCGCCGAGCCTATTGTCTTCGAGGCCATGTACGCCCGCTTGTCGTTGACGTAGAGCGCGCGGAGCTTGTTGCTGCGATTCAGCGGGGCTTTCCAGATGTTGCCGCTGTGCTGCGTCCAGCCGGTTACCTGAACGCCTCCGCTGAGGATCGGCGTCTCGTTCTGGTACGCGGCGTATACGACCCGGTAGTTGTTCGTGCCGGAGTCGGCAGGCGTGAAGTCGATCGTGCTGCCGACCGAATAGTTGCCCCCGCGGAGATACACGTAGATGTCGCCGGTCATGTTGGCGTTCACCGTGCGAACGACGTCCCTCGCGCGCTGCAGGGTCCTGAACGGTGACGCGATCGTTCCGGGGTTGGCGTCGTTGCCGTCGGGGGCGACGTAGTAGGTCGCCTGGACCGCTGCCGATGCCGGGGTACTGCCTGCGAAGGTCGGCAGCAACACGGCGGCAACGAACACCGCAAGCGCCGCTAACGCCTTCCCAGTGGTGGACAAGGCTGACTTCACGCTCTGTTCCTTTCGCTGGTTCCGAGCAGAGTGTTCGCCGCGCGATCACCCCGCCGTGGCAGAACTCGTCGGGGTGTGCCATCGCGCGGGCGCGGCGCCTGTCTTGCGGTTGAGGACATCGATCGGAGGGCTGTGCGCCTTTCCGGGCCGAGGGGTTCGACCGCCCTCACGCCATGCGCGGCGATCGCCGGTAGAGCGTGGGCCTCGGCGGATTCGTCGTCGGTGAGGCCGGATGTCCCTGCCGCGGGATGAGCGGTGCCGGCCGCTCTTTCGCACCGAGCATTGGCCACAGGCGGCTCATGGTCCCTCCAGCACGCGAAGGACGAGCTCGCCGGTACTGAAGAAGCCCTGGCCGTCCGCCCCGGCACCGCGCTGACGAGGGTCGCCGCCGGTGAGAGGTCTCCTCATGACACGCCCTAAGAATCCGTGGCAGACGTGGCGTTACCATCTCGTAACGTATGACGTATGCCGAATGATGTCTGGGGGTAATGTCCCATTAACAGAGGTGTCTCGCAATAGTCGATAGAGCAGGGGAAGGCGCATTCTCATCCACCCCGGCATCGCGACGCCGGGTGGTCCTCCGCGACATGGCGGACTTCCCGCGGGTCACGGTGGACCTCGCCGGTCATACGTACGGTGCGACCTGGCGGCCCGTGGGCCCGATCTGCCAGGCCAAGGGCCGGTGCCTTTGTCGCCGCGCCGGTTTCCGGCGGCCCGGCGCAATCCTCCACGCGGTGCCCGCGGCGCACCGGACGGCCCGTGTTCCGGGCAGGCCGAGGGAGAAGGCCGCTCACATCGGCGGTGGTGAATCACGTTCGCCGATGTAAGTTTCATCGGCGAACGTGATCACATTCGCCGGTTCACCCAGGGGATCCCGGACTCACGCCGCGAAGCTCCACGCGCTTCATGCCGTCGGGGAGTCGGGGAGTCGGGGAGTCGGGGGAGTCAGGGGAGTCAGGGGAGCCAGGGGAGGAGCGCATGCGAAAGGCCGCCGAGCGTGCCCTCAACGGAGGGACGATCGACGGCCTTTCGCGGGATGCCTGAGTGCCTGGGTGTGCCCTGACAGATCAACCGTCAGCGTTTCCGCAGCTCAGAAGCTTGATGGCTCAGACGTCGTAGTAGAGCTCGAACTCGTGCGGGTGGGGGCGCAGGCGGATCGGGTCGATCTCGTTCTCGCGCTTGTAGGCGATCCAGGTCTCGATCAGGTCCGGCGTGAACACGCCGCCCTCCAGCAGGTACTCGTGGTCGGCCTCCAGGGCCGCGAGCACGTCCGACAGCGATCCCGGGACCTGCGGGATGTTGCGGGCCTCCTCCGGGGGAAGCTCGTAAAGGTCCTTGTCGACCGGCTCGACCGGCTCGATCTTGTTGCGGATGCCGTCGATGCCCGCCATGAGCTGGGCGGCGAAGGCGAAGTACGGGTTGCAGGAGGGGTCGGGGACCCGGAACTCGATGCGCTTGGCCTTCGGGTTGGAGCCCGTGATCGGGATGCGGATGCACGCCGAGCGGTTGCGCTGGGAGTAGACCAGGTTGACCGGGGCCTCGTAGCCGGGCACCAGGCGGTGGTAGGAGTTGACCGTCGGGTTGGTGAACGCCAGCAGCGACGGGGCGTGCTTGAGCAGGCCGCCGATGTAGTAGCGGGCGGTGTCGGACAGGCCCGCGTAGCCGACCTCGTCGTAGAAGAGCGGCTCGCCGTCCTTCCAGAGCGACTGGTGGCAGTGCATGCCGGAGCCGTTGTCACCGAAGATCGGCTTGGGCATGAAGGTGACCGTGTGGCCGTGCTCCAGGGCCGTGCTCTTGACGATGTACTTGTACAGCATCAGGGTGTCGGCGGACTTGAGCAGCGTGTTGAACCGGAAGTCGATCTCGGCCTGACCGGCCGTGCCCACCTCGTGGTGCTGCATCTCGACGTCGATCCCGGCGTCGATGAGCTTGCGGACCATCTCCGAGCGCAGGTCGGTGAAGTGGTCCATCGGCGGGACCGGGAAGTAGCCGCCCTTGAAACGCGGCTTGTAACCGAGGTTGCCGCCGTCCTGGGCCTTGCCGCTGTTCCAGGCGCCCTCGATCGAGTCGATGTGGTAGTAGCTCGAGTGGGCGTTGGTCTCGAACCGCACGTCGTCGAAGATGTAGAACTCGGCCTCGGGGCCGAAGTAGACCGTGTCGGCGATGCCGGTGCCCTTGAGATACTCCTCCGCCTTGCGGGCGACGTTGCGCGGGTCGCGGCTGTAGGCCTCGCCCGTCAGCGGGTCGTGCACGAAGAAGTTGATGTTGAGCGTCTTGTGCTGCCTGAACGGGTCGAGCACGGCCGTGGACGGGTCGGGCAGCAGCAGCATGTCCGACTCGTGGATGGCCTGGAACCCGCGGATCGACGAGCCGTCGAACATCAGGCCGTCGGTGAAGACGCCGGCCCCGAAATTCTCCGAGGGGAACGTGAAATGGTGCGTCGTCCCCGGCAGGTCGGTGAACCTGACGTCAACGAACTGCACCCCTTCGTCCTTGATGAACTTCAGGACGTCGTCGGCGGAGTTGAACACGCGAACCTCCCATGGGACGGGCTAACAGCCCGAAAGTATGCCTGCGCCGTTACCGTCCCGTGTCTCGTTTGTTTCACCCGTGTTAAGCGAACATCGCCTCCACGGTAGTCCTCAAGTCCGCTCTTGACGGGTATGAGAGGTCTTTCCTTTACCCGAGTTTCACGTCCCCGATCTCGGTTCTCGGAGGTTCCCAGGGGCGTGCCGTCCTCGGCGCGAGAGGAGGTATCCACGGCTTTCGCGTGATACCGGTAGCCGGTAGGGGGTGCGGGCGGATGCGAGGGCGGCGTCCCGTGCGGCTACCGTTGAGGCATGAGCAGCAAGCAGCCCCGCTGGACCCAGACCTGGCTCGGCGGCGTCAGGTCCGCCGGAGTCGATCTCGGCCATCCGGGGGAGCGGCTCGGGCTGCCCGCCGAGGGCAGCGGCTCGGTGGCCGGATTCGGCCGCAGGATCGGTGCCATCGTGATCGACTGGCTGATCTGCACCTGGGCCATCACCCAGGGGCTCCTGCGGATCGACCCCACCGCGTCGCCCTGGGTGCCGGTCCTGGTCCTGGCCGCCGAATACCTCCTGCTGGTGGGCACCATGGGGATGACCTTCGGGATGCGCCTGCTCGGCATCCGGGTCGCCGCGCTCGGTGGCGGCGCCCCCGGCTTCGTCGCCGTGCTGGTACGGACCTTCCTGCTCTGTCTGGCCGTGCCCGCCCTCGTCTGGGACCGCGACCAGCGCGGCCTGCACGACCGCGCGGCGAACACCGTGGTCGTACGTCTCTGAGCCGGCCCCGCACCCGGCTCGCCGCTCCCACCTCCCCGGCGTTCGCTCCGCGCCGCATTTCCTCGTCCGTGCTCCGTGCTCCGTGCTCGTGATCGCGCCCGCACTCTTCTCGCCCGTGCTCGCGCTTGTGATCGCGCCCGCACTACCCTCGCCCTGTGCCCGTGCTCGCCCCGTGCTCGCCCGTGCCCGTTTCGGCTCCGGGATCGCCGCCCGTTTCCGGGCTCGTGCCGGATCCCGCGGTCCGGGCGGGAGGGAATCGGGGCCGGCACCGATTCCTTTCCCGGCCGGTGGCCGTCATACCGGGGGCGGCCGCGCCGGGCGGGACGCCGTAGGGGAGGTATGAGGTCGTGACCAGGGACGAGACAGACCGGGAAACGGTGGAGGACGGCGAGGTCCTGGCCGCCGCGCTGGCGGGTGACGAGCCGGCGTTCGGCGCGCTCGCGGAGAGGTACCGGCGGGAGTTGCGGGTGCACTGCTACCGGATGCTCGGCTCGTTCGAGGAGTCGGAGGACATGGTGCAGGAGACGTTCCTGCGCGCCTGGCGCAAGCGGGAGAGCTTCCAGGGGCGTTCGACGTTCCGGGCCTGGCTGTACCGGATCGCGACCAACGCGTGCCTGGACTTCCTCGACCGCCACCCGCGCCGCCCGCGCCCGCGCGAGGCGCCGGTGCTGGCCACTCCCGGCGTGCCGTCGCCGTCGCCGACCGAGGTCTTCTGGCTGCGCCCCTACCCGGACCGGCTCCTGGAGCCGGTCGCGCCCGCCGGCGCCGAGCCGGACGCCGCCGTGGTCGCCAAGGAGACGATCGAATTGGCGTTCATGGCCGCCATCCAGCACCTGCCTCCCCGGCAACGGGTGGTGCTGATCCTGCGCGACGTCCTCGGCTGGTCGGCGCAGGAGACCGCCGCGCTGCTGGAAGTGAGCGTCGTCTCGGTGAAGAGCACCCTGCAGCGGGCACGGTCGACGATGCGGGAGAACCTGCCGGCGCGACGGCTGGAGTGGGCGCCGTCCTCGGATCCGACCGGCGAGGAGCGCGCGGTGCTGCAGCGCTACATCGACGCCGTCGAGCAGGCCGACCCCGCCGTCCTGGCCGGGGTGCTGCGCGCGGACGCGTGGCAGTCGATGCCACCGGCGCCGATCTGGATCCTGGGAGGGCCGGCGATCGTCGACGCGTGGCGTCCGGCGATGATCGGCCCCGAGGCGTGGGGCGATTGGCGGGTCCTGCCCACCCGCGCCAACCGGCAGCCCGCGGCGGCGGCGTACGTCAAACGTGCCGGCGAGTCCGAGTACCACGGCTCGTGGCTCGGGGTCCTGCGGGTCGAGGACGGGCTGGTCACCCAGATCACCACCTTCGGCGCCGAGCTCTTCCCGGCTTTCGACCTTCCCCAGACGCTGTGACGGGCGCCGGTGAGAACCCGGCGCCCTCGCCTCCCGAAGGGTTCGGGCCGTCGTTCGACGTGCGGAGGGTCGTGGTCGAGCCCGGCGGCTCGCGCGTCCACGACGGGGCCGAGTGGCGGGGGGCGATCGTCCTGCTGGAGCGCGGGCGTATCGAGCTGGTCTGCTCCGACGGCGATCACCGGGCCTTCCGGCGCGGCGACGTGCTGTGGCTGGACGGGCTGCCGGTGCGAGCACTGCGCAATCCCGGGCGGGAGCCCGCCGTCCTGCTCGCGATCTCCCGGCGATCCTCGCGCTGATCTCCCGTTCCCGAGATCCGGGCCGATTTCCCGTCCCCGGACCGATTCCTTTCCCGGAGTCCGGCCGTCATACGGGTCACACACCTCATCGCGAAGGGAAAGACCGTGAACGATATGCAGAAGCGGGTCCAGGAAGCGGCCGACAAGCTGGTGGAGTCCGGGGCCGAGCGGGGCCTGCAGGTCGCCGCGTACCGGCACGGCGAGCAGGTGGTCGACGTCGTCGCGGGCGTCGCCGATCCGGCCACCGGGCGCCTCGTCACGCCGGACATGCCGTTCTGGAGCGCCTCGACCGGCAAGGGCGTCACCTCGACCGTGGCGCACGTGCTCGTGGAGCGGGGCGTCTTCGGCTACGACACGCCGATCGTCGAGCTGTGGCCGGAGTTCGGCGCCCACGGCAAGGAGCGCGCGACCGTGCGGCACGCCCTGACCCACTCGACGGGCGTGCCCGGCGTACCGGTGGACACCACCCCGGAGGACCTGTGCGACTGGGAGAAGATGTGCGCGGCGATCGCCGACGCCAGGCCCTGGTGGGAGCCGGGCACCAAGAGCGGCTACCACCCCCAGTCGTTCGGCTACATCGTCGGTGAGATCGTCCGCCGGGCCACCGGCACGCCGATCTCCCAGGTCCTGCGGGAGGAGGTCGCCGGGCCGCTGGGGGTGGCGGACGAGCTGTTCTTCGGCGTCCCCGAGTCCGAGCTGGGCAGGCTGGCCCGCCTGGAGGACGCGCCGAGCGACTTCGAGATGCCCGAGGGGGTGTCCATGGAGGCGATGTTCGCGGACATCCCGTTCTTCAGGGTCGTGGACGGCTACACGGCGGCGCCGATGGCGGCGATGCCCGACGCCGCTTTCGGCAACCGCGCCGACGTGCTGACCTCCGACATCCCGGCGGGCGGCACCATGTCCGCCCGCGCCGTGGCCCGCATGTACGCCGCCCTGCTGGGCGAGGTGGACGGCGTCCGGCTCGTCTCGCCGGAACGGCTCCGCGAGATCACCGCGGCGGAGTTCGGCGGCGTGGACGAGGTCACCGCCTTCCCGGCCACCAGGTCCCTCGGGTACGCCCTCGGTGCCACCGGGACTCTCGACAGCCTCACCCTGTTCGGCATGGCGGGCAGCGGCGGATCGGCCGCGTACGCCGACACGGCCACCGGGATCACGGTCGCCGTGACCAAGAACCTCGTCTCCGCCGGGGATTTCACCACCTTCGAGGCCCTCGGCGGACTGGTCGTGAACGTCGGTGGCGACCGCTAGGGCGCGTCCGGCGCGAGCGGTCCACCCCGCCGGGTCACCCGGCGGGGTTCCGCGCCCCTTGCCGTGCGCGGGTCGTGTTGCCGTGCGCGGGTCGTCTACCGCGCGCAGGTGAAGATCGCGGTGCCGGGCAGGTGGTGGCCGCGCAGCGGGCTCCACCCGCCCCACTCGCGGTCGTGGCCCGGCGGCCACTCGGGCTCGGCCAGCCCTCGCAGCACCAGCCCCGACGCGGTGATGAGCCCGATCCAGTCGGCCATCGTGCGGTGGTGCTCGACGTAGGACGGCCGCCCGTCCTCGCCGATCTCCACGTACGCGGAACGGTCGAAGTAGGAGCGGTCGGAGGTCAGCCCGGCGGGGCCCGGGTCGTCGGGGAAGGCCCAGCGGACCGGGTGGCTCACCGAGAAGACCAGCAGGCCCCCCGGGCGCAGCACCCGGTGGATCTCGGCCAGGACGGCCCCGGCGTCGGCCACGAACGGCAACGCGCCGTAGGCCGAGCAGGCCAGGTCGAACGTCCGGTCGGCGAAGGGCAGCGCCTCCGCGTCCGCCTGGACCACCGGCAGCGCGGATCCGGCCTCCAGGTCGATCCGGCCGGAGTGCTGGAGCTGCCGGAAGGACAGGTCGAAGGCGGCCACCCTGGCGCCCTGCCCGGCCAGCCAGCGCCCACACTGCCCGGCGCCGCAGCCGATCTCCAGCACGTCCCTGCCCGCGACGTCGCCCAGCAGGCGGGCGTCGGCCTCGTCCAGGCCCTCGGGGCCCCAGACGAACCCGGCGTCGCGCAGGAACTCCCCGTGCTCCGCCTGGTACTCGTCGGCGGCGCCGTCCCACCAGCCGCGGTTGGCCCGGGAGGTGGCCGCGGCGTCCACCCGGTGGCGGCCCACCCCGGCGAGGCTCATCAGCGCATCTTCGGGCGCGGCATCTTCGCGCCGCGCGGCAGCGGGCCCTTGGGCATCGGCAGCGTCTGCGGGAGGGCCTTCAGCCGGTTGTTGATCTCGTACAGGGCGGGCTTCTTGAGGTTGCGGGGCAGCTTCATCAGATGCCGCTGCAGTTTCGCCAGCGGGACCTGCCCGTCGCCGTCGCCGGACTGGATGTCGTAGACGGGGACGTCCAGCGCGACCCGCTGGACGCGCTTCTTCTCGGCGACCAGCATCTTCTGCACGCGGCTGCCCGGACCCTCGGAGACCAGGATGATGCCGGGGTAGCCGACCACGCGGTGCACGATGTCCTGGTCGCGGGTGACGGCGACGGCGGGGGTGACCTCCCAGTTGCCGCGCATGCCCTGCAGGATCGCGGCGGCGGCGCCGATCTGCCCGTGCAGCATGGAGTACTGGGCCCTCTGGGCGAGCTGGCCGAACACCACCAGCCCGACGGTCATGGCCAGCATGATCCCGATGATGAGGAGATACCAGAACCATCCCGTGACCAGGCCGATCACCACGCACAGCGCGAGCGTGCCCAGCGCCGAGGCGTAGACGATCGGCATCCCCTTGGGGTTGGCCTCCTTGATGATCTTCGCGATCATGCGGAGCTGCTTGATGCGCCCCGGGCGCTCTGAGTCTTCGGGCTTCTTGGCCATGTTCTGAAGGATACAAATCCAGGGCTCAAGAAGTGAAAACGTGACCTGCCGAGTGCCGGTCCCGGCACGGGAGCCGCCGGGTGCCGGTGACCGTACGCGTTCGCCGGAGCCGGGCGGCCCCGCCGTCCCCTTTCCCTTTTTCCGGGTGGAGGGGGCCCGCGGACCGGCCACGCCGGAGGGGAGCCGAGGGCGGAAAACCGGAAGGACCCCGCTCGGGAGCGGGGTCCTTCCGGTTTCACGCGGGGCTCGGGGGAGCCGGGGCTCAGGCGTGCTGACGAGCCTCGACGGCCTGCTTGTACAGGCGGCCCGCCCGGTAGGAGGAGCGGACCAGCGGTCCGGAGAGGACTCCGGCGAAACCGATGGCCTCCGCCTCCTTCTGCAGCTCCACGAACTCCTCGGGCTTCACCCAGCGCTCGACGGGGTGGTGGCGCGGGGTGGGCCGCAGGTACTGGGTCACGGTGAGCAGGTCGCACCCGGCCTCGTGCAGGTCGCGCATGGCCTGGACGATCTCCTCGCGCTCCTCGCCCATGCCGAGGATCAGGTTGGACTTGGTCACCAGACCGGCCTGGCGGGCCTTGGTGATCACTCCCAGGGACCGGTCGTAGCGGAACGCGGGCCGGATGCGCTTGAAGATCCGCGGCACGGTCTCGATGTTGTGCGCGAACACCTCGGGCCTGGAGGAGAACACCTCCTCCAGCTGGGCCTGGTCGCCGTTGAAGTCGGGCACCAGCAGCTCGACGCCGCACCCGGGCAGGAGCGTGTGGATCTGCCGCGCGGTCTCGGCGTACAGCCACGCGCCGCCGTCGGGCAGGTCGTCGCGGGCGACACCGGTCACGGTCGCGTAGTTGAGCCCCATCTGCCGCACCGAGTCGGCCACGCGGCGCGGCTCGTCGGTGTCGTACGCCTTGGGCTTGCCGGTGTCGATCTGGCAGAAGTCACACCGCCGGGTGCACTGGTCGCCGCCGATGAGGAAGGTGGCCTCGCGGTCCTCCCAGCACTCGGAGATGTTGGGACACCCGGCCTCCTGGCAGACGGTGTGCAGCCCCTCGCGTTTGACCAGCGCCCGGAGCTCGGTATGGTTCGGGCCCGCCCTGAACTTGGTCTTGATCCAGTCGGGCTTCTTCTCGATGGGGGTCTCGGCGTTGCGGACCTCGAGGCGGAGGAGCTTCCGCCCTTCGGGGGCGACGGTCATGCGAGCTCCTTCGTCGGTCGAGGGACCGAGGTGGTGCACATCGAGGTGCGGTAAATATCGTCACGCTCGCTCACCTCACCAGCTTATGTCCCGCCGCGGGTCGCGGCGGACCCGGGTCGCGGTGGGTGAGGAGGCGGGGAGAACGGCCCTGAGGACGGTGCCGGGGTCAGCGCCTGAACAGGTCTTCCTCGGGCAGCTCGAAGGCCTGCGCGCCGAGCGCCTCCGCCAGGTGCTTCTCGGCGTACGGCAGGACCTCGTCGACCACGATCCGGCGGCCGGTCTCGGCCGACAGCGAGGAGACCCCGGCGTCGCTGATGCCACACGGGACGATCCGGTTGTACCAGCTCGGGTCGTTGGAGCAGTTGAGCGCGAACCCGTGCATCGTGACGCCGCCCGAGACCCGGATGCCGATCGCGCCGACCTTGCGGTCCGGCAGGCCGTGCGAGGGGTCTCCGGCCACCCAGACGCCGCCGCGCCCCTCCACCCGGCCCGCCTGGACCCCGAAGTCGGCGCAGACGTGCACCAGGGTCTCCTCCAGGAGCCTCACGTAGGCGTTCACGTCGAGCGGGCCGCCGAGCCGCACGATCGGGTAGCCGACCAGCTGGCCGGGACCGTGCCAGGTGATCCGGCCGCCCCGGTCGACCTCGACGACCGGGGTGCCGTCGGAGGGCCTCTCGTGCGGTGCGGTGCGCCTGCCCGCCGTGTAGACCGGCGCGTGTTCGAGCATCAGGCAGGTGTCGGGAATCTCCTCGGCCACCCGGCGCGCGTGGATGCGCCGCTGAAGATCCCATGCCTGCTCGTAGGGGAAGTCAACGCCAAGACGGACGATTGCCAGGTCACTCACGCCTCAAGAGTAGTTGACCCGTCCGTGGTTAAGACGTGAGAAGCCGAGGCTCGATGCGGAACTCCTTGGCCCCGCCCGCCCCGTCGTGCTCGACCTTGTAGGCGTAGGCGTCCGGGTGCACGCTGACGGCCTGGATGAACTCGGTGCCCACGTAGTGCAGGGCGACGCCCTCGTCGGCGGCGTAGCCCTCCGGCAGCTCGCCCGAGGCCACCGCCTCGTGCAGCAGCCGGCGGCGCTGCGGGTCGGAGTTGTAGTGGACGCCGCAGGAGTAGGGCAGCATGCCCAGGCCGTCGGACCAGACCCGCAGCGTCGGCCCGAAGGAGTCGGTGTTGCCGCCCACGTGCCAGCACAGCGCCCCGGCGCTCTGGCCCGCCAGCACCACGCCCGCCCGCCACGCCTCCTCGAAGATCTCGTCGAGGCCGTGCAGCCGCCACAGGGCCGCCAGGTTGGCCACGCTGCCGCCGCTGACGTAGATGATGTCCTGGCTGAGCGCCCACTCGCGCGGGTCCTCGACGTTGGTCATCGGGAACACGGTCAGGTGGCTGACCTCGACGTCCCACGCGCCGAAAGCGCCGTACATCTTCAGCAGCCACTCCGCGTCGTCGCCGGTGGCGGTGGCGAGCAGGCCCAGGCGGGGCCGGTCCTGGCCGGTGAGGTCGAGGGCGTACCTGAGCAGCGGGCTCGCCTCCATGATCCCCTGACGCGTGGACGCGCGGAACGAGCCGCCTCCGATCGCGAGGATGTGCGACTGCCCGGGGCTGCCCATGTCTGTCTCCCAAGTGATCTCATCGGCCAGAACGCCGAAAACAGGGATTTTAGAGTACGGCGGCCAGTGCCTCGTTGAGACGCGTATGCCGGAACGCGTAACCGCTGTCGAGCAGGCGCCGCGGGAGCACCCGCTGGCCGGTCAGCACCCCCTCCTCGGCGAACTCCCCGAGGACCGTGCGCAGCACGAAGCCCGGCACGGGCAGCGGCATCGTGGGCCGGTGCAGCGCCGCTCCGAGCGCCTTGGTGAACTCGGCGTTGGTGACCGGCTCGGGGGCCGTCAGATTCACCGGGCCCGAGATTTCAGGATTTTTCAGGATGTGTTGTACGGCGAGCACCCAGTCGTCGATGGAGATCCACGACCAGTACTGCCGCCCCGACCCCAGCGGGGCGCCCAGCCCGACCTTGAAGAGGGGCAGGATCTGCGACAGCATGCCGCCCCGCCCGCTCAGCACCAGGCCGGTACGGAGCGTCACCACCCGGATGCCCGCCTCCTCGGCGGGCGCCGTCTCCGCCTCCCACGGCACCACCACATCCTGCGCGAGGAACCCGGAACCGGCCGGGGCCGTCTCGTCCACCGCCACGTCCCCGGTGTCGCCGTAGAAGCCGATCGCCGAGCCGGACAGCAACACCGCGGGTTTCGCCGCCAGACCCGCGAGCGCGCCCGCCAGGGTCCTGGTCCCCTCGACCCGGCTGGCGACCACCTCGCGCTTGTGCTCCTCGCTCCAGCGCCGGTCGCCGATGCCCGCGCCGGCGAGATGGATCACCGCCTCCGCGCCCTCCAGCGCCTCCCGGTCGACGACCCCCTTCGCCGGGTTCCAGAAGGCCTCGTCGTCGCCCTTCGGCACCCGCCTGACCAAACGGACCACCCTGGCGCCGTCGTCCCGCAGAGCCTTGACCAGAGCCGATCCCAGCAGGCCCGAGGACCCGGTCACTGTGATCTTCATGTCGTCCAATGTAATCGACCTCCCCCCGGATCTTCGGAAACCGGGCGCCCATCGGATTCGCGTCACCGCCGAGGGCTCTCGGAGGGCTACCGGGCCCCCTCAACCCCTGAGGGCCGGCGGGACGCGGGAAGCCGCCCGCGCCCGGGGGAGAACGAGCCGGGCCGGCCCGCGAGATCGCGGACCGGCCCGGTGGGAGAGAACGGGTGACTAGCCGTTCAGGCCCAGCTGGTTCTCGAAACGGCCCTCCTCGAGACGACGCTTGATCGTCGTCAGGAAGCGGGCGGCGTCGGCGCCGTCGACCAGGCGGTGGTCGTAGCTGAGCGCCAGGTACATCATCGAGCGGACGGCGATGACCTCGCCCTCGGGGGTGTCCAGGACCACCGGGCGCTTGACGACGGCGCCGGTGCCCAGCATGCCGACCTGCGGCTGGTTGAGGATCGGCGTGTCGAACAGCGCGCCGCGGCTGCCGGTGTTGGTCAGCGTGAACGTGCCGCCGGTGATCTCGTCCGGGCTCACCTTGTTGGTGCGGGTGCGCTCGGCGAGGTCGGCGATCTTACGGGCCAGCCCGGCGATGTTGAGGTCGCCGGCGTCCTTGATCACCGGGACGAGCAGGCCGCGCTCGGTGTCCGTCGCGAAACCGAGGTGCTCGGTGTCGAAGTACGTGACCTCGTTGGTCTCGCTGTTGATCGTGGCGTTCAGCTTCGGGTGCTGCTTGAGCGCCTCGATCGTGGCGAGGGCGAAGAACGGTGTGAACGTGAGCTTGACGCCCTCGCGACGCTGGAACTCGGCCTTCGCCTGGTCGCGCAGCCGCGCGATCTTGGTGACGTCGACCTCGACCACGCTGGTGAGCTGGGCAGAGACCTGCAGCGACTCGACCATGCGCTTGGCGATGGTCTGGCGCAGCCGCGACATCTTCTCGGTGCGCCCGCGCAGCGTGGTGTCCACCACGACCGGCTCGGGGGCCTGCGGGGCGGACGCCTGGGCCGGAGCCTGGGCGGCCTGCGGAGCCGGGGCCTGGGGGGCCTGGGGGGCCTGGGCCGCGGCGGCACGCTCGCGCTGGTCGCGGGCGGCCTCCAGCACGTCCTGCTTGCGGATGCGCCCGCCGACGCCGGTGCCGGTCAGCGAGTCGAGGTCCACGCTGTGCTCGCCGGCGAGCTTGCGCACCAGCGGGGTGACGTACGGGCTGTCGCCCGACGGCTGCGCGACGGGCTCGGACGCCGAGATCGGGGACGGCGGCGCGGACGGGGAGGGCTGGACGGTCTGCGGAGCCTGGGCCTGCGGAGCCTGTGCCTGGGGGGCCTGCTGCTGCGGGGCCGGAGCCTGCTGCGCGGGCGCCGGGGCCTGAGCCTGCGGAGCGGGCTGCGGGATCGAGGAGGCCGGCTGCGCCTGCTGCTGCTGCTGCGGAGCGGGCTCGGGCTCGGGCTCCGGCTCGGGGGCCTTCTCCTGCGCCGGGGCGGCGGCGCCCTCGGTGCCGTTCTCGTCGATGACGGCGAGCTCGGCGCCGACCTCGACGGTCTCGTCCTCGGCCACCACGATCTTCGTGAGGATGCCCGCCGCCGGCGAGGGGATCTCGGTGTCGACCTTGTCGGTGGAGACTTCGAGAAGCGGCTCGTCGGCCTCGACGCGCTCGCCCTCCTTCTTCAGCCAACGGGTGACGGTGCCCTCCGTGACGCTCTCACCGAGCTGGGGCATCTGTACGGACTTCGGCATGGGTTGTCTTCTCTCGCGTTCCGAGTGAGGGCTTGCGTTAGTTGTGGACGTGGAGCGGCTTGCCGGCCAGCGCCAGCATCGCCTCGCCGACGGCCTCGGACTGGGTGGGGTGCGCGTGGATGAGCTGCGCGACCTCGGAGGGCAGGGCCTCCCAGTTGTAGATCAGCTGACCCTCGGTCACCAGCTCGCCGATGCGGCGGCCGACCATGTGGACCCCGAGCACCGGGCCGTCCTTCGCCGAGATGATCTTGACGGCGCCCTGCGTCTGCAGGATCTGGCTCTTGGGGTTGCCCGCGAGGTCGTAGGTCAGCTCGACGATCTCGTGGCCGCGCTCCCTGGCCTGGGCGGAGGTGATGCCCACCGAGGCGACCTCGGGGTCGGAGTAGGTGATCCTGGGCACGCCGTCGTAGTCGATCGGCATGGGGTTCAGGCCGGCGATGTGCTCGGCCACCAGGATGCCCTCGGCGAAGCCCGCGTGCGCGAGCTGCAGGGTCGGGATGAGGTCACCGACCGCGTACACGCCGGGCACGCTGGTCTGGCAGAACTCGTTCACCGTGACGGTGCCGCGCTCGATCGCGATGCCCGCCTCCTCGAAGCCCATGCCCGCGGAGACCGCGCCGCGGCCGACCGCGACGAGCAGCAGCTCGGCGTCGAGGGTCTTGCCGTTGGCCAGGCTGACGACCACGCCGGTGTCGGTGGTCTTGACGCCCTCGAAGAAGACACCCAGCTCCTGCTTGATGCCGCGGCGGCGGAAGGAGCGCTCCAGCAGCTTGGAGCTGGACTCCTCCTCCAGGGGCAGCAGGTGCGGCAGGGCCTCGACGATCGTCACCTCGGCGCCGAAGGAGCGCCAGACGCTGGCGAACTCCACGCCGATGACGCCGCCGCCCAGGACGACCACCGAGGTGGGCACCCGGTCGAGCTTGAGCGCGTGCTCGCTGGTGATGACCCGCTCGCCGTCGATCTCCAGGCCCGGAAGGGACCTGGGCGCGGAGCCGGTCGCCAGCACGATGTTGCGGCCCTCGTAGACCTCGGAGCCCACCGACACCCGGTTCGGGCCCGCGAGACGGCCCTCACCCTCGATGATCGTGATGCCCTTGCTCTTGAGAAGGCCCTGCACACCCTTCCAGGCGCGAGTGACGATCTTGTCCTTGAACGCGTGGACCGCGGGCACGTCGATGCCCTCGAAGCGGGCCTTGACGCCGTAGGTCGCGCTCTCCCGCGTCTCGTCGGCGACCTCCGCGGAGTGCAGAAGCGCCTTGGTGGGAATGCACCCGCGGTGCAGGCACGTACCGCCGATCTTGTCCTTCTCGATCAGCGCGACCGTCTTGCCCAGCTCGGCCGCCCGCAGAGCGCAGGCATACCCACCGCTACCGCCACCTAGGACGACGATGTCGTAGGGGCCGCTGCCATCAGCCACAGGAAAGCTCCTTGTCGGATCGGAATACCGTCTTCGCGGTCGCGCCCCTTGTCGTGCCCTGGACGGCCGCGCGGATCCTCGATCGCATCCACGCCGCCACCGAACCCGGCTCGGCGCCGTGCCGGTGCCCGCCCTTGGCCTGACCCCGGCAACCGCATCTTTTCATTTGTCTGGGTTGCTTGTGACCCGCTTGCGCGGCGACGACGGTTACCGCGCGGGCTCGCCCGCGTGGCGTTCGGCGAGGCCGACGAGCGTCCGGGTGATCGCCCCGGTGCCGCCCTTCGGCGTGTAGCCGTGGGCCTCGCCCTTGTTGAAGGCGGGACCAGCCATGTCAATGTGTGCCCAACGGACCCCGTCCGGTACGAATTCCCGCAGGAAGATGGCCGCCGTCAGCATCCCGCCGAAACGCTCGGGGTGCAGGTTGGCGATGTCGGCCACCGGGGAGTCGAGCCCCTTGCGGAGCTCGTCGGGCAGGGGCATCGGCCACGCGGCCTCGCCCTGCTCGCCCGCCGTGGCGACGATCTCCGCGCGGAGGTCGTCGTCGTTGCCCATCACGCCCGCCGTCCGCCAGCCCAGCGCGACGATCTGAGCGCCGGTGAGCGTGGCGACGTCGACGATCACGTCGGGGTCGTCCTGCCCGGCGCGGGCGATGCCGTCGATCAGGACCAGGCGGCCCTCGGCGTCGGTGTCGAGCACCTCGACGGTCTTGCCCGCGAAGCTGGTGAACACGTCGGAGGGGCGCTGCGCGGTACCGCTCGGCATGTTCTCGGCCAGGCAGAGGTAGCCGACCGCGTTGACCTTCAGGCCCAGCCTGGCGATCGCCAGGAGCGCGCCGAAGACCGCGCCGGCGCCACCCATGTCCGACTTCATCCAGTCCATCGAGGCCGTCGGCTTGAGCGACAGGCCGCCGGAGTCGAAGGTGATGCCCTTGCCGACGTACGCGAGCTTCTTGGTGGCCTCGGGGTGGCTGTAGGAGAGGCGGACCAGCCGGGGCGGGTTGGCCGACCCCTGGCCGACGGCGACGATGCCGCCGTAGCCGCCCTCCTTGAGCGCCTTCTCGTCCAGGACCTCCACCGACAGACCGGCCTCGGTGCCCACCTGCTCGGCGATCTCGGCGAAGCGGGCCGGCCACAGGTCCGACGGCGGGGTGTTGACCAGGTCGCGGACCAGCGAGACCGACTCGGCCAGCGTGGTGGCGCGCTCGATCGCGGCCTGGGCGCCCTCGGCGTCGCTCAGCACGGCCAGCTCGCCCACCGGGGAGCTCTGCTCTCCCACGGTGCGGTACCTGGTGAACGAGTAGGCGCCGAGAAGGCCGCCCAGGGCGGCGGCACCGGCGTGCTCCGCGCTCGCGGCGGGCAGGGCGAGCGCCACCCGGCCGGTGCCGGCCAGGGCGCGGACCGCGGTGCCCGCGGCGCGGCGCAGGACCTCGGCGTCGTAGCCGTCGCCGGGGGCGTCGCCGAGGCCGACGACGACCAGCAGGGGCGCGGTCAGCGAGCCGAAGGTGGGGATCTTGGAGATCTCGCCCGGCTTACCCTTGGCGCCCACGCTCTCGAGCGTGGCGGCGAGTCTGCCGCCGAGCGCCTGGTCGAGGCCTTCGGCCCCGGGAGCGGGGAGCAGGCCGTCCGGTCCGGTGTGGACGCCGACGACCAGCGCGTCGGTATCGAACGAGACAGCGTTGTCAGTTGGGGTAAGCCGCACAGTGGTCACGTAGGCCGATGCTAGTCGGGCTGGCGCAGTACGCATAAACGAGGGTTCGTCCTACGAATCCTGTCGCCCGATGGTGCTATTCGCAGTGGCACCATTCGAGGGTTTGGTGCTAATGTCACTAGCACTATGTTGCTCACCTTGGATCTGAACGATCCCCGGCCGCTGCACGAGCAGGTCGCCGAGGCGATCAGACGTGCCGTCGCCGAGGGTTCGTACGCTCCGGGAGACCGGCTCCCGCCGGCTCGCGACCTGGCCGCCGCGCTGGGCATCAACGCCAACACGGTGTTGCGCGCCCTGCGGGACCTGCGCGACGAGGGGGTGCTGGAGTTCCGCCGGGGCCGTGGCGTGAGCGTGCTCAGCCGCCCGAACCCGCGCAGCGTCATCGAGGAGAAGCTGCGCTCCCTGCTCGACGAGGCGGTCCAGTACGGCTACCGCCACGACGACGTCATCGAGCTCATCAGGGAACTGTCGTGACCGGGCCGGGAGCCCGGTCCTTGGAAGGGGTGACCGACATGGGTCTGCGAGCCCGATTCCTGTCCATCGCCGCCGGCTGGGTCGCACTGGTGACCGCCGCACTGATCGCCGCGCCGCTGGCGCTGCGGGACCGGCTGCCCGATCCGATCGCCACGCACTGGGGGCCGTCCGGCGCCCCCGACGGCTCGATGCCGTTCACCGTCTCGCTGCTGTTCCAGGCGGGCCTGTGGGCGCTGCTCGCGGGCGGGGCCCTGGGGTTCGCGCTCGTCAACACCGCGATGTTCAGGCGCAGGGCGAGCCGCATGGCGATCGGCGCCCTGCTGGGCGGTGTCGGCCTGTTCTTCCCGGGGTTGCAGGCGGTCACGCTGGTGGCCAACCTCGACGCGCCCGACTGGGAGCGGGCCGCCGACCTGGGGTGGGGGGCGCTGCTCGCGGTCGCGGGATTGGTGCTGGGCGGCTGGCTCGGCGCCCTCGCCGCCCGCCCAGGGCCCGACGACCGTCCCGAGCCGTCCGCCGTCCCCACGCGGCGGCTCCCGCTCCGCCAGGGCCAGCGCGCGGTGTGGGTCTCCTCGGTGAGCAGCGGCCCGCTCACCGCGCTCGGCGGCTCCGTCCTGGCGGCGGGCCTCGGGCTCGCCGTGCTCGCCCTGATCGGCGGCGACGACGCGCTGTGGATCCCCGCGACGATCACGTTCCTGGCGGGCCTGCTGGCGCTGACCTTCGGCTCGGTGCGGGTGCAGGTCACCGAGGAGGGCGTAGTGCTCTTCTACGGGCCGTTCCGCCTGCCCCGCAAGCACATCCCGATCGAGCGGGTGGAGCGGGCCTGGTCGGAGGAGCGGTTCCCGTCCAACGTCGGAGGCTGGGGGATCAGGGGCCTGCCCGGGGCCGTGACGGTCATGATCCGCGGCGGGGAGTGCCTGGTGGTGGACTACGTCTCCGGTGGCCGCTTCGCCGTCTCGATCGACGACGCCGAGAGCGGGGCCGCCCTGCTGAACACCTTCGTGGACCGGGCGTCCACCGGGCCGGCCGCCCGCTGACCTCCGCCCGCCGACTTTTTGCCCCCTCTCCTCCGTCCCCGTGTCCTCCGTCCGCTGACCTCTGTCCCCGCCCGCTGCACCCCGTTCCCGCCCGTCCATCCACTCCATCCTCCCTCCGCCCAGCCCCTTCCCCTCGCAGCGGTCGGCCCTCTCATGGCCGTCTCCGCCGCCTTCCACTTCCTTTCCTTCCGTCCGCGTCCAAGCGCCTGAAGGCGGTTTCATGCTTCGTCGGTTCCCTGACCTGTGGTTGTTCCTGCTCGTCGCGTTCGGCCTGTCCTGGTTGTTCGCCCTCCCCATCTGGCTGACGGACGCGTCGAGCAGCACGCCCGTGTTCCTGGCGATGGGGGTGGCGATAATGTTCACCCCGACGCTCGGGGTCCTCGCCGTCCGGCTGCGCGGCAGGCGGCTCGGAGACGTCGCCACCGGGCGCGAGTGGGCCGTGCGAACCGGCCTGTCGGCGGGCGGGAGCCGGGGCCGCACGCTCGCACTGGTCGCACTGGCCTGGTTCGGCATCCCCGTGCTGGTCGTCGTCGCGACCGCGCTCAGCGCCGCCCTTGGCCTGCTCTCCGTCGACCTGCGAGAGTTCAGCCTGTTCCGCGAGAGCCTGGCGGCCGCGGCGGGCGGGCCGCCTCCGGTGGAGGCCGGAGTCCTGATGGCCGTGCAGGTCGCGTCGATGGTTCTGATCGCTCCGGTGATCAACTCGGTCGCGGCCTTCGGCGAGGAGTGGGGGTGGCGAGGCTGGCTGCTGCCGCGCCTGATGCCACTCGGCACCTGGCGGGCGCTCCTGGTGTCCGGGGTGATCTGGGGGCTCTGGCACTTCCCGCTCACCCTGCGCGGATACAACTACCCCGAGCTCGGGGCGTGGGCCGCGCCGATGTTCATCGTCTTCTGCGTGACCTTCGGAGCCCTGCTCGGCTGGCTCCGCCTCTATTCGGGAAGCGTCTGGCCCGCGGTCGTCGGGCACGGATCGCTGAACGCCTCCGCGGGCCTGATGTTGCTCGTCGGTGACGCGGCCGACCCGCCGGTGTTCGCCGTCGCGGGAATCACCGGCCTGGTCGGGTCGGCGCTGCTGGCCGTGGTATCGGCGCTGCTGTTCAAATACCGTCCGGTCGAGAGATCGATCCCAGCCGCCGTGGCGTGAGAACCGGGCGGGAGAGGGCCCCGGACCTCTTCGTTCGCCCGGCACCCAGCAGACGTGGGCGAACGAAGAGGAGAGGTCGCCCTCTGCGTAAACGAGGAACGAGGCGTCGGACCGGCATGGACGAGGAAGGAGACGTCGACCACTTCGGGCCGGGCGGGGGAAGACGGTCAGTGTGCGACGGGAGCGGGCGGGGCGAAAGCACCCGCAAGCTTCGGTCCAGGCAGGGGAGATGGTCAGTTCGCGAGGATCGTGCAGGCCAGCAGGGTCGTCGCGGTGGCGATCTCGACGAGCGCGCCGAGCACGTCGCCGGTGACGCCGCCGAGCCGCCGCACGGCCCTGCGCCGTACGGTCCAGGCCGCCAGCAGTCCCACGAGCATGGCCAGGGGGAGACCCAAAGGGGCGAGGAACGGCCCCAGCCCCAGGCCAGACACGAGATCCATACCGGTGACGCCCATCCCGGGATAGGGCATTTCCGCGTAGGCCCAATAGCCCCATCCGCCGGAGGACTCGGACGGGGAGCCGGAAGACCCCAGGGCGAAGGCACCGATGCCGTGGAGGTGGACCAGCGCCGTCGTTCCCGCGAGCACCAGTGCGGTCACGGCCACCGCGACGCTCCGCCGTACGGTGCCCGCGACCATCGCGCCGAGCCCGTCGGGACGTGCCGGGGGAACGCCCGTGCGGCAGGCCCAGGTGAGGGCGAGCCGTCCGGCCGCGCAGGCCGCGACCAGGGTGATCGCGCCCGCGCCCGCGCCGGCACGGGTGACGGCCTCCTGCAGGGCCGTCACCTGGACCAGCAGGACGAGGACCAGCGTCACCACGCCGAAGGGGCCGATGTCCGACCGCTTCATGATCTCCAGCGCCCGCTCGGCGGGTTTCCCGCTGCCCAGCCCGTCGGCGAGGTCGGCCAGCCCGTCCAGATGCAGTCCCCGGGTGAGCAGCGCCACGATCGTCACGGCCAGCACCGACGCCGGAAGCGGTGTCATCCCCAGCCACAGGGAGATCACCAGCACCAGCCCGCCGGCGGCCCCGATCACCGCTCCCACCAGCGGCGCCACCGTCATCGCGATCCCCCCCGCCCGGCGGTCGACCACTCCTGGACGGACCGGGAAGACGCTCAGCGTGCCGATCGCGAGGCGCACCCCGTCGGCGAACGTGGACGGGCCGTCCTTGGGAGGGGGCGAGGGGTTGGACATGACCGACGATCGTAGCCTTTGGTCTCTCCGGCGCCGTGCCCGCGTACATCCACCGGGTCCGGTGGCGTGCCGTCTCGGGGACGGCCTCGGCCGGAGCCGTGCTGGAAGCCCGGTGAGGGCTGCCGGTCACAGCCTCAGGAAGGCCGGACAGGCAGGAAAGCCGGACAAGCGGGGGTTGCCACGGGAGGGAGCGGGTGGGGGAGGTCAGAGGGGAAGGGGACCACGGGACAGAGCGGAGGGGGAAGGCCAGACGGGGAGGCATCAGACGGGGAGCGGGAGGAGACGGCCGGAGACGACGAGGGTGGCGTCCTCCGACTCCAGGGCGAGGCGCTGGTTCAGCCGGCCGAGGGTGTCCCGGAACATCCGGCCGGCGGCGGTGCCGGGCACCACGCCGAGCCCGACCTCGTCGGATACCGCCACGACCCGGACCCGGGTCTGCCTCCAGGCCGCCACCAGGTCGTCGCACCGGGCCGCGACCGCGTTCCCGCCGTTCCCGCCGCCCTTGCCGCCGCTGCCGTCCTCGCGGGTGGAGCCGTCGCCGCCCGGCCAGGCGTCGCACTCGTCGAAGACGGCGGCCACCCAGGTACCGAGCCCGTCGATCAGCAGCGGGACGTCGGCGGACCGCAGCAGCCCGGCCAGGTCGGTGGTCTCGATGGTCCTCCAGTGCGCGGGCCTGCGGTCGCGGTGCGCCCGGACCCGGCGCAGCCACTCGGGGTCGCCGGCGCCGGACGGGCCTGTCGCGACGTAGAGCACCTCGGGCTCCGCCGCCAGCCGCAGTTCGGCCTCCGCCGACTTGCCCGACCGGCTCCCCCCGAGCAGCAGGGTCCTCCTGGGCGGGGGAACCGGAGCGGGCGGAGGCTCGCCGGTGTCGACGATCGTGCCGTCCGGTACGACGCGCACGCCCCACAGCGCGGCCCGCCTGTTCAGTTCCGCCTCCGTGGGGACCCGGTGGTCGACACCGACGGCCACCACGTGCGTCCGCTCACCGACCAGGCCCCGCCGGCGCAGGTCCCCAAGCCGTTCTGGCCGGTCCAGCACGTCCAGCAGCACCAGGTCCAACGCCTCTCCCGCGCCACCGGTATCCCCCTCCCGCACGCCCCGCTCGTCGCGCGGAGGCCCGCCGGGCGGGGACTCGCTGTACGGGGGAGAGACGGGCGAGGAAGAAGCGGCATGGAGGACGCGCCGGCCGCCGGGGGTGGTGACGGTGAGGCCGTCCGGGCCGGCCGAGGTGTGGTAGCCGGGCGGAAGCGGGCCGGTCGGCGGCAGCCGCGCGAGACCGCCGGGCGCCGTCGAGCCGCCGGTTGCCGTCGAGCCGTCGAGTGTTCCCGAACCGCTGGGCGTCACCGAACCACCGGGCGTCACCGAACCGTCGAGGGGCACCGAGCCACCGGGACCGTCGAGCGGCAGGGAGCCGCCGGGCATCAGGGAGCCGTCGGGTGCCACCGGGACGTCGAGTATCACGGAGACGGGGCGGCGGCCCGGCGTGACACGGGCGCAGGAGGCGCACCCGCAGTCCGGTGCCGGCCATCCGCCCGCGCTCGCCGTGCCGGAGATCAAGATCTTCACGCCCGCTCTCCTGTCGGGTCGAGGAGCCGGTCGAGAGGTCGCGCGCCTCCGTCTCCTGGCGGACGCTGACGACTCCCGCGGCGTGCCGGGGGTGCCGGGAACGTCCCGGCGGCGGAGCACGAGGTCATGATCTCGCCTTCATGCCCGGGAGTGCCCGGGAGAGGTAGTGTTCGCTGAGCCGCCGAGGGGCACCGGCAGGACCCGTGAGAAGGAGCTATGGCATGACGTGGCGCTGGCGTTACGAAAACGCGAATGGTGGCGAGGTGGTCGAGGGTGTTTCGCCGTCCGACACGTTCCCGAGCCAGGCGGATGCCGAGTCGTGGCTCGGTGAAAGCTGGCGTGAGCTGCTTGAGTCCGGAGTCGAGAAGGTCACCCTGCTCGAAGGCGAGCGCGTCGAGTACGAGGGGATGTCACTGCGCCCGGAGTGAACCCGGATGAATGGAGAACCCCTCGGACCCTCGCTGAAGATGAGGAACCGAGGGGTTCTTTCCCGTTCCGGGCCCGCGCACGGACGCGAGAGACCCGGTCAACGCCTCCGGCGTTCGCCGGGACCGGTCACCGCGCTACGGACGCCGCTCGGGGCTCACGGTCTTGGCGGGGTCGCGCTCGACGATCGGGCCGAGGATGTCGTCGATCTTCTTCAGCACCTCGGACTCCAGCTTCACCCCGGAGGCCTTGACGTTGTCGCGCACCTGCTCGGGCCTGCTGGCCCCCACGATGGCGGAGGACACGTTGGGGTTCTGCAGCACCCAGGCCACCGCGAGCTGGGCCATGGTCAGGCCGAGGTCGGCGGCGACCGGCTCCAGCTGCTGAACGCGGGTGAGCACGTCGTCGTTGAGCATCCGGGCGATGAAGTTCTTCCCTCCGGAGTCGTCGGTGGCCCGGGAACCGGCGGGAGGCGGCTGCCCCGGCCGGTACTTACCGGTGAGCACGCCCTGGGCGATGGGGGAGAAGACGACCTGGCCGACGCCCTCCTTCTCGCTCAGCGGCACGACCTCGGCCTCGATGACCCGCCACAGCATGGAGTACTGGGGCTGGTTGGAGACCAGGCGGTCGAAGCCCATCTCGTCGGCGATCTTCAGTGCCCGGCCGATCTGGTCGGCGGTCCACTCGCTGACACCGATGTAGAGGACCTTGCCCTGGCGGACGAGATCGTCGAAGGTCTTGAGGGTCTCCTCGAGCGGCGTCTCGTTGTCGAAGCGGTGTGCCTGGTACAGGTCGACGTAGTCGGTCTGCAGGCGGCGCAGCGAGCCGTGCAGTGACTCGGTGATGTGCTTGCGCGACAGCCCCCGGTCGTTGGGGCCGGGTCCGGTCGGCCAGTAGACCTTGGTGAAGATCTCCAGAGACTCGCGGCGAACCCCCGCGAGAGCGCGGCCGAGAACCTCCTCCGCCTTGGTACCCGCGTACACGTCGGCGGTGTCGAAGGTGGTGATCCCCTCGTCGAGTGCCGCTCGCACGCATTGCCTGGCGGCGTCCTCCTCTACCTGGGAACCGTGTGTGATCCAGTTGCCGTAGCTGATCTCACTGACCATGAGACCGCTGCGGCCAAGGTGGCGGAATTCCATGGTCCGACATTAGTAGGCACCGTATTTCGGAATGATTCGGGATACCCTGCCGGGCGTGTTGCGGTTGATCACTTCTCGGAGGGTAAAGTGCGCGCTCGCCGCGGCGGCGCTGGCGGCCGTCGTCGTGGCGGTCGCCCGCCTGTGGCGCCGGGCGGAGGAACGCCGGGCCGCCTCTCCGGTCGAGAGATCCGGGATCGCCTCCCCGGCCGGGGAGCCGGGCTCGGGAGCAGGGCGCGCGCCGCGATGGCCCCCCGCGCCCATCCTCGGCACCCCCACGGACGAGGACCTCAGACGGTACGCCAGGCCCCCCTCCGCCGTCAGGACCGCCGTCGAGCGGATGTTCGAGCGGGGGCCGCGGACGCCGCGAGGGCCGCTGGACGAGGCCACCCGGGGCCGCCTGGTCCACTGGGGTGCCGTGGGGATCGGGCTGTGCCTGCTCGCCTTCGGCACGCAGGCGCTGGAGAGCGCGGTCTTCTCGAACGGGACGGAGACGGTCGAGGCGACCGGTTTCCGGAACTCGCCCGGCGCGGACGACATGTGCGAGCTTCCGCGATCGAGCGGCCCGGCGGACTCGGCGGCGCGCCCCACGGACGAGGTGGAGCCGACGAGGAATCTGACCGCCGTCGTGTGCCGGAAGGACGAGTGTTCGGGGGACTCGTGCCGCGGAGTGCCCGAGGCGCCCGAGGCGCCCGAGGTGCGGGAGCTCTTCGAGGCCGCCGGGGAAGGGCTGGATCCCGTCCGGCCGTACGAGACCGCCGAGACCCCCGTGGTCGTTCCCGACGCCGACTGCCGCCCACGGGCGCGGGCCGCGCGAGTGCGGGCGGTCGATCCGAGGGTGACCCGGGCGGTGAACCGCCAGTGGCGCCGCATCGAGAGGTGGCTGGAGGCCAACGCCCCCGCGAGCCTTCGCACGCTGGGCAAGCCCGCCAGAGCCCGTACGATCGCCGTCGCCGAGGCGCAGATGGGCCTGCGCTTCCCCGATGATCTACGTGCCTCCCTGCTGCGCCACGACGGGGCCTCCGCCGTGGCCGACACCTGGCCGTTCGGGTTCCTCGGCAAATGGAACCAGGGGGTCCGCGAGATCCGTGACACCTGGCGGCGGCTGTGCGAGATAGACGGAGAGGTCGAGGGGGACGGTACGGACGCCGACGCGCGGACGGAGTGGTGGGACGGGCGGATGATCCCGTTCGGCGCCGACGGGAGCGGCAACCACCTGGTGATCGACTCCGTGATACGTGACGTCGGCGACACCGATCACGAGGGCATGATGGATTTCACGCCCGGCGGCGTTCCGATCAGGTCGTACTACGGCCTGCTGCGGGCGACGGCGCACGCCCTGGAGACCGGCGGGTCCATCGGTTTCTGGAAACCGGTGGTCACCGGCGGCGAGCTGGACTGGAACGTCGTCGAGTGACCGTCATGGAGGAGTGACCGTCGTCCAGGATGACGCTCGTCCGGTTCGCGAGTGGGGTTCGCCGGCGGGGACGCGAAGAACCCCGCCCCCCTCGTGGAGGGGACGGGGTCCGGGAACGCGCTCGGCCGCGGTGCCTCCCGGGCGCCGCTGTCTCCGTGGCCGGCTCCGCCGTCAGTTCTTCGGCGGGACGGGCCTGCCGCCGGGCAGCACGGTGGGCGGCGGGAAGCGCAGCTTGCGGATCTGCAGCGCCCGCATGGCGGCGTAGAAGCCGACACCCTTGAGGTTCTCGTTGGGGAACTTCTCGGCGGTCAGCTTCTTCACCTTCCAGGACACCCAGATCGAGGTGAGGAGCACGCCGACCATCATGAGCGGCCAGCCGACCGTGATCACCGCGACGTAGACGTACCCGCGGATGTCAGCGGGGAAGGGGATCCAGGTGAGGAGCAGGATGAGGAGGGAGAACGGCAGGAAGTACTGGCTGGCGAGACGACGGGAGTCGACCCAGTCACGCGCGAACTTCCTGGCGGGCCCCTTGTCCCGGGCGGGGAAGTAACGCTCGTCGCCACGCAGCATGCCCTCGCGCGCCTTGACGCGTTCGCTGGCCTGGCGTTCGCGGAGGTTCTTGTAGGCCTCTTTGCGGTTCTGGGGGGCGTTCACCGGCTGCCGGCGACGGCCTTCGGCGTCCCGTCGCTTAGGTGTGGGACGCCCCTTGCCCGCAGGCTTAGGATCGTTGGCGGAGGCGGGGGAGTCGTCCGCGGTGGTCTGGGTACGTCGGAACACAACGTCAGCCTACCGGGAGTGCAACTTAGTGACGCCCCCGCGCGTTATGCGTAGGGTGAACCCTATGGTGGCTCCGGTGCTTTTCGGGGGGCTGGACTCACTTGGGGTGACCCGAAGCGCACTTGAAGAAGGGGACGGCCGACGCGCATGAGCGTGATGAAGAGACTTTCGCTGATCTTCAGGTCCAAGGCGAACAACGCGTTGGACAAGATGGAAGATCCTCGCGAGACCCTGGACTACTCATATCAGCGCCAGCTGGAGTTGCTGCAGAAGGTGCGCCGGGGTGTGGCGGACGTCGCCACCTCGCGCAAGCGCGTGGAGCTTCAGATCAACCAGATCGAGGCGCAGTCGCGCAAGCTTGAGGAGCAGGGCCGCAAGGCGCTCGGAGTCGGCCGCGAGGACCTGGCCCGTGAGGCGCTGACCCGACGTGGCAGCCTGCAGACCCAGATCGCCGACCTGCGCGTGCAGCACGACAACCTGCAGGCCGAGGAGGAGAAGCTCACCACGGCCTCCCACCGGCTGCAGGCCAAGGTCGACTCCTTCCGTACGAGGAAGGAGACGATCAAGGCGACCTACACCGCCGCCGAGGCGCAGACGCGGATCAACGAGGCCTTCTCCGGCATCTCCGAGGAGATGGGCGACGTCGGCCTGGCGATCCAGCGCGCCGAGGACAAGACCGCCTCCATGCAGGCCCGCGCGGGTGCCATCGACGAGCTGCTGGCCAGCGGCGCGCTCGACGACTTCAGCGGCCAGCGCGGCGACGACATCCAGGCCGAGCTCGACCGCATGGGCGGCGGGCACGACGTGGAGCTGGAGATCGCGCGGATGAAGGCCGAGCTCGGCCAGGGCCCCGCGCCGCAGGGCGCGATCACGCCCGGCCCGGCCCAGCCCCACCAGCAGCCCCAGCCCCAGCAGCCGCCTCAGCAGCAGCAGTCCAACCAGACGCAGCAGCTGCGCCAGCCGGGGGAGGGCCTGTGATCGTCCGCATCATGGGGGAGGGGCAGATCGACATCGCCCCCGCAGACCTCGACGTGCTGAACGCGCTGGACGCCGAGCTGGAGGCCGCCATCGAGGCCGGCGAGGAGGAGGCCTTCCGGGTGCGGCTGCACGCCCTGCTCGACAAGGTCCGTCACGTCGGCAAGGCGCTGCCCGACGACAGCCTGGAGTCCTCGGAGCTGATTTTGCCTCCGGCCGACGCATCCATGGACGAAGTGCGGGAGATGCTCGGCAATGAAGGGCTGATTCCCGGCTAGCTTGGGCATATGGCACAAACCCGGTTCGCCCCGGACCGGGGCCTGACCAGGCGCATGGTGGTCACCATGTTCCTGCTCGGACTGCTCTACGTGGTCTTCGTGGCCGTGTTGATCGCGCTGGGCGTCCGGGCCGTCGTGGTGCTGCTGATCGCCGGCGGCATCCTGCTCGTGCAGTACTTCATGTCCGATCGCATCGCGCTGTTCGCGATGCACGGACGTGTCGTCTCCCCGCAGGAGGCTCCGGAGCTACACGGCATGGTCGACAGGTTGTGCGCGCTGGCCGACATGCCCAAGCCGCGGGTGGCGATCGCCGACTCGGACGTCCCGAACGCGTTCGCCACCGGCCGTAACCAGAAGAACTCCGTGGTCTGCGTGACCACGGGGTTGCTGCGCCGCGTCGACGGCGGCGAGCTGGAGGGCGTGCTGGCCCACGAGATGTCCCACGTGGCCCACCGTGACGTCGCGGTCATGACGATCGCGTCCTTCCTCGGCATCGTCGCCGGGCTGATGACCAGGGTCGCGCTCTACAGCGGCCTGGGCGGGCGCGGGCGCGACGACAGGGGCGGCCTGCCGATCGGCGTGATCATCCTGCTCGTCTCGGTCCTGGTGTACGCGGTCAGCTTCCTGCTCACCCGTGCCCTGTCGCGCTACCGCGAGCTGGCCGCCGACCGCGCGGGAGCACTGCTCACCCAGCGCCCCTCCGCCCTGGCCAGCGCCCTCGTCAAGATCAGCGGTGAGATGGCCCGCATCCCGACGAAGGACCTGCGCGAGGCCGAGCCGTTCAACGCCTTCTTCTTCGCGCCGGCCCTGTCCGGCAAGGCCGGCCTGGCCGCGCTCTTCGCGACCCACCCGCCGCTGGAGCGACGACTGGAGCAGCTCGGCAGGATCTCCGCCCAGCTCGGGCAGGGCGGGTGACCGGACGCCCGGTCGCACGGGGCGTGAGGGGGGAGTGATCCGATGCGCTGGTGGGACGCGCTGATGGGGCGCAGCGAACCGGCCAGGGCCGACCTGGACGCGCTGTTCGCGCTGCCCTCGGCCGCGGTCACCCTGCAGGCCGCCACCGATCTGGCGCCGACGGGGGTGGGGGCGGTCTGCTTCCGCTCGGCCGAGGGCGGGGCGTTCGCCGAGCTGGAGCGCGACGTCACCCAGCTGCTGGACGCCGGAGGCGGCCCCCCGGTGGAGGTGTCGAAGGACTCCTTCGGCTACACGTGGCTGCTGGTGCGCCGGGCCCCCGACATGCTCGGTGACCTGGTCACGGACCTGCACGCGGTCAACTCCTCCCTCGAGGCGGCGGGTTTCGGCCCCTCCCTGCTCTGCTCGCTGGTCTCCTTCGCCGCCCCCGACGGTCGCGGGCTCGCCCTGGTCTACCTCTACAAGCAGGGCACCTTCTACCCGTTCGCCCCGCTGCCCGCCGAGCGGGCGGGTGGGCAGGCGTCCGGGTACGGGGGAGGGCGGGCACAGCGCAGGGACAACGCGCTGGAGTTGCAGGTGCGCGGCGCGATCGGCGGCGAGCTGGAGATCGAGCCGGATCTCGGCCGCTGGTTCCCCCTCTGGGGTGCGCCCGGCCTCTGAGAGGTCCTCGCGAAGCCCTTCCCGCCCGGCCTTTCCGCGCGATGCGCGCGGCCGTCTGGAACGCGCCATCGTGGCTGTCCGGCTTGCGATTTGATGTACGTCCTGTGACCCTTTGCCCCCACAATGGGACCGGAAATCCATCGCGGGAGAAGGGTGTGACCATGGCGGACCTCGCGTCCTTGCGGCCCGGGGATCCCGAGCACGTGCGGGAGTACCGGCTCACCGCCAGGCTCGGGGAGGGAGGCCAGGGCACGGTCTACCTGGGCGTTTCCCCGACGGGGGCACGCGTCGCGGTCAAGTTGCTCCGCGCGGATCTCACGCAGGACGAGGAGGCGATGGAACGCTTCGTCCGCGAGGTCAGCACGACCCAGCGTGTCGCGCCCTTCTGCACCGCCGCGGTGATCGACACCGGGGTCGACCGGCATCGCCCGTACATCGTCAGCGAGTACATCGACGGCCCGACGCTCGACGCGGTCGTGACCACCGAGGGCCCGCGCGAGGGCGCGGGCCTGCACCGCCTGGCGATCGGCACGGTCACCGCGCTCGTCGCCATCCACCAGGCGGGGATCGTGCACCGCGATTTCAAGCCGTCCAACGTGCTGCTGGCCCCCGACGGCCCCCGAGTGATCGACTTCGGCATCGCCAAGGCGCTCGACCGGACCTCCACGCTGACCGCGATGGCGATCGGCACCCCTTCCTACATGACCCCCGAGCAGCTGGCCGGGGAGAACGCGGGGTCGCCCGCCGACATGTTCGCCTGGGGCTGCACGATGGTCTTCGCGGCCACCGGGCAGCCGCCGTTCGGTACGGACAGTCTTCCGGCGATCTTCAACCGGATCATGAACATGGAGCCGGACCTGGGGGCGATCACCGATCCGGCGCTGCGCGACCTGGTCGGGCAGTGCCTGTCCAAGGACGCCGCCCAGCGGCCCGCGGCGGGTGAGGCGCTGCTGCGGCTGCTCGGCCACGCGGGCGGCCCGGGTGGCGTGACCGGTGCGGCGCCGCCCACCGCGCCGCGCGGCATCCTGGCCGAGGGCTCGGCCGCCGCGGCACAGCGGACCGGCCCCGGCTCAGGCGGGAACGACCCCGGGCACACCGTGTACGGGCAGCGGAGCCCGGGCGGCGACGACCATGTCCAGTGGGCCCACCGGCAGCACTCCGGGCCGCAGCCGTTCTCCCAGCCGAGCGGGCCCGGCGGGGGACACCCGGCGCAGGGCCCGCAGGGCGGCCCCACCGGTCACCCCCAGCAGCCGGACCCTCGCGGCCACGTCCCGTACCCCCAGCAGTCGAACCCCCACGGTCATGCCCAGAACCCCGGGCACGTCCGGCAGCCGGACCCTCGCGGCCACGTCCAGCAGTCCGGGCCCCACGGTTTCCCGCCGCAGGGGCCGCCTCACACGCGGTCCTCCCCCGGCGGGTATCCCGGCCCCGACGGCTACGCGGGCGGCTACCCCCCGCAGGGCCCCGGGCACCCGCCGCCGGGATATCCGGGACAGCCAGGACACCAGCCCTACGGCGGTCCCGCGACCTACCCCTCCTCGGAGGGGGCGCCGTACCGGAACCCCGCGGCACCGGAGTACCCGGCACAGGCCGCCCCCGCCCGGCGCGGGCGTGGGGCGTGGCCGGTGATCGTGGGAGGCGTGCTGGTCACCGCCCTCGTGGCCGGGGGCGTCGTGCTGGCGCTGCGCGGCACCACCGAGACGCCGGGGACCACCCGGGCGGGCAGTACGAAGGCCGCGAACACCCCTACTCCCACCGCTCCGACGGTGCCGGAGGCCGACAGCACGATCAAGCTGCCCGGCAGCTCGCTCACGCTCCACGAGAGCGACCAGGACCCGATCAAGCTGAGCTCCTACAGCCTCGACTGGGACAAGACCCTCTACGTCCGCGAGCGGGACACCGGGCGGTTCGTCAAGAACGGCAAGTACTTCCAGTACACGGTCAACGCCGAGGGCACCCAGGCGCTGGGCACCGACCGGATGTACGACGCGCAGAGCTACGCGATCGTGTCGATCGTCGATCATCGATCCGGCGCGGCGAGTAGGATCAGGATCACCAAGGCGCCGATCTACCCGACGCTGCCGCAGTGGTCGCCGGACGGCAGGCGCGGCCTGGTGACCCTCTACGAGGCGGTCGGCGACATCAGCAAGGAGTACGGCTTCGCGATCATCGACGTCGCCACGAAGAAGGCGAAGGTCGTCCGCGTGAAGGAGAAGGACGCGGGCAAGTGGAGCTATTTCTGGCGGGGCGACGGCCGGGCCGTCGGCACCTGGGCGCTCACCGGCAAGACCCAGCGCATCCGCTTCTACGACACGCAGGGCACCGTGCTGCAGACGCTGCTGGACGTGGGCACGCCGATCACGGTCGAGGGCGACGACATCTCCCCGTCAGGCTCGTCCCTGCTGACGTACTGCAAGGAGGGCAAGAAGGAGATCTGCGTCTGGTCCACCGGCTCCGACGCTCCGGCGAAGGTCCGGATCCCGTTCGAGACGGAGCGGCTCATCGGCTGGTACGACGACGAGCACATCGCGGGCTGGCGGCGCAAGGGCTCCGGCTACGAGGCGGTGGTGTTCGACTTCACCGGGAAGGTGCAGCGGTTGCTGGTCACCAGCACCGACGCCAAGGAGTACGAGAAGCAGTTCATGCGCTTCACGCGAGAGGGTTGACATGAGGGAGTGGACCCACGCCGAGCACGCCGCGGCCGCCGCCGTGGAGATCGCCCGGATGGCCGACGTCCTGAAGGGGCGTGACATGTCCGTTTCCGTACGGACCTGTCCCGGCTGGGATCTGGCGAGGCTCGTCACCCACACCGGAGGCGTGCACCGGTGGGTGGCCGCCATGGTGCGCGACCTGGCCGAGCGGCGATACGACCGCGACGGCATGGACATGGGCCTGCCCGCCGACCCGGGCGGCTATCCCGCCTGGCTCGGGGAGGGCGCCGCCTTCCTGCCCGAGGCGCTGCTGTCGCAGGACCCGCAGGCGCCGGTGTGGTCCTGGGGCGGGGAGAAGCGGGTGCGGTTCTGGTCGAGGCGGATGCTCCACGAGACCCTCGTGCACCGGGTGGACGCCGAGCTCGCGCTGGGCGTCCCGGTCGTGATCGACGAGCACGTGGCGGCCGACGGGGTCGAGGAGTTCCTCGACGTCCTGCCATACGTGAAGTGGAACCCGGACGTGGCAGACCTCAGGGGCGGAGGCGAGACGATCTCCCTGCAGGCCGACACCGGAGCCGGGTGGGTGATCACCCTCGATCCCGACCGCTTCCACCACCGGCGGTCCCTGCAACCGGGCACCGTGACCGTGCGCGCCGCCACGTCGGCCGACCTGCTCCAGGTCGTCTGGGGGCGACGCAGCCCCGACGACTACGCCATCGAGGGCGACGGCGGGCTGCTGGGCTGGTGGCGGGGGCTCACCCGGATCTAGACGGCGTCCGCCCACCCGGCCCCGGGCCGCTTCCACCCACCTGGATCCGGGCCGCTTCCACAGACCCGGATCCGGGCGACGTCCACCCGCCCGGGACCGGGCCGCGTCCGCCCGCCCAAGACCGGCTCGTGCCCGCTCGCCGCGATCTGCCCGGAATCCAACCCGGTCGGCGGCAAAATACCCGTCCGGGATTCGGCCAAGACACGACAGGGCCCACGCAGCGCTCGCCGCCGCGGCCGCGGTCCCGTGGTGCCATGACTTTATGATCAAGACGTCTCAGGCGGTGGCCTCGGCCGTGCTCGTCTCCACGGGACTGTTCCTCGCCGGTCTGTCCGGCGGCACCGCGCTCGCGGACTCCGAGCCCTCCGCGACCACCGCGGAGGGAAATCGCCCCCAGATCACGATCGTGGGCGAGGGCACCGTGTCCACCACCCCCGACATCATGCGTCTGGACACCGGCGTCGAGGTGCGCCGTCCCACCGCCGGCGCGGCGTTCACCGCCGCCCGTACCGCCGCCGCCGACCTGACGCGGGCGCTGCTCGCGGCCGGGGTCGCGGCGAGGGACCTGCGGACCGACGAGTTGACCCTCGGCCCCGAGTACAAGGAGTACCCCACGATCTCCGGCTACCGGGCCACGCAGGGCGTCGAGGCCATAGTGCGCGACATCGACGACGCGGACGACGTGGTGGAGGCGGCGGCCGCCGTCGGCGAGGCGGTCCGGCTGAACGGCATCTCCTTCGAGGTGTCCGACAACCGCGCGCCGCTCAGGCTGGCGCGCGAGGCCGCCTTCAGGGACGCCCAGAACCGCGCCACGCAGTACGCCAGGCTCGCGGCCCGCGGGCTCGGCCGTGTCATGGAGATAAGCGAGCAGAACGTCACCCCGCCGACGCCGATCCTCGGCTTCGCCGCGGCCGTCGACAGGGCGTCGATCAGCCCCGGCCGCCGGAACGTCTCCGTCAGCGTCAAGGTGGTCTACGAGCTCGAATAGGCCCCGCTCACGCGGTGCTCCCCCGACCCCGGGTACGCGACAGGTCCCCGGCACGCGACGGGCCCCGGCGGGTCACCACCCGCCGGGGCCCGTCCACGCTCAGGTCCGCCGACGTCCGCCGATGTCAGGGCAGGGCCAGCATCCGGTCCAGGGCGACCCCGGCCCAGTGGGCGGTGTCGTCGTCCACGGTGATCTGGTTGACGACCTGGCCGGCGGCGAGCGATTCCAGCGCCCACACCAGGTGCGGCAGGTCGATCCGGTTCATCGTCGAGCAGTAGCAGACCGTCCGGTCCAGGAATGTCACGTTCTTGTCGGGGAACATGGCGCCGAGCCGCTTGACCAGGTTCAGTTCGGTGCCCACCGCCCAGGAGGACCCGGCCGGAGCCTCCTCGATCTTCTTGATGATGTACTCGGTCGAACCGACGTGGTCGGCCTTGGTGACGACCTCGTGCCTGCACTCGGGGTGCACCAGCACGTTGACGCCGGGGATGCGGGCGCGGACGTCGTCCACGCACTCGGCGCTGAAGCGGCCGTGCACCGAGCAGTGCCCCTTCCAGAGGATCACCTTGGCGTTCTCGAGCTGCTCGGCGGTCAGGCCGCCGTTCGGCCGGTGCGGGTTGTAGACGACGCAGTCGTCCAGCGACAGGCCCATCTCCAGCACCGCGGTGTTGCGGCCCAGGTGCTGGTCGGGGAGGAAGAGCACCTTCTCGCCGCGTGAGAAGGCCCACTCCAGGGCGCGCCTGGCGTTGGAGGAGGTGCACACGGCGCCGCCGTTGCGACCGCAGAACGCCTTGATGTCGGCGCTGGAGTTCATGTAGGTGACGGGGACGGTGACCCCGGCGATCCCCGCGTCCTCCAGAGCCTCCCAGCACTCCTCCACCTGGTCGAAGGTGGCCATGTCGGCCATCGAGCACCCGGCCGCGAGGTCGGGCAGCACGACCTTCTGGGAGCTCGACGTGAGGATGTCGGCGGATTCGGCCATGAAGTGCACGCCGCAGAAGACGATGTACTCGGCGTCGGGGCGGGCCGCGGCCTCCTTCGCGAGCTTGAACGAGTCGCCGGTCACGTCGGCGAACTGGATGACCTCGTCGCGCTGGTAGTGGTGGCCCAGCACGAAGACCCGGTCGCCGAGCGCCGCCTTGGCCCTCCTGGCGCGCTCCACGAGCGCCGGGTCGGAAGCCGACGGCAACTCGCCGGGACAGTCGACGCCGCGCTCGCTGTGCGGGTCGACACCTCTGCCGAGGACGAAGAGCGGAAGCCCGGTCTCGGTGGTCGTCATGGCCACACCCCCTTATCGTCGAAGTGACGACTAATGATGACACACAGGATTGGGGCTTTATTCCGGGGGATGGGTTTTTGTCCGAAGGTGGATGTGTCTGTCGTCTCAGGAATGTGTACAGGGGGACGGGTGTTGGTAGCGTCTGAGAAGGACGTCATAAACAGACAGCCGTTCCCGGGGAGCGGCTGACGCAGACGCGGGAGTCACCAACATGTCGGTTGAGAGCAGCGAGACCACGGCGCAGGGCCTGATCCTCAGTTCCGCGGCCGCGGCGAAGGTCAAGAGCCTGCTGGAGCAGCAGGGCGAGGAAGGTCTCCAGCTGCGCGTGGCCGTGCAGCCCGGCGGCTGTTCCGGTCTGCGCTACCAGCTCTTCTTCGACGACCGTTCGATGGACGGCGACGTCGTCTCCGACTTCGACGGCGTGAGCGTGGTCACCGACCGGATGAGCGCTCCCTACCTCGTGGGCGCCACCGTCGACTTCGTCGACACCATCGAGAAGCAGGGCTTCACGATCGACAACCCCAACGCCACCGGCTCGTGCGCCTGTGGAGACTCGTTCAACTAGGCGAGCTCGGCAGGCGAGCCGGACCGGCGAGAGCGCCCGGCCCCGCGGGGTGACTCGGTCACTCCGCGGGGCTTTGGCGTGCCCGATCGGGGTAGCCCGTGGGGTAAGAGCGGGACGTGGGGAAGGTCGCGTATTCTTGCGTGGCTCAACTTCCCGTGCGGCTCAATCGCCCACGTTCCGAAGATGCAGACAACGAGGAGAAGAACCCCGTGCGCATCGCCGTCACCGGCTCAATCGCGACCGATCAACTGATGACCTTCCCCGGCCGCTTCAGCGACCAGCTCATCGCCGGCCAGCTTGATCGGGTTTCCCTGTCGTTCCTCGTGGACGACCTGCAGGTCCGCCGCGGCGGCTGCGCGGCCAACATCGCGTTCGGAATGGGCTGCCTGGGACTCAAGCCCCTTCTGGTCGGCGCGGTCGGCACCGACTTCGCCGACTACCGCTCCTGGCTGGAGCGCCACGGTGTGGACTGCGACTCCGTCCACGTCTCCGAGACGCACCACACCGCCCGTTTCCTGTGCACGACCGACGACGACCACAACCAGATCGCGTCGTTCTACACCGGCGCGATGGCCGAGGCCCGCCTCATCGAGCTCGACCCGGTCGCCCGGCGGGTCGGCGGCCTCGACCTGGTGCTGATCAGCCCCAACGACCCCGAGGCGATGCTCAGGCACACCGCCGAGGCGCGCCAGCGCGGCATCCCGTTCGCGGCCGACCCCTCCCAGCAGCTCGCCCGCATGCCCGGGGAGCAGATCCGCGAGCTGGTCGACGGCGCCGCCTACCTGTTCGGCAACGACTACGAGAAGGGCATGATCGAGCAGAAGACCGGCTGGAGCGACGAGGAGATCCTCGATCGGGTCGGCGTCCGCGTCACCACGCTCGGTCCCAAGGGTGTCGTCATCGACCGCAAGGGCGAGCCGTCCCTGCACGTCCCCCCGGCGCCCGAGCTCGGCAAGGCCGACCCCACCGGCGTGGGCGACGCCTTCCGCTCCGGCTTCCTGTCCGCCCTGGCCTGGGGCCTGTCCCTGGAGCGCTGCGGCCAGGTCGGCAACCTCACCGCCACCCACGTCCTGGAGCGTGTCGGCGGTCAGGAGTACGAGCTCGGCCAGAAGGTCTTCCTGGAGCGCCTCGCCGACGCCTACGGCGCCGACGCCGCCGCGGAGGTGGCCCCCTTCGTGAAGTGCCACCACGCCTGAGCCGCCACGGCCGGGACACCGCGCCGCCACCGCGCCGCCACCGGTCCACCGCCGGGCCCGTCGCCCGGCGGTGGACCGCCGGTACCGCCGGTACGGTCCACCGGCCGGGCCGCCGTGTCAGGTGCTCGCGCGGGCCGGGTGTCAGCCGCCGCTCGCGTAGACGCGGTGCACGAACTCGGCCAGCTTGTCGTCGGACAGCTTCCTGGCCAGGTCGGCCTCGGTGATCATGCCGACGATGCGGCCGTCCTCGATCACCGGCAGCCGCCGGATCTGGTTCTGCTCCATCTTGGCCAGCGCCTCCTCGACGCTCGCGTCCGAGGACACCCAGACCAGACCGGTCGCGAGGTCTCCCGCGGTCATCTGGGAGGGGTCCAGGCCCTGTGCCACGCACTTGACCACGATGTCGCGGTCGGTGATGATCCCCTTCAGCCGGTCGTCGCTGCCGCAGATGGGCAGCGCGCCCACGTTCATGTCCCGCATCATCTGTGACGCCCGGTCGAGTGTCTCGTGTGCCTCGACGCACCGGACCCCGGCGTGCATCAGATCTCTGGCCGTCTCACCGCTCATGCCGTCCCCCCGAACCATTTGGCGTGTTTTCGGGGGAGGTCATACCCAATTTCAGGACATGTCAGTAGTTGCGGCGCACGTGAATGGCCCAGCCGCGCTCCGGGAGCTCGTAGCTGCCCACGTGGTGGTGTGACTTCAGCCGGCACCAGGCGGGGATGTCGGTGAAGGCGGCCGGATCGTCGGCGAGGACCGCGACGATCCCGTTGCGCGGCACGTCGTTGATCTGCGCCGCCAGCATGATGATCGGGATCGGGCACTTCTTGCCCAGCGCGTCGATGGTCAGGGCGGGAGGCTGTGCCGATCCCGCCGGAGTGGTCTGGCCGGAGGTCATCACGTCTTCACTCCCCGAATGTTGATCAAAGCTTGACACCGGCCTCCTCGCGTATCCTCCGCACCGCGTCCGGCAGGAAGGCGAGGAAACGGTCGACATCCGTCGCCGAGGTGCCCCGGGGTAGCGAAACGCGGACGTTCCCGTGCGTGAGCACTCCCATGGCCTCCAGAACATGCGACGGACGAAGCGTACTCGCCGTGCAGGAGCTGCCGGACGATACCGAGAACCCGGCCTTGTCGAGTTCCGTCAGCAACGCCTCACCTTCCACGTAAAGACACGAAAAGGTGACAATGTGCGGCGCTCGTACGACCGGATCGCCGATGACCTCGACGTCCGGGACCAGCCGGGGCACCTCGGTCCTGACGCGGTCCACGAGCGCCGAGAGCCTGGCCGACTCCATGGCCGACTCGGCCACCGTGGCGCGCAGCGCGGCGGCCGCCGCGACGATCGCCGGCACGTTCTCGAACCCGGGGACCCTGCGGCGCTCGCGGTCGTCCTCGGGCAGCGGGGTGCGCCACCGGGTGCCCTTGCGGACCACCAGCACGCCGACCCCCGCGGGGCCGCCCCACTTGTGCGCGCTGGCGGCCAGCACCGACCAGCCGGGGGGCAGCGGCATCCTGCCCGCCGTCTGGGCCGCGTCCACCAGCAGCGGCACCCCCGCCTCGGCGCACGCCGCCGCCGCCTCGGCGACCGGCTGGAGCGTGCCGACCTCGTGGTTGGCGCTCTGCAGGCAGGCCAGGGCCGTGCCCTCGGCGCGGACCGCCTCGCCGAAGACCTCCGGGTCGACCGCGCCGGTGATCCCGACGCCGACCGTCTCGACCGAGCCGCCGTCGCGCTCGTGGACGCCCGCCGCGTGCAGCACGCAGGAGTGCTCCACGGCCGAGGTGACCAGGCGGCGACCGGCCCGCTGGCGGCCGCGCAGGGTGCCGAGCACGCCCAGGTGCACCGCCTGGGTGCCGGAGGAGGTGAACGAGACCTCGTCGGCCCTGGCGCCCAGGGCCTCGGCCACCTCGGTCCTCGCCTGTTCCAGTAACATCCTTGCCCGGCGGGCGGAGCCGTACAGCCTGGCGGGGTCGGCCCAGCCGACGTCGAGGGCCGCGATGAGAGCCTCGCGCGCCTGGGGGTGCAGCGGCTCCGTGGAAGCCGCGTCGAAGTACGCCACGTCCCCAATCGTCGCACCACGCGTGGTGCGGGCGGGGGCTGCGGGGGAGGGCGAGGGGTGTCCGCGCTAATGTGTCCCCCAGTGTGAAGCTGTGAACTACGAAATCTTGAACGTGAACAAACGACCGCCCAGGAGCGACTCCTGGGCTTCATCTGTGGGGTAGGCGATCCGTGAGTCCGACCCGCCGTTCTGCACGGCGTTCGTTGGCCCGCCGCCGGGTGCCACGCGCTGCCGCTCTGGCGCTGCTGCTGGTTTCCCTGACGGCGTGCAGTGCCGAAGACTGGTCCCGAGGGGGCCTGCCCGAGGGCGTCACCAAGCAGTCCGACGCCGTCCAGAGTCTGTGGAACGGCTCGTGGATCGCCGCCCTCGCCACCGGTGTGGTCGTGTGGGGCCTGATCCTCTGGTCCGTTGCCTTCCACCGCAAGAAGAAGAACTCCAAGGAGGAGCTGCCGCCTCAGGTGCGGTACAACCTCCCGATCGAGATCCTCTACACGGTGGTGCCGATCATCATGGTCGGCGTGTTCTTCTTCTTCACCGCGCGGGACCAGAACTACATCAACGAGATGTCCGGCAAGCCCGACGTGAAGGTCAAGGTCGAGGGCTTCCAGTGGAGCTGGCGCTTCACCACGGAGTACAACGGCAAGACCGTCCAGGTCGTCGGCAAGCCCGCGGCGGACTACACGAAGGGCCCGCAGCTGGTGCTGCCGGCCGGCAAGAAGGTCGAGTTCGACCTGCACTCGCCGGACGTCATCCACTCCTTCTGGGTCCCGGCGTTCCACTTCAAGCGCGACGTGATCCCCGGCGTGACCAACAAGTTCGAGGTCGACACCGTGAAGCCGGGCGTCTACGCCGGCCGCTGCGCCGAGCTCTGCGGCGTGGACCACAGCAGGATGCTCTTCTCGGTGAAGCTCGTTCCGCAGAACGAGTTCGACCAGTACATCGCTAGCCAGGCGGGTGCCCAGTGACCGCACTTAACGAACCCCTCGTCCTCTCCCCGGTGCCGACCCGCAAGGGCTCGATCATCACGAAGTGGGCGTCGTCCACCGATCACAAGATCATCGGACATCTCTATCTGATCACCTCGTTCATCTTCTTCCTGATCGGCGGCGTCATGGCGCTGGTCATGAGGGCGGAGCTGGCGCAGCCGGGTCTTCAGTTCACCAGCAACGAGCAGTTCAACCAGCTGTTCACCATGCACGGCACCGTCATGCTGCTGATGTTCGCGACCCCGCTGTTCGCGGGCTTCGCCAACGAGCTCATGCCGCTGCAGATCGGCGCCCCCGACGTCGCCTTCCCGCGGCTGAACATGGTCAGCTACTGGCTCTTCACCTTCGGCAGCCTCATCGCCCTGTCGGGCTTCATCACCCCGGGCGGCGCGGCCAGCTTCGGCTGGTTCGCCTACACCCCGCTGTCGAACGCGATCAGCTCGCCGGGAATCGGCGGCGACCTGTGGATCGTCGGCCTGACCATCAGCGGTCTGGGCACGATCCTCGGCTCGGTGAACTTCATCACCACGATCGTCTGCATGCGCGCGCCGGGCATGACCATGTTCCGCCTGCCGATGTTCACCTGGAACGTCCTGCTCACCTCGATCCTGGTGCTGATGGCCTTCCCGGTGCTCGCCGCCGCGCTGCTGGCGCTGGAGTCCGACCGCAAGCTCGGCACGCACATCTTCGACTCCCAGACCGGAGGCGCGCTGCTCTGGCAGCACCTGTTCTGGTTCTTCGGCCATCCGGAGGTCTACATCATCGCGCTGCCGTTCTTCGGCATCGTGACCGAGGTGCTGCCGGTCTTCAGCCGCAAGCCGCTGTTCGGCTACATCGGCCTGGTCGGCGCGACGATCGCCATCGCGGGTCTGTCGATCACCGTGTGGGCGCACCACATGTTCCCCACGGGACAGGTGTTGCTACCGTTCTTCTCCTTCATGACGTTCCTCATCGCGGTGCCCACCGGGGTGAAGTTCTTCAACTGGATCGGCACCATGTGGCGCGGCCACCTGTCGTTCGAGTCGCCGATGCTGTTCTCGATCGGCTTTTTGGTGACGTTCCTGTTCGGCGGGCTGACCGGCGTCATCCTGGCCTCCCCGCCGCTGGACTTCCAGGTCTCCGACTCCTACTTCGTGGTCGCGCACTTCCACTACGTGGTCTTCGGCACCGTGGTGTTCGCGATGTTCGCGGGCTTCTACTTCTGGTGGCCCAAGTTCACCGGCAAGATGCTGAACGACACGATGGGCAAGATCCACTTCTGGACGCTGTTCGTCGGCTTCCACACCACCTTCCTGGTCCAGCACTGGCTCGGCGCGCAGGGCTTCCCGCGCCGCTACGCCGACTACAGCCCGATCGACGGCTTCACCGACCTCAACATGGTCTCCTCGGTCGGCGCGTTCCTGCTGGGCGCCTCCACGCTGCCGTTCCTCTACAACGTGTGGAAGACCCACAAGACCGCGCCGCAGGTCACCGTGGACGACCCGTGGGGGTACGGCAACTCGCTCGAGTGGGCGACGTCCTGCCCGCCGCCGAGGCACAACTTCACCTCGCTGCCCCGGATCCGGTCCGAGCGCCCGGCGTTCGACCTCAAGCACCCGCACATCCCGGCCCGTGAGCTGGAGGAGAACCGATGAAGGTCCAGGGCTGGTTGTTCATCCTGTGCGGCGTCTTCTTCGCCGCCGTGGACGTCGTCTACTGGTACTGGTCCAAGGAGCCGGTCGGCACGACGGCGATGGCCATCTCGGTGGGCTTCGCGTTCATGATCGGTTACTACCTCATGTACACGGCCCGCCGGATCGGCGATCAGCCGGAGGACGACAAGCAGGGCGAGATCAGCGAGGGCGCCGGCGAACTCGGCTTCTTCAGCCCGCACAGCTGGTGGCCGCTCTTCGTCTGCCTGGCCGTCGCGCTCAGCGCGGTCGGCCTGGTCATCGGCTGGTGGCTCTTCCTGATCGGCGTGTTCGCGATCGTGATGAGCATGATCGGTTTCGTCTTCGAGTACTACCGGGGCAACTTCTCGCACTGACCCCGCGTCCCACCGCCGTCCGAGCGGGCCACGGAAAGCTTCCGTGGCCCGCTTTTTGGCGTTTATTTGGCGCCTAGGGTGGATGTCTTATGTGGTGAACCGCTTACTCCGGGTAATAACTGAATCAGTGGTTCAGTCCGGGACAGGGGAGTTCATGTGGGGCACGCGATCCGTGGTTCGAGCCAGGGAGCGGGACTGCTGACTCTCGCGCTGGTGGCCTCCTGCTCGGGAAACTCGGGAAACACCGCCGTACAGGGCGGCCGGACGCCACAGGCGTCGCAGAACTCACCCGCCGCCGTCGCCGCGGCCGTCGTCACCGTGGCCCCTCTCGACAGGGCCAGGGGCGTTCCCACGGACACCCCCGTCCTGGTCGCGGCGCAGGGCGGCACCCTGCGGCAGGTCGCCGTCAGGGCCGTGAAGGGCGCCAAAGGCTCCCTGCCGGGCGTTCTCAGCGCCGACGGTACCCAGTGGCGCAGCAGGGGTGTCGCGGCTCCAGGGGCCTCCTACGAGGTCTCCGTGACGGCCGTCAACCCGGCGGGCGCCGTCACCACCACGACCTCCTCCTTCTCCACGGTGAGGAAACGCGAGGCCTTCGCGATCGAGAACTTCATGCCGGGCAGGGACACGACCGGCCTGACCGTCGGGGTCGGCATGCCGGTGATGATCACCTTCGACCGTGACGTCACCGACCGGGTCTCCATCGAGCGCAACCTGTTCGTCCGCACCTCCAGGCCGGTCCTGGGGGCGTGGCACTGGTTCGACGCCCGCAACGTCCACTTCCGCCCGAAGAAGTTCTGGCCCGCCGGTACGAGGGTCCGGGTCGAGGCCCGCCTGGCGGGGGTACGCGGCGGCAACGGCCTGTACGGAGCGGCGAACAAGACCGTCAACTTCAAGATCGGCCGCTCGCAGATCACCCGGGGCAGCGTCCAGACGCACCACCTCACCGTGAAGCGCGACGGCAAGGTCGTCCGCGAGATTCCCATGAGCGCCGGGCAGGGCGGCAACTGGAAGTACCACACGACCAGTGGCGTGCACCTGGCCATGTCGCGGGAGAACGTCACCGTCATGACCTCCCCGGGCATCGGGCCCGGTTCCCCCGGCTACTACCAGCTGACCGTCTACGACACCGTCCGCATCTCCAACAGCGGCGAGTACATCCACGCCGCTCCGTGGTCGGTCGGCTCCCAGGGCAACTCCAACGTCAGCCACGGCTGCGTCAACGTCAGCCCGAGCAACGCCAAGTGGTTCCTGGACAACACCCTGATCGGGGACCCGATCATCATCACCGGCTCGCCCCGCGTCCTGGAGCCCCTGAACGGGTGGGGCCACTGGCAGGAGAGCTGGAAAGAGTGGCTCAAGTGGAGCAGCCTCAAGCACTTCAACACCGACGACGTCTGACCGGCGGCGTCCTGACGTCCCCTGGGAGCGCCGGGGGCACGGGATGAGTCCCCCCCTGTTGGCCTCGGCCGGGGAAAGGCCCGCAGAAGCCTTCTGGGGGCCTCCGCGGGGGCCTTGTAGCAGCTCGGGGGCAGCTCGGGGGCACTGCCGTGCCCGTCGTCCGGCACCACTCGGAGCCGTCGTCAGGTGACGTGCGGAGCCGTCGTCCGACTTCCGAGGACATACGAGGCCGTCGTCCGGCGTCCGGTGACATGCGAGGCCGTCTTCCGGTGACGCCTCCGGTGACGCGCAAAACGGAGGGCCCGGACACCATGCGGTGTCCGGGCCCTCCGGGTGGCGTCAGCCGTGGCGGGTCAGCGGGTCAGAGACTTGTCGTCTCCGGACTGGCCGACCGCCGCGTGCTCCCCGTGACCCGCGCCGATGGCGTCGTGGTCCTCGCCGTGGCCGTGACCGTGGCCGTCGTCGAGCGGGATCTTCTCGCCGCCGTACGCCGCGCTCATCTTGGCGCGCAGCCTGCCGAGCGGGCCGCGCATCCCCTTGGACGGGATGTCGTCGCGGTTCTTCGGGCCCGCGCCGTCTCCGGAGACGATCGGGATCGCCTCCTTGCCCCGCATGTGGGCCTCGATGGCCTCGTGCGGCGGGACGTGGACCTCGATGTACTCGCCGTGGGGCAGCCGCTTGATCACACCGGACTCCACACCGTGGCTGATGATCGCCGCGTCGCTGCGCTGCAGGCCCAGGCAGGTCCGGTAGGTGATGATGTACGCCAGCACGGGGCCGGCGATCACCAGGAACCGGCCCGCGTAGGTCGTCCAGTTCAGCGAGATGTGGAAGAACGCGGAGATCTCGTCGTTGGCGCCCAGCAGCCACAGGACGCCGTAGAACGTGACCGCCGACATGCCGATCGCGGTGCGGTGCGGGTTGTTGCGGGGACGCTCCGCGACGTGGTGCTCGCGGCGGTCGCCGGTGACCCACTGCTCGATGAACGGATACAGCGCCAGGCCCGTCATGACGATGCCCATCGGCACCAGGGCCGGGATCAGCACGCTCATCGCGAGCGTGCCCCCCGCGCCGCCGAAGAGGTTGAGCTCCCAGGCGGGCATCAGGCGCAGCGCGCCTTCGAGGAAGCCCATGTAGAAGTCGGGCTGCGAGCCCGCCGAGATGTCGGCGGGGGTGTAGGGACCGAACAGCCAGATCGGGTTGATCTGGGCGAAGGTGCCCAGCATCGCGATGACCCCGAAGGTGAACATGAAGTAGGCGCCGGCCTTGATCATGAAAGCCGGGTAGAACGGCGCGCCCACCACGTTCTCGTTGGTGCGGCCCTTGCCCGGCATCTGCGTGTGCTTCTGGACCCACATCAGGATCATGTGAGCCGTGATGAGCGCGAGCAGGATGCCGGGGATGAGCAGGATGTGCAGCGAGTAGAAGCGCGCGATGACGTCCTCGCCCGGATACTCGCCGCCGAAGAGGAAGAAGGTGATCCAGGTGCCGACCAGCGGCAGCGAGATCGCCACACCCTCGGTGATCCGCAGACCGGCGCCGGAGAGCAGGTCGTCGGGCAGGGAGTAACCGGTCAGGCCCTCGAGCAGCGCCAGCGTGAGCAGCAGCACGCCGATCAGCCAGTTGAGCTCGCGCGGCTTGCGGTAGGCGCCGGTGAAGAACACCCGGAGCGCGTGCACCATCATGCCGCCGATGAACAGCAGCGCCGCCCAGTGGTGCATCTGCCGCATCAGCAGGCCGCCGCGCACGTCGAAGCTGATGCTCAGCGACGAGGCGTACGCCTCGGACATGGTGACGCCCTGCAGGGGGCCGTACGAGCCGGCGTACTCGACGTGGCCCATGCCGGGCTTGAAGAAGAACGTCAGGAACGTGCCGGTCAGCAGCAGGATGATGAACGAGTAGAGCGCGATCTCACCCAGCAGGAACGACCAGTGGTCGGGGAAGATCTTCCGCAGGTTGCGCCGGAGGAAGTTTCCCGCGCCGATGCGGTCGTCGACGAAGGTGCTCGCACCCTCGATGGGCTTCGGAACGGTTTCGATGCTCATTACTGTTGGGCTCCGTTCTCACGGACCTCGGCCTCGGCGTCGCCGCGCTCCCAGAAGCTGGGACCGACAGGGACCGCGAAATCCGCCGTTGCGACGAGATATCCCTCATTATCGACGGCGATCGGCAGCTGAGGAAGCGGCCGAGCGGCCGGGCCGAAGATGACCTTGGCGCCGTCGGCGGCGTCGAAGGTCGACTGGTGACACGGGCACAGGATGTGGTGGGTGGTCTGCTCGTACAGGGCCGCGGGGCAGCCGACGTGCGTGCAGATCTTGGAGTACGCCACGATCCCGTCGTGCGTCCAGTTCAGGTTGGTCCCGGATTTGAGCTCCTCGGGACGGAACTTGATCAGGATCAGTGTGGCCTTGGCCAGCGCGTTCAGGTCGTGCTCGTACCCTTCGGGCACCACGGAGAGGATGCCGCCGGGGGAGTTGAAGTCGGCGGCCCTGATGGGAGAGCCGCTTCCCTCGACGAGGAGCTTGCGCGGCTTGCCGTCCTTGGTCTTCTCGCCCCAGACGGTGTGCCGGAGCTTTTCCGGGAAGTTCGTGTGGCTCGGGCCGAGGTCGCGCAGCAGGACCAGCGGGGCCAGGCCGAGCGGGGCGGCGGCGGCCAGCAGGGTGCGGCGCAGCAGCGGGCGCTTGACGATGCCGCTCTCGTTCGCCCCCTGCAGGAAGGTCTCGGCCACGTAGGACCTGGTCTCGGGGTCGGAGGCCATCGTGTGGCGCTCCTGGACCAGGTTGTACTTGGGCATGACCATGCGGACCCAGGTGGTCAGGCCCGCGGCCAGCCCGAGCAGGGCCAGGGTGAGCGTGCCGCCCAGCGCGAGGTTGGAGACCTGCGTCTTCTCGATGTCGCCGACCTGGAAGACGACGTACGACACCACGAAGCCGATGCCCCCCAGGAAGGCGACCAGGAAGCAGAGGGCGGCGTACCGCTCGCCCTTCTTCGCGGTCGCCTCGTCCTGCGGGACCACCCCGGGAACCTGGACGACGTCCGTCTTCCTCGGCTCGTCGCGGCCGAGAAGCGAGGTGCTCGCCGCCGGGGAGGGGGTGCCGATCACGCGCTTCGGCGCGCGCTCCTCCGGCTGCTCGATGTCGTGATTGTTGTCAGTCATTTGGCCTGTCGCCTCTTCGCGGTGATCCAGATGGCGGCCAGGGAGAGGAGGCTGAGCCCGACGACCCAGGCCACCAGACCCTCCGTGACCGGGCCGATGCGGCCGAGACCGGCGCCGCCCGGGTTGGGCTCCTCACGCACGCCCACGATGTAGGCGATCATGTCCCGCTTCTGCTCGGGGGTGATGATGCTGTCGTTGAACACCGGCATCGCCTGCGGACCGGTGATCATCGCCTCGTAGATCTGCCTCTCGGTGGCCTCGTGGAGCGGCGGTGCGTACTTGCCCTGGGTCAGGGCGCCGCCGGCGCCGACGAAGTTGTGGCACTGGATGCAGTTCGCGCGAAACAGCTCCCCGCCCTTGGACTTGTCGCCCTTGGAGGCGTCGACCTGCTCGTCGGTCGGGACGGTCGGGCCGCCGCCGAGTGACTGCACGTAGGCGGCGAGCTGCCGGACGGTGTCCTCGTTGACCCAGGGCGCCAGGGGCTTGCGCGGTGCCTGCGCGCTGGGGTTGGCCAGGGGCATGCGGCCGCTGCCGACCTGGAAGTCCACGGAGGCGGCGCCGACGCCGATCAGGGTCGGACCCTGCGCGGTGCCCTCGGCGTTGAGGCCGTGGCAGCTGGAGCAGCTCTGCTCGAAGAGTTTCTTGCCCTCCGCCACGTCGTCGGCCCTGCCGGACGCGATGGCGGCGTCGGCCTGCCGGCTGGGGGAGACCGCGAGCGCGACGGTGTAGACCCCGCCGATCAGGCCCAGGGCCAGGAGCAGGACGGCGTATCTCGCGAGGGGATGCCGCCGCCCAGCGGTGATCCTATTCACAGAGATCCCCGATTCCTTAGTGAATGCCATAGATGGTTACGAAAAGGCCAATCCAGACCACGTCGACGAAGTGCCAGTAGTAGGACACGACGATCGCGCTGGTCGCCTGCTCACGGGTGAAGCGCTTCGCGGCGTACGTGCGTCCCAGCATGAACAGGAACGCGATCAGTCCACCGGTCACGTGCAGGCCGTGAAAGCCCGTGGTCAGGTAGAACACGGAGTCGTACGCGGAGTGCGACAGCGTGTGCCCCTCGTGGACCAGCTGGCTGTACTCGTACAGCTGGCCGCCCACGAACACGGCGCCCATCAGGAAGCTGACGATGTACCAGAAGCGCAGCTTGGCGACCTGGCCCTTCTCTGCCGCCCACACGCCCAGCTGGCAGGTCACACTCGACAGGACCAGGATGATCGTGTTGGCCAGGGCGAACGGGACGTTCAGATGGGCCTCGGGCCAGGGCAGGCCCTGGCCGATGCTCACCGACCGGATGGTGAAGTACATCGCGAACAGCGCCGCGAAGAACATGAGCTCGGAGGACAGCCAGACAATCGTCCCGACGCTGACCAGATCGGGTCTGCGGGACGAGTGTGCTGTCGTCGTCGTTGAAATTGCGGATGCTGTCGCCACGGGCAGCATTATTGCGGCTCTCCTGCTCGGGTCGCCGCACGACCCCCCGATAGCGGGTGCGCACGTCCCCCCAAAGTGGACGTATGGGGCAATTCGCTCGCCGTCGGCTCCGGCCTGGGTCTCCGGACCGGCTGACCGGTAGCATCCCAGGTGACCATACATCGACGAGGGATAGTGAGCGCGACCGTGAGCACCGACGACAAGATGAGGGTCCTCGTCTACAGCGACGACGCGAGCACCCGCGAGAAGGTGCGGCAGGCGATCGGCCGCCGCCCCGCCGGCGACGTGCCCCTCGTGGAGATCGTGGAGTGCGCCACCCACGCCAAGGTCGTCCAGCACTTCGACTCCGGGGAGATCGACGTCGCGGTGCTCGACGCCGAGGCGCAGCCGGCCGGCGGCATGGGCGTGGCCCGCCAGGCCAAGGACGAGGTCCACGACTGCCCGCCGATCTGCCTGCTGATCGCCCGCCGCGACGACCGCTGGCTGGCCGAGTGGTCGCGGGCCGAGGCCGTCGTGCCGCAGCCGATCGACCCGGTCGTCCTCGCCGAGACCGTCGCCGACCTGATGCGCCGCCGCCTGTCCACCCGCCTGTCCGCCCGGTAGACCCCCCGGAAACCCCCCTGGAGACCTCCATGGACGCGCGCACCACCTGGCCCGCGCTGTTGTCCGCCCTGATCGCGGGCGAGCACCTGACGGCCGACGAGGCCGCCTGGGCGATGAACCAGATCATGTCCGGCTCCGCCACGTCCGCCCAGATCGCGGGCTTCGCGGTGGCGATGAGGGCGAAGGGCGAGACGGTCGCGGAGGTGACCGGCCTGGCGCGCACGATGCTGGAGCGGGCCACCCCGCTGTCGGTCGAGGGCCCCGTCGTCGACGTCGTCGGCACCGGCGGCGACCGGGCCCACACCGTCAACGTCTCCACCATGGCCGCGATCGTGGCCGCCGCGGCGGGGGCCAGGGTCGTCAAGCACGGCAACCGGGCCGCCTCCTCCTCCTGCGGCGCCGCCGACGTCCTGGAGCACCTCGGGATCGTGCTCGACCTGGCCCCGGCCGACACCGCCAGGGTCGCCGTCGAGGCCGGGATCGCCTTCTGCTTCGCGCCGGTCTACCACCCGGCGCTGCGCTTCGTGGGCCCCACGCGCAAGGAGCTCGGCGTCCCCACGATCTTCAACTTCCTGGGCCCGCTGACCAACCCGGCCAGGCCCGCCGCCCAGGCGATCGGCATCTTCGACGCGGGGATGCTCCCCACCGTCGCGGGCGTCTTCGCCGAGCGAGGGGTCTCCGCGCTGGTCTTCAGGGGCGACGACGGGCTGGACGAGCTCACCATCGCCACGACCTCCACGGTCTGGGTGGTGCGCAGGGGCGCCCTCGAGAAGGTCGTCTTCGACCCGGCGGCCCTCGGCATCCCCAGGGCGGCGCCCGACGCGCTGCGCGGAGGGGACGTGGTGTTCAACGCCCAGGCCGTCCGCGACCTGGTCGGCGGCAGGACGGGGCCGGTCCGCGACGCGGTGCTGCTGAACGCCGCCGCCGCGCTGGTCGCCCTCGACGGCGCGGGCGAGGGCGCGGACGACGGTGCCAGTGACGGTGCCGGCGACGGTGCCGGCGACGACCTGAACGCCGCGATGGCCGCGGGGTACGAGCGCGCGACGAAGGCCGTCGACTCCGGTGCCGCGGCCGAGACCCTCGACCGCTGGATCGAGGTCAGCCGGGCACTGAAGTCGTCCTGACCTTCGCCGGGGAGGGGGCCGGGCGAGGCCCCGGCCGCCTCGCCCGCCAAGGCCGTCTGGGCGGCGTCGTCCCGGACGGCCGGAGGCGTTCCGGCCCGCGGCCGGGAACCGTCCCGGCCGGGCGGCCCGAGTCGCCACGGCGCCGGAGGTCCTCCTCTCGTGGGCGGATACAAGATCCGCCCACGAGGGGATGTAGCGCCCCGGGCGGCCGTTCTAGATTGCGGCCATGTGGCGTGCCGACCTCCTGACCGGGCAGATGTTCCCCATCCTGCTGTCGTGCGCGACGCTCGTCCTGTGCGTGGCCGTGGCGGGCCTGGTGCGGGAGCGCAGACTCCTGCTGCTGAGGCTCAGGTCCTGGGAGACCAGGTTCGCCGACCAGGGGGAGGCGCTGGCCGGCGCCCAGCTCGCCCAGAGGCGGGCGCGCATCGCCCGCGAACTGCACGACGTCGTCGCCCACGGGATCAGCATGATGACGCTCGGGGTGGGCGCCGGTCGAATGATCATGGACAAGGACCCCGAGCGGGCCAGGGAGACCCTGAGGGTGGCCGAGGAGTCGGGGCGCCAGGCACTCGTCGAGCTCCAGCGCACCCTGGCGCTGCTCGACCTCGACGGTCTCTCGGCCGGCAGGACGCCCCAGCCCAGGCTCTCCGACCTGCGCGACCTGCTCGCCGGGGTCAGGGCGCGGGGCCTGCGGGTGGACGTGGTCGAGGACGGCAGGCCCGCCGAGGTCGGGCTCGCCCTGGAACTGGTGGCCTACCGCATCGTCCAGGAGGCGCTCGACAACACCCTGCGGCACGCCGGTGCCCGCTCGGCCCGCGTCACGCTGCGCTGGCGGCCGGGTCTCCTCGACGTTCTCGTACGGGACGACGGCAGGACCGTCCCCGCGGCGGCCGCGGGGCACGGCCTGCTCGGCATGCGCGAGCGGGCCGCCCTCTTCGGCGGGACGCTGGCGGCCGGCACCCTGCCCGGAGGGGGGTTCGAGGTGCGGGCGCGGCTGCCCACCGCGGGCGAGACCGGCGGCCGTACCGGCGAGGGTGACGTCACCGTCACGGCGCGCCTCGGGCCGCGCCGGCCCGGGTGAGGCGGCCCCCGCCGGACCCGCCGGGCCGTGCCCGGGTGTCGGCCCGGGTGAGGATCAGTCGGACTCGCCGAGGCCGATCGAGAAGGCGGCGTCCAGGTCGTGCCGCGAGTAGGCGCGGAAGGCGACGTGGGTCTCGGTGTGCAGCACCCCGTCCACCTTGTTGATCCGGCCGGGGACGACCTCGGCGATCTCCTCGTAGGCGGGGACGCGGACCATGGCCAGCAGGTCGTACTCCCCGGTTATGGAGTAGACCTCGCTCACCCCGTCGATCTCGGCGACCGTCTGGGCGACCTCGGAGATCCGGTCCACCTCGGCGTTGATGTGAACGATCGCGGTGACCACGAGCTTCCTCCTCGTTGAGTGCGGCATTTCGTCTCAGAAGCTATCAGCGCGGACGTCAGCGCAGCGGGCGGCCCTCGCGCGCCCGGCGCGGCTCGACCGTCTGGTAGGCGCGGTCGATGCGGGCCTTGAGCCGCCCCGCGCCCGAGACGGGCAGGCTCCAGGTGCCCTCGACCTGCACCAGCCGCACCCCGGGGGTCTCCAGCCAGCGCAGGACGCACTCGGTCTCCTCGGCGCTGGCCGCGTGGACCGGCCCGGGGCCCGGCGGCACCGTCTCCGCGGTGGCGGTCAGCGCCTCGACGAACGGGGTGGGGTGGGCGCCCTTCGGCATCACCCCGGCCGAGGCTAGCCGCCCGTACCGGATGACGTGGATCTCCCAGGCGCCGCTCGGCAGGGGGGCGGCGGCGACCATCTGGGAGATCGCGGTCAGCGACCGCAGCCGCTGCATGCGGGCCGAGGTGCGGATGTAGGAGGCGAGCCGGTCGCGGTCGGCCGCGGCCTCCTCGTAGCGCTGGTCGAGGGCGAGCCGCTCCATCCTGGCCTCGATCGCGGAGAAGACCGGGGCCGCGTCCAGCTCCATCGCCCGGCGGGCCGCCACGACGTGCACGGCGTACTCGCCGGGGCTCTGGCGGCCCTCGCACGGCGCCCCGCACCTCCCGATCTCGGCGAGGGCGCAGGCGGAGCGCCTGGTGCGCGGGGTGATCCGCTCGGTGCACTGCCGCAGCGGGATCGTCTCGTGCAGGGCCGTGCGGGCGTCCTCGGCGGCGCGGATGCTGTTGAACGGGCCGAGGTAGGAGGCCTCGTCATCCCTGACCTCGCGGACGACCGACAGGCGGGGGAACGGCTCGTCGGTCAGCTTGAGCCAGAACATCTTCTCGGGGAAGCGCGACCTGCGGTTGTAGCGGGGCTTGGCCGAGCCGATCAGCCGCAGCTCCCTGACCTCGGCCTCCAGCGAGGTCGCGCAGGCGATCGACCTGACCCGCGCGGCGATGCCGATCATCTCGCGGACGCGCGGCCTGGTCTCGCTCGCGGTGAAGTAACCGCGCACGCGGTTGCGCAGGTTGGTGCTCTTGCCGACGTAGAGCGGGTCGCCGCCCTCGTCCTCGAACACGTAGACGCCGGGACCGGCCGGCACAGAGTCGGCCAGGTGCCGCTTGCGGCGCTGCTCGGGGGTGGGCGCGCGGACGAAGCCCTTGAGCTCCTCCAGCGTCTGCACCCCGAAGGAGCCCGCCCGCTCCAGCAGGGCGTGCAGCACGTCGACGGTGGCCCGCGCGTCGGCGAGCGCGCGGTGGCAGGGCTCGGTGTGGCTGAAGATCTTGGCGAGCGTGGACAGCTTGCAGTTGGGCGCCTCGTCGCGGGTGAGCAGCTTGCGGGCCAGGTCGACGGTGTCGACCACCTGGTGGGCCGGCGGGGGATAGCCGTGCGCGGCGCAGGCCGCCCTGACGAACCCCAGGTCGAAGCCCGCGTTGTGCGCCACCAGGGTGGAACCGGCCGCGAACTCCAGGAAGGACGGCAGCACCGACTCGATCCTCGGCGCCGCCACCACCATGCTGTCGGTGATGCCGGTCAGCACCGAGATGAACGGCGGGATCGGCGAGCCGGGGTCGACCAGGGTGGCGAACTCGCCGAGCACCTCGCCGCCCCTGACCTTGACCGCCCCGATCTCGGTGATCGCGTGCTCGCCCGCCGAGACGCCGGTGGTCTCCAGGTCGAACACGACGAAGGTGATCTGGCTGAGCGGGGTGCCCAGCTCGTCGAGTGTTCCCTGCACGGCGTAGTCCACGATTCACGACCATAGAAGCCCCGACCGACATTTACCGCACCGGGCCATCCCGGGCCGGTGCGCGCCGGTACCGGGAGAGCCCGCGCCCTCCGGCGGCCGCGAGGGCCTCCTGGGGGCCTCCTGGGGGCCTCAGCTCCAGTGACTCCCGTCCAGCATCCGTTCGAGGAGGGCCCGGTGCATCACCAGGTCGTCGGGGTCGTCGGGCATGGCCTGCTCGCCGAAGTGGACCTGGCGCTGCCGGACGCGGGCCATGATGATGCCGTGCCTGAGGGCGGCGTACGTCTCGTAGAACTCCATGTCCCGGGGCTTGTATCCCGTTATTTCGTGGTACGTCTGGCAGACGTTCTCGCGCCGCATGAAGTCGGGCATCCCCGGCAGTTCCATGAACTCGGTGATGTCCTGGAAGAAGGTGTGCAGGAAGATCATCCAGGAGATGTCCAGCTCGCGGGGGGCGATCGCGGCCATCTCCCAGTCGAGCACCGCCACCGGGGTGAAGTCGCGGTACATCACGTTCCCGATGCGGGCGTCGCCCCAGTTCAGCACGTCGGGCCCCGGATCGGCCGGCCAGTGCTCCTCCAGCCAGCCGAACGCCCGCTCCAGCAGCGGGACGGGCATCGAGCCGTGCGCCCACTCGTAGTAGGCCCGCTGCTCGTCGACGTGCCTGCGCAGCGCGGTCCCGCCCGTCCCGGGGATCTCCAGGGGGCGCAGTTCCTCGGCGGTGAACGGGGCGTCGTGCAGCGTGGCCAGGATCTCGACGCTGCTCCGCTGCAGCCGGTCGCGGTCGGCGGGGGAGGCGTCCAGCAGCCAGCTCCCGAAGGTGTAGGGCATCACGTCCGGCGGCACGTCGCCGCTGAGCCGCTCCATCACGAAGAACGGGGCGCCCAGCCGCCCGGGGTCGGGCTCGTACCACAGGGCCCGGGGCGCGAGCACGCCCGCGCGCTCCCTGACCATCCGCATGACCTCGTACTGCCTGCCGAGGTCGTAGCCGGGGAAGACCGGCACCGCCTCGGCCGCCGGGGCCATCCGGGCGACGCACGCGAGGTCGTGCCCGCCCTCGGCGGAGGTCCAGGAGGCGTCGAAGAGCAGGGTCTCACTGGACATGCCGTTGCCCGAGGGGCGGGACAGCGGGGAGACGGCGACGGGGGAGCCCACCCTTCCGGCGAGCCACGAGCCCATTCGCTCCCGCAACTCCTCGAGGTCGCGGGTCGATGTCCGCAGGCTCTTGTCGGCCTGCCGGCCGGGCTCGTTCGTCGGCTCGTCCATCGCGCTCTCCCGGGTGGCGTGCGTCACAAGGCGATCCGCACAGTCGTAACCCACCAGCAAGCGCTTGTCCACAAAGCGTTCACGGGCTCGTCGGCCACCGGTCGACTCCCGGTCAGGTCGGGGTCAGGGTGCGGTAGCCGTACCCTTGACGTGAAGACCGATCCGAGTAGGGGCCGTGATGAGTTCAGCCGGAGAGGGCCTGTCTCGTCCGTTACCCGAGCAGGTTCGCTTACATGTCGTGGAGCTGGCCTCCCAGATTCTCGGTTCGATGCCCGCCGCCTCGGTGCCGCTGCCCCTGAAGGGGATCGCCAGGTTCGACCCCCGCAAGCGGGCCAGGCTGGGCGGGGCGCCGATCGCCGCACAGCTGGAGACCGACAAGAAGTTCCGCGAGCTGGTCGCGGAGACGCTGACCGAGGGCTGGCCCGAGCTGGTCGCGAGCCTCGCCGAGGGCACGGTCCCGCCGGCCGCCGAGCCCGTCATGGTGGCCGCGGCCGCCTACCTGACCCGGCCGCCCGGCTGGGTGGACATGGTGGAGACGGCCCGCGCCGACCTGGAGCGGTCGGCCGCCGTGGCCGAGGGCTCGGCGCAGGAGCAGACGGTATCCCGGCTGCGCGAGCAGCTGGCCGCCCAGAAGACCGCGGCCAAGGAGGAGTCCGAGCGATTGCGCGAGCAGCTCAAGACCTCGCGCTCGGAGGTCTCCGACCTGCGCCGCAGGCTGCACGACGCCCGTGAGCGGACCAGGGCGGCCGAGGCGCGCGCCGCCGCCGCCCAGGAGGTGGCCGACGAGGCGCGCGCCGCCGCGCTCTCGGCGGGGAGCACGGTGGAGAGCGAGCTGCGCCGCCTGCGCGAGCGGCTGGCCGACGCCGAGCGGCAGCTGGAGTCGACGCGCAGGGCCGCCCGCGAGGGCCGCAGCGTGGAGGACACCAAGGTGCGCATGCTGCTCGACGCCCTGCAGGACGCCGCCGCCGGGCTGCGCAGGGAGCTCGCCCTGCCCTCGGGCATCCACCGTCCCGCAGACTCGGTGGCCTCGGTGGCGCCCGGCAGGCAGGGGGTCCAGGCGGTTCCCGCGCGGGCGCTCGCCGACGACGACCCCGCCCTGCTCGACCAGCTGCTCGCGCTGCCGCAGATCCACCTGATCGTCGACGGCTACAACGTGACCAAGACCGGTTACGGCACGTTCACCCTGGCCGACCAGCGCACCCGCCTCCTCACCGGTCTCGGCGCGCTCTACGCGCAGACCCGCACCGAGCTGACCTGTGTCTTCGACGGCGCCGAGCTGAACGGGCCGGTCCCGGTGTCGGCACCCAGGGGGGTGCGCGTGATGTTCAGCGCCCCGAACCAGATCGCCGACGACCTGATCCGACAGCTGGTCCGCGCCGAGCCCGCGGGGCGTGCGGTCGCGGTGGTCTCCTCTGATCGCGAGGTGGCCGAGTCGGTCCGCAGGATGGGCGCCAGGCCGGTGCCCTCGGTGCTTCTTCTCCGGCGTCTGGGGCGCGCGTAAACCTTTCGCGGTCGCCGAGCATCGGATCACCCAGGAGGTTTGATTCGATGAAGAAGATCATAACGCTCGCCCTCGCCGTCCTGGCCGCCGGAGCGACCGTCACCACACCCGCGGCGGCCACGACGGCCGCCATCCCCAAGGGTTTCCTGCTGTACGAGAAGGACGCCGCCAAGAAGGACGACGACCCCGAGACCAACTGGCAGGTCGGCAACTCGGCGAAGGCCAGGCTGGCCGTCAACCCGTGTGACAGGAGCACGCTGGCCGCGACCGGCCGGGTGGCCGCGCGGACGGTGACCTTCACCGGCGTGCCGGACTTCATGAAGGTCGAGCAGGTGATCCTGTACGGTTCGCGGGCCTCGGCCGCCTCGGCCGTCGCCCAGGTGCGCGCCGCCCTGACCAGGTGCGGGGCCAGGACCGGCTCGGGTACCGGCTACCGCTACGCCTCCTCGCGCCTGACCGGGCTCGGCGACGAGGCGCTGAGGATCTCCGGGCAGGTCTACTACGGCAGGAGGGCCGGGGTGGGCGGCGACCGGAGCGTGCTGGTCAGGAAGGGCAACGCCGTCCTGGTCTACCTCTGGGCGGGCGAGTACGCCAAGCCCGCGAGGAGCGACTGGACCGTTCAGCTGCGTGACGCCAGGAAGATGACCGCCAAGATCTGCGCCATCGCCGCCTGCGGGTAGCGCGACCGGGCGGGGTCCGGGGCGGGCCGCTCCCCGCTCCCAGGGGCCGGAGCGGACCGCTTCCCGCGAAGGCGGACCGCCCCCGTGGCCGGGGCGCCGCCGCTCGCGAGACGGGCGCCGCCGGTCGCGGGTAAAGGGGTTCACCTGCAATTAAGGAGCAAACCCGGCGAAAAGGTGAGTCAATCATTACTTCTTCTGTACTATTCGCCGCAGGTCTGGTGCAGTCGGGAGGCGTTGACGTGGCCGTGGCGGGTTTGCCGGTTGGACTGATTCGGATACCGGTGGCGGCCGGGCTCGCTCTCGCGCTGCTGACGCTGCCGGTGGGCGGAGCGTCCGCCGAGCCGAGGCCGACGGCCGCCCAGGCCAAGAAGAAGCTGGAGAAGCTCAACGAGCAGGCCGACCAGGTCGTCGAGAAGTACAACCAGGCCTCGGAGAAGTGGAAGCGGGCCAGGAAGAAGTACAGCACGCTCAACGAGGACCTGACCCGCCAGAACGAGCAGGTCGCCGGGCTGCGCAAGGAGCTCGTCACGATGGCCGTCAGCACCTACCAGGTCGGCGTGGTCAACGGCTGGGAAGGCATGATCTACCAGGCCGATCCCGGCGCCCTGCTGAGCGGCCTGGCCGCCGCCGACCAGATGTCCACCTCCCGCGCCCAGTCCCTGAACGCCTTCGACGAGGCCACCAAGGCGCTGCGGACCAGCCGGGACCAGGCCAAGAAGGCGCTGGCCGAGGCCGACGAGACGCGTGACGAGCTGGCCAGGGAGAAGGCCAAGGCCGACAAGATGGTCAAGGCTCAGACGAAGATCCTGCGCGAGCTCAACGCCTTCAGGACGGGCAACCCCGAGAGCGCCGGGATCCAGTACAACGGCTCCGCCTCGGGCAATGCCCGCGCCGCCCTGCAGTTCGCCTTCGCCCAGGTCGGCAAGCCCTACCAGTACGGTGGCACGGGCCCCGGCGGCTGGGACTGCTCCGGCCTGGTCCAGAGCGCCTGGCGCAGCGGGGGAGTCAGCCTCCCCCGCACGACCTGGGAGCAGTGGAGCTGGGGCGCGAGCCGCAAGGTCTCGCTGAGCGAGCTCCAGCCGGGCGACCTCATCTTCAGCGAGGGTCTCGGCCATGTCAGCATGTACGCGGGCAACGGCCAGATCGTGCACGCCCCGCAGACCGGCGACGTCGTCAAGGTCGTCCCGCTGTCCGCCTACGGCCGCCGCATCGTCGGAGCCGTCCGCCCCTGACCGCGCCGGGCCCGACCCCGTTGTCGCCATTGGCCCCGTATCTCACTCCCCGGCTCGTGCGACGTGCCGGTGGCGATACCGCGACGCGCCCGCTCGGGTGACGGCGATCCGGGCGGGTGAGCCCGCCTGACCCGGCGACGCGTCACACGGCGAACGGGTAGGTTTCCGGCGGCTCTCCCTCTTCCCAGCCGGCGGTCCGTTCGAGAGGCTCCACGGCTCGCGTCTCGTCGATGTGGATCACGGCGTCGAACTGCTCGGAGACGCGGGTCTGGAAGTAGTGGCTCCGCCGCTCGGTCTGCGGGCGGTATATGACGCCGATCGCCCGCTCCAGGCGTGCCTTGCGCAACACCTCGGCCACCCGCGGCGCGGTACCGAACGAGAGGAGGAACTCCTTCTCCCCCACCTCGTGGTGGAGCTCCTCGATCGACTCGGAGAGCGCCGGCCGCACTCGCTTGCGCTCGGCCGGTCCACCCCAGTCGTCTGCGGCGGTCACCGTGCCCGTGTAGGTGGTGAAGCCGATGAGACGGCAGTCGCCGGGATGCCGTTCCCGCACCAGCTGGCCGATGGTGACCTCACCGCGGGCCGCGGCCTCGGTCGCGCGCGCGTCGCCGACATGGGAGTTGTGCGCCCACACGACGATCTTCGCAGGGCTGCCCCGTCGGCGGCTCAGGTGGTCGGCCAGTGCCTCCAGGGTCTCCACCATGTGGCGATCACGCAGGTTCCAGGAGGAGACCCGCCCGCCGAACATGGTGCGGTAGTACTTTTCCGCGGCCCTGACCACCCGGGCGTTCTGCTCGGTGTAGAACAGCTCGTCCTCGGCGAGCAGCCCGTCTCGCCGCGCGTACTCCAGCGCATGGCGCTGTAGGTCGACGAGCTGCTCGACCACCTCCCGCTCGCACGACTGGCCCGCCCCGTAGGCCGCCGCGAAGCCGTAGGCCTGGCCGTCGTCGGCTGAGCGGTGGTCGAAACAGGCGTAACGCTCGCGGGCGCGGGACGCGGCGGCCGGATCGATCCGCTCCAGGGAGGAGATGACCTCGTGGATCGACCGGTGGAGACTGTAGAGGTCCAGCCCGTAGAACCCCGCCTTCGACCGCTCGCCCCCGGTGATGTCGTCGTTGTGCTCGCGCAGCCACCCGGCGAAGTCCAGCACCACCGAGTTGCGCCACATCCAGGCCGGGAAGCGCTCGAAGCCGCGCAGCGACTCCTCGGCGGTCGCGTCGTCGCTCCGGGCGTGGACGTAGCGGTTCACCCGTAGGCGTCCGGCCAGTCGGCCTCCGCCGCCACGGCGCAGAACCCCTTCTCCTCGATGAGCCGCCGCGTCATCCGCGCGCGCGCCGCGTAGAACTCGTGGGTGCCGTGGGAGGCCTCGCCGATCAGCACGAAGCGCGCGTCGCCGACCAGATCGAACAGCAGGTGATCATCCGGTGCGCCGTCCTCGGTGGGACGCGCCTCCAGCCGGATGACGGCCACGTCGGGGACCGCCCGCGCGCCCGTCGCGGTCGGATGTGACCTCGACGCGGCGCGGAGAAGGTCGCCTACCTCCTCGTCGGTCGTCTGAGAGAAGTCCCAGTATGACTGCCCGACTGCGAGGAAGGGCGACGGCGTGGTGGCGCAGACGACCTCGTCCACCACGGCGGCGAGATCCTGGCAGGTGGACTCCGGCGCGGCCGGCACGGCGACGACGGTCCTGGCGGGCCGGGAGCGGCGCAGGGCGTTCAGGGCGGCCCACATGCTCGCACCCGTCGCGAGGCCGTCGTCCACCACGATGACGGTCCTGCCCGCGAGGTCCGGTGGCGGGCGCCCCTCACGATAGGCCTGCTCTCGCCGGAGCAGTTCCCGTCCCTCGCGCTGGGCGACCTGCCGGATGGTCTCCGGCGGTATGTCGAGGCCCCTGACGATGTCCTCGTTGATGACGATCACCCCGCCACTGGAGATCGCCCCCATCGCGAGCTCCTCCCTTCCGGGAGCGCCGAGCTTGCGGACGAGGAAGACGTCGAGCGGGGCGTCCAGGGCCGTGGCGACCTCGTACGCCACCGGTACGCCACCCCGGGGCAGCCCCAGGACGACGACGCCGGGCCGGCCCCGGTACTTCTCAAGGAGACCCGCGAGTACCCGGCCCGCGTCGTGTCGGTCTTGGAACAAGCGGTTCGACATTGCTACCGCCCCCTTGAGGTGACGTGCCCGCCATACCCAACCCAAAATCCCTCAAACAGGTACATATCCCTCGCGCTTGATGGTGCTGTGACGCCCCCGACGATCGGGGAGGGCCCTTCTGGCCGGGGGGTGGAACGCCGCCGGATTCGAGATCGCCGAGGCGGACTTGCGGAAGTCGATCTACGGCGCATGCACGTGCGCCGGGCGCTGGGAGCGTCCGGCCGGCCGCCCCGGGAGGGTCCACTCGCGGGGCTCGAACCTGGATCACGAAGAATGTGATGAACATTACAAAATCGTGATTTGTCGGGTGTGATGTCGAGGGTGTGACGAGAGTCATATCTCAATAGCATAAATAGCTATTAAGCAGGGGTAACAGGAAGATCAATAGGGGTGTCCGTGCTCCCGATTTGGCGAATGCTTTGCCGAAAGTTGGAGATCGGGGTAACTTCTGGCGTCGCGACGTGCAAGCCACGCCGTCGCGGCGAATGTCGGTCTTCGGGCCGGTGTCCCTATAGAAATCCAACCGGCCGCCGCGCCCCCACCCGGGGGCAGGGCTCATCGCGGCGGCCCGCCGAATCTATGCAGCCAGGAGGCATGGAACCGGGGACCCAAAAGGCCCGATACAGCGTGGCCAGGGGTGAATCGGCGCGTTTGTGCCGTAGGGCATCTTCCAAGCCCGAATCCGTCAGCTAACCCGGTAGGCATCAGTGGAAGTCCCAAGGAGAAATCCTGTCTACCACCCCGTACAACCCCCGTCTGTCGCGCCTTTTCCGCCTTTCCCTCGGCGGCATCGCCCTCACCCTGACCGCCTCAGCCGGAGCGGTCACCCTGGGGTCCACGGCGGCGCAGGCGGTGGACGGCCCCTCCGAGATACTGGTCAACAGCGTGGCCGGGGTCTCAGAGAAGGCCGGGAGCACCAAGAAGACCGCCTCTCAGGCCGGGACCAGGGCCAAGGCAGAAACCAAGGCCAAGGTCAAGGTCAAGGTCAAGAAGAGCAGGGCGGCACTGCAGAAGGTCCGGGCCGGTAAGGCGGTCTCGGCGGCCAAGAGGCAGATCGGCGATCCGTACCGGTGGGGAGCCTCCGGTCCCGGAGCGTTCGACTGCTCGGGGCTCGTCCGGTACGCCTGGCGGAAGGCGGGCGTGTCCCTTCCCAGGATCACGCACAGCCAGTACAGGTCGATCAGGAAAAAGGTCTCGTGGAGCAACTTGCGCCCCGGTGACCTGCTGTTCTTCAGTGGAAAGGGCCATGTCGGCATGTACGTCGGCAAGGGCAGGATGGTCCACTCGCCGAGCAGCGGCAAGACGGTCCGTGTCGTGAGGCTGGCGGGCTACTACAGGTCCTCCTTCGCCGGAGCGGTACGGCCCGGGGTCTGAGCCCCGTACGGCGCCCGGCACCCGCGTGAGCACGGAGCCCAGGCACGGAACCTGAGCCCGAGCCCGCGTCGGGGCACGCGCTCGAGCACATGCCCGAGCACGCGCCCGAGCACGGAAAAGCGGCCCCGGCCCTCCACCAGGAGGGCCGGGGCCGCTCCATGCCGGTCGAGTACCATCGGCTCGTGTCCGTCCCGAAAGGGCGCCGCGCCGTGCTCGCCGGGATGCTGGCGCTGATGAGCGCCGGTCCGTTCGCCGGGACGGGACCCCTCCTGGCCGGAGCCGCGCCCCTCCCGCGCGCCCCCCGCACTCTCGTCCCGTACGCCTCCCGGAGCCCGCGCGACCCCCGCGACCTGTGGCAGGGCGCCGCGGTCACCGTCCGGGGCGAGCACTCCCTCGTGATCGGCCACGGCGTCCCGGCCGGCGTCCTGCGGGATCTGGCGGCCAGGGCCGACCGGGCCCGCGCGACGATCGCGGCGATCTGGGGGCCGGTCTCCGTGGTGGTCCTCTTCCCCGCCACCGACGCCGAGGCCGCGGCGCTCGCCGGGGCCGGGAGCACCCGCGGCCTGGCCGCGATGGCGACCGCGGACCGGGTGATCGTCCTGCCGTCGGGGTACGCCCGGCTCACCGCGACCGGCAGGGACGTGGTGATCACCCACGAGCTCGCCCACGTGGCCACCGGCGCGACCCGCGGCGGCCGGGTGCCGATGTGGCTGTCGGAGGGCTTCGCCGACTACGCGGGCTACCGCGACGCCGGGATCGCGGTGCGTACGGCCGCCGCCGAACTGGCCGCCGAGGTGCGCTCGGGCGTCCTGCCCGACCGGCTCCCCGGCCCGGCCGACTTCGCCCCCGGCGCGCCGAGGCTCGCGCAGGCCTACGAGGAGGCGTGGCTCGCCTGCCGGTTCGTCGCGGAGCGCTTCGGGGAGAAGGCCCTGGTGAGGCTCTACGGTAGCGATGTCGGGAGCACGCTCGGCCTGCCGGTGGACGAGTTCACCCGAGCCTGGCGCGACTACCTCAGGGAGGAACTCACGTGATGCTGAGCACGACGGACACGCCCGCGGGCGTGCGGCCGGCGGGGTGGGCGCTGGCCGCCCTGGGGGTGGTCACGCTGGCGGTCGTGGCGTTCACCACGCCCTGGAGGGCGCTGCCGGAGGGGGCCCCGGCCGTCGCTCCCGATCCGGCCCGCGACTTCACCGCCGAGCAGATCGCCAGGGCCGAGACGTTCGACGCGCTGGTCAGCCTTCCCGGCTACCTGTCGCTCGGCCTGACGCTGGTCGTGGCGGGGGTGCTGGTGGCCACCCCGCTGGGCGCGCGGCTCGCCGGCCGGCTGCCGGGGCCCTGGTGGCTGCGGGCGCTCCTCGGCGTGCTGGCGCTGTCGGTGGCCGTGGCGATCCTGCGCTGGCCCCTGGGGATGTGGTCGGAGAGCTACCTGCGCGACTTCGGGCTGTCCACCCAGGCCTGGCCGGCGTGGGCGGCGGACCGGGCCAAGAGCACCGGCATCGGCACCGCGCTGACCGCGATCATGGTGCTGGCGGTGATCGCCCTGGCGCGGCGCTACCGGCGCTGGTGGATCCCCGCGGCGGCCGGGGCCTTCGCCCTGACCGTGGTCGCCTCCTTCGCCTACCCGGTGCTCGTCGAGCCGGTCTTCAACGACTTCAGGCCGCTGGAGGCTGGGCAGCTCCGCGACGACCTGCTCGCCATGGCCGCCAGGGACGGCGTGCCGGTCGAGAACGTGCTCGTCGCCGACGCCTCCCGGCGGACCACCGCGCTCAACGCCTACGTCTCCGGATTCGGCGCGACCCGCAGGATCGTGGTCTACGACACGCTGCTCCGCGCGCCCGCCGGCGAGGTCGAGCTGGTGGTCGCCCACGAGCTGGGCCACGCCAAGGCGGGCGACGTGCTGTCGGGCACGCTCGTCGGCGGCCTGGGCGCGGCGTTCGGGGCGTGCCTGCTCTACGCGGTGACCTCCGCGGGGGCCGTACGGCGCCGGGCGGGGATCTCCTCCCTCGGCGACCCGAGGGCGGTGGGGCTGGTCATGGGGCTGCTGAGCCTGGCCACGGTCCTGTCGGGACCGGCCCAGAACCTGGTGAGCAGGCAGATCGAGGCCCGTGCGGACGTGCACGCGCTGGACCTGACCAGGGACCCGGCGACGTTCGTCGCCATGCAGAGACGACTGGCGGGTACCAATATTTCGGATTTGTCACCTGATCTAGTCGAATATGTACTTTATGCATCGCATCCCACGACGCCGCAGCGCATCGCCCTGGCGCGATCCTGGGCACGGCTGAACGGCCTCCCCGAACCGTGAGCCGCACGCTGGTCGTCACGAACGACTTCCCGCCCCGCGCGGGGGGGATCCAGTCGTTCGTGTACGGTCTCATCGCCCGCCGCCCGCCCGGCTCCGTCGTCGTCTACGCCCCCCGGTGGGCCGGCAGCGCGGCCTTCGACCTGCGCCAGCCGTACCCCGTCGTGCGGCACCCGACCTCGCTGATGCTGCCCACGCCCGCCGTCGCCCGCCGGGCCGCCGGGCTGGTCGCCGAGTTCGGGTGCGACACCGTGGTCTTCGGGGCGGCGGCACCGCTCGGGCTGCTCGCGCCCCGGATGCGCGAGGCCGGGGTCCGTCACGTCGTCATGGTCACCCACGGCCACGAGGCGGGCTGGGCCGGGATACCGATCGGCCGCCGGGTGCTCGCCAGAATCGGGGCGGACGCCGACGTGGTCACCTACCTGGGGGAGTACACCCGGCGGCGGCTGGCCAGGGTGATAGCGGCGGACAAGCTGGTGCGGCTCGCGCCCGGCGTCGACACCGGGGTGTTCCACCCGGGGGCCGGCGGGGAGCGGGTGCGCGCGCGACTCGGCCTGGGGGAGCGGCCGGTGGTGGTCTGCCTGTCCAGGCTGGTGCCGCGCAAGGGCCAGGACACGCTCCTGCGGGCCTGGCCCGTCGTGGTCGGGGACGTGCCCGGCGCGGTGCTCCTGATCGTCGGCGGGGGCCCGTACCGCAGGACCCTGGAACGGCTGGCCCGGCCGATGGGCGCTTCGGTGAGGCTCACCGGCCCGGTGCCGGAGGCGGAGCTGCCCGGCTACCTCGCCGCGGGCGACGTGTTCGCCATGCCGTGCCGCACCCGCCTGGGCGGCGTCGACGTGGAGGGACTCGGCATCGTCTACCTGGAGGCCTCCGCCAGCGGCCTGCCCGTGGTGGCCGGTTCCTCGGGCGGCGCCCCCGACGCCGTGCTGAACGGGGAGACCGGCCTGGTCGTCGACGGCACCCGCCCCGACGAGGTCGCGGCGGCCCTGGTCGGCCTGCTCAAGGACCCGGCCGGGGCGCGTGCGATGGGGGAGCGCGGTCGCGAGTGGGCGGCGCGCGAGTGGAACTGGGACCTCGCCGCCTCCCGCTTCGCCCGCCTCCTGGAGCCCGCGGAGACCCCCTAGACGAGCAGGTCCCGATGCCGGGAACGGGCACGGAACAGGTACGGCGACGCGTACCGGCCGGTGAGCCTGCCCGTGAGGCACGTCCCTGGCGGGCCGGATGTCCCCATGCCGCCCGGCGGCCGAACCGCGTCGACCGCCGCCCTCCGGCGCCACCGCGCCACCGACCGGCCCGTCACCCGGTCACCGACCGCCCGCGGCCGCTGACCGGACCTCGGGCGAAACGGTCCCCGCCGGGTCGCAGGCCGGTCGGTAGGCCGGGAGGCCGGGAGGCCGTGCATCGTGAACGCATCGCGGAGATATCAACCGGGGCTCGCAGGATCGGTGTCACAAGGAAGCACCACCAGGGAGTGTCCCCATGTCCACCACTGCCGTCGTCGTCACCGTCCTCGCCGCCCTCTGGGTGGGTTTCTCGGCCTTCTCTCTCCTCCGCCGCGCTGATTGGGTCGTGGAGCCGCTGACGGACTACGGCGTTCCCCGCTCGTGGTGGACCTGGCTCGGCGCGGCCAAGGCCGCGGGGGCCGTGGGCCTGCTCGCCGGCCTGTTCGTGCCGGTCATCGGCGTCCTGGCCGGGATCTGCCTGGTGCTGTACTTCGCCGGAGCCGTCGTCACCGTGCTCCGGGCGCGCTCGTACTCGACCGTCGTCTTCCCCCTGCTGTACATGGGCCCGGTCATCGCCGCCCTGGTGCTGGGACACGTCGCCTGACAGCGACGCGGATCACAGCCGCGGGCTGTCATGTCGCGCCGAGCCACACGGAGACCCGCGCGGGCTCCAGGGTGCCCGGAGCCCGCGGAGACCCCTAGCTGTAGAGGGAGTCGACCTGCTTGGCGAAGTCGCGCATCACGATGTTGCGCTTGATCTTCAGGGTCGGGGTGAGGTGCCCGCTCTCCTCGCTGATGTCGATGTCGAGGACGGCGAACTTCTTGATCTGCTCGGCCTTGGAGACGAACCTGTTGGCGCCGTCCACCGCCTTCTGCACCTCGGCGACGATCGCCGGGTCGGAGCTGAGCTCGGTGAGGTCCGCCCCCGCCTTGCCGTTGGCGGCCTTCCACTGCTCCAGGGCCTCGACGTCGAGCGTGACGAGCGCCGCGACGAACGGCCTGTCGTCGCCGACCACCATCGCCTGGCTGATCAGCGGGTGGGCGCGGATGTGGTCCTCCATCGGGGCCGGGGCGACGTTCTTGCCCGCGGCGGTGACGATGATCTCCTTCTTGCGCCCGGTGATGCGGAGGTAGCCGTCCTTGTCGAGCTCGCCGATGTCGCCGGTGTGGAACCAGCCGTCCGCGTCGATCGCCTCGGCGGTGGCCTCGTCGTTGTTCCAGTAGCCCTGGAAGACGTGGCGGCCCTTGACGAGCACCTCACCGTCGTCGCCGATGCCGATGGTGACGCCGGGGAACGGCTTGCCGACGGTGCCGATCTTGTTGGCCCCCGGCATGTTGACCGAGGACGGCGCGGAGGTCTCGGTGAGGCCCCAGCCCTCCAGGGTCTCGATGCCCACGCCGCGGAAGAAGTGGCCGAGCCGCTCGCCGAGGGCGGAACCGCCGGACACCGCCGTCGTCAGCCTGCCTCCGGTCGCGGCGCGGATCTTGCGGTAGACGAGCTTGTCGAACAGGGCGTGCCTGAGCCGGAGGCCCAGCCCCGCGCCGCCCGCCGACTCCGCCCTGCTCCACGCGACGGCGGTGTCGGCCGCGGCGTGGAAGATCTTCCCCTTGCCCTCGGCGGACGCCTTCTGCTCGGCGCCGTTGTAGACCTTCTCGAACACGCGGGGCACGCCCAGCAGGAACGTGGGCTTGAAGGCCTGCAGGTCGGGGGCGACGTTCTTCATGTTGGGGGTGTGGGCGAGGATCGTGCCGGTCTCGATCAGCACGATCTCGATGATGCGGGCGAAGACGTGCGCGAGCGGGAGGAAGAGCAGCGCCGCCCTGCCGTCCACGACGAACAGGCGCTCCAGCGGCCCCTGCGCGACGTTCCTGGCGGTGAACAGCAGGTTGTCGTGGGTCAGGCTGCAGCCCTTGGGCCTGCCGGTGGTGCCCGAGGTGTAGACGATGGTCGCCAGGTCGGCAATGCCGCGCCCGGTCCTGCGCTCGGCGAGCGTGCCGTCGGGGACCTCGGCGCCGAGCGCGGTGAGCTCGTCCAGGGCGCCGCCGTCGATGCGCCAGACGTTCTTGAGGCCCGGCAGCCCGGCCGCGTCCTCGCGGATGGTCTCCTCGTGCGACTCCAGCTCGGCGAACACGGCCTTCGCGCCGCTGTCGGAGATGATCCAGGCGACCTGGTCGGCCGAGGAGGACTCGTAGATCGGCACGCCGACCGCCCCGGCTGTCCAGATCGCGTAGTCGATCACGGTCCACTCGTAGCGGGTGCGCGACATCAGGGCCACCCGGTCACCGGACTCCACCCCCGCCGCGATCAGGCCCTTGGCCACCCCGGCGACCTGGTCGCGGAACTCCCTGGCGGTGACCGCCGTCCAGTCGTCGCCGACCTTGCGCCGCAGGGCGACGACGTCGGGCTCCTCCTCGGCACGCCGGAACACCGTGTCGGTGAGGTTGGCGGAGGCGGGGACATCCACCAGCACGGGGACGCTGTACTCGCGCACGGGTCACTCCTGGAGACGCACGATCGATGGGCTGCCTGGAAGTTATCGCGATAAGTTACGCATGAGTAAATTCGTCACCCAGGCGTTATCGAATAACTCCTGTGGATACTCCGGCCTTCAGGCCGGGGAGGAAACGGGAGCGGGAAGGCGCTGTGGCGCCTGAGCGGGCCTGGATCCATACAACCCGCCCCACCCGGAACTTAACTGATCTTGCGGTAGCATGTGAGGCATGGCGCAGATCGTGAAGCGGGCCTACAAGTTCCGCTTCCACCCGACGAACGAGCAGGCAGCGGAGCTGTCTCGCACGTTCGGCTGCGCCCGCCTCGTCTACAACAAAGCTCTCGAAGAGCGCACCCGTGCCTACACGCTGGAAGGACGCAAGGTCTCCTACGTGGAGTCGTCGGCGGCGCTGACGCAGTGGAAGAAGACCGAGGATCTCGCGTTCTTGAACGAGGTGTCGTCGGTCCCGCTCCAGCAGGCCCTCAGGCACCTTCAAACAGCGTTCACGAACTTCTTCGCCAAGCGGGCGAAGTACCCGGCGTTCAAGTCCCGCAAGAAGTCCCGCCTCAGCGCCGAGTACACCCGCTCGGCGTTCAAGCACCGGGGCGCTCAGATCACCCTCGCGAAGATGGACGCGCCTTTGGACATCGTGTGGTCGCGCCCCCTTCCCGAGGGCGCGCAGCCGTCCACGGTGACCGTGACCAAGGACGCGGCAGGGCGCTGGTTCGTGTCGATCCTGTGCGAGGACACCATCACCCCGCTCCCCCCGACTCCGAACGTGGTCGGGGTGGACGCGGGTATCACGGCGTTGGCGACGCTCTCCACCGGAGAGAAGATCGTCAATCCGAAGCATGAGCGGGCCGACCGCCGCAAGCTCGCCAAGGCTCAGCGCACCCTCTCCCGCAAGGAGAAGGGCTCGGCGAACCGGCGAAAAGCGAAACTCAAGGTGGCGCGGGTGCATGCCCGTATCGCCGACCGCAGGCGTGATCATCTGCACAAGGTCACCACTCGTCTCGTCCGTGAGAACCAAACGGTCGTGATCGAAGACCTCGCCGTGCGCAACCTGGTGAAGAACCACAGCCTGGCCCGCGCCATCTCCGACGCCTCCTGGCGCCAGATGCGGTCCATGCTGGAGTACAAGACGCAGTGGTACGGGCGGGAACTTCTGGTCGTAGACCGGTTCTTCCCCTCGTCGAAGCTGTGCTCGGCGTGCGGCACGATCCAGCGGTCCATGCCGTTGGGTGTCCGCGAGTGGGTATGCGCGTGCGGCGCGTCCCATGATCGGGACGTCAACGCCGCGAAGAACATCCTCGCCGCCGGGCTGGCGGAGAGGTAAAACGCCTGTGGAGCTGACGTAAGACCTCAAGGAGAGTCCTCTCTGGCGGGCGGTTGGCGGTGAAGCAGGAACCCTCACGGGCGACCGTGAGAATCCCCTCCCTTCAGGGAGGCGAAGATGTCAAGAAGAGGGATTTCACGGTAGCAACTACCGTCGCGCCGGACCGTCGGCCGCGCCGTGTGTCCCGTCACGTTCCCGCCTCGTCGGGTTCGTCCCATGTGGCCCTATTTATTGGTAGTTAGGATGTCCGGCATGCGGGTTCATGTCGTCAGCGATGTGCACGGAAGAGCCGACGCGCTGGCCCGCGCGGGAGACGGCGCCGACGCGCTGATCTGCCTGGGCGACCTGATCCTGTTCGTCGACTACGAGGACCACTCCCAGGGCATCTTCGCCGAGCTCTTCGGGGCCGAGCGGGCGGGGGAGTTCATCGCGCTGCGGACGGCCAAGCGGTTCGACGAGGCGCGGGCGATGTCCTCCGCGCTGTGGGCCTCGCTGGAGGGCGACCCGCGCGACCACATCGAGCGCTCCGTCCGGCGGCAGTACGGCGAGATCTTCGCCGCGATGCCGACTCCCGCGTACCTCACCTACGGCAACGTGGACCTGCCGATCTACTGGCCCGAGTACGTCAGGGAGGGCCACCACGTGCTCGACGGCGAGACCGTGGAGATCGGCGGCCTGCGTTTCGGCTTCGTCGGGGGCGGCCTGCGCACCCAGTACCGGACGCCGCACGAGATCGACGACGAGGAGTTCGCCCGCAAGGTCGAGGCCGTCGGCGAGGTCGACGTGCTCTGCTGCCACATCCCTCCCGCGATCCCCGAACTGCTCTACGACGTGGTCGCCCGGCGCTTCGAGCGGGGCAGCGAGGCCACCCTGGAGGCGATCAGGCGGACCCAGCCGCGCTACGCCCTCTTCGGCCACGTGCACCAGCCCCTCGCCGCCCGCACCCGGATCGGCAGGACCGAATGCCTCAACGTGGGGCACTTCCGGAACAGAGGCGTCCCCTACGTCCTGGAGTGGTAGCGGCCACCGCGGCAGCCGCGCCCGGCCCCGCCGGGCGTACGCGGACGATCGTGAAGCAGTACGGTTGCCCCATGGCTGATCGCACCACCTCCAGCATCACGATCGGCGCGGACCGGTCGACCATCATGACGGTCATCGCCGACTTCCCCTCGTACCCGGAGTGGGCCGGGCAGGTGAAGGCCGCGCGCGTCCTCTCCACGGGAGAGGACGGCCGGCCGGAAACGGTCCGGTTCGTTCTCGACGCGGGCGTGATCAGCGACGAGTACACCCTCCGCTACACCTGGCACGGCGACGAGTCCGTCGACTGGAGCATCGCCGAGGCGGGAAAGATGGTCTCCGGGCTCACCGGAAGTTATCGTCTTGCCGACGCGGGCAGCGGCACCGAGGTGACGTACGAGCTCGCCGTCGACCTCAAGGTGCCGATGATCGGCATGATCAAGCGGAAGGCGGAGAAGGTCATCATCGACACCGCCCTGAAGGGGCTGAAGAAGCGCGTCGAGACCCCATGAGGGAGCGGGGCGCGCGGCACGGCGCGGTCGCGGAGCGGAGTCCCGCGCCCTCCCGCCGGGAGGCGGCGTGAGCAGGGTCCTGCTCTTCACCGGCAAGGGCGGCGTCGGCAAGACGACCGTCGCCGCCGCCACGGCCACGCTCGCCGCCAGGTCCGGGCTGAAGACCCTGGTGGTCTCCACCGACACCGCCCACTCGCTGGCCGACGCCCTCGGCGTGCGGGCCGGCGGGGAGCCCACGGAGATCGCGCCCGGTCTCTCCCTCCACCAGGTCGACACCCAGAGGGCGCTGGAACGCCAGTGGGGTGAGCTGCGCGACTACGCCAGAGGCGTCTTCGCCGAGCTCGGCCTCGACGAGGTGACCGCCGAGGAGATCACGGTGCTGCCCGGCGCAGAGGAGGTCATCGCGCTGCTGGAGCTGCGCGAGCAGGCGCGCACCGGGCTGTGGGACGTCATCGTCATCGACTGCGCCCCGACCGCTGAGACGCTCCGGCTGCTCGCCCTGCCCGAGGCCCTCGACTGGCACGTGAACCGGTTGCTGCCCATCGGCAGGCGGCTGCTGAGCACCATCTCCCCGCTGGTCCGCCGCCTGGCGCAGGTCAGCATGCCGGAAGACCACGTGATCGGCGCGGGCGAGCGGCTCCACCGGGGCCTGATGGAGGTGCGCGAGCTGCTCACCGGGCCCGGGGCGAGCGTCCGGCTGGTGCTCACCCCCGAGGCCGTCGTGCTCGCCGAGGCCCGGCGCACGCTCACCTCCCTCAGCCTGTACGGCTACCGGGTGGACGCGGTGATCGCCAACCGTGTCTTCCCCTCCGAGGGCGCCGACCTGTGGCGGCGGAAATGGGTGCGGGCCCAGGCCCGGCACCTGGCCGAGGTCGGGGAGTCCTTCGCGCCGCTGCCCGTGCACATCGTGCCGTACCTCGAGGCCGAGCCCGTCGGCCTCGACGCCCTCGCCGCCGTCGCCGAGGCCATGTACGGCGAGGGCGACCCCTTCGCCCCGCCCTCCGTCGACCCGCCGCTGCGGATCACCGCCGAGGGCGAGCTGATCCTGGCCCTGCCGCTCGCGGACAAGGACGAGGTGGATCTGGCGCGCAAGGGCGACGAGCTGATCGTCAACGCCGGTTCCTACCGCCGGGTCCTGGCCCTGCCCGCCGCGCTGGCCCGCAGGTCGGTGCGGGACGCCGCGCTCCGAGACGGGTTTCTCCGGGTACGGTTCGAATCGGGAGGGCCTGATGACCGATAACACGAACGACGCAGAGAAGACCCCGAAGCCGCGCGCGCCGAGGAAGCCACGGAAGGCCGCAGGCGCCGTGACGCCGCCGTCCGAGGCCGTAGGCACCGAGAGCACCGGGATCGCCGGAAGCACCGGGGGTCCCGAGGGCGCCGAGGGCACCGGCAAGGCCCAGAAGGGCCGGCGCGCGGGGAAGACGACCCAGAAGGGGCGGAGCGCGGACCCGGCGGGGAAGTCCCCGAAGGGCGGGCGCACCAGATCGTCCGAGTCCGTCGAGTCCGTCGAGTCCGTCGAGTCCGTCGAGTCCGTCGTGCGGGTCGAGCGGGTCGAGTCCGTCGAGCGGCCGGAGAACGCCGGGAAGCCCGCGGGGGGCGAGAGCGTCGAGAAGGTCGCGCGCCTGGAGGTGGTCGAGGTGGAGGCCGTGGCCGAGGCCGCGCCTTCCGAGCGGGCTCCGAGCTCCGAGCAGGACCCGAGCCCTGAGCAGGCCACGGGTTCCGAGGGGGCCTCGGGTCCGGCGCAGACCGATCGCGACGCGCGCGCCGAGTGGTTCGAGGAACGCGCCAGGCGGGCCAGGCAGGAGGAGCGGGCCGGATGGACCCCGTGGGCCCGGCCCGGCGACCGCGCCGGGTCCGTGGAGCGCGAGAAGGACAGCGCGGCCGGAAAGCAGGAAAAGGAACGGGCACGGGACGAACGAGCGCGTGACGAGCGGTCCCAGAGCGGCAAGGACCCGCTGGGCACCGCCGCCGAGGAGGCGTTCAAGCTCTTCGACACGCTGCAGCAGAAAGCGACCAGGGAACTGCGCAAGAACCTGATCAAGGGCACGATGACCGGGGTCGGCGGCGCGTTCTCCGGTGGTGGCCGCAGAAGAGAGCGGGACGTGTGGGAGGAGGCGGTCTCGGAGCATGAGGAGTACATCTGCCGGGCCTGCCCCGTCTGCCGCGCGATGGCCGCACAGCGCGAGTCGGGCGGTGGCGGTGCCGTCACCGACCACCTCATGCAGGCGGGCACCGAGCTGTTCGCCGCCTTCAAGTCGGCCGTCGACGGACTCGGCAAGCCCGCTCCCGCGCAGCGGGAACGGGAGCGCGAGCGAGGAGACACCCCCGTGGAGCACATCGACCTGGGGTGAGCCCAGGGGGAGAGGATGAATGGACAATGGCGCTGACCATCGGTGTGGACATTGGCGGTACGAAGGTCGCGGCGGGAGTCGTGGACGAGGACGGCCAGATCGTCGAGCATCTCTTGCGGCCCACCCCGGCGGAGAATCCGGACCAGGTCGCCCACACGATCGGTGACGCGATCCTGGAGCTCTCCAAGGGTCGGGAGATCGAGGCCGTCGGTCTCGGCGCGGCCGGGTTCGTCGACGAGACCAGGTCCATTGTCCGGTTCGCCCCCAACCTCGCCTGGCGCGAGGAGCCCCTGCAGAAGAAGGTCTCCGACATGGTCGGCCTTCCCGTCGTGGTGGAGAACGACGCCAACGCGATGGCGTGGGGCGAGGCCAGGTTCGGTGCCGGTCGCGGCGAGACCCACCTGGTGTGCGTGACCGTCGGTACCGGCATCGGCGGCGGCATCGTGTTCGACGGCTCCCTCTACCGGGGGCGCTGGGGCATGGGCGCCGAGCTCGGCCACATGCAGGCGGTTCCCGGCGGACGTCTGTGCGGGTGCGGCAACCTCGGCTGCTGGGAGCAGTACGCCAGCGGGAGCGCCCTGGTCAGCGAGGCCAAGAGGATCGCCGAGGCCGAGCCGGACCAGGCGGTCAAACTCCTGGAGATCGCCGGAGGAACGCCCGACCAGATCGAGGGTCAGGAGGTCACCGAGGCCGCCCGGCAGGGCGACCCGGCCGCGCTGGCCGCGTTCTCCTCGATGGCCCGCTGGATCGGCCAGGGCCTGGCCGACCTCGCCGCGGTCCTCGACCCGGGCTGCTTCGTCCTCGGCGGTGGCGTCTCGCGTGCCGCCGACCTGTGGATCGACGAGACCCGCGAGTTCTACAACACCCATCTGAGCGGCCGGGGGCACCGCCCGCTGGCCGACATCCGCTGCGCCGAGCTCGGCGCGGCGGCGGGTCTGGTGGGTGCCGCGGATCTCGCCCGCAGGCGCTGACCGCTTCCGGCGCGTACGGCCGCCCGCATGCCGATGAGGGCGGGCGGCCGGCACGTCCGGCGGTGAGCGTGCCGGCCGGGGTGAACGCCCGGCACGCCCGGCGGTGAGCATGCCGATCGGAGCGGGCGGCTGGTACGCCCGGCGGCGCGCGGCTATCCTCGCGGCACGCGTCGCGAAGTGAGGTGGCCGTGGTGCTCAGGATCGCCAGCTACAACGTGCGCTCCATGAAGGACGACGTCCCGGCGCTGGGGCGGGTGGTCGCCGCGCTCCGCGCCGACGTGCTCTGCGTGCAGGAGGCGCCCCGGTTCCTGTGCTGGCGCCGCAGGCGAAGGCGGCTGGCCGCCTTCGGCGGGCTGGTCGTGGCCGCGGGCCGCCGCAGGGGCGGAGTCGCCGTACTGACCGGTCCCGGGGTGCGGTTGCTGCACGGGGAGGGTCATCTCCTGGAGTCCTTCTTCCCCCTGGAGCGGCGCGCCATCGCGATCGCCGTGGTGGAGGCGGGCGGACGGCGGGTCGCCGTCGGTTCCATCCACCTGGACCTCGACGAGACCGCCCGCCGCCGTCACGCGGACGAGGCGGTGAGGCTCCTGCGGGAGGTGGCCGACCGGTTCGGCGCGCTGCCGGTGCTGGCGGGGGACATCAACGAGCAGTCCGGCCAGCCGAGTTGGCAACACCTCGCCGAACGGCTGACCGACTGCTATCCGGTCTCGCCGCGCGGCGACGGCTTCACCTTCCCCGCCAGGGGCCCGCACAAGCGGATCGACGCGATCTTCGCGGTCGAGGGTTTCTCCGTGGTCTCCTGCGGCGGGGTCGACGCCGACCCGGCCGATCTGGTGGCCGCCACCGACCACCTGCCGGTGGTCGCCGAGCTGGACCACCCGCGCCCCGAAGGCGAGGCGCCCCCGGACCCCGTCGCGGACCCCGTCGCGGACCCCGTCGCGGACGCTGTCACGGACGCCGGTCCCGGTACGGCCCCGGCGAGATCCCCCGGCACCGGCGACCACGCGGGCCCCGCGCGAGGAGAGCCCGATCCGGGCCTTCAGGGCCTTCCGGGGGAGGCGGGAGAGCCGGGAGGTCCGGCGTCCCGGTGACCCTTCCGATGACCAAGGACAGGCCGTCTTTCCAGATCGCGCCGGTCAAGTGGGGAGACCGGCACACGGGGAGCACGCGAGCCCCGTACCATTTGAAACATGACCCGTCGCCTTCCGCGGCGTGCGCTGGTTCTCTGCGCGGGAGGCCTGCTCCTGCTGTCTCCGCAAACGTTCCCAGCCCACGCCGACCCCGTCAGCCCGCCCGCGGCCGAGGCATGGCAGGCTCCGGTGAGCGCGGGCCTGAGCAGTGACGGATCGCTGTCCGACGTGGCGGGGGTCTCGGCCACGAGCGTGTGGGCGGTCGGCCAGCAGAGCGTCTGGGACGTCTGGCAGAGCCGCGGCGCGATCACCCACTGGGACGGTTCCTCCTGGAACGAGGTCGGCATCCGCAACGACCCGACCGGCGCAGGGCCCCTACGTTCCGTCGCCGCGGCCTCGGCGACCGAGCTGTGGGCCGTCGGCGAGGGGCACGACGGCCTCCCCTATCTGGCGAGGGGGGACGGGGCGTCCTTCGACAGGATCATCGTCGACAAGCTGCACTCGGGCGACTGGCTGGGCGGGGTGGCGGCCGTTCCCGGCCGGGTGGTCGCGGTCGGCCGCCGCGACAAGCTGCCCATGATCGTCACCGGCACCGGCGCCGGCTCGAAGTGGAAGCTCACCCACCTTCGCGAGCGGGGCACGCTGTACGGGGTGGCGCTGTCGGGCAAGAACGACGGGTGGGCGGTGGGCGACACCGGCGGCAAGCCGTTGATCATGAAGCAGTCCGGCGGGCGCTGGAAGACCTTCAAGACCCCCGATATCGCCGGCGGCTATCTGCGTGACGTCCACCTCGACGGGCCCAAGCGGGCCCTCGCCGTCGGTGGCGTCTACCGGGAGGCCGGCGGGATCGTCCCGCTGGTCCTGTCGTGGAACGGCAAGAAGTGGTCCCGGGTGTCCCTCCCCGCCGGTGACGTCCGCCTGTACGGGGTGACGGGTGACCGCAAGGGTCACTTCTGGATCTCCGGGGTCGACCTGGAGCGGCCCGGCGAGGCGTTCCTGCTCCGCTACGACGGGCGCACGGTCAAGGCGCTGCGCGGTCCGGAGACCGCCGCTCCCCGGACGGTGCGGCTCCAGTCGGTGGCCTACCTGCCGGGCACCGGCACCGTGTGGACCGTCGGCCACGTGGTCGACGCCTCCGGCAAGTACACCGACGTGATCGAGCGCTTCGGCACCTCGGAGCGCGCCAAGCCGTAGTCCGGGCAGCGACGGTCGTGCCCGGCGATCGTGGACGACCCGCTCGGGCGAGCGTGGCAGATGATCTGTTCAGCCGGTCGCGACCGGATGACCCGCTCGGACGGCCGCGGCCGATGACCCGCCCGGGTGGGGTGGCCGTGGCCGGGCGCCCCGCTCAGATGACGGCGCCGTCGTCCCAGCCGGAGTCGTTGGGCGGGCCGTCGCCCATGCGGACCACCAGCGCCACGAAACCGCCGATGAACGCGGCGACCGCGGTGAAGAGCATCCACCCCTCCAGGTTCCAGTTGAGCGCGGCGCTCAGCAGCAGGTAGGCGGGGCCGCCGAACAGCGCCAGCCATGCGATCTTGGTGGTGGCGTCGGTCTTGGGCAGTGGGGGTGGGGGCGGGGGCACGTAGTGCCCCTCTTCTTCCTCGCCGCCGGACTGTTCCGTACCGGATTCGGTGTCGTCCGCGGGGTCGTCCTCCCTCAGGAGGTCCTCCTCGTCCGACTGTTTGATCACCCGTCGCGGAGGCTCGGCCGGAAGGTTCTCACTGTCCGGCCACGGCTGATTCGCCGAGTCACGCTCGGCGGTGTCGTTGAAGGACGCGACGATCTGACGCCAGACCTCGTCCTCATCGCTTTGAGGTGTCACCTAGCTGGGCCCGTTGTTCATCGGCCGATCACTTTCTCCCGGAGACCGCGCATCCCCCGCTCGCGATCAGTCTCTCTGCAAGGGTACAGACGCGTTCGCGGTGATGAACTCCAGGCTCCCCGCAAAGATCCGATCAGCATCGTTGTCAAGCGTCGCGACGTGATAGCTGTCGGCGAGCTCCACCACATTCAGATTCCCCCCGGTCAGCCTCTCACGCAGAATACGCACACTCCCCGGTTTCACAACATGATCCTGCGGACTATGGAAAACCAGGACAGGCTGGGTGATCTTACCCAGCTCCGATCGGGTCAACGACCACAGCCGCAGGAGGGTGGCCGCGGCCTTGACCGGCGTGCGCGTGTAGCCGAGTTCGGCCGCCCCCTCCTTCTTGATGTCCCCGGCGACGCCGGGGACCGACGCGACCACGAACTTGAGCAGGGGAGCCAGCCTGAGCAGCGGCGCGTCGTTGACGATCGACGGGTTGACGACCACCAGTCCCTTGATCCCGTCACCGTGCACCTCGGCCAGCCGCAGCGCCATGCACCCGCCGAGCGACAGGCCCATGACGAAGACCTCGGCGCAGCTGCCGCGCAGGTCCGCCAGGGCCTTGTCCAGCTCGGCGTACCAGTCCTCCCAGCGGGTGCGCGCCATCTCCCGCCAGGTGGTGCCGTGGCCGGGCAGCCTCGGGAGCGCCACCGTCATGCCCGCCGCCGCCAGGTATTCACCCCAGGGGCGCAACGACTGTGGCGATCCGGTGAATCCATGACAGAGCAGGACGCCGATCTGTCCCCCCGCATGGTGGTACGCCTCCGCACCGGGCATGACTGGCATCGCGGCTCCTAGTAAGTTTCGCCCGATCGTCGCACGACTGGGACGTGTTTTGCGAGAGGTCGATTTGGGTGGTTCGGCGGGGTAGGTGACCGGGATCGGAAGTGGGAGGATAACTCCAGGTCCACGCCTGTCAACCGAAGGAGCATCGAGTGTTCTACTGGGTGGTGAAGGCCATCCTCTCGCCCTTCCTCCATCTGATTTTCCGTCCCTGGGTGGAGGGCGTGGGGAACGTGCCGAAGGAGGGGCCGGTGATCCTGGCCGGAAACCACCTGTCGTTCGCCGACCACTTCTTCGGTGCGTTGTTCCTGCGGCGCAAGGTGATCTCCCTCGGCAAGTCCGACTACTTCACCGGCCGCGGTCTCAAGGGAATGATGAGCAAGGCCTTCTTCAGCGGTGTCGGCACCGTCCCCATCGACCGCTCCGGAGGCAAGGCCAGCGAGGCGGCCCTGCGCACCGGCAGGCGCATCCTCGACGAGGGGCACGTGCTCGCCATCTACCCGGAGGGGACCCGCTCCCACGACGGCCGCCTCTACAAGGGCAAGACCGGTGTGGCCCGCCTGGCGTTGGAGTCGCGCGTGCCGGTCATCCCGTGGGCGATGGTCAACACCTTCGAGATGATGCCCCCGGGCAGTGTCCTTCCCAAGCTGGGCATCCGCCCGGGGGTGAAGTTCGGCAAGCCGCTCGACTTCACCCGCTACTACGGGATGGAGGAGGACCGCCTCGTCCTGCGCGCCGTCACCGACGAGATCATGTACGCGCTGATGGAGCTCTCGGGTCAGGAGTACGTCGACAAATACGCCGCGAGCGCCAAGGTCGAGGCCGCCCGTGCCGCCAAGGAGGCGAAGGAGGCGGCCAGGCAGGCCGCCAAGGAGGCGCGCAGGCGTCCTTCCCCGGGTGGGGACGGGACCACCGGGTGAAGCGGGTTCAAAGAGTCGACTCGCGGATGACCAGCTCGGGCTGGAACATGATCTGCTGATGGGCGTGCGACTCGGGATTGTCGCACTCGTCCAGCAGTAGCTCGGTGGCGACCCGGCCGAGCCGGTGGGTCGGCTGCCGGACGGAGCTGAGCGAGACGGTCGACGCCGAGGCGAAGTCGATGTCGTCGTAGCCGATGAGGGAGACGTCCCGGGGGACCCGCACGCCCGCCTGGAGCAGCCCGCGCAGCATGCCCAGGGCGAGCAGGTCGTTCGCGCAGAACACGGCGTCGGGCAGACGCCCCTCGGCGATCATCTTCTCCGCCGCCTGCTGCCCCGACCTGGCGTTCATCGCGCTCATCGCGATCTCCTCCAGCGTCTCCCCGGGGTCGCGGCCCGCCGCGACCAGCGCCCGCTCCGCGCCGATCAGGCGGTCGGCGCACTGGCGGATGGTGAGGGGGCCGGTGACGTAGACGATCCGCTCGGCGCCGGTGGACAGCAGGTGGGAGACCGCCAGCGAGCCGCCGGTGATGTCGTTGACCGCGACCGAGCACTGGTCGGCGCGTTCGGCGGGGTGGTCCACCAGCACCACACTGATGCCGCGTTCCTTGAGCTGGTCGAGCTTGGCCAGGTTCGCCCCGGCGGGCGTGATGAGCACCCCGCGGACCCGCTGTTCGGCGAAGACGAGCAGGTTGCGCTCCTCCTTGAGCCGGTCGCCCGAGGAGTTGCCCAGGATCACCGCGTACCCGCGCTCGCTGGCCACCTCCTCGACCCCCGCCGCCACGTCGGTGAAGAAGGGGTTGCCGATGTCGATCACCGACAGGCCGACGGTGCGGCTGTGCCCGGCCCGGAGGCTGGAGGCGGAGCCGTGCCGGACGAACCCGAGGTCGCGGATGGCCTCCTCGACCCGGGTGCGGGTGGCCTCGGCGACCTTCTCCGGGCGGTTGAGCACGTTGGAGACCGTGCCGGGGGACACCCCGGCCCGTGTCGCGACTTCCTTTATGCTCACCGAACTCATGTGCATTGATTAAAACGTAACAACCGATGGTCCGCCAGTCGGCGGCGGTACTTTCGGCCCGCCTGACGGTTTTCGGCCCGTGATCCGACATGGGGGCGTTGACAGTGTCATGCGTGTCACATAGCTTTTTCACCGTCGTTAAAACGTTTTTAAAAAGATCTCGCCGCGCCGCGCCCCGGGTCTCCCACGAAGGCCCCGCCGGGTGTCCGCGGGAGGTGACGGGTGAACGAGCGAGCGGAGAGGTGTCATGACGTCGCCGGTTGAGGAACTGCTGCAGCGGTCGCACGCGCTGGGGGCCGATCCGCGGAACACGAACTTCGCGGGGGGCAACACCTCGGCCAAGGGGACGGCGGCCGATCCCGTGACCGGCACCCCGGCCGAGGTGATGTGGGTCAAGGGGTCCGGGGGAGACCTGGGCACCCTGGCCGAGCGCGGCCTGGCGGTGCTGCGGCTGGACCGGCTGCGGGCGCTGGCGGGGGTGTACCCCGGGGTCGAGCGCGAGGACGAGATGGTCGCGGCGTTCGACTTCTGCGCCTTCGGCACGGGCGGCGCCGCGCCCTCGATCGACACCGCGATGCACGGCCTGGTGGACGCGGCGCACGTGGACCACCTGCACCCCGACGCGGGGATCGCGATCGCCACCGCCGCCGACGGGGAGGCGCTGACGGCGCGGATCTTCGGGGACCGGGTGGTGTGGGTGCCCTGGCGGCGGCCCGGCTTCCAGCTGGGCCTGGACATCGCGGCGATCAAGAAGGGCAACCCCCGGGCGATCGGGTGCGTCCTGGGCGGGCACGGCATCACCGCCTGGGGCGACACCTCGGCCGCCTGCGAGGCCAACTCGCTGGAGATCATCCATACCGCGGAGGCGTACATCGCCGAGCACGGCAGGGCGGAGCCGTTCGGGCCGGTGCTCGCCGGGTACGAGCCGCTGGACGAGGAGGCGCGGGCGGCGCGGGCGGCGGCGCTGTTCCCCGTGGTGCGCGGGCTGGCCTCCACCGACGCCCCGCAGGTCGGCCACTACACCGCCACCGGCGAGGTGCTGGACTTCCTGTCGCGCGAGCGCCACCCCGAGCTGGCCGCGCTGGGCACCTCGTGCCCCGACCACTTCCTGCGGACCAAGGTGGCCCCGCTGGTGGTGGACCTGCCCGCCGGCGCGCCGATCGAGGACGTGATCGCCCGGCTGCGGGAGCTGCACGCCGGCTACCGCGAGGAGTACGCGGCCTACTACCGGCGGCACGCCGTGGAGGGCTCGCCCGCGATGCGCGGTGCCGACCCGGCGATCGTGCTGGTGCCGGGGGTGGGCATGTTCTCCTTCGGCAAGGACAAGCAGACCGCGCGGGTGGCCGGGGAGTTCTACGTCAACGCCGTCAACGTGATGCGCGGCGCCGAGGCGCTCTCCTCGTACGCGCCGATCGAGGAGAGCGAGAAGTTCCGGATCGAGTACTGGGAGCTGGAGGAGGCCAAGCTGCGCCGGATGCCGCCCGCCCGCCCGCTGGCGACGCGGGTGGCCGTGGTGACCGGCGGCGGCTCGGGCATCGGGGCGGCGACAGCGCGCCGGCTCGCCGCCGAGGGGGCGTGCGTGGTGGTGGCCGACCGCGACCTCGGCGCCGCGCGGAAGGTGGCCGCCGAGCTGGGCGCGAAGGCGTACCGGCCCGAGGACGTCGCGGTCACGGTGGAGGTGGACGTCACCGACGAGGCACAGGTAGTCGCCGCGCTTCGGGCGGCGGTGCTGGCGTTCGGCGGGGTGGACCTGATCGTCAACAACGCGGGCCTGTCGCTGTCGCGCTCGCTGCTGGAGACCACGACGGCCGACTGGGACCTGCAGCACGGCGTGATGGCCCGCGGGTCGTTCCTGGTCTCGCGGGAGAGCGCCCGGGTGATGATCGCCCAGGGGATGGGCGGGGAGATCGTGTACATCTCCTCCAAGAACGCGGTGTTCGCCGGACCGAACAACGTGGCCTACGGGGCGGCCAAGGCGGACCAGGCGCACCAGGTGCGGCTGCTGGCGGCCGAGCTCGGCGGGCACGGGATCCGGGTCAACGGGGTCAACCCCGATGGGGTGGTACGCGGGTCTGGCATCTTCGCCTCGGGGTGGGGGGCCAACCGGGCCGCGGTGTACGGGGTGGAGGAGGAGAAGCTGGGCGAGTACTACGCGCAGCGCACCCTGCTCAAGCGCGAGGTGCTGCCCGAGCACGTCGCGGGGGCGGTCTTCCAGCTGACCCAGCTCACGCAGACCACCGGGCTGCACATCCCGGTCGACGCGGGCGTCGCGGCGGCCTTCCTGCGCTGACCGCCGGTCACCGGTCCTCGGTTCTCCTCGCCCGGCTCCCGCCCCGCGAGGCGGGGGCCGGGGACGTTCCCGCTTCCCGCCTCCTGATTTCTCATCCCTGTTTCCCGCTTTCTGAGAGGGGCTCGCATGCAGTCGGCACCGGGGACCGGAGGGTTCGCGCAGGCCGGACATCTCGCGCTATCCGAACAGTCGGCGCCGTCCGGGCGGCCCGCGCAGTCCGGGCGGGCCGTGCCGGCCCGGCGGACCGGGCGGTACGCCGCGGTCGACCTCGGCGCGTCGAGCGGCCGGGTGGTCGTCGCCGAGATCGGGCCGGACACCCTGGAACTGCGCGAGGTGCACCGTTTCGCGAACGTGCCCGTCCGGGCCGGCGGCACGCTCTACTGGGACATCCTGCGGATCCACCGGGGGGTGCTGGACGGCCTGCGTGCGGCGGGCCCCGTCGACGGCATCGGGATCGACTCCTGGGCCGTCGACTACGGGCTCCTGGACCAGGACGGCGCGCTGCTCGGCAACCCCGTCCACTACCGTGACGCCCGTACCGAGAAGACGGCCAGCCGGGTCCCCTTCGAGGAGCTCTACGCCCGCACCGGCGTCGCCCGCCAGCCGTTCAACACCATCCACCAGCTCGCCGCCGAGACCCGGCTGGCCTCGGCCTCGACGTTGCTGCTCATTCCCGACCTGATCGCGTACTGGCTGACCGGGCAGGTCGGCGCGGAGCTGACCAACGCCTCCACCACCCAGCTGCTCGACGCCAGGACCCGCCGGTGGGACACCGTGCTGACGGGCGGCCTCGGTCCCGCGGCCAGGGTCCTGCCGCCGATCCGGCGTCCCGGCGAGGTGATCGGCCCGCTGGCGCCGGAGGTCGCGGGCGAGCTCGGGCTCTCCCCGGACACCCGGGTCATCGCGGTCGGTTCCCACGACACCGCCTCCGCGGTGGCGGCGGTCCCCGCGGAGAGCGAGCGGTTCGCCTACATCTCCTGCGGAACGTGGTCGCTGGTCGGCGTCGAGCTGGACCAGCCCATGATCAGTGAGGAGGGGCGGCGGGCCAACTTCACCAACGAGGCGGGCATCGACGACACCGTGCGCTACCTCCGTAACGTCACCGGGTTGTGGCTGCTGCAGGAGTGCATCCGCACCTGGGAGGCGGAGGCCGCCCCGGCGGAGACCCCGCCAGGCGCGGCGCCGTCCACCGGTTCGTCCGCCAGACCGTCCACGGAGTCGTTCACCGGGTCGTCCACGGAGTCGTCCGCCAGACCGTCCACCGGGTCGTTCACCGGGTCGCTCGAAGAGCGGCCCGCCGGGGCGCCGGGAGGGCGGGTCGACCTGGAGGAACTGCTCAGGCAGGCCGCAGGGGAGGTGCCGTTCCGGTCGGTCGTGGACGCCGACGACCCGATCTTCCACGCGCCCGGCGACATGCCCGGACGCATCGCCGACTTCTGCCGCCGTACCGGCCGGCCCGTGCCGGAGACCCGCGCCCAGACCGTCCGCTGCGTGATCGACTCCCTGGCGCTGGCCCACCGGGCGGCGATCGAGGACGCCCGGCGGCTCACCGGGCAGGCGGTGGACACGATCCACATCGTCGGGGGAGGCTCGCGCAACGCGCTGCTGTGCCGGCTCACCGCCGACGCCTGCGGCCTCCCCGTGGTCGCGGGACCCGTCGAGGCCACCTCGATCGGCAACGTCCTGGTCCAGGCCAGAGCCGACGGGGTCGTCTCCGGCACCCTCGCCGACCTGCGCGCCCTGGTCCGGCGCACCCAGCACCTGGAGCGCTACGAGCCGCGCCCCGATGCCGGGATCCCGCCGGCGGAGACGCTCGGCCGGCCTGTTCCCGCCGAAGGGTGAGCGGAGGGCGCGCCGGATCCCTGGAGGCGTGCGACCGGGGATCCTGGGCGTGGGCGTGGGCGTGGATGCGGATGCGGATGCGGGACGTTCGGGACGCTCGGAAGGCGCGGCGGCCGTTCAGGGCCTCACGGGGTGTCCGACCCCATGAGGTGGGTGCGGATCTGGCGGATGTGCTCCGGAGTGGTACGGCAGCAGCCGCCGACGAAGGCGGAGCCCGCGGCGGTCCACCCGGCCGCGGCCTCTCCGAACTCCACCGGGTCGGCCAGCCCGAGCCAGCGCCGGTTCGCGGAGTCCCAGACCTCGCCGGAGTTGGGGTAGACCATGGTGGGCTTGCCCTTGATCTGCGAGATCAGGCTGAGCACGTGGCGCGGTGCCGTGCAGTTGACGCCGATCGCGATCACCTGGGGGTTCCCGGTGAACAACCCGGCGGCCATCTTGAGCGGGGTGCCGTCGTTGATGTGCTCGCCGTCGCGGCAGGAGAAACTCACCCACGCCCGCATCCCCGGCGTCTCGGCGAGCAGCCGCCTCAGCGCCCTGGCCTCGGTGTAGGACGGGATGGTCTCGCAGGCCATCAGGTCGGCCTCGCTGTCGGCCAGGATGTGCCAGCGGTCGCGGTGCCAGTCGGTCAGGCCGTCCTCGTCGAGGTCGTAGTCGCCGGTGTACTCGGCGCCGTTGGACAGGTAGGCGCCGTACGGGCCGACGCTGGCGGCCACGGTGCCCGAGCCGTGGGTGTCCCTGGCCTGGGCGGCCAGGTGCACGGAGAGCAGGATGAGGTCCTCGGCCTCGGCGGCGCTCAGGCCGCGCCGTACGAACGCGGGGATGCTCGCCTGGTAACTCGCCGTTATCGCCACCTCGGCGCCCGCGGCGAAGTAGTCGAGATGCGCCTGCCGGATCACGGAGGGGTTCTCCAACAGGAGTTTCGCCGACCAGAGATCGTCTCGCAGGTCCGCGCCCAGCTCCTCCAAATGGGTGGCCAGGCCGCCGTCCAGAATCACCATCCCGCTACTTTATGTGGCGCGGCCCGAGTTGGAACCCCGCTCTTCCCGCCCTTGGTCCCGTTCTGTCCCATATCGGTCTCGCGGCATTTTCGTCGCGTACGGTGATCCGCCGGTGATCCACGCCCGCGCGAGGGCCGGATCCAGGGAGGCCGCCGTGCCGATGACCGCGCCTCGTTTCCGTGAAACGGGGAAACGGCTACGCGTCATCTCCCGCTGTCGTCCGAACCGGCTCGCCGCCGAGTAGATGTCTGTGAGGCTTCAGGACGGAGATCGTGAATGGACGACGGGTTCGACGCTTACGTGGCGACGCGTTACGAGCGGCTCCGACATACGGCGTACCTGCTGACGGGCAACAGGGCGACCGCCGAGGATCTCGTGCAGACGGCGCTGGCCAAGGCCTGGGTGGCGTGGCGGCGGATCGAGGGCGACCCCGACCCGTACGTGCACCGGATCATCGTCAACACCCACGCCTCCTGGTGGCGCAGGAAGTGGCGCGACGAGGTGCCCGCCGAGCACCTTCCCGAGCGCGCCGACCCGCGGGACTTCACCGCCGAGGTCGGCAGCCGCCAGATGCTCCGGGAGGCGATCGGCGGCCTGTCGGGGCGGCAGCGCGCGGTCATCGTCCTGCACTACTTCGAGGAGCTCACCCTCGTGCAGTGCGCCGACGTGCTCGGCTGCTCCCTCAGCACGGTGAAGACCCAGCTCGGCCGGGCGCTGAAACGCCTTCGCGTCCATTCGGAGATCGAGATGACGGGAGCGAAGCGATGATCCACACCGAGGACGAGCTGCGCGCGGTGCTGGCCGAGGACGTCTCCGAGGGTCTCCCCGACGTGCGGGAGATCGTACGGCGTGGCCGTCGCATCAGGCGGCGCAGGGCCGTGGCGGGCGGGGCGCTGGCGGTGGCCGCCGTGGCCGCCGTGGCCTTTCCGGTCCAGGGGCTCTGGAGGGATGCGGAACCGGTGGAGAAGGAGTCGTCGACGGCGGCGAGGATCTCACCGCTGCCCGCTCTGCCCTCCAAGAACGCTCTGGACGCCCCGCTGATCAAGTCGTACGGTTCCACGACCGTGCCCGCCGACGCGACGGTCACGTTCCAGCCGTTGAGCTTCTACACCTCGTACAGGGTCGTATGCGCCGATCCGAAGGCGGTAGTGGTGATCCGGGAGGCCGGTGGGGGCGGTTCGGTCGGCAGATGCGGAGGGAGGGGTGCGGACAACTTCTACGACGAGAGGTCGGTGGCCTCCGACTGGTTGGAGCGGCCCCAGCCTCTCAAGATCTGGGTGCTGCCCGGTGACATGCCGATCCATTCTCTCGGTGCCGGCCCGAAGTCGTACGACGACTGCAAGGTGGTCAGGAAGGAGCTGGGCCTGTGTGACGGCAAGTACAGGATGTCGGAGTTGCTCTGGCCCGGGGTCGCCGAACGGGTGACCGCCGAACTCGAACGGCGGCCGGGGCGCTGGGAGATCGGGATCTACGATCGAGCGGTCACGACGGCACCGCCGCGGCCGACTGCGACGAGGACCGTCACCGTCGGTCCGTGAAGAGGTTGAGCCCGTTCGTCGGCGGGTCCTGGGGGCATCGCGGGGGTTCGGCTCAGGGGTGGTCTCGTGACCGTTCGAACGGTCACGAGACCACCCCCGGTCCTCGGGCCGCCAAGGCTTCCCGGGGTGGTGGCGAGGAGGTCACCGCTTCCAGAACGGGCGCCGTTTGGCGGGGCCCGCCAGGGACTCCAGGACCTCCTCGGCCCGCCGCCACAGGGTGTCCACGTCCCCACCGGCCCGCAGCTCCTCGGCCAGGGCCGCCAGCTCCGCGTGGCCGCCGAGGTAGACGGCCAGGGCCGCGAGGCGGCTGCCCAGGTCCTCCAGCAGGCGCAGCCGCTCGGCGGCGGGCAGGGACGCCGCGGCGCGCAGCCGCCTCAGCTCCTCGGCGAGCTGCTCCCTCGGCGGCTCCTGCGACGTGCCCTGCTTCGGGGGAGCCCCGGCCGGCGCGGGACGCAGCATCCGGGCGCGGTCGTCGAAGCCTCCGGCCGCCGCGTCCTGCGGCAGGCCGCCGACGGCCGGGCTCGCCGCGAACCTCGGCATGGAGCCGGGACGGGCCATCCCCGGAGGCGCCCCGGGGGACGGCGGCGGGCTCGGGGCCGCGCTCTCGAAGGCCATCGAGGTCATCATCATCGGCGCGGCGGCGACCGGGCTCTCCCAGCCGCTGGGCGGCTCCACCGGCTGGATCACCCGATGCGCAGGGCCGCCCTCGGCGACCACCCGCGTGTCGACCGCGACGAAGGCGGTGAACCGGCAGAGCACCCCGTATTTGAGCGAGGTCTCGACGATCTCGGCCTCCAGCGACCGGTCACCGGCCGCGTAGCGGTCCTCCAGGGCCCGCAGCCGCGCCCGCGCCCAGATCGCCCGTACGGCCGGATTGTCCACCGTCGACGCGGTGACCCTCCGCTCCCACGGCGAGCCGTCGGGGCCCAGGCCCCGTACGGTCAGCGCTCCGGCGGCCGTGCCGCGGTAGCGGCCGAGCACGGTGAGCGGGACGCCCGAGTAGATCGAGCCGACGTGGCTGACCGTCTCGGTGACCAGGTCGAGCCCGTCGGCCTTGAGGGACAGGTCGGTGACCAGGGGGGCGCCGATCCGGCGGTGGATGTGCTCCATCGCCTCGTCCAGCCGGTCCTCGGACTCGACCAGCTCGCACCTGCCGCCGCCCAGCCCGGCCAGCCTGCCCAGGAAACCGGCGTTGACCGCCCTGTCGATGCCGACCGTGTGCACCCGCACCCCGGCGAGCCCGGCGCCGAGCCGCTCCAGGATCTGGTCCTCGTTGCCGACCTGCCCGTCGGTGACGAGCACCAGCACCCGGTCCCCGGCGGAGTCGGCGAGCAGCGCGGCGGCCCGCTCCAGCGGTGACAGCATCTCGGTGCCGCCGCGCGCCTCCAGCCTGGCCAGGTGCTCCACGGCCCGGTAGCGGTTGCGGTCGGACGCCTCGGACAGTCCCTCGCCGAGCCCGTCCGGGTACTCCACGACGGTGTCGAAGGAGAGCACCGCGAACCGGTCGCCCGAGGTGAGCGTGTCGACGATGCGCGCGGCGGCGCGGCGGGCGGCCACCATCTTCCAGCCGGTCATGCTGCCCGAGCGGTCGAGCACCAGCACCACGTCCTTGGCCCCGGTCCCGGCGGGCGCCGGTTCGGGGACGACGGTCAGCGTGAACGTGCCCTCGTCGTTCTCGCCGTCCCTGTCGGGGGCCAGCGCGAGGGAGGTGGAGGCGTCGAAGGCCAGGCGCAGGATGAAGTCGCGGTCCAGCCGCTCACCCGGCTGGAGGCGGATCACGGTGCCCTCTTCCTGGACCACGTGCAGGCTGGAACGGACCTCGCGCAGCTCCAGACCGGCGGGGTCGACGGAGACGGCCAGCGACAGCCGGACCGGGTTGGGGAAGCCGGGCAGCAGCACCGGCGGGGTGATCCGGGAGGCGTCGGGGACCGCGTCGGTGTCCGGGGCCCAGCCGTCGCCCGCGCGCTCGCCGTCCAGCGGGGTGCCCGGGACGTAGCGGGGGGCGACGACCAGCGGGAAGCGGAAGGTGGCCGCGCCGTCCTCGTACGGGAGCGGCTGGTTCAGCGTGAGGCGCACGGTGACCCGCTCGCCCGGCACGATGTTGCCGACCCTCATGGTGAAGACGTCCGGCCGGTCCTCCTCGGCGATCGCGGCACGCTTCCCCTGGGAGATCGCCTGGTCGTAGTCGGCCCTCGCCTGGCCGCGCTCCTTGAGCACGCCCTCGATGACCCGGCCGTCGGCCTCCATCCTGAAGGCGGTCACGGCGGCACGGTCGGGCAGCGGGAAGACGTACGTCGCCTCGAGTGCCACGTCGTGCGGGTTGCGGAAGCCCTGGACCACCTCGACCCCGGCGCTCAGGCCGGACACGGCGGCGGTCACGTCCACGCTCTCCAGCGGCAGGTTGCCTCGTTCGGTGGCGAGCGCCCCCATCCCGGCGTCGGGGACGGGCAGGCACTCCTCCGGCAGCAGTGTGGTGATCGAGGTAATCATGTGTGAATTCCTTCCGGAGGTGTGAGGCCGCGTTCGCGGAGGAGCGACAGGAGCCCCTCCGAGGCGACGGCGATCTCGGCGAGGTCATCGGGTGAGGGGGCGTGCCCGCCCGTGTCGAGCAGCAGCGTCACGCCGTTCGCGAGCCGTACGCCGTGGACGATCACGGCTTCCGGGGCGGACGGTGCCGGGGCCGGAGGCGGCTTCGGCGGAGCGGGGCCGGTGACCGCCGAGGCGGCGGCTGCCGGGGCGGCGGACTGCCCGGCCCAGAAACGCGGGCGTGCCGCCCGGGGAGAACCGGTCCCTGCCGGAGGCGCGGGCGGGTGCCCGGCTGCGTGCTCCGGCCGGTGCTCCGGTGCGTTTTCCGATGCGGGCCCGGGGAGTCGGGCGATCGACTCCAGGGTCTGGTCGGTGGCCCCGGCCAGCTCGGCCTGGATCTCGGCGATGGTCCGGCCGTCGGACTGGCGCCGCTTGACGGCGACGATCTGGAGCAGGTGGCGCCTGCCGTACATGGCCACGCGGCCCCGGCGGGCCAGCGGGGGGTCGAGGAGGCCGATCGTCGAATACCAGCGGATGAGGCGCTCGTTGGGCATGTCCCTGACCCGCCCGTTGAGCTGGGCGGTGGGGGCCAGCGCCGCGGACGCCCGCTCGGCCAGTTCACCGATGGTCCATTCCATACCTCGATAGTGACACTGTAATCATGACAGTGTCAACATGATGGCCGGAATAGGGAGGTGGATAGATGGGTACGGACATTTCGTAGCAAAGGGGAAACTAAGCTCGAAACAGGGGGAGGACACTTCATGTCCGCGATCACCAGCCCACTCAAGCCAGAAGACAAGAAGACCATTGCCGTCGTGCTCCAGGGGGCTCTCGTCGACCTGCTCGACCTTTCGCTCTTGACCAAGCAGGCCCACTGGAACGTGATCGGCCACAACTTCCGGTCGCTGCACCTGCAGCTCGACAAGATCGTCTCGTCGGCCAGGAAGCACGCGGACACCGTCGCCGAGCGCGCGGTGGCCCTCGGGTGCAACCCCGACGGCCGGGCCTCCACGCTCGCGAACACCAGCGAGGTGCCGCAGCTGGAGTCGGGCTACATCAACGACGGCAAGGTCGTGGCCGCCATGACGGACATCCTCGGCTCCATCATCCGCCGGATGCGTGAGCGCATCGAGGCCGCCGAGCAGCCCGACCTGGTCACCCAGGACCTCCTCATCGAGATCACGCAGGACCTCGAGAAGCACCACTGGATGATCGAGGCCCAGCGCTAGATCGTCTTCCGAGGCGCCCCGGCCCGTGAGGGCCGGGGCGCCTTTCGCGTTCCCGGCGGCTTCTCCGCGCCTGCGGGGGTGTGTCGGCGCGGGGAAGGAGAAACCCGGCCTGGTCCGGGTCCGGTCATGCCGCCGACCGGCATCGCCGCACCGGCCGAGAAGGGGATGGACGACCGGCCGCCGCGTCCGCGGGATCCGCGTCGGCGAAGGTGGCGCCGCGGTCCTGCGGAGGGTCCGCAATGTCCGCGTCGGCGCGCGGATGGCGCTCTGGAACCGGTTCACAGAGGAAGGGTGGGCGCTCATACTCCATTCCATGGAGACCTACGCGAAGGCCGCGAGGGGGATCGCGAGGGGGATACGGGATGAGACTGATCCACCTATCTGAGATCGATCCCTCCATGACCGGCCTGGTGGGCGGAAAGGCCGCCGGGCTAGGTGGGATGATCAAGGCGGGTGAGCGCGTTCCGGACGGTTTCTGCCTGACCACCGAGGCCTACACGTCCCGTGATCTCCCGGAGGACGAGCTGATCGACGCCTACGAACGGCTCGGCGGCGGGCGCGTGGCCGTCCGCTCCAGCGCCACCGCCGAGGACCTGCCGTACGCCAGCTTCGCCGGTCAGCAGGACACCTACCTCAACGTCGAGGGCGCCGGCCCGCTCATCGACGCGGTCCGCAGGTGCTGGGCCTCCCTGTACACCGAACGTGCCGTGGCCTACCGCGCCGCGGCGGGCATCGACGACGCCGCCATGGCCGTGGTGGTCCAGCGCATGATCGATCCAGTGGTCGCCGGTGTCCTGTTCACCGCCAACCCGATCACCGGCTGCCGCACCGAGACGGTCGTCGACGCCGCCCCCGGGCTGGGGACCGCCATCGTCGACGGCACTGTCGTCCCCGACCACTACGTCCTCGGCCACCCGCCGCCGGCCGTACCTGACAGCGGCGGGTGCCTCGGCGGGCGGCAGCTCGAAGAACTGCGGGAGGCCGGGCGGCGGCTGCGGGAGCTCTTCGGCTCGCCGCAGGACATCGAGTGGGCGATCGATTCCGGCGGCACGCTGTGGCTGCTGCAGTCCCGGCCGATCACCACCCTGTTCCCCGCCCCGCCGGACACTGGCGACATGCGGCTCTACCTCGAGTTCGGCCACATCCAGGGAATGCTCCGGCCGACCACCCCGATGGGGGTGTCGCTGCTCAAGACGGGCTCGGCCATGTGGTTCAAGGCCGTGGGCGCCACGGTCGATCCGCGTGATCCGCTGCCCCGGCTGGTCCCCATCGGCGGGCGGCTCTACTTCGACCTGACCGATTTCATCCGCAACAGGTCCATGCGGAAGCAGCTGGGGACGTCTCTGCAGGTGTACGGGCCGCGGGTGCAGGGTGCCGTCGAGCGCATGCTGGACGATCCGCGGTTCGCCCCGCGCGGCGGCCTGCCGTTCCGTCTCGGCAGCGCCGTGAAGATCACGCTGCGGCTGGCACCCGGTGCGGTCTTCGGCCTCGCCCGTAGCCTGGCCAGGCCGGACGCCGCCCGGGTCAGGGCCTACCGCGCCGTGGAGGAGATCAAGCGCCTGACCGTGCCGCCGAGCGAACCGGCCACGTCGGCCGAGCGGCTCCGCTGGGTGGTCGAGGACTCCCACCGGGCGGTCATGAGCCCCGACATGATGGGGCTCGTGTGGCCGATGACGGCCGGGATCATCGCCGGTGTCGCGCCGTCCGCGCTGCTCGAAGGTGTCGCCACCGCCGACGAGCTGGACATCGTCCTGGGCGGGATGCCGCACAACGTGACCACGGAGATGGACCTCGCGCTCTGGCAGGTCGCGGTGAACGCGCGCGGACACCGCGACCTGTTCCTCGCCACCCCGCCGGAGGAACTCGCCGCGAGGTACCGCGCGGGGGAACTCCCCGACATTGGGATGGCCGGTTTCCTCGGCAGGTACGGCATGCGCGCCGCCGCCGAGATCGACGTCGGCATGCCCCGTTGGGAGGAGGACCCGGCCCCCCTGTTCGCCACGATCGCCAACTACCTCCGGGTGGGCGACCCCGAGCAGGCGCCCGACCGGCGGTTCGCACAGGCCGCGCGGCGGGCGGAAAAGATGATCGAGACACTGTCGCGGCGGGCGCGGCACAGCAGATCGGTACGCGGCCGGCCCGCGATCTTCCTCATGCGCCGGTCGCGCAAGCTCACCGGGCTCCGGGAGATCGCGAAATTCGCCTGGCTGCCGGTGATCCAGACGGCCCGCCGTCAGCTCCTGCTGATCGGAGGCGACCTGGCCTGTCGCGGCCTGCTGGAGCGCGCCGACGACATCATGTTCCTCGATCTGTCCGAGGCCCGCTCCGCCGTACACGACCGGGCCGACCACCGGGACCTGGTCGCGGCACGCCGCGCCGAGTACGAGCGGGAACTGCGGCGGCACACCGTCCCGGGAGCCCTGCTGTCCGACGGGACCGACGTGGAGACACTCGTCCCGCCCGGGCCCGCGGAAGCCGGAGTGCTGGTCGGGATGGCGGGGGCCGCGGGCCGGGCGACCGGCAGGGCGCGGGTGATCCGCGATCCGGCCGGCGCGCACATCGAGCCGGGCGAGATCCTCGTGGCCCCCACGACGGATCCCGGCTGGACCCCGTTGTTCCTGACGACGGCGGGGCTGGTGACCGAGACCGGATCGCCGATGGCGCACGGCCCCACCGTCGCCAGAGAGTACGGCATCCCGGCCGTCATCTGCGTCCGCAACGCCACGCACGAGATCAGGACAGGGCAGCTCATCACGATCGACGGGGCCGCGGGCACGGTTCGGGTGGAGGAGGACGGCTGAGGGCCCGGCCGTTCGGGCCGTCAGGCCTCGGACGACCATCGGACACGCACCGGCGTCCCCGCCCCGTGACCGAGCCGCGCCGCCGAGGTCGAACAGGAGGGGCACGGGCCGGGCCGTCACCGAGGTAGAAGCCGTCCGCGCTGGGTAAATCCGGGGAGGACCACACGGCCGGCGGGGGAGGAGGCGGGCGTGGTATTCGACTCCTGGAGCGGGATCATCCGGACCGTCGTCGCCGCCGTGGTGGCGTACGCCGTGCTGGTGACGGTGCTGCGGCTGTCGGGCAAGCGCACCCTGGCGAAGATGAACGCCTTCGACCTGGTGGTCACCGTCGCGCTGGGTTCCACGCTGGCCACCGTGGTGCTCTCGTCCGATGTCGCGCTCGCCGAGGGCGGGCTCGCACTGGCCCTGCTGGTGGCACTGCAGTTCGCCGTCGCCTGGCTGGCGATCCGCTCGGCCCGGGTGCGGCGGCTGATCAAGTCCGAGCCGACCGTGGTGCTGCGCGACGGGCGGCTGCTGGAGCAACCGATGCGCCGCCAGCGCGTCACCGCCTCCGAGGTGCGCCAGGCGGTCCGTGCCGGCGGCTCCGGCGCGCTGGAGGACGTCGCCGCCGTCGTCCTGGAGACCGACGGCAGCTTCAGCGTCATTTCCCGCCAGAAGCTCGGCGCGGGCAGTGCCCTGGCCGGTCTGACCGGATTCGCCGGCCCGGGGGATTCCGCCGGTTCCGGGCACCGGCCGTCCCGATGACCTCTGCCCCGGCCGCGCCACCACTTCACGCCGGAGCGGGCCCGGCGCCGGTATGAACCTCCGCGACGAGGAAACGGCCGACGACCGCCAGACCTGGGCCGAGCGGCTGATCGACCGCCTCGACGGTCTCATGAGCGTCCTGGGCCTGCTGTTCCTGCTGGTCGTGCTCGGGCAGAATCTCGCCCGCCACCCCGTGCTGGCCGATGTCCTCTTCGCGGCGGGCTGGCTGCTGTGGGCCACGTTCGCCGCCGAATACGCGCTGAGATTGTACGTGGCCCCGGCGCGGCTGCGGTTCCTGCGCCGCACCTGGTGGCAGTTGATCTTCCTGCTCGTGCCGTTCCTGCGGTTCCTGCGGCTGCTGCGGTTGTTCCGGCTCGCCCGGGCCGGCGGCGTGCTCGGCTCGGCCGTGCGCGGCGGCCATTCGGCCGGGCGCCTGCTGTCGGGCCGAATGACCTGGCTGGCCGCGCTCAGCGCCATCGTGGCACTGGCCTCCAGCCAGGTGCTGCACGAGTTCGCCGAATACGACGACTACGCCCTGGCGCTGCACGACGCCGTCATGGGCACCGTCACCGGTGAACCGCTCACCGTCAGGACCACGGCCCTGGCCGCCGTCGTCGAGGTGTTCCTGGCCGTCTACTCCGTGGTCGTCTTCGCCTCCGTCGCCGCCGCGATGGGCGCCTACTTCCTCAGCCGCCACCCCTCCGGTCCGCAGGACGGCGAACGTCCGGGCGACGAGCCTCCGGCCGACCAGACCACCCGTCCATGACGTGCCGGTATGTCCCCGCTTGACGAAACCGATCCGCTTCGCATGCGGTGATCCGACCGGACGACGGGTACCGGCCCTTCACACGACGTCCGCCACCGGAAGGAGCGCGCCATGCCGGTGCGCGAAACGATCGACACCCGGCCCCGCCGACATCGACCTGACCGCCGAGGCCGTCCAGGCGCCGATCGACCGCGTCCGGGCCCGCGCGGGCGGGGGATCGCGATCTGCCGATCCGGCCGAGGGGACGGCCCGGCACCCCTCCGGAGGACGCGAAAGCCCCTCAGCACCTTCCGGGCACGGCTGTTCGCCCGCACGCGGCGTGAGTAGAAGATCGTTGGTGAAGAACATGCGGAGCACGACCAGTACATTGTGCGCGGCCGTACTGCTGCTGGCCGCATGCGCCTGTGGCAAGGAGGGCGACGCCGGATTCTCCACGGAGGAGTTCGCGCCGAACACGGGGGCCAACGAGATCGTCAACGACGTGTACGTGAGGAACGCCTTCGTCATCGGTGGTCCCGCGGGCGAGCCGCTGCCACCCGGGTCGGGTGTCCCCCTCTACGTGACGCTGGTGAACCAGCGAACCGAGCCGGACCGGCTCGTCTCCGTCAGCGCGTCGCCCACATTCGAAGGTTTTCGCGTCCGCGGAGGCGGCCTGGACCTTCCGGTGCGTCAGCCGGTCGGCGGGGACGTGAACCCGCAGGCGTTACTGACCGGGTCGACCGGGGACCTGCGTAGCGGCACCTACCTTCCGGTGTCGTTCCGGTTCCAGGACGCCGGGACCGTACGGGTGCAGGTGCCCGTCCTGCCGCCCTCACAGTGGCGGGCCACGTACTCGCCCTGGCCGTCACCCGGCTCGTGATGGAGGACGCCGGCCTCGATACCGGGAGCTTCGGCGACGGGCGCGGTTTCCGCCCGGCAGCTTAACGCCCGATATCGCGTGGTTTTACCCGCTTGTAGCACTGCCCGTCTCCGACGGCCTTGAGCCCGGCGAGGTCTCCTTCCTGAAGCGTAGTCACCCGCCGGCCGTACTGGACCGGATTCATCAGCTGACGGGGGTCGTCCACATGCCCCAGACCGACCAGATGCGCCAGCTCGTGCAGCATCACGGCCCGTATGGCGTCGTCCCCGCCCATTGACGTCATCTGGCCGGCGTCGAAGACCACCGTCCCGCTTACATACCGGGGGACGCCTCTCCCAGCGCGGACGTAGACGGGACCGCCGTACCCGACCGCCTGCCCGCGCAGGCGCGCGGACTCCTCCGGGCCGGAGTAAGCGATCAGCACCGGTGCCCACCGGTCGCCGTACCGGTCCGGCTGGTAGGCCTTCCTGCCGTCACCGGGCGCCTCGTCGGTGCTCCCCCGGTAGGAGAACTTGAGTCCTGTCGCTTCGGAGATGCGCCCGAGGCTCTCCCGCAGCAACCGGTCGCCCCCTTCCGGCCGCCCTTTCGTCCGCACGACGTAGCTGATGGGCTCGCAGGTGCTCCACCGCACGGGCTCGCCGTCGTCCCGCATGTGCAGGAAGCTGTAGCCGTCCTTCGCGCCCTCCTTCCGGTCGTGGCCCCCACCGGATTCCTCCGCGGACGGGGGCGTGCCGGGCACCTGGGTGGTGACCACGCAACCGGAGAGCACACCGATCATCAGTACGGCCGCGACCGTCGCCTTCATCGGCCCCCCTCTCGTCGCCGCTCCATCCCCTACCCGGTACCGCGCTCCGGATGCGGCAACCGCCGCCACGCACCACGTCCACCGCCCTTCCCACGAGTCACGTCCCCGCCCATGGGGCCGGTGCGATCGACACCGGCCGCCGTGTCACCGCACCCGCGCGGGGCGGGTACCGGTGAAGCGGGTGATGAGAGGTCCCGCGACCGCCAGGATGAAGACGTAGGCCGTCACCAGGGGTGCCAGGACGGGGTGCTGGGTCGCGGCCAGGCCGATGATGACGATGGAGAACTCGCCCCGGGCGATCAGCGCGGCCCCCGCGCGGGCCCGGCCGCGCCTTCCGACCTCGTCCCGGGAGGCGGCGTAGCGGCCGGTGACGACTTTGGTCATGCCGGTGACCACGGCCAGCGCCAGGGCGGCGGGCAGCACCGGCGGCAGCTCGCCGATGTCCACGGACAGGCCGATGGCCACGAAGAACACCGCGGCGAACAGGTCGCGCAGCGGGGCGAGGACGGCACCGGCGCGTTCGGCCGTCTCACCGGTGACGGTGAGCCCGACCAGGAAGGCGCCCACCGCGGCGGAGGCGTGGATGTACTCCGCCAGCGCCGCCACCACCAGGGTGATGCCGAGCAGCCTGAGCATGAGCTGCTCGGCGTCCGGATGCGTCACCAGCCGGCTGACGTGGTGGCCCCACCGGTAGGAGGTGGCGAAGGCGGCCAGCACCGCGCCGAGTGCGACCAGCACGCCGAGTACGGCCTGCCACCAGGTGCCGCCGGAGACCAGCACCGCCAGCACCGGCAGGTAGGCGGCCATCGCGAAGTCCTCCAGGACCAGCACCGACAGCACGGCCGGGGTCTCCCGGTTGCCCAGCCGGCGCAGGTCGCCCAGGAGCCGGGCGATGATCCCCGAAGAGGAGATGTACGTCGCACCGGCCAGCGCCAGGATGCTCACGCCGTCCAGGCCGAGCAGCCAGCCGGCCACCGCGCCGGGTGCGGCGTTCAGCACCAGGTCGACCGCGGCGGAGGGCACGTGGCGGCGCAGGCTGACGGTGAACTCTCCGATGGAGAACTCCAGGCCGAGCACCAGGAGCAGCAGCACGATCCCGATGGACGCCCCCGCTCGCAGGAACCCTCCCGCCGCGGGTACGGGCAGGATGCTTCCCTCGCCCAGCGCCAGCCCCGTCAGCAGGTAGAGCGGGACCGGTGACAGGGTCAGGCGGCGCGCCATCGCGCCGAGGACACTGAGCGCGACCAGGATGAGGCCCAGCTCCAGCAGCAGGACGACGGAGACGTGCACCCGCTCAGGCCCGCAGGATGCGGGTCACGTCGGCGATACCCCTGTCGGTCCCGATCACCACCAGGACGTCACCGGCCCGCAGCACCTCCTGCGGGCTCGGCGAGGCGATCACCTCCTCCCCGCGGACGATCGCCACCACCGACACGCCGGTGCGGGTTCGAGCCCTGGTGTGCCCCAGCGGCCGGTCGGCGTAGGCGGAACAGGCCGGGAGCTCGACCCTGCTCGAGTTCAACCCGGGCACCTCCCTGCTCAGGTCGGCGAACCGCTCGGCGATGCGCGGCGCTCCCAGGATCTGGGCCAGGGTCTCGGCCTCCTCCTCGTTCAGCCGGAATACCGGCCTGGCCTCGTCCTGGTCGTCGTCACCGTAGACGACCACCTCGAAGTCACCCGTACGGCGTGCGACGACGCCGATCAGGTCCCCTTCGTGGTTGGTGAACTCGTACCGCAGCCCGACACCGGGCAGGAGCACCTCGTTGACGTCCATGTGCTCATCATCACGGTGGGCACCCCCGGCGCTCTGCGAGGACGGGTCCGTGTCGCGTCTGCGTCGCGCGGCCGTCGTCCGGAACCCGACACGTTCCCGGCTTTCAGGGCCTCCCGGGGTCCGGACGCGGGGAGATGGTGATCGCGCCGCATGGGCGCTACGGCGGGGGATTCCGCGTGTTGCCGTCCCCGAGCCAGACAAGGTCGGAGTGAAGCCGCCGCGCGGCGCTGTGCGCGCTCGTCCACCGGCCGAATCCGTGGCCGTTCGCCCCGAACGTCGCCGCCGTCCCGCCCGGCAACGTCAGCCCGTAGGCCACCACCTCCGTGATGACTCCTTCGTCGTTCCCTCCGTACTTCTGGATCAGGGCGAACAGGCGTGGTGGCTCATCCGTCAGGATGCGTGTCTCTTCACGGGCGTGTTCGGGCTCCGTGTCGCGTGCGAGGTGTCCGCCGACGCCCGAATCATGGCAGGCGGATGGTTGGCCGAACTCAAGGGAATGTCCCACGGCGAGTGCTCTCTTCCTGCCTGGCGCCTGTGAAGGCTGCTCGATTTGCATTCGTTTCGGCGGACTACCCGGAGAGACAGTCCTGCGTATGGCGCATCATCGGTTGAGTTCTCAATCCTTCGGCCTTGAGGGGAGGCCACGCAGGACCTCTTCGTGCAAGCACGAATCAGCCTGTCTGTTCTTTGGTCCACGGCAGCTCTATAGTGTTCTAGAGCACCAGTGAAGTCAATGACTGATTCAGAGTGCACTAGAACAGGGGTCCCATGATGGCTGACAGCCCGCAGGCGATGGCTCCGTACCGGCGGATCGCCACGCAGATCAAGGCCAGGATCGACAGCGGGGAGATCCGGCCGGGTGACCGCATTCCGTCGGTGCGGGAGATAATGCGGGACGAAGGGGTGTCCACCGCGACCGCCACCCGGGTCGCGGCCGTGCTGCGGGCGGAAGGCTACGCGGAGTCGGTTCCGGGGATCGGAACCCTGGCCAACCTGCCGAAGAAGATCACAGCAGGTTCCGATCGTCTTCAAATGCTGCGGGCGAGCGGGAGCGGCTACCGCCGGGGGGAACGAGCCGAGATCTTGAGCGCCGGTCTCGTCCCGGCACCCGAGGTGGTCGCGGACGCGCTGGAGATCGAAGAGGGAATCGCCGTTGTCCAGCGCCGTCGCGCCTACTATGACGACAGAGGGCTCGTGGCGCTGTCCACATCGTGGCTTCCGGGTGAGCTGGGCCAGGTGATACCCGAGCTGCTGATCGCGGAACCGCTCCCGCGAATGACGTTCGGGCTGGTCGAGGACAGGGCGGGCCGACGGGCCGTCCGGCGGCGCGACATCGTCGCCATCAGGCCGGTTCCCGAGGACATCGCCTCGGTGCTCGGCATGGAAAGCGGTCTGCCGGCACTCACCATGACGAACCTCTACTGGGATCAGCACGACGAGGTGACCGAGTACGCCGTGGACTTTCTCGGCCCCGGTCGCGAGCTCTCGGCCGACTACGCCCTGGAATAGTCTTTCGGCCTCCATCACTGACGCCGATGCTCACAAAAGTGTGATCCGAGGGGTCGGTGTCGCGAGCTTCGCGCGAGCGTACGATCCCCCGCGAAGCGCCGCTCGCACACCGGATGAGTCCGCGACCGTCATTCAAAAAGCGGTCGGCCGTGTCAAGCGAGCGAGAGGGAGGAGTACGTGATGATCAACCCTGAGGAACTGGCGGGCGTGGCCTGGCACATCAGCACCAGGAGCCCCGACGGCGGCGGACAGTGTGTCGAGGCCGGTCCGCTGGCTGATGGCAGTGGGCGCGTCGCCGTGCGGCACAGCCGTCGTCCCGAGGCCGAGGTGATCGTCTACACCCGGGCCGAGTGGGAGGCGTTCGTCGGCGGCGTCAAGGACGGCGAATTCGACTTTTCCGCCCGCTGACCGTACCGGCTCACAACGAGGCGATCCGCCTTGTCCCGGTCTCTCCGGGCCCGTCATACCTCGGTGGTAATCGACGGGCTGCGCCCGGAGTTGGGAGGCTTGCGGCATGAGTAATGAAACCCGTGACATCGTGGAAGAACTGCTGCGTCGGATGGCCGAGGGCGATCACGACCGTACGGCGGAGTTGTTCGCCGAGCCGGTCGACTGGCGGCTCGCCTGGCCCGCCGAGGGGCATCCGGCGGTGCCGTGGATTCGCCCCCGGTCCGGCAGGGCCGAGGTGGCGGACCACTTCCGGTCGCTGGAGGCCCATCACGTGCCCGAACTGAACGGCACGTCGGTGACGCGGATCCTGGTCGACGGGGCGGACGCCGTCGTGCTCGGGGAGATCGCGCAGACGGTGCGGGACGGCGGGGCCGCGTACACCTCACCGTTCGCGCTGCACCTCACCGTCGAGGACGGGCTCGTCACCCGCTTCCACATCTACGAGGACAGCCTCACGGTCGCGCGGGCCCTTAGCGCCTGAATGTGATGGCGAAGGAGCCCGTTCCGTCGCGGTTTCGAGAAACGGGCTCACGCTGACCGTCGGACACCAATCTTTCCCGAAATCCGTGGTTCTCCGGAGATGCGCCATTCGGGTGACGCCCGGATTTGCGCCCGGCCGGGGCGCGGATTCCGACGGCCGTGTGTGGATCCGACCGAGGGCGTCGATATCGCACCGCACGCTGTTCCGGCGGGGACTCTCATTTCAAAATTTGCCCGGCATTTCGCCTATAGGGTTCTATCTCGTGCCGAAACGATCATCCATTCTCTGGGGAACGGCGATTCTGGCCGCGATGGTTCCCGAGGTCCATTCCGGGACGACGGTGATGCTGTCCGGCGCGGAGATCCGCGGTGTGGTCGTCCGGGAGGCGTTCAACGTCTGTGCGGGACAGGTGCTCGATTTCGAGGTGAACCGGCTGCTCGCGCCGGTCTGGGATCTTCCTCTCCTCTGGTTCGGGGCCACGCCGTTGATCGCTCTCGCCTGGGGAGCGGCGTTTCTGAGCGAACGGGCCGGGTGTCCCCGGTTCGGCCGGATTCTGGCGCGCTCCGCCGCCGTGGTGGTGATCGTCCGCCATCTTCCGTCCCCGTTGCTGTTCATGTTCGACGTGGCCGGCGATTCCCGGTGCGCGGGCCAGTGGGGACCGCCGGGAACGATGGACTGGTACGTCACCACGAACCTTTACCACCTGGTTCCCGTGGCTCTCGTGTTCCTCGCGGCTCGGGCCCACGGGCTTCCCCCGAGAGGCCCTCTCGCCCATACGGTGATCGCTGGGCTGCTGGTGGTCGTGATGCTCCTCGGCGCGGCGGCCGACACCTTCACCGGGAGGGCGAGCGACACGCGAGCGCTCGACTGCTCCGGATCCGGGGACGGCACCGCCTCGGGACCCGGCGAACCAGAGGACGAACGAAGGAAGGGGTTCCTGTGTGAGATCCGGGAGGGCTCGTTCGGGGTGGGCGTGCCCCAGCTGGCGGACATGCCGGACCGTGAGCTTCTCGCCTACGGTGATCACCTGTGCGACCTGGCCGTACGGAACGGAGGGGACGTTCGCGCGCCCGCCGTGTCCGAGGCGATCGGTGGAGTGGGTGGCGGCTCGTTGGTGACGGCACTGGGAAGGCTGTGTCCCCAGGTAGCCGAGGTGGAGCGGGAGAGGGAACGGCGGGCGAAGGAGGAGAACGACGCCTTCGTCGCGGCGGCGGAGAGGAGCTGCGCCGCCCATCCCCGCCACCGGCCGAGGATCAGGCCGGTGCGGCAGGCCCGCGCGACCATGTGGGCGGACTTCTGGAACATCAACGCCTGGGACGAGGGGAACGAGGGCGGACCGGCCGGTGACATGGTCGCCGGCCTGGTCGGAAGCGGGCCGGGCGCGCTGGACATCTGGGCGGCGGACGAGATCGGGCACGCCTGCGTGACGGGCGAGGCGTACCGGCGCCGCCCGCCGGTGGAGACCAGGGGGTGGGAACAGGTCGTCGAGGTCGGTTACGAGACGAGGACGGGGGTCCTGTCCATCGTGGACGGGGAGGGCAGCCGGCTCCCCGATCTCACGGCCGGTGGCCCGGGAGATTACCGGGTCCGGGTCCATGTCCGGGGGCGTAGGGCCGTGCAGGAGGACCACGACGCCCCCGACGGCACCGTCCAGCTCCTGATCATGGTGTTTCCGGGGAAGGCGCGGGAGCCCAGGATCTACCGCGACTCCCTGTCCTCCTGAGCTCAGAGGAGATAGCGGGCCAGGCCGGCGATGGGGTGCGGTCCGGAGAGCAGGTCGCGCAGGGTGTCCAGGTGGGTGCCGCCCGAGGTGTGGTGGGCGACGAGGCCGGTGTCGTGGACGGCCCGCTCCCAGCTCCCGTCGTCGTTCGCGGCCTCCTCCAGCCGCCGCAGCACGCTCGCCCCGTCCGTCTCCCCGGCCAGCAGCGTCAGCAGGTGCGGCCACTGGACGGCGAGAGCCGCGAGCTTGGCGACCTCGCCGTCCGAGGCGGGGGCCGCACCGGCGAGGGCGCGGCGGTAGGTCAGGAACGAGTAGAAGCGGAACACGTTCACGTACCGCTTGATCTCGCGCGGGTTGAAGAACGTCAGGGCCGGGAGCACGAACTCGATCGCCCGGTAGGCGTTCTCGTCGCTGTAGAGGTCGTCGAAGACCCGGTCGGCGGCCTCCCTGGTCGCCGCGCAGAGCCCGCCGACGGCGTCGGAGCACTCGATGCCCAGGGCGTCCTGCGCCAGCCGCGCCGCCTCGTCGAGGGTCGTCGTGGTCGGGCACAGCGCCCAGATGGCGTCCTGCAACCGGCTCACCTGGACCGGGTCCGGCGGTTCCGCCGCCCGCGATCCGAGGTCGGGGGTCTCCGCCGGCGTTCGCGGCCCGAATCCCTGCAGTTCCATCGTCGCCCGCAGCCCGAGCCCCGGTATTTCCAGCGGGGTTCGCAACCTGGGCACCGATGCCCGCAGTCCCGGCACGGCCGCTCCCGGTGGCGTGGCGGTGCCGGGCGAGCCCGGTGTGACCGCGCCGAGGGGGGAGGGCCGTGCGGGAGGCAGGGGACCGCGCGAACGCGGCCCGGCCGGATCCGGTGGCGGGTCGAGCCGTTCCAGGGCGGCTGGGGGACCCGCCGGACGCGGTCCGGCCGGATTCGGTGTCCGTGTGGTGTCCGGGTCCCGCGGCCACGCGGTACCCGTGCCCGCGGGAGCGGCGGGAGCGGTGGCAGGACCGGCGTGCGCGCCGGGATCGTCCGGGGGGACGGTCGCGGGCCGCGCCAGGTCGGACACGCCCAGCAGGGCCCGTACGAAGGCGGGCAGCCGGTCGGCGTCGTCCAGCAGCGGCACGCTCAGCGGGAGCTGCACGATCTTCTCCAGGAACCGCCAGCCCAGGCCGGACCGCCCGCCGCCCGGCAGCGTCCCGGCCAGCTCCGGGTAGGCCGCCTCGACGTGCGCCACGACCACCTCCGGTTCCATGGCCAGCACGAACACGCAGTTGGGGAACTCCCCGGCGAGGAAGAGGTTGATCGCCTCGATGACCTGCGCCACCGTTCCCGGCGAGCAGCGGTCCAGGTCGTCCACGAACACCACCAGCGGGCGCTCCCCGGTGGCGACGAGGTCGAGGACCTGCCGCATGTCGGTCTGCACCAGGTGCAGGAAGCCGGTCCTGGACCGGTACCCGGGGGCGGTCGCGACCTCGTTGACGAACCCGTCGGCCGCGCCGGGGCCGAGCAGGTCGGGTTGGGTGACCAGGCCGCGGAACGCGTTGTCCGCCGACTCACCGAAGAACCGCGCCAGCCGTACGGCGCCCGCCCCCACCACCAGCGCCGATCCGGCGGAGCCGACGGCCGCGGCGGCGTTCCCCAGGAAGGCGCCGAGCGCGGGCAGCAGCGCGGCGGCGGCCAGGAGCGCCCCGGTGAGGACGACGGTGGCGACCAGGCCGAGGGCCACCGGCGCCAGGCGGGTCATCGCCAGGTGGTAGGCGCGCCTGCGGACCGCCTCCCGGTCGATCCTGGACAGGTTCAGCTCCAGCCAGAACCGTTCCCGCTCGGCGCGGGGCAGCCGCCGGGTGACCTGGGTGATGATCTCGTGGGCCAGCCCGGCCCAGACCTGCTCGCCGCTCTGGTACATCCACGGGTTGAACCAGACCGTGGGCCGCCAGTCCGCCCGCCGCAGCGGGAGCGGGCCCGGCTCGGCCTGCCCGGAGCTCTCCCGGGGGCGCCGTCCCGTCCTGGCGAGCACCTCGGCGTTGGTCAGCGTCCTCTCCGCGCGGGAGCCGGGCAGGTGGATCGGGGCGGGGTCGTCCCCGGCGGCCCCGGGGTCCAGCAGGTCCTGGATCATCCGCATCAGCGAGGTCTTGCCCGCGCCCCAGGGGCCCTTGACGCCGATCGTGAGCGGGGGCCGGGTCTCGGGGTGGCGGACGAACGCGGCGATGGCCTCGGCGTAGACCCGGTGCCCGAGCTGGTCCTCGGTGGTCCACCGGTCGGCGGTGAGCCTGGCCCTGGGCCGTACCGTCCGCAGCCCGGCCCGGCGGCGGCGCAGCAGCGCCGAGGTCTGCGCCCGCTCGGCCGCCGACAGCCGCGAGTGGCCGAAGGTCCGCACGTCCGGGTGGACGAACGTGGTCGTCTCGCCCAGCAGACCCCAGTGCCTCAGCTCGGCGGCGTCGCCGAGGATCTCGTCGATCGGCTCGTCCTCGTCGAGGAGGGCCGCCCTGCGCAGGATCTCCCTGGCGGGCTCGCTCAGGTGGAGCTCGTAGACCCGCCGGACGATCTCGATCCCGCAGGCGGGCGGGGCGTGGTCGCCGAGCCGTGCCAGGACGCGGGCGAAGGCGGCGTGCGGCACGGCGGCGGTGTCCCTCGCCGGGGTGAGGGCGACCCCCGCGACGGCCCCGTACGAGATCAGGATGGGCGTGCGGGCGGCCGAGGCCGCCGTATAGCGGGCGAGCGCGTAGGCGTGCAGGTCCCCGACGCTGATCGTCCCGTCCCCGTCGAGGTCGGCCGCCCGCGTCGTGAGGCCTTCCGCGATGACGTCGGTCAGCGTGCGCACCGGGCCGGGTACCGTCTCGTCGAGCCTCAGCGTGAGGGTGAGGGCCGCCGCGGCCACCCTCGGCTCCCCGGCCACGGCGAGCTGCCTGACCGGTTCGGCGGAGCCGTCCAGGGCGCTCCAGCCGAAGTCGACGATCATCAGTACGGCGGCCGCCAGCGACTCGCCGACCTGCCGCCCGAACGCGCCGATCATCGATCCCAGCTGTCCCGAGGTCCAGCCGCCGTCGGCGGGCAGCCGGATCACCAGCAGGTCGCCCTCCCGCGCCGAGCGCAGCAGGTTCCACACGCGCTCGCCGTCCGCGCCGGCCCCCTCGCTGGTCTCGGCCTCGACGGTGAACCCCTCGGCGCGCAGCGCGCTCGCCAGCCGCGCGTCCGGCGGGGCGGCGTACGGCCCGGTGGCGGAGGTGCCCGCGTCCGGTGAGGGCGGGAGCGAGGGAGAGGAAGGGACAGGTGACGGTGGCGAGATCGCGGACGCGGGGGAGTCGAGGAAGACGAGGGCTCGGCGGGTGCCCACGTGGGGCGTGGTCTCGAAAACTGGATTCGCGAACGCGAGTCCCTCGCTCAACGGTCCTCCCGATCTGACGGCGGTCATCCCACTGTGGACGCGTCGGACGGGACAGATGGCGATCTTGGCGATAGGTCGACCTGTTTTGACGGATGTTTGCTCGCCGGTTTCCGTAAAGTTTGCGGCGGGGAGCCGGGGTGGCGCCACCTGCGGTGTCACTCACGGCGGTGTCACCCGCGGCATCACCTGCGGTGTCACTCATGGCCGCGTCACTCACGGCGGCGCCCGCGAGATCACCGGCCCCTTCGTCTGCCGGGCGACGCGGCCTCCCCGACGACCTCCGTCAGTTCCTCGCACAGCCCGGCGAAGAGCGAATCGGGGCAGCCCGCTCCGACAGGGGTCGGGGAGGAGGCGGTCTCAGAGGTCGCGGGCCCAGATCTCCTCGACGAAGTCTCCGCCGCCCGGGCCGCCCCCGCCTCGCTCCTTCTCGACCAGCTCGAAGCCCGCCGCTTTGTAGATGCGCCTGGCGTCCAGCAGGACGTCCCTGGTCCACAGCACCATCCGCCGGTAGCCGGCGGCCCTGGCGAAGCGCACGCACTCGTCCACGAGCCGGGTGCCGATCCCCATGCCGCGCGCGGACGGCTCGACCAGCAGCATCCGCAGCTGCGCGGTCTCGTCGTCCTTGCGCACGCAGAAGACGCATCCGGCGCGCTCGCCGTCCACCTCGGCGATCCAGGCCGCCTCGCGCCGGGGGTCGTGGCCGTCCACGTAGTCGGCCACGACCCTGGCCACCAACGCCTCGAAGTCCATCCCCCAGCCCCGCTCCTGGCTGTAGAGCGTGCCGTGCCGGTAGACCACCCAGCCGAGGTCGCCGGAACGCGGCGGGCGGATGACGTACGGCAGGTCAGCCTTCGGCGTCCGGCCGAAGATCTCTTTGATCGTCGCCATGCTCGCGACCAGCCGGTCGCCGTCCTCGTCGGTCACCCCGGCCATCAGGTCGCGTACCTCCTGCGCCGCGCGCTCGTCGAAGGCCGCGAACCTGGTCCGGCCCTCGGCGGTCAGCTCGACCACCTGCCGCCGCGCGTCGGCGGCGGACCGCTCGCGCACCACCAGGCCGTCGCCTTCGAACCTGCCGAGCATCCGGCTCAGGTATCCGGCGTCGAGCCCGAGCAGCCGCCGCAGGTCGCTCACCTCCATCCGGCCCGCCCGGTCCAGCTCGAACAGCACCCTCATCTCGGTCAGCGAGTAGGGGCTGTCCAGGAGGCCCTGATGGAGCAGGCCGATCAGCCTCGTGTAGAAGCGGTTGAAGGCGCGTACGTCCGCCACGTGTCTCTCCATGCTTGACAGCATCAACCAATTCATTGACGCAGTCAAAGAAATTGTCGACGTGACCTCCTGTGAGATCGGCGGCCCGCTGCGCTAACTTCGCACTTTGGCTGAGAACGGATGATGAGCGGGGGCGGCGCGTGCCGCGCCCACGGCGGGAGCATGATGGCTGAGGTCGCGTACATCGGCGGATACACCCCGGACACCAACGGGTCCGGGCCGGGGATCACCCTGGTCGAGCTGGGGAGCCTCGCGCGGCTCGGGGAGACGGCGGCCTCCGGCCCCTCCTTCCTCGCCGTCCACCCCACCCTCCCGGTCCTCTACGCGGTGGGGGAGAGCGAGCGCGGCACGGTCTGCGTCTTCGCCCGAGCCGGGGACGGCACGCTGAGCCCGCTCGCGCAGCGGCCCAGTGAGGGATCGGCCCCCTGCCACCTGGCGGTGGACCCCACCGGCACGCGCCTCGCGGTGGCCAACTACGGCGACGGCACGGTCAGCGTGCACGGCATCGACGGCTCCGGCCTCCTGACCGACGTGTGGATCTTCCCCTACCGCGAGGGCGCCCACGCCCACCAGGCGGTCTTCGGCCCCGACGGGGTGCTGTACGTGAGCGACCTGGGCTCCGACGAGGTCCGCCGCTACCTGGTCGGGGACGAGGTGGTCCCGCACCCCGCGGGTCCGGTGCGGCTCGCGTCCGGCATGGGTCCCCGGCACATGGCCTGGTCGGACGGCCACTGGTACGTGGCGGGGGAGCTGGACGGCACCGTGCGCGTCTACGAGGTCTCCGACGGCCTCGATGCTCTCGACGGCCTCGACGGCTCCGAGGCCTCCGGCGTCTCGGGTGTCTCCGGCGGGGAGTGGCGCGAGGTCGCCGCCGTCCCGGCCAGCGGGATCGACGGGCACAACCAGCCCTCGCACCTGGAGGTCTCCGGCGGCCTCGTCTACGTCGCCAACCGGGGACCCGACACGATCTCGGTCTTCGCGGGTCCCGGGCTGGAGCCGGTGGCGGAGGTCCCCTGCGGCGGCGTCTGGCCGCGGCATTTCGCCATCGCCGACGACCGCGTGTACGTGGCCAACCGGCGCTCGGACGGCGTCGCCGTGCTCCCGCTCAAGGGGGGCGTGCCGCAGCCCGTGGAGGAGGTCTTCGCCGTCGGCACCCCCTCCTGCGTGCTGCCCCTGCCCTAGCATTTCCCTGGGGGCCTCCCGGGGCCTCCGGCCCGCTTCCGGCATGCCTCCACCGGGCCCGTGCCGGGCCTTCGACGCGCGCGCCCGGCCGGACGCGGGGAGCCGGGTCCGCCGGGCGGCTCACCTGTCGATCATGGGAAAGGACATGTGAGGACTACCCGCCTTGGTCTAGACCACTGGGCGCATCTGCGGGCAGAATGCGTTGCGTCGGTGGCGAAAACCCGTCGCCGGTCCGACCGTGCCACTTAGTCTGGCCATCTTGTATCGAACTCACTACCGGAGGATGCCATGCGTATCGGAGTGCTCACCGGGGGCGGCGACTGCCCTGGCCTGAACGCCGTTATCCGCGCCGTCGTGCGCAAGGGAGTGGGCGTTCACGGGCATGAGTTCGTCGGGTTCCGCGACGGCTGGCGCGGCCCCCTCGAGGGCGACACCATGCCGCTTGACATCGAGGCCGTACGCGGAATCCTGCCGCGTGGCGGAACGATCCTTGGCTCTTCCAGGACCAACCCGATCAAGATCGAGGGCGGCGTTGAGAAGATCAAGGAAAACCTCGCGAAGGGCGGGGTCGACGCGCTGATCGCGATCGGCGGCGAGGACACCCTCGGTGTGGCCAAGCAGCTCTTCGACAAGGGCGTGAAGGTCGTCGGCGTGCCCAAGACGATCGACAACGACCTCAACGCGACCGACTACACCTTCGGCTTCGACACGGCCGTCAACATCGCCGTCGAGGCGATCGACCGCCTGCACACCACCGCCGAGTCCCACCACCGCGCGCTGATCTGCGAGGTCATGGGCCGTCACGCGGGCTGGATCGCCCTGCACGCCGGAATGGCGGGTGGCGCCAACGTCATCCTCATCCCGGAGAAGCCCTTCGACATCGACAAGGTCTGCGCCTACGTCGAGTCCCGCTTCGAGACGCGGTACGCGCCGATCATCGTCGTGGCCGAGGGGGCGCACCCGGTCGAGGGCCAGATGGCGCTGCAGGCGGGCGAGCTCGACGCCTTCGGCCACGTGCGGCTCGGCGGCATCGGCGAGAACCTCGCCAAGGAGATCGAGAAGCGCACCGGCAAGGAGGCCCGCACCACCGTGCTCGGCCACATCCAGCGCGGCGGCACCCCCACGGCCTTCGACCGGGTGCTGGCCACCCGGTTCGGCCTGCAGGCCATCGACGCGGTGCAGGAGGGTGACTTCGGCAAGATGGTCGCCCTGCAGGGCACCGACATCGTCAGGGTCGGCCTCGACGAGGCCACCAAGGAGCTGAAGACCGTGCCGGCCGGCCGCTACGAGGAGGCCGAGGTCTTCTTCGGCTGAGCCGGATCGCCCCCGGAGCCCGCCCCCGAGGCGTCTCTCCGGGTGCGCCGGTAAGTGTTCTGCAAGCGGCCTCCCCTAGCCTCCCGACAGGGCGGCCGCCCGCGATTCCCCTCCATGTACGGCTTGCGCCTTGACCAGGCACCAGCGGGGGCGCAAGCCGTACATCATCGCCCTTGCGAGTCGAACAGCGACGGGCCCTTCCGCGCGGGAGCCGGCGGCGGGGCGACCGGCTCCCGGAGGTGGTCCTCGTCGCGGAGGCTCTCCAGTCTGACCAGCAGGGCGGCGTCGCTCTCCATCTCCCGCTGCGACGGCGCCAGGATGACGGCCAGCAGCAGGCCGAGGGTGAGCAGGCTCACCAGGGCCAGCGTGGGCAGCATGAAGTCGACGCCCCTGGCCCCCTCGACCGGCGTCAGCGAGATCAGGGGCCGCACCTCGAGCGCGAACATGCCGGTGTAGTGCATGCCGCAGACGGCCAGAGCCATGATCAGCGCGGCGCCGCCGGTGGCGAGCGCGCCGCTGACCCGCAGGGTGAACCAGAGTGCCACCGTGGACGCGGCGATCGCGATCAGTACCGAGAGCCCGACCAGCGGCGGGTCGTAGGAGACCTGCGCCGACATGTTCATCGCGAACATCCCGATGTAGTGCATGCCCGCCACGCCGAGGCCTGTGAGCACGCCGCCGGACAGCAGGGAGAGCGGCCTCTCGCCCTGGTAGGAGACCAGGAACAGGCCCGCGCCCACGATGACGACCGCCAGGGCCGCCGAGCCGATCGTCAACGGCACGTCGTAACGGATCTGGCCACCGCCGACGGCGAAGCCCATCATGGCGACGAAGTGCATGACCCAGATGCCGGTGCCGCCGATGGACAGCGCCCCGCCCGCCAGCCAGCGGACGCGGGCCGCGCCCGTCGCCGCGCGGGCCCTGGCGGTGAGCAGGAGGCCGAGCATGCATCCGACACTCGACATGACGTAGGCCAGCGCGGGGGTGAGCAGGCCATAGGAGAAGTGATCTACGTGGGACATGTTCCAGTTTCTGGTGAGAGGGAAACCAGGGGATTATTGCAGCTCGCGGCCTTTCCGGAGAAAGGGGCGGGCGGTCGATGACGGGAATCGAGGACCCGTTCTGGCGAGCGGTCGCGGTTTTCCGCGTCGCATCCCTCGGGTACGCGGCGGTCCTGCTCGTCCGCGCCGGAGGGTACGCCCACCCGGTGACCGGCTGGCTGGTGATCGGCGTCATGGCACTGTGGACCGTGGCGACGATCTTCGCCTACTCCGTCAGGGAGCTGCGCGGCCGGCCCCTGCTCGCCGCCGACATGCTCGTGACGGTGGGCTGCCTGCTCGCCACTCCGGCCGTGCAGGGCCCCTACCAGCAGGGTAGCCTGCCGATCACCGGCACCTGGATGGGCGGGGCGGTGCTCGCCTGGGGAGTGTACGGTGGGCGGCGGCTGGGGGCGGTGGCCGCGCTGATCGTCTCGCTGGCCGATCTGTGGCTGCACGGCGTCCCCGGGGGCGGCTTCGAGATGCTGCCGATCAACGGAACCGTCCTGCTCTTCCTCGCCGGGGTGGTCGTCGGGCACGTGGCCCGGCTGGCCAAGAAGGCCGAGGAGCGCATGCAGCAGGCGATCGAGCTGGAGGCGGCCGGGCGGGAGCGGGAGCGGCTCGCCAGGGGAATCCACGACTCGGTGCTCCAGGTGCTGGCGCTGGTCCAGCGGCGCGGGCAGGAGATCGGCGGCGAGGCGGCCGAGCTGGGCAGGCTCGCGGGCGAGCAGGAGGCCGCGCTGCGCGAGCTGGTCAGGCTCAGGCCCGAGACGTCCGCCCTCGGCACCGCCGACCTGTGCGCCCTGCTGCACAGGTACGGCTCGGCCACGGTGATCGTCTCGGCCCCGGCGACCCCGCTGACCCTGCCCGCGGCCACCGCGGCCGAGATGGCCGCCGCGGTCGGGGCCGCCCTGGACAACGTCGCTCGCCACTGCGGGGCGCGGGCGCCCGCCTGGGTCTTCGCCGAGGGCGACGGCGGGCTGGTCACCGTGACCGTCAGGGACGAGGGGCCGGGCATCGCGCCCGGACGCCTGGAGGAGGCCGCCGCCGACGGGCGGCTGGGTGTCGCGCAGTCCATCCGGGGCCGCATCGCCGACCTCGGCGGCACGGTCACCGTGATCTCGGACCCGGGCCGGGGCACCGAGATCGAGATGTCGGTGCCGGCCGGGTGAGAAAGACCGGCAGGGTGAGGAAGACCGGCCGGGCGGGACATAACAGCCCTAAGGTGGGCCAATGCGCGTGATGGTGGTGGACGACCACCCGATGTGGAGGGACGGGGTGGCCAGGGATCTGGCCGAGGCCGGGTACGAGGTCGTGGCGACGGTCGGGGAGGGGCGGCAGGCGGTCCGGGTGGCCGCGGCGGTCCGGCCCGAGCTGGTCGTGCTCGACCTGCAGCTGCCCGACCTGCCGGGGGTCGAGGTGGCCAGGAGGCTGGCCGCGTCGGAGCCGCCGCCCCGGGTGCTGATGCTGTCGGCCAGCGGCGAGCAGGAGGACGTGCTGGAGGCCGTCAAGGCAGGCGCGTCCGGATATCTCCTGAAATCAGCGAGCAAGGAGGAGTTCCTCGACGCGGTCAGGCGCACCGCCGAGGGCGACGCGGTGTTCACCCCCGGCCTGGCGGGACTCGTCCTGGGGGAGTACCGCAGGCTGGCCGCCAGGCCCGCGCCCGAGACGACCCCGCGCCTGACCGAGCGGGAGACCGAGGTGCTCCGCCTGGTCGCCAAGGGCCTGTCGTACAAGCAGATCGCTGAGCGTCTCGTGCTCTCCCACCGGACGGTGCAGAACCACGTCCAGAACACGTTGAACAAGCTCCAGCTCCACAATCGGGTGGAGCTGGTCCGCTACGCGATCGAGCAGGGCCTCGACGAGTCGTAAGCGCGACTAAAGTGACAAGGTCGAGACGTTGTCTTTGCGTGAGTACGCGAGAGACTTGACCGTGGTACCCGGACCCCCGGGTTCTCCGGGTCTCCCTGACGTCCCCCGACTCCCCGTTCCCCTCGACGTTCCACCGGAGGTCGCACCATGACCATGTCCGCCTTGGGCGAGCCCTGCGTTCTGCTCAAACTGGGCGAGGTCGTCCTCAAGGGCAACAACCGCGAGCTCTTCGAGCGCAGGTTGCAGGCCAACATCAAGGCCGCCCTGAAGGACGTCGGCGTCAAGGTCGACGTACGGCAGCGCCACGGTGTCATCGCGCTCTTCCTGCCGGACGGCAGCGACGCGGAGATCGCCGACGCGGTCGCCGAGCGTGTCTCGTACGTCCCCGGCCTGGTCTGGGTGCACCGCGCCTGGCGGGTGGAGAAGGACCCCTCGGCGATCACCAAGGCCGCCATCGAGTTGCTGGCCGACCGCGACGACGTCAGGCGCGGCGTCTCCTTCGCGGTCCGCTCCCGCCGCCGCGACAAGCGCTTCCCGCTCACCTCGATGCAGCTGGACCGCTCGGTCGGCGGCGAGCTCAACGACATCTACGGCCTGCCGGTCGACCTGAAGCGCCCCGAGCTGGTGGTCTCCATCGAGGTCGACCGCGACGAGGCGTTCGTCTTCACCGGCGGGCAGCCGGGCCAGGGCGGGCTGCCGGTCGGCACCAGCGGCAGGGGCCTGGTGCTGATGTCCGGCGGCATCGACTCCCCGGTGGCCGCCTACCGGATGATGCGCCGCGGCCTGCGGGTCGACTTCCTGCACTTCTCCGGCATCCCCTTCACCACCTCGGAGTCCATCTACAAGGCGTACGCGCTGGTCAGGGCGCTCGACAAGTTCCAGGGCGGGTCCCGGCTGTGGGTCGTCCCCTTCGGCAAGGCCCAGCAGTCGATCAAGGCCTCCGGGCAGGACCGTCTGGCGATCATCACCCAGCGGCGCCTGATGCTGAAGACCGGCGAGGAGGTCGCCCGCCGCCTGCGCGCCGGGGCCCTGGTCACCGGCGACTCCCTGGGGCAGGTCTCCTCGCAGACCCTGCAGAACATCACCGCCCAGGACGACGCCGTCGACATGCCGATCCTGCGTCCCCTCATCGGCCTCGACAAGACCGAGATCATGGCCGAGGCCCGCCGCATCGGCACCCTGGCGATCTCCGAGCTGCCGGACGAGGACTGCTGCACGCTCCTGGCCCCCCGCAGGGCCGAGACCGCCGCGAAGCTCGTCGACCTGAAGAAGATCGAGCGCCGCCTCGACGCCGAGGAGCTCGCCGTCCAGCTGGCCGGGTCCCTGCAGGAGTACAGGCTCGACGCCTGAACCCCCCGGGCACGCCCGGGGGGAGGGGCGAGAGGCGTCAGGCCGGGGCCGGGAGGTCACCCGCCGGGCAGGCTCCCGAGGACGTCACGGGCCGAGGGGGCCGAGAGGCGTCAGGCGGGGGCCAGGAGGTCACCGGCGGCGACCTTGCCCAGCAGCGGCGGGAAGTGCTCCATCACCCGGGCGAGCTCGTCCAGGTCGCCGTCGACCAGTGCCTGCGGGCCGTCGCAGAGGGCCTGCTCGGGGTGCGGGTGGACATCGATGATCACGCCGTCGGCGCCGGCCGCGATGGCCGCGCGGGTGAGCGGCAGGACCAGGTCGCGGTGGCCGCCGGAGTGGGACGGGTCGACGATCACCGGCAGGTGCGACAGCCGCTGGGCGAGCGGCACCGCCGAGACGTCCAGGGTGTTGCGGGTGGCGGTCTCGAAGGTGCGGATGCCGCGCTCGCACAGCACGATGTCGAGGTTGCCGCGCTGGGCGACGTACTCGGCGGCCATCAGCCACTCCTCGATGGTGGCGCTCATCCCGCGCTTGAGCATCACCGGCTTGCCGGCGGCGCCGACGGCCTGCAGCAGCGCGAAGTTCTGCGCGTTGCGGGTGCCGACCTGGAGCATGTCGGCGTAGGAGGCCACCAGCTCCACGTCGTCGGCGTCGACGACCTCGGTGACGACGGGAAGCCCGGTCTGCTCGCGCACGTCGGCGAGGATGCGCAAGCCCGCCTCGCCGAGCCCCTGGAAGGCGTACGGGGAGGTGCGGGGCTTGTAGGCGCCGCCGCGCAGCAGGGAGGCCCCGGCCGCCTTCGCCATCAGGGCGGCCTCCAGGGTCTGCTGAGGGGTCTCCACCGCGCACGGCCCGGCGATCAGGGTGACCGTGTCCGGGCCGATCGGCACGCCGCCGACGCGCACGGTGGACCGCTCGGGGTGGTTGTCGCGGCTCACCAGCTTGTACGGCGCGCTCACCCGCATCACGTCGGCCACCCCCGGCATCCCGCGCAGGTCCAGGGTGGCGAACTGGGCGATGTCGCCGACCAGGCCGATGATCGTGCGGCTCACGCCCCGGCTGACGAACGCCTCGCCGCCCGCCGCGCTGATGATCTTCACGATCGCCTCGACGTCCTCTCGCGTGGCGTCCGGGCCCATGACGATGACCATTTCTCTCCCTCTCGATCGCTCCGCCGGTGCCGGCCGATCCCGGCGGGCCCCGATGGTTCTCGTGGTTGTGACGTTCTCGGCGAAGGCCGGGAAAAGCAGAAGGCCCCGAGTCCGAAAACCGGACCCGGGGCCTTCTGTTCGCCAGGCTGTCAGCGCAGCATCTGGAGGCGAACGGTCCGACCTGAGGGTCCGTCGCCATACCAAAACCAGAACGCGGTGCGCATAGCCGCAAATGATAGCGCACGACGAGAACACGCTCTCCCGTGACCCGGGGTCCGGAGGGGGAAGGGTGCAATGCGGTGGCCACCGAGGAGGCGGGAAACCGACGATGGCAGGATTGCCCCGTGCCAGCGGGGAAACGGCGAGGGGAGTGACGGTGGAGCAGCCCGAATCACCGGAGGAGCCTCGCCTGCCCCCCGGCCAGTACGTCCCCCGGGGCAGGCCGGTGATCCACTACGGCCGGGTGCCCACCTTCCGCCCGGCGACCTGGCAGTTGCACGTCATGGGGGCGACCGCCTCGGGCGAGCAGCACCGCTTCACCTGGCCCCAGTTCTCCGAGCTGCCGCGCACCACGATCGTGGCCGACTTCCACTGCGTCACCAAGTTCTCGATCATGGGCAACGAGTGGAGCGGGGTGTCCACGGAGACGCTGATGAAGATCGCCCCGCCCGCGCCCGACGTGAAGCACGTGATGATCTGGGGCGAGTACGGCTACAGCGCCAACGTCCGGATCGGCGACTTCACCCGCTCCCAGACGATGTTCGCGCTGGAGCTCGACGAGAAGCCCATCTCCCCGGAACGCGGGTTTCCGGTGCGGATGGTCGTCCCGCACCTGTACGCGTGGAAGAGCGTCAAGTGGGTTCGCGCCGTGGAGTACCTGGTGGAGGACAAGCGCGGTTTCTGGGAGGAACGCGGTTACCACAACATCGCCGACCCCTGGCGCGAGCAGCGCTACTCCTATCAGGAGGAAGCGGGCGAAGGTCCGCCGTGATCCGCGTTCGCCCCTGATCAGAGGGGCGGGTTGACTACGGTTTTCCGCATGTCGACCACCGGCTGGGTGCTGCTGTGCGCCTTCAGCACCCTCCTCGGATTCCTCCTTCCCCGCCCGCGCCGGCGGCACCCGGACCGTCCGGGCGGCCCGACGGACGAGGCCACCTTCCTCACCCTGCACATCGCGGCGATGGCGGCGCCCTCTTTGCGGGCCGGGCTCACCCGCGACTCCGCCCGCAAGGCGGTCCGCCACCTGCGTGCCCTGCTGGGCACCAGCGCCATCGCGGTCACCGACTCCGGTGGCCTGCTCGCCTGGGACGGCGCGGCGGGCTGCCACCGCGACCACGCGCCCGAGCACGCCCGTACGGTCCTCGCCTCCGCCCGCCCGCGTACGGTGGCCGGAGACGAGCTGGCCTGCGACACGCCGGGCTGCGCCATCGGGGGCGGGGTCGTCGTGCCGCTCACCGTCGACGGGCGGGTGGTCGGGGCGCTCGCCGCGTACGACACCGTGGTGAGCGCGGCGCTGGTACGGACCGTCACCGAGGTCGGCAGGTGGGTCTCGGGACAGCTGGAGCTGGCCGAGGCCGCCTCCTCGCGGCGGCGGACGATGGCGGCCGAGATGCGGGTGCTGCGCGCCCAGATGTCCCCGCACTTCGTCTACAACGCGCTGACCACCATCGCCTCCTTCGTCCGTACCGACCCCGACCGGGCGCGGGAGCTGCTGGTGGAGTTCGCCGACTTCAACCGGTACGCACTGCGCCGGGCCCGCGACTTCGCCACCCTCGCCGAGGAGGTGCACTGCGTGGACCGCTACCTGCTTCTGGAACGTGCCAGATTCGGCGACCGGCTCCGCGTCACCCTCCGGGTCGCGCCGGAGGTGCTGTCGCTCCCCGTCCCGTTCCTCTGCCTGCAACCCCTGGTGGAGAACGCCGTCAAGCGCGGGGTGGCCGCGGCGGGACGTCGGGGCGAGGTCCGGGTGGTGGTCAGCGACGCCGGCCCCGAGGCGCACATCAGCGTGGAGGACGACGGCCCGGGCACGCCTTCCGAGCGGACCCGGCCGCTCCTCGGCGGCGGCCCCCCGCACGAGGGCCCGCACGAGGAGGAGGAGGGCGGGATCGGGCTGGCCGGCGTGGACGTGCGGTTCCGCCAGATCTACGGCGAGGACTACGGCCTGGTCGTGGAGAGTGCCCCGAACGCGGGTACCACGGTGAGGCTCCGCGTTCCCAAGCTCCCCCGCCAATAGCTACATGTAGTCAAACTATTACCTGAAGTCGCCATGCGGCTTGCGGCGGATGTGGTTCAGGGGGCAGCGTAGGGTCATGTTGCGAGTCCTGGCCGTTGACGACGAGGTCCCCGCTCTTGAGGAGATCGCCTATCTCCTCCGCCAGGACCCCCGGATCGAGCACGTCTCCACCGCCGTGGGCGGCGTCACCGCGCTCCAGGACATGGTCCAGATGATCGGTACGGGCGAGCGGCTGGACGGGGTCTTCCTCGACATCCGGATGCCCGGCCTCGACGGCCTCGACCTGGCCAGGCTCATCGCGGGCTTCCCCAACCCGCCCCGGCTGGTCTTCGTCACCGCCCACGAGGAGTGCGCGGTGCAGGCCTTCGAGCTGGAGGCGGTCGACTACCTGCTCAAGCCGATCAGGGCCGACCGGCTGGCCGAGGCGGTGCGGCGCCTGGAAGCGCTGATCCCCGCGACCCCCGCGGCGGCCGACCCCGTGGCCGAGGACGTCATCCCGGTCGAGCTCGCCGGGCGGACGAGGTTCGTGCCGCAGCAGGCCGTCTGGTTCGCCGAGGCGCAGGGCGACTACGTCCGGCTGCACACCGACGAGGGCAGCTATCTGGTCCGCATGCCGCTGGCCGCCCTGGAGCGGCGCTGGGCCGGGTCGGGGTTCATCAGGGTGCACCGCAGCACGCTCGTCTCGGTGCGGCACGTGAGCGAGCTGCGCTTCGACGGCGGCCGGGTGATGCTCAGGGTGGGCACCGAGACGCTCCCGGTCAGCCGCCGCCACACCCGCCAGGTCCGCGAGCGGCTCATCCGCCAGTTCCGCGACCGCCCGGCCGTCCCCGGGGTGGCCCGGGGCAGGTCCCTGCCCTCCGCCGCCCTGCGCTAGCCCCGTACTGATCTGAGAGGGCCTTTCGCCCTTCCCGGGCCCCCGTACGACCAACGCCTACCCGGGGCCCTGCCTCGCGCTCCCACGCCCCCGTGTCCCGGGGCCCTGTACGACCAACGCCTACCGGGGCCCTGCCTTGCGCTCCCACGCCCCCGTGTGGCGATTCACGCCCGGGTGGACCCCGGCACGCCCACACCCGGGCCGCCGGCCGTGTCTCCGATCGCCACCCCGGCCGTGGCCCGGACGGCGCCCCGCGCTCGCCGCGGCCATCCTCGCCCGGGACGCCTGCCTGCCGTCGCCGGGCTCCCGGTCCCCGGCCCCGCTCGCCGGCACGCGTTTCGCGCGCCCTGCCCGCGTTCCCCCGTACCGGTGGTCCCACGGGCCCCAGAAACCCCCGATCGACCGTTCGTCGTCCGCCGGCGGCCGCTCGTCGTACCGGCACTCTCCGTACATCGACAACTACGAACCGTTAATCGCGCTGGGGGGAAAGCGCCGCTCACTCGTCTGGACGCGCCTCTAGTGTTCCCTCATCGGAGAGCGAGACCCGCCGCGTCAGGGGGGGACAGAGCCGGAAGGCTCGCACAAGACCTGACGTGCGGACATCGGGTGACCGTCGAGAGCCGGCGACATCCGGTCACTCGGCCGCCGGGTCCTTGGCCGGAAGGGGAGGGGCCGCCGATCTCCGATATGACGGGACGCCCGCGCCAGCCAGCGGGCCGGACCGTGATCCGGCCACACGGGGGCGGCCGGATCACGAGGACGGGCGTCCCGTCTGACCTCGCGGACCCCCGGGGGCACGTGCCCTCCCGGCCGGCGATCACCGGCAGGCGGCCGGTCGCCGGATCAGGAGTCGCGCAGCTTCTTGAGCACGTCGATGTCCTCGCGGTGCTTCTCGGCACCGCCCGGCGTCTCGATGCAGAACGGCACCCCCGCCACCGCGGGGTGGCGCATCATCTCGGCGAAGGGGGCGGCGCCGATGTGGCCGGCGCCGATGTTCTCGTGCCGGTCCCTCCTGGAGGCGCACGGGTCCTTGGAGTCGTTGGCGTGGACCAGCTTGAGCCGCCCCGGGGCGATCGCGTGCAGGGCGTCCAGGGTCTCCTTGACGCCCTCGGAGGTCGACAGGTCGTGCCCGGCGGAGAAGACGTGGCAGGTGTCGAAGCAGATGCCCGCCTTCGGGTGCCAGTCGAGGGCCTCCAAGTAGGGCTCCAGGTCCTGGACGGTCGCGCAGAGCACCCCGCCCTGCCCCGCCATCGACTCCAGCAGCAGGTCGGGACCGTCGTCGGGGATCTCCTCCAGGAGCGGCAGGAGGTGCTCGTGCAGCTGGCGCAGGGCGGCGTCACGGGACTGGCTCACCGCCGACCCCGTGTGGATGACCACTCCCTTCGCGCCGATCGCGTGGCCGCGCAGCAGGTTGTGCCGCACGGTGGCCACCGACTTCTCCAGCGTCTCGGGGCTGGGAGACCCCACGTTGACGAGGTAGGAGGCGTGCACGAAGGACAGCACGCCCGACTCGCGCAGCTTGGCGTCCTGGGCGGGGTCGCCCGCGGCGAGCGCCCAGCCGCGGGGGTTGCTGACGAACACCTGGATCATCTCGGCGCCGATGTCCGCGGCGTACCGCAGCCCGCCCTTGGCGAGACCACCGGTGACGGAGACGTGCCCGCCGATGAGGGAGAGTGAAGTCATAGTGAACCCATTTTAGGCGCCACCCGGGCGGCCGGCCTGTCCCCGGCGATCGGTGTTCCTTATCGCCCGGCGTCACCCGCCGGCACCCGTCGTTCAGCGAGTTTGGAGCATGTTACGAAAATCTGGGGCAAATCATGGCTCACTTTGCGGTTCTTGGCGCTGGACCGCGCACACCGGCGGTGTGTGTACTGCTCACATGCGTAACGTGGACTCCGCGCCGAACTCCGCGCCGCCGGTCCCGGGGCTGGCCGCGTTCAACGCGCTGGGCGCCGAGGAGGCCGAGGCAGGGCTGCTGGCCTGCTGCGCCTGCCGGGCCTTCGCCCGGGAGGTGGCCGCGCTGCGCCCCTACCGCGACCTCGACCGGCTGGCCGAGGCGGCGGAGGCCGCCGTGCGGGGGCTGGACTGGTCCGGCGTCCGCGAGGCGCTGGCCGCCCACCCCCGGATCGGCGAGCCGCCCCGGGAGGGTGGTCCGGCGGCCGGTTCCGAGCCGCCCGGCCAATCGGGAGAACGCGTGGAAAGGCGCTCGGAAACCGAAGCGGCCTGGTCGCGGGGGGAGCAGGCGGGGGTCGACACGGCCGGGCGGGAGGTCCTCGACCGGCTGGCGGAGGGAAACCGCGCCTACGAGCGGCGGTTCGGCCACGTCTACCTGATCTGCGCCACCGGCCTGTCGGCGGGGGAGATGCTGGCCCGTCTCACGGAGCGGCTCGGCAACGACGAGGACACCGAGCGGGAGGTCGTCAGGGCCGAACTCGCGAAGATCACCCGGCTGCGGCTGGCGAAACTTCTGGGGGCCGCCACATGAGCCCCGCGCCTCCGGGAGCCGTCACGAGTTTCGTGCCACCGGGAGCCGTCACGAACCCGGGAGCCGTCACGGCCTCCGTACCCCTCGAAGACCGCGCGCCGGGGAAGGGTCACACATGAGCCTGTCCACCCACGTGCTGGACGCCGCCCTGGGCAGGCCCGCGGCGGGGGTCGCCGTACGCCTGGAAAGGGACGGCGAGGTGCTCGCCGAGGGCGTCACCGACACCGACGGGCGGATCACGGGATGGACCTGCGGGGAAGGCGACCACCGCCTGGTCTTCGACACCGGCGGCTACTTCGCCGCCCGCGCGGTGAAGGCCTTCTACCCCCGGGTCTCGATCGACTTCACGGTGGCGGACCCGCGGGAGCACCACCACGTGCCCCTGCTGCTCAGCCCGTTCGCCTACTCGACGTATCGAGGGAGCTAGCATGCCCGTCGTTCTCGGTCCCAACCGCTACGGCAAGGCGGAGACCCGCCTGGTCCGCGTCGTCAGGGACGGCGGCGTCCACCACGTCAAGGACGTCACCGTCGGCTCGGCGCTGTCCGGGGACATGGAGGCGGTCCACCTCACCGGCGACAACGCCGCGGTCCTGCCGACCGACACGCAGAAGAACACCGTGTACGCCTTCGCCAGGAAGTACGGCGTGGCGGAGATCGAGGACTTCGCGGTCCTGCTGGCCCGCCACTACGTGGAGTCGCAGCCCACCGTCCACCACGCCCGCGTGGAGATCGAGGAACACTTCTGGGACCGCATCCCGGTGTCCGACGACGTCGCAGGGGAGCGCGGGCGGCACTCCTTCGTCCGCTCGGGCCGGGAGACGCGTACCTGCGCCGTCCATCACGACCGGGACGGCACCACCACCGTGGTCTCCGGGCTGAGGGACCTGGTGGTGCTCAACTCGACCGACTCGGAGTTCTCCGGCTTCGTCGAGGACGAGTACACCACCCTCCCGCCCACCAAGGACCGCGTCCTGGCCACCGCGGTCTCGGCCCGCTGGCGGCACCTGCCCGGCGCGGAACCGCCGGGGACGGCGTACGGGGAGTCGTACGACGAGGTGCGCCGCCACCTGCTCGGGGCGTTCGCCGAGACCTACAGCCTGTCGCTGCAGCAGACGCTCTACGCGATGGGCGAGCGGGTCCTGAACGCCCGCGAGGAGGTCTGCGAGGTGCGCCTGGCGATGCCGAACAAGCACCACTTCCTGGTCGACCTCACCCCGTTCGGGCTGGACAACCCCAACGAGGTGTTCCACGCGGCCGACCGTCCCTACGGGCTGATCGAGGGCAGCGTGCTCCGCGACGACGCCCCCGACGCCCGCTTCGCCTGGGAATGACTGGGAGTGACGAACATGGACTTCCTGCGACCCGCCACGTGGGCGGAGGCACTCGCCGCCAGGGCCGACCGGCCGGACGCGGTGCCCATCCAGGGCGGCACCGACATGATGGTCGAGCTCAACTTCGACGTGCGGCGGCCCGGCGCGCTGCTCGACCTGAACCGGGTCGCCGAGCTCGCGGAGTGGAGCGAGGAGCCGGACGGCAGGCTCAGGGTCGGCGCGGGCGTGACGTACGCCCGGCTGATCGCCGAGCTGGGAGACCGGCTGCCCGGCCTGGCCCAGGCCTCCCGCACGGTCGGCTCGCCGCAGATCCGCAACCGGGGCACCGTGGGAGGCAACCTCGGCGCGGCCTCGCCCGCCGGGGACGGCCACCCGCCGCTGCTGGCCGGGGACGCGGTCGTCGAGGTCGAGTCCGCGGCCAGGGGCGTGCGGATGATCCCGGCCGACGGCTTCTACCTCGGGGTCAAGCGCAGCGCGCTGGAGGCCGACGAGCTGATCCGGGCGTTCTGGATGAGCCCCGCGAGCGGCCCCCAGTACTTCTCCAAGGTCGGCACCCGCAACGCCATGGTGATCGCGGTCTGCTCGTTCGCGATCGCGCTGCGCCCCGGCGAGCGCCGGGTCGGCACCGGCATCGGCTCGGCCGCCCCGACCCCCCGCCGCGCCGTCGCCGCCGAGGAGTTCCTCGCCGCGGAACTCGACTGGGAGGCGCGGCTCGACCCGGCGGTGCTCGGCCGTTTCGGGGAGCTGGCCGCCGAGGCCGCCTCGCCGATCGACGACGTGCGCGGCACCGCCGATTACCGGCGCCACGCCATCGCGGTGATGGCGCGGCGCACCCTCACCTGGGCGTGGAACGAGTTCCGCTCCGGACACTTCGAGAGGAGGGCCGGGTGATGCGCGTCACCTTCACCGTCAACGGCCGCACGGAGACCGCCGACGACGTCTGGGAGGGCGAGAGCCTCCTGTACGTCCTGCGCGAGCGGGTCGGCCTGCCGGGTTCCAAGAACGCGTGCGAGCAGGGCGAGTGCGGCTCCTGCACGGTCTACCTCGACGGGATCCCCGTCTGCGCGTGCCTGGTCGCGGCCGGGCAGGCCGAAGGGCGCCAGGTCCGCACCGTCGAGGGGCTCGCCGACGGCGACCGGCTCGACCCGATCCAGGAGGCCTTCGTCGAGTGCGGCGCCGTCCAGTGCGGCTTCTGCACCCCCGGCCTCCTCGTCCAGGCCCACGACCTGATCGAACGGGTCGGGCAGCCGTCCGACGCGGAGATCCGCGAGGCCCTGGCGGGCAACCTGTGCCGGTGCACCGGCTACGAGAAGATCCTCGACGCCGTGCGCCTCGCCGCGGCGCGGAAGGCGGAGGCCTCGTGAGCTCCATCCCGATCGAGAGCGTCCCCGCGGAGGGCGGCGGCCTCGTGAGCGTGACCCCGATCGAGAACGTCCGTGGGAAGGCGGCGGCCCGGTGAGCTCCATCCTGATCGAGAACGTCCACATCGCCCCGGTCGCGGGCCCGGAGATCCCCTCGGGGCACATCCACGTCGAGGGCGACAGGATCGCGGCCGTGGGCGCCGGCCCGGCGCCGGACGTCCCGGGAGCGGCCAGGATCGACGGCACCGGCTGCCTGGCCACCCCCGGCCTGGTCAACACCCACCACCACCTCTACCAGTGGGCCTCCCAGGGGCTCGCCCAGGACGCCACCCTGTTCGAGTGGCTGACGGCGCTCTACCAGGTGTGGGCCGCGATGGACGCCGAGGTCGTCAGGGGCGCGGCGGGCGCGGGGCTGGGCCATCTGGCCCTGTCCGGCTGCACCACCTCCAGCGACCACCACTACATCTTCCCCTCCGGGCGCGGGGACCTGTTCGCCGCGGAGATCGAGGCGGCGAGGGAGGTCGGCCTGCGCTTCCACCCCGCCCGGGGCTCGATGGACCGGGGGAAGTCGCAGGGCGGCCTGCCACCGGACGTCGTGGTCGAGCGGCTCGACGCGATCCTCGACGCCACGGCCGAGGCCGTCGACACCTACCACGACCCGTCCTTCTCCTCCATGCTCCGCGTCGCGGTCGCCCCCTGCTCGCCGTTCTCCGTCAGCGCCGACCTGATGACCGAGGCCGCCGCGCTGGCCAGGTCCAAGGGCGTGCGCCTGCACACCCACCTCGCCGAGACCCTCGACGAGGAGGAGCACTGCCTGCGGCAGGTCGGGCAGCGCCCGGTCGACTACATGGAGAAGCTCGGCTGGCTCGGCCCGGACGTGTGGTTCGCCCACGCCGTCCACCTGAGTGACGGCGACATCGACGTCTTCGCCCAGACCGGTACCGGTTCGGCACACTGTCCCAGCTCCAACGGCCGTCTCGGCGCCGGGATCGCCCGCGTCTCCGAGATGCTCCACCGGGGCGCGAACGTCGGCCTGGGGGTGGACGGCAGTGCCTCCGCCGAGCTGACCTCCCTGTCCGGCGAGATGCGGCAGGCCCTGCTGTTCCAGCGGGCCAGGTACGGGCCCACCGCGCTCACCGCCCGCCAGGCCCTGGAGATCGCCACCCTCGGCGGGGCGAGGAACCTGGGCCGGCAGGAGGAGCTCGGCTCCCTGGAGGCCGGGAAGCTCGCCGACATCGCCCTCTGGCGCACCGGGGCCTTCGCCTCCGCGGTCGCCGACCCGGTCTGCGCCCTGGTTTTCGGCACCCGGCAGCCCCCGCTGGCCCGGCTGCTGGTCGGCGGCCGGACCGTCGTCGAGGACGACGAGCTGCGTACCGTCGCCCAGGACGAGCTCGGCCGCGCGGGAGGCGAGGCGCACCGCCGCCTCATGCGCCTGGCGGCGGAGCAGGGCTTCGGGATCTCGTGACCTTCCCCGCCGGTGGCCCGGAGGCGTCGCCGGGCAGCACCGGGCGTCCGGAGCGTCCGGGGCGTCCTGGTTGTCCAGGGGGTCCGGGGGGTCCGGGGGGTCCGGGGGGTCCGGGGGGAGGGGCCGGGCGTCCGGGGGCGGATGTCAAGATGGTGCTCCGTCTCACCGGGGTCCGGCATCCGCCTCCCGTCCGCTCGTACCGGCCGGGGACGCGTGCCCCCCATCCGTCATCAGGGAGCAGGGTTGTCTGAGTCGTCGGGACACGTCGTGATCGCCCCGGACAAGTTCAAGGGTTCGCTGACCGGTGCCGAGGTCGCCGCGCGGATCGCGGCGGGTCTCGGGCCCGGCGTCGCCACGGTCGCGCTGCCGGTGGCCGACGGCGGTGACGGCACCGTGGACGCCGTCGTGGCCTGCGGGTTCACCCGCGTCGAGACCGAGGTCACCGGTCCTGTCGGCGTACCGGTCCTCGCCTCCTACGCCTGGCGCGACGCCTCCCCGCCGGAGGGCGGTGCTCCGGGGACGGACGTGCCGACGGCGGTCGTCGAGCTGGCCGAGGCGTCCGGCCTGCGGCGGCTGCCGGTCGCCTCCGGGCCCGCCGCCCCGGCGGGATCGCCCGCGCACGAGGGCGTCGAGCTGGCCCCGCTCACCGCGACCAGCCACGGCACCGGCGAGCTGATCGCCCACGCCGTACGGCGCGGGGCCCGGCGGGTCGTGCTCGGCCTCGGCGGCAGTGCCTGCACCGACGGCGGCACGGGCATGATGCGGGCGCTCGGCGTCCGCTTCCTGGACGCCGAGGGGCGGGAACTCCCCTTCGGGGGAGCGGCCCTCCGCGACCTGGCGAGAATCGACACCTCCGGACTCATCGCCGTTGACGGGGTCGAGTTCGTGGTCGCGGGCGACGTGGACAACCCGCTGCTCGGCCCGCACGGCGCCGCCGCCGTGTACGGACCGCAGAAGGGCGCGAGCCCCGACGACGTGAAGCTGCTCGACCGGGCCCTCGCCCGGCTCGCCGCCGTCGCCGCGCACACCCACGGCCTGGTCGGGGCCATCGAGCACGACGGCGTCGTCCGCTCGATGGGCGTGGCCGGGCAGCCGGGCGCGGGCGCCGCGGGAGGAGTGGGCTTCGCCGCGCTGGCCTTCCTGGCCGCCGACTTCCGCCCGGGCATCGACTATCTCCTGGAACTGCTCGGCTTCCGCGACCGGCTCGAGGGCGCGCGCCTCGTCGTCACCGGCGAGGGCTCGCTCGACGAGCAGACGCTGCGCGGCAAGGCACCCGCCGGGGTGGCGAGCGCCGCGGCCAAGGCGGGGGTCCCGGTCGTCGCGGTCTGCGGGCGCCGCAGCCTCGGCGACGAGGAGCTGAACGCGGCGGGCATCACGGCCGCCTACGCGCTCACCGACATCGAGCCCGACCCGGCCGTGTGCATGTCCCAGGCGGGCCCGTTGCTGGAGCGGCTCGCCCGCAGGGTCGCGGAAAGGCACCTTTGACAGACGGCGAGGACGGAGAGCGGATGAGCGCAGGGGCTGAGGACGTACCGGATCTGGTCATCCGGTCCCGCAGGGTCGTACTGCCCGGGGGAGAGGAACCGGCGGCGGTCGCCGTACGGGACGGGAGGATCGTCGGGGTGCATGCCCACGACGCCGGGCCGGACGCCGTCGAGCGGGTCGACCTCGGCGACGTCGCGCTGCTGCCCGGCCTGGTCGACACCCACGTGCACGTCAACGAGCCCGGCCGCACCCACTGGGAGGGGTTCGCCTCCGCCACCCGGGCGGCCGCGGCGGGCGGGGTGACCACGATCGTGGACATGCCGCTCAACTCGCTGCCGCCGACCGTGAACGCGGACGCCCTGGCCGTGAAGCGGAGGGCCGCGGACGGGCAGTGCGCGGTGGACGTCGCCTTCTGGGGCGGGGCCGTCCCCGGCAACGTCGGGGACCTGCGGGCGCTGCACGAGGCGGGCGTACGCGGGTTCAAGTGCTTCCTGTCCCCGTCGGGCGTGGACGAGTTCCCGCCGCTGGACGCGGACGGCCTGCGGGCCGCCATGGTGGAGATCGCCTCCTTCGACGGCCTGCTGGTCGTCCACGCCGAGGACCCCGCGCTGCTCGCCGACCCCGGGGGGCCGGGATATCCGGAGTTCCTCGACTCCCGGCCGGGAGAGGCCGAGCGCCGCGCCGTCGAACGGGTCGCCGCGCTGGCGGGGGAGACCGGGGTGCGGGCGCACATCCTGCACGTGTCGTCCGCATTGTGCCTGGAACCGCTGGCGAAGGCCCGGCGGGAGGGGGTGCGGCTCACCGCGGAGACCTGCCCGCACTACCTCACGCTGATGGCCGAGGAGGTGCCCGAGGGCGCCACCCAGTTCAAGTGCTGCCCGCCGATCCGCTCCTCGGCCAACCGCGACGAGCTCTGGCGCGGGCTCGCCGACGGGGTGCTCGGCTGCGTCGTCTCCGACCACTCGCCGTCCACCCCCGACCTGAAGGTGCCCGACTTCGCCGCCGCCTGGGGCGGGATCTCCTCCCTCCAGCTCGGCCTGACCGCCGTCTGGACCGAGGCGGCGCGGCGCGGGCACGGCCTGGGCGACGTCGTGCGCTGGATGGCGGGAAACCCGGCCGAGCTGGCCGGGCTGGCCGGGCTGCGCGGCAAGGGCGCGATCGCGGTGGGCGCGGACGCCGACCTCGTCGCCTTCGACCCCGACGCCGTCCACACCGTGGACGTCTCCGCCCTGCACCACAGGAACCCGGTCACGCCCTACCACGGCAGGACGCTGGTGGGGGAGGTGCGCACGACGTGGCTGCGCGGCCGGGCCGTGGGTAGGGAACCCCGGGGCGCCCTCCTGTAGGGCCGCCGGACCTGAAGGGCCGTGGAACGACCCCGGTGGCCGGGCCGGCTCCCCGCGAGAAAGGTTCTCTCCTTGACCGAGTTCACGACCGGATTCACCGCGCTGCCCGACCTCGCCCTGCGCACCCTCGGCGGCTCGGTCATCGCGGCCAACGACGAGTCCTTCGCCGAGAAGGAGAGCCTCATCAGGCCGGGCCGCCCCGGCTTCATGCCGCACACCTTCGGGGCCAAGGGCCAGGTCTACGACGGCTGGGAGACCCGCAGGCGCCGCGAGCCCGGCCACGACTGGGCCCTGGTCAGGCTCGGCATGCCCGGGGTGATCAGGGGCGTCGTGATCGACACCGCCTGGTTCAAGGGCAACTACCCGCCGTACGCCTCCGTCGAGGCCGCCGAGGTCGAGGGCTACCCCACGGTCGCCGAGCTGGAGACGGCCGGCTGGACGGAGATCGTTCCCAGGAGCGAGCTGAAGGGGGACGCCGAGCACCTCTTCGCGGTGCCCGGCGAGCGCCGCCACACGCACGTACGGCTGAACATGTTCCCCGACGGGGGCATCGCCCGCCTGCGGGTGCACGGCGAGGTCAGACCCGACCTGTCCCTGTACGAGGGACTCGGCCTGGACCTGGCCGCCCTGGAGAACGGCGCGCTCGTCACCGCGTGCTCCGACGAGTTCTACTCCTCGCCCAACAACGCCATCTCACCCGGCCTCGCCCGCCACCAGGCCGAGGGCTGGGAGACCGCCCGCCGCCGCGACGACGGCAACGACTGGCTGGTGATCCGCCTGGCGGGCCCCGGCGTCGTCAGCCTCGCCGAGATCGACACCACCAACCTGGTGTTCAACGCCCCCGCCGAGGTCTCCGTCACGGGCAGCGCGGACGGCACCACCTGGTTCCCGCTGCTGCCCAGGACCCGCCTGCTGCCCGACACCCGGCACCGCTTCCGCATCCGGGACGCGCCCGCGGCCACGTACGCCAGGGTCGACATCCATCCCGACGGCGGCCTGGCCCGGATCCGCCTGCACGGCTTCCTCGCCGAGACCGGGGGCTGATCCCGCCCCGGTGCCGGAGAGTCAGTACCAGATGGTGACCTCGGTGCCGGGCGGGACCGCCTGGCCGCCCGGCGGAACCTGGGCCAGCACCCTGCCCTTGCCCAGGGTGCGCCTCAGCTTCACCGTGACTCCCGCGGCGCGCAGCTCGTCCCTCGCCGCCCGGTAGTCCTTGAACACGATGTTCGGGATCACCACGATCTTCTGGTCGTCGCCGGGCGGTGGCTCGCCCTCGCGCTCCCAGGGCCAGCGCCAGTCGCCGCCGCACTGCGACAGGGTCAGCCGGACCACGGCACCCCTGTCGACCTCGGCCCTGGGCAGCGGGTCCTGGGCGATGACGGTGCACGGCTGGGCGGAGTCGGTCTGCTCGACGAACTCGGGAACGAACCCGCCCCCGCGCAGCACCGCGTCGGCCTGGTCGCGGGGCATTCCCCTGAGGTCAGGCATGACCAGGCCCGCGCTCACGACCAGGTCGAGCTTGCTGTTCTCCTTGACCGGGTTTCCCACCGCGGGGATGGTCCGCATCACCTGGCCGCGCGGCACGGTCTCGCTGGCCTGCTTCCTGACGTCGTCGACGAGGAGGGAGGACTCCGCCAGCTTGCTCCTGGCCTGCGGTTCGGTCATCCCCACCACGTTGGGCACCGCCACCCGCTTGGGGCCGGCCGAGGCGATGAGGATCAGCTTGCTGTTCGGCTCGGCCTCGGTGCCCGCCGCGGGCTCGGTGCGCAGCACGATCCCCTTGGGAACCTTCTCGTCGTGCTCGGCCTTGCCCGTCTCGACCGCGAAGCCGCTCCGCTTGGCCTCGCCGGTGGCGGCCATGACGTTCTTGCCCACCAGGGTGGCGGGCACCACGATGGAGGTGTTCTGCGAGAACAGCCAGCCGGTCACCCCCACCGCGATCACCATGACCACGGCCAGCCCGATCAGGAACCAGCGGGCCCCCGACCCCCCGCGCGCCCTGGGGACGGCCTCGGGGCGGTCGCCGGCCGGGCCGGTGAGCAGGTCGGCGCGGGGCTGGATCAGCGTGTGGTTGGCCGGGGCGGGGGGCGCGGGTGCCACCATCTCGTGGCCGTGCGGCGGGCCGACGGGGACCGACGGCACCGGGCCGCTCTCCCTGGGCAGCATCCGGTGCGCCTCGACGGCGGCGACCAGCAGCGCGGTGGCGTCCGCCGGACGGTGGGCGGGGTCGCGGGCCGTCGCCCTGGCCACCAGCGTGTCGAGCAGCGGGGAGGAGCCGGGCAGCAGCGCCGAGGGCACGGGCACCGTGTCGTGCACGTGCCGGTAGGCCACCGACATCGGGGTCTCGCCCTCGTACGGCTGGCGGCCGGTCAGGAGCTCGAACAGCATGATGCCGGCCGCGTAGACGTCGCTGCGGGCGTCGGCGCCGCCGGAGGTCACCTGCTCGGGCGACATGTAGCCGATAGTGCCGATCATGACACCCGTGCGCGTCTGGTTGCTCGCCTCGATCGCGCGGGCCAGGCCGAAGTCGACGACCTTGACCCGGCCGTCGTCGGCGAGCAGCACGTTCTCCGGCTTGACGTCCCGGTGGATCAGGCCGGACTGGTGGGCGGCGCCCAGCGCGGCGAGGACGGGGATCATGACTTCCAGCGCCTCGCGGGCGGGCAGCCTGCCCCGGGCGCGGAGCACGTCGCGCAGGGTCCGCCCCGGCACGTACTCCATCGAGAGGTAGACGTTGTCGCCGTCCGTGCCCTGGTCGAACACGTGCACCACGTTGGGGTGCGACAGGCTGGCCACCGACTTGGCCTCGCCGATGAAGCGCCGCACGAAGGCGGGGTCCTCGGCGAGCGAGCGGTGCATCACCTTGACGGCGACCGTGCGGTCGAGCCGGACGTCCAGGGCCAGATAGACGGTCGCCATTCCGCCCCGGGCGATCCGGGACTCAACGCGGTAACGCCCGTCGAGGAGTTTCCCGACCAGGGGGTCCGTAAGCGTCGTGTCCACGTGGCCGAGTTTACGGGCGATTTGGCGCCGACAGGATCCCCGAATCCCAAACCGATGCCGAGACGTGGTGGTTTTCTATCGATGAACCACCGGCGTGCTGTCGATCGAGGGAGAGGAGGCTTCCGCGTAGCGACGCCGGGGTATCCGCCCGGCCATACGGGCCGCCCGGCCCGCGGAGACGGCCGAGCGCATCGCCCGGGCCATCAGGTCAGGACGCTGCGCGCGGGTGACCGCCGTGGCCAGCAGGACCGCGTCGCAGCCCAGCTCCATGGCGAGCGCCGCGTCGCTGGCCGTGCCGATCCCGGCGTCCAGGATCACCGGCACGCTCGCGAACTCCACGATCAGCTCGATGTTGTGCGGGTTGCGGACGCCCAGCCCCGAGCCGATCGGCGCGCCCAGCGGCATCACCGCCGCGCAGCCCGCCTGCTCCAGCCTGCGCGCCAGCACGGGGTCGTCGCCGATGTAGGGCAGCACCGTGAACCCGTCGGCGACCAGCCGCTCCGCCGCGTCGAAGGTCTCGATGGGGTCGGGCAGCAGGGTGCGCTCGTCGGCGATGACCTCCAGCTTGACCCAGTTCGTCTCCAGCGCCTCCCTGGCCAGCCTGGCGGTCAGCACGGCCTCACCGGCGGTGAAGCAGCCCGCGGTGTTCGGCAGCACCTTGATGTCGCGTCTGCGGAGCACGTCGAGCACCGAGCCCCGCGCGGCCGGGTCGAGCCGCCGCATCGCGACCGTGGTCAGCTCGGTCCCCGAGGCGGCGAGCGCCTGGTCGAGGATCTCCAGGGAGGGGGCGCCCCCGGTGCCCATGATCAGGCGGGAGGAGAACTTCTCGCCGCCGATGATCAGCTCGTCCGCCATGCCCGCCATACCCGTCATGTCAGCTGTGTCAGTCATGTTCGTCATCGCCCGTCACCCTCCCTGGACCGCGGTGAGCACCTCGACGCGGTCGGCCTCCGCGAGCGCCGTGGACTCCCAGGCGCCGCGCGAGACGACCTCGTCGTTCACCGCGACGGCCACCCCGCTCCGCACGTCGGTCAGCCGCCGCACGGCCTGCGCGACGGTCGCCCCCGAGGGCAACTCGTGCGCGGCGCCGTTGATGGTCACGTTCATCGGTACTCCTGAGGTGTGTGCTCCCGGAGGCGGTGTTCCCGCGGCGGGTGTTCCCGGGAGCCGCGCTCCCGGAGGGCGCGCTCCTGTGGGGTGTGCTCCTGGAAGCCGTGCTTTTGGGGGGTGTGCTCCCGGGAACCCGGCTCCTGGAAGCGGAGGGGGGAGCAGACCGAGGCGAGCCCCGGGTCCGGCTCACCTGTCCCGCCCCCCTCACCCGTCTCGCTCACGCAGAGGTCGGCGGTGAGCGGCGCGAGCAGGACCCCGCCCCGGTGGTGGCCGGTGGCCAGGTGGAGACCGGGCACGATCGTGGGACCGATCAGCGGCAGGTTGTCCGGGGTGCCGGGGCGCAGTCCCGCGGCCACCTCGGACACCTCCAGCTCGGTCACCCCGGGGACGAGCTCCCGCGCGTCGCGCAGCAGCTCCCACAGCCCCCCGGCGGTGACACGGGTGTCGAAGCCCATCTCCTCCTGGGTGGCGCCGAGGACCGTCTCGCCGTCGCCGCGCGGCACCAGGTAGACGTGCGAGCCGTGGACGACCCCGCGCACGCACCGCCGCAGGATCGGCGCGGGAGAGCGCAGCCGCATGATCTGGCCCTTGACGGGCCGCACCGGGGGCAGCGCCTCCGGGGGCACCCCCTCCAGGGAGCCCGACCAGGCTCCCGTGGCGAGGACCACCAGGCCGGCACCGACGGTCTCGCCACCCGCCAGGCGTACTCCGGTGACCGTTCCCGAGGACGTGAGCAGCTCGGCCACGCGGGCGCGCACCAGGGCGCCGCCCGTACGCTCCAGGGCCGCCAGGAGCGCCGCGGTGACCCTCCTGGGGTCCACCCAGGCGTCGCCGCCGGCCAGCAGGCCGCCCCGGACGGCGGGGGCCAGCATGGGCTCCAGGCGGCGGCACTCGCGGCCGGTGAGCCGCTCGGCGGGCAGTCCCAGCCTGGCGGTGAAGGCGGCGAGGTCGTCCAGCGCGGCCAGGTCGTCGGAGCCGAAGGCGACGTCGAGCGTGCCGTCGGTGCGGTAGTCGAGATCGTGCCCGCTCGCGTCCGCCAGCTCGGCGGCGAAGGCGGGCCAGCGCTCCAGGGAGGCCAGGCCCAGCCGCAGCAGCGGCTCCTCGGTATAGGTGACCTCGCTGACCGGGGCGAGCATGCCCGCCGCCGCGTGCGAGGCGCCGGAGGCCGGTGCGGGGTCGGCCACCGCCACCCTCAGGCCCCGGCGGGCGGCGCGCCACGCCACCGACAGGCCGATCACGCCCCCGCCGGCGACGAGAAGATCGAAATGGTCCGCCATACGTGCTCCGCTCCCTTCGCCGGCATGACCCGGATCAGGTTCGTGGCGGTCGAGGGCTCGCTCGCGGCCGCTGTCCGGACCTCGCTCGCCCGCGCCGTGCCCGACCGCGCCCCAGGGCGCGTCTCCTCGCACATCACCGGCTCGCAGGGCCTTCTTCGCCCGCAGCCCTCCTCTCAGCCCGGTGCGTACCGGGCTCCCGCGCGTCTTCACCCCCACCCTAAGGGTTCGGACAACACGCTTAGCGCGCCAGATGTGAGGTAAATCCCGTTTTCGTTATCAACGACCGTTGGTAGGAGTACGGGGTTCCCGCTTATGGTCGGGAAGTGTGAATCATGTCGTGGTGGTTGGCGCCGGCCTGGCCGGTGTACGCAGCGTCGAGGCGTTACGGGCCCGTGGGTTCGGCGGCAGGATCACCCTGATCGGAGAGGAACGGCACCGGCCCTACGACCGCCCGCCCCTGTCCAAGGGGGTGCTGCTCGGCGAGACCGACTCCACGGTCGTCGACTCCGACCTCGACGCGCTCGAGGTCGACTTCCGCGCGGGCGTGTCCGCCAAGGGGCTCCACCCCGGCGTGGTCGAGACCACCGAGGGCGAGCTGGCCTACGACGGCCTGGTCGTCGCCACCGGGGCCCGCCCGATCAGGCTGCGCGGGGACGGCCCCCAGCACGTGGTGCGCACCATCGACGACGCGCTCCGGCTGCGTTCACTGCTCGGCGAGGGAACCACGGTCGCCGTCATCGGCGCGGGCTGGATCGGCGCCGAGGTGGCCACCGCCGCCCGCAGGGCCGGCTGCGCCGTGACGGTCGTCGAGGCCGCGGGCACCCCGCTGGCCACCGCGCTCGGCCAGGCCGGCGCGTACACCGCCCCCTGGTACGCCGAGGCGGGCGTCGACCTGCGCCTGGGCACGATGGTCGCCTCCGTCGACCACGGAGGGCTCACCCTGGCCGACGGCTCGGCGATCGAGGCCGACGTGGTCGTCACCGGCGTGGGCGTGCGGCCCGCGACCGAGTGGCTGGCCGGGTCCGGCATCAGGCTCGACAACGGCGTGGTCACCGACGAGCACCTGCGCACCTCGCTGCCCGGCGTGGTCGCGGTGGGCGACTGCGCGGCCTGGTGGTCGCGCCGCTACGGCATCCGCCTCCGCGTCGAGCACTGGGACACCGCCCTGGGCGCCCCGGACGTCGCGGCGGCCACCCTCGTCGGCGACGCCGCGGTCTACGACCCGGTCCCCTACTTCTGGTCCGAGCAGTTCGGCCACATGGTCCAGTACGCGGGCCACCACGACGGCGCCCGCCTGATCCTGCGCGGCGACCCGGCGGCCGAGGGAAAACCCAGGTGGGCGATCTGCTGGGTGACCGAGGACGACCGGCTCACCGCGGTGCTCTCCGTCAACCGCCCCCGCGACCTGGTCCAGGGGCGCCGCCTCATCGAGGGCGGGCAGCGCCTCGACGTCGATCGCCTCACCGACCCTGCGATAGCGTTGCGCGATTGTACGGTGGCGTAACCTCGCCGCCAGGTGTTTGGCGAAGGGCTCGATGTGGTAGTGGTGGATTCGTGACGCTTTCTGTTGCGCAGATCGACCGGGAAACCGACCAGCTGGTGGGCGAGTGGCTCACCCTGACCGAGGTGGCCAGAAGGCTCAACCTGAGCGCCGGTCGCGCCAAGCAACTTCTCAAGGACCGCAAGCTCATCGGAGTGCGCAGGGGCGGTGGCGAGCCACAGGTCCCCGCCGCGTTCCTCGCCGACGGAGACGTCGTCAAGGGCCTCCCCGGCACCCTCACGGTGCTCCTGGACGCCGGATACGACGACGTCGAATCCCTTCGCTGGCTTTTCACCCCCGACGACACGCTTCCGGGATCGCCGGTCGACGCGATCCTGGCGGGCCGCCACACCGAGGTGAAGAGACGTGCCCAAGCCCTCGGTTTCTGACGCCCGCCTGTATCTCTGTACGGACGGGCGCCGGGACCGGGGGGACCTCGCGGACTTTCTCGACGCCGCCCTCGCGGGCGGGGTCGACATCGTGCAACTGCGCGAGAAGGGCCTTGAGGCGCGCGAGGAGCTCGACCTCCTCGCCGTCTTCCGCGAGGCCTGCGACCGGCACGGCACCCTCCTGGCCGTGAACGACAGGGCCGACATCGCCTACGCGATCCGTCCCGACGTGCTCCACCTCGGCCAGGATGATCTGCCGGTGCGGGTCGCGCGCGACATGCTCGGCGACGACATCCTCATCGGGCGTTCCACTCACGCCCCCGAGGAGGCGTCTGCCGCGGCCGTCGAGCCCGGTGTCGACTACTTCTGCTGCGGCCCGATCTGGCCGACGCCCACCAAGCCCGGCAGGTTCGCCCCGGGCCCCGGCCTGCTCAGGCACGCCGCGGCCCTGGAGACCGACCGGCCCTGGTTCGGCATCGGCGGCATCGACCTCGCCAACCTCGAAGAGGTGATGTCGTACGGCGTGCGCCGGGTCGTGGTCGTGCGGGCGATCACCGAGGCCGACGACCCCAAGGCGGCGGCCGAGGAGTTCAAGCGGAGGCTGGCCGCCCCCGCCTGAGGCCCTTCCGCCCGGCGAGGACCGCGTCCCCTGCCGGGCGGACCGGCCTGTCCGCGGACCTTTTCGCGGGCCGGCCTGTCCGCGGGCTTTTTCGCCAACCGGCCGGTTGGCGAACCCGCCGCCGGCCGGGTGTGCGTCCGGCGCGCGGTCAGGTCCGCCGGGAGGTGGCGGCCACCGCGAGGTCGGCCAGGGCCGCGCGGGCCTCGGGAAGGATCGGGGCGCCCTCCAGCGAGCCGAGGGCGTTCTCCAGGTACCCCTTGATCAGGTCCTCGCACGCCACGAGGGCCCCCGTCTCCTCGATGATCCGGCGCAGCCGGTCGACCCCCGCCTCGTCCAGGCCGGGGTCGCCCAGCGTGGTGCGCACCACCTGGGCCTGCGACTCCGAGGCCGCGGCCAGCGTGCGGGCGATGAGCATGGTCCGCTTGCCCTCGCGGAGATCGTCGCCGGCCGGTTTGCCGGTCTCGTCAGGGTCGCCGAACACGCCGAGGATGTCGTCGCGCAACTGGAAGGCGATGCCCACGGACTGCCCGTACTCCTCGCAGAGCCGGTCGATCCACGGCTCCCTGCCCCGGGCGGCCAGCACCAGGCCGAGCCGGAGCGGCTGCTCCACGGAGTACTTGCCGCTCTTGAAGAGGGCGACCCGCAGCGCGCTGTCGAAGGTGCCCTCCCCGTGCGCCTGCTCCAGCAGATCGAAGTACTGCCCGCACATCAGCTCGGTGCGCATGTCGTCGTGGACCTTCTGCGCCGCCGCCAGCGAGGCGGCCGGCAGGCCGCTGTTCCGCCACATCTCACCGGACCAGATGAGCATCAGGTTGCCCAGCAGGATGGCCGCCCCCTCGCCGAACTGCTCGGCCGAGCCGTGCCAGCCCGCATCCCTGTGCAGCCCCTCGAACCTGCGGTGCGCCGAGGGCATGCCCCGGCGCAGGTCGCTGGCGTCCATAACGTCGTCGTGCACCAGGGCGCTGGCCTGGAGCAGCTCCAGCGAGGCCGCGGCGGCGAAGAGCGCGGGATCGTCACCTCCGCCCGCGCCACGCCAGCCCCAGTAGCAGAAGGCGGGTCGTAGCCGTTTGCCGCCCGCGAGGAAGTCCTCGGCCGCCGAGATGAGCGGGGCCAGCTCCGGAGCGCTGACCTGCGGGCGCTGCCGTTCGACGAATCGCCGAAGAGAGCGGTCCACCTCGGACCGGATCGTGTCCAGCGCGGCTGCAGAAGTGATCATCGAATACCTCCAGTGTGGAGACCCTGGGCTTCAGCTCTGGGGGGGAAACGCGGTACGTTGCCGTGCGTAGCGGCAGCGTGACCAGCGGTGATGACGCACCGATCACCGTACGCATGATCGACAAGATCCTCTCCGCCGGTCCGGTGGAGAGGTGGAACGCCTGTGGAGCCGATGTAAGGCACGACACCTCCGGGTTCCTTGCGACTGGCGATGAGGCAGGAAACCCAATCTATGAAAATCGGAATCCCCCGCCTTCGACGGCGGGAGGAGGTCAGGTAATGAGATTAACGGTCCAAGAGGACATTTCGATCTAGAGGGGTGGTTGATTTGCGCGATAATTGACACAGGGCCGTTCTGCGGGTGGCGGAGATGATCTGATCGGGCACCCGGGCGGCCGGGCAAGTATCCTTGCCCCATGGCTCTGGGTCGCGCATCTGTCCTCCCCGATCGTGTCGCCACCGTCCGCGAACTCCTCGCCGCCGGTGCCCGCTCGTTCTCCTTCGAGTTCTCCCCCCCGAAGACCGACGAGGGAGAGCGTCAGCTCTGGCGCGCCGTCCGTGAGCTGGAGTCGCTGCACCCCACCTTCGTGTCCGTCACCTACGGCGCGGGCGGCAGCACCCGCGACCGCACCGTCGACATCGTCGAGCGGATCGCCCACGAGACCACGCTCACCCCGGTGGCCCACTTCACCGCCGTCAACCACTCCGTCCGCGAGCTGCGCCACCTGATCGGCCGCTTCGCGGGGGCGGGCGTGCGCAACATCCTCGCCGTGCGGGGCGACCCGCCCGGCGACGTGACGGGCGAGTGGGTGCGCCACCCCGAGGGCGTCCAGTACGCCGAGGACCTGGTCCGGCTCATCCGCCAGTCCGGCGACTTCTGCGTGGGCGTGGCCGCCTTCCCGTACAAGCACCCCAGGTCGGATTCGATCGAGTCCGACACCGAGTACTTCGTGCGCAAGTGCCGCGCGGGCGCCGACTACGCGATCACCCAGATGTTCTTCCGCGCCGAGGACTACCTGCGGCTGCGCGACCGGGTGGCGGCCGGCGGCTGTGACACGCCGATCATTCCCGGGATCATGCCCGTCACGCAGATGAGCACCATCGCCAGGTCCGAGCAGCTCTCCGGCGCGCCGTTCCCGCCGGAGGTGGCCGAGAGGTTCGCGGCCGTCGCCGACGATCCGGCCGCCGTGCGCAGCCTCGGCATCGAGCACGCCGCCGAGCTCTGCCAGACCCTGCTCGACGAGGGGGCGCCCGGCATCCACTTCATCACCTTCAACCGCTCCAGCGCGACCCGAGAGGTCTTCCAGGCCCTCGACCACACGCAGAAGGCCGCCCCGCTGCCGGTCTGACGCCGTCGCGTCCCGGCTGCCCCGCTCCCGCCGGGACGCGGCGGCCGGCGGGTGGTCCTTGTCCGGCCGGGCCCCGGTCGCCGTGGCCCGTTGTGGCCCTTCGCGGCCCGCCCGGCGCGTCCGGCCTGGCCGGGTGGCCCGGCTCCCGGGGCGGGACTCCCAGGTGCGGGACGTCCGGGGAGGGCGGCGTTCCTGCGGGGACCAGGAGCTCCGGCCGGTGGCTCAGCCGTCCAGCGGCAGGACGGTCCCGAGGATCGCGTAGCGCTCGTGCCCGCCGGGAAAGACGAACTGCGTGAGCAGGTCCACGAAGCCGATGCTCCGGTAGAGGTGCCGGGCCGCGGTGGGCTGGTCGCGGGTCGACAGCACGGCGGTGCGCTCCAGGCGGCCTGCGCACATGCCCGTGATCATCGCTCGGCCGATGCCCTTCCCCTGGTAGTCGGGGTGGACGTGGATCTCGGCGAGCTCCAGCGCGTCGCCCAGCCAGCCGCGGGCGCTGCCCTCGCCGTGTTTCTCCACGAGGGCCCGCCTGACCACGTCGTGCCACCACTGGCCGGGAACCCCGTGGAAGCCGTAGGCGATGCCCACCGGTGTGCCGTCGGCGAGCTCGGCGAACAGGCAGGTGAAGGCGGGGTGGGTGGCGTGGTTTCCCATGATGAGCCTGCGGCCGGCGATCTGGTCGGTGGGCGGGTTCATCGCCTCGGTGTAGACGTGGAGGACCGCGTCCAGCCGGAGCCTGAACTCGTCGGGTCCGATCCGTCGCAGTCCGATCACGCGTCGCACCCTAGCAGTGCGAACGTGACGCGGGTCGGCACGAGGCGAGAGTGCGGCGCCTGGTGAGGGCGGCGCTCAAGCGCCGTTGAAGGCCGTCATTCGACCTCGACGGGAACCCCGCCGGTGATGCGGACGAGCTCCTCGAAGGAGGTCGGGAAGACGGTGTGCGGATGGCCGGCGGCGGCCCAGACGACCTCGTGCTTGCCCAGCCAGGTGTCGACCAGGGTCCTGACCGGCGCGGGGTGGCCGATCGGGGCGACGCCGCCTATGGCCTGGCCGGTGGCCGCCCGTACGAAGGCGGGGTCGGCGCGCCGCACCTTCGCCACGCCGGCCGTCCTGGCGATCAGGTCGGTGTCGACCCGGTGGGCTCCGCTGGTCAGCACCAGGAGCGGCTCGCCGTCGGCGTCGAATATCAGGCTGTTGGCGATGGCGCCGACCTCGCAGCCGAGCTGCGCGGCCGCGGTGGCGGCGGTCGGGGTGGCCTCCGCGAAGACGACGATCTCGCCGGGGACGCCGTGCTCGCGCAGGACGGCGGCGACCTTCTCGATGTTCGGATGCAACTTTTCTGGCACGCGGCCACTCTAAACAGATTGACCGTTGATTGCCGCTTCATAACCGGCGGCCTGCACGGGGAACCCGTGCGCTATGGTCCCTTGACCTGATCCATAGTGATATGAGGAGTTGGTTGAAAGTGGGGGTTGGACAGCGGCAGGGAGTGGCCGCGCTGATGACGGCGGGGGCCGTGCTCCTCTCTTCCGCGGGCGTCACTCTTTTCGCGGACGCCGCCGCGGCCCGGACCTCGGCTTCCCCTGCCGTCTCGGCCGTGACGGCGACGGGGGCGAGCCCGTTCGCCGCACCGGGCAAGACGCTCAAGCTCGGCGCGAAGGGCGCCACGGTGAAGGTGCTCCAGACCCGGCTGGCCGAGCTCGGCTACGCCCCGGGCAGGATCGACGGCCGCTACGGCGGGGCGACCCTGGCGGCGGTCTGGGCCTTCCAGAAGGTCAACGGCATCACCCCGACCAGCACCGTGGCGCGCAGGACCTGGGCCGCCCTGGAGACCCCGCTGGCGCCTAAGGTGCTCGTGCCCAACGGGAAGCCGACCCGGGTGGAGGTCAACCTCGCCAAGCAGGTGATGGTCCTCTACGTCGGCGGTGTGGTGAAACTGGTCAGCCACACCTCCTCGGGCAGCGGGATCTCCTACTGCGAGACGGCTACCTGGGAGGGCAGGGCCCAGCGGTTCTGCGGCGACGCCCGCACGCCGACGGGCGACTACAAGACCACCTGGCGCAGGGACGGCTGGCACAAGTCCTACCTCGGCCAGCTCTACAACCCGATCTTCTTCAACGGGGGCATCGCCTTCCACGGCGCGCTGTCGGTGCCGCTGGCGCCCGCCTCCCACGGCTGCGTACGGCTGCCGATGCACGTGGCGGAGGTCCTTCCCGGCCTGCTCGGTACGGGAGTGCCGGTGCACGTCCGAGGCAGGTTCGTCCGGTAGGGCGGCGGAACGGGCGATCCGGCGGGCGTGACCCCGCCGGTCGTGAACCGGGGCCCCGGGAGACGACGATCTCCCGGGGCCCTTTCGCGTTTCCGCGCGCACCGATCTCCCCGAGCCCGCATGTGCCCTCACACACCCGAAGATCGAACTTTTGTTCGTCGTTTTACTTGACAGTATTAGTGATCGAATTTATGTTCGATGTGATGACACGGGGCTCGCGGCTCGTGTCCGAGGGCGGCCGATCCGGTCCACGTCGTCGGCGGAGACGATCGGGCCAGGTCAGGGCGGGCGGGGAGAGGGGAAGCTCCTCGTCCGGCCGTCCGGTGGATTTGTCGGTGGGGTCTGCGAGTGTGATACCACCGGCGAAAACGCCGGAGCCGCTTGCGACCAAGGAGGCTGAAGCACTATGACCCCTCGGCTCAGCGATTCCGGTGGGCCCCGGTTGTCCCCCACGGTGCGGGCGCACCTCTCAGACGCGCGCGACTGCCTCGAAGAGGCCGCCGCCGCCCGGACCTCCGCCGCGCGTTACGTCGCGGCCCACCTCGCCGCGCTCAGGGCGGCCGCTGCCGTCCTGGCGGCCCGTCCCCGTCCCATGGAGGGCCGCAGGAGGCGCAGGCTGCGCAGCGCCTGGGAAATGCTGCCCGAGGCCGAGCCCCGCCTGGCCGAGTGGGCACCCTACTTCGAGACGAGCGCGGCCAAGCGGGCCGCCGCCGAGGCGGGCCTGACCCGCACGGTGTCCTCGCGAGACGCCGAGGAGATCATCTCCGAGGCGGAGCGTTTCGTCACCGCCGTGGAGAAGCTGCTCGGCGTGCCGAGCCAGCCCATGCTCCCCGGCCAGGTCCCCCTAGCCGGTTAGAGCCGGAGCGGCCTCCCACCCGGGGTCGCCGCCCGGGCTCACCGGCGCCGTCCCCGTACGTCTCCGTGTCCACCGGTCCTCCCGGACGGCACGAAGACGTACGGGGACGTTTTTCGCGTCGCCTGCCCCTCGCGCCACCTGTCCCAGGCCGGTCTCCAGGCCGCCCCGGGCTCCTCACCCCGTCCGTTCGGCCGCCGCCGCCGTGGAGTTCTGGCGGGCGGCGCGGTGACGTAGCAGGAGCATGGCGGCGTCGTCGCTCAGCGGCCTGCCCACGTGGTCGAGCAGGTCGGCGCGGAGGGCGTCCAGCGAGCCCTGGGGGTCGTCGCCGTCCAGCAGGTGCGCCCGCTCCAGCAGCGGGTAGAACTCGCCGGCCCCGTCGCGTGCCTCGATGACCCCGTCGGTGTAGAAGAGCACCTGGTCGCCCGGTTCGAACGGGATGTGGTGCGGCTGCGGCTCACTGGCCTTGAGGGCGCTCATGCCCAGCGGGAGCGCCTCGTCAGGCGGGTCGGCGAACCAGATCCCGCCCTCGGCGTCGAGCACCATGGGCGCCGGATGGCCGCAGTTGATGACGGTGATGGTGGAACCGCCGCTGATCTCGGCCAGCACGGCGGTCACGAACTGCTCGCCGGACAGCTCGCGGGTCAGGGCGTTCTCCAGACGCGCCACGACGCCCTGGAGCGTCTTCTCGTCGTGGGCCGCCTCCCGGAAGGCCCCGAGCACCACGGCGGCCGTCTCCACGGCCTCCAGGCCCTTGCCCTGGACGTCCCCCACGATGATCCGCACCCCGTGCGGGGTGGTGACGACCTCGTACAGGTCGCCGCCGATCCTGGCCTCCGCCGTGGCGGAGGTGTACGAGACGGCCACGCCGATGCCCGGTCCCGCGCGGCGGGGCACCGGGCGCAGCAGCACCCGCTGGGCGGCCTCGGCCACCGAGCGCACGTCGGCGAGCTGGTGTTCGTGGCGCAGCCGCCCGGCGCTGGCCAGCACGCTGGCCATGGTGACGCCGAGGATGGCGATGAGGGTGATGTCGGTGCGGGGCATCCAGAGGATGTCGTTGTAGGCGCCGAGCGCGAAGCACAGCAGCAGGGCGACGACGCCGACCACCGTGGTGCGGGCCAGGCCGCACGCCACGCTGGCGAAGGCCGGGCCGAGGGCGAGCAGCGGCAGGAGGCCGGACGTGGGGCCCGAGCCGAAGTCGATCAGGGCCACCACGGCCATGACGACGAACGGCAGGAGTTTCAGGGTGTCCTGGGTCTTGGTGGTGCCGATCGAGGTCAGCAGCCGCAGGAAGGCATGCGTCTTGGTCGATCCCAGCGACGTCATGACGGCGCGGAGACCGCTTTTCCGGCTTGATCGAGAGTGATCGAGCCGATCATCTCCCGAGGCCATGTCCACCACATCTCGCTAAACGCATGTTTGCCTTTTCCTACCACAGTGGCGGTCAGCCCGGGGCGGGACGAAGGACACGTTCTACTGAGAGCGGGAAGCTCTGCGGGGTGGGCACGCCGGTTCCGGCGCACCCACGACCGGTCAGGGGTCGTCAGAAGGACTCGACGGCTCGGCGCGCCTCCGGGTCCAGGACGCCCCAGCTGATGAGCTCCTCGGTGAGCTCGCTGGGGGACTTGTCGTAGATCACGGCGAGGGAGCGGAGGTCCTCCTGGCGGATGGACAGCACCTTGCCGTTGTAGTCGCCACGCTGGCTCTGGATGGTGGCCGCGTAACGGGCGAGCGCGCCCGCCTTCTCCTTGGGGAGCTGGGCGAGACGCTCAAGGTCGATCACAAGCTTCGGTGTCGGGCCAAGGGGGCTCGGAGCGGCCCCTCCCGGCAGCAACTCCGAGACCGGCACCCCGTAGAAATCAGCCAGTTCGGCAAGCTTCTGCACGGTGACGGCACGGTCGCCACGCTCGTAGGAGCCAACGACGACCGCCTTCCAGCGCCCGCGGGACTTCTCTTCTACCCCGTGCAGGGACAGGCCCTGCTGGGTGCGGATGGCGCGGAGTCTTGCACCCAGCGACTTGGCGTACTCAGACGGCATGGTGTGGCCCCCCGGCTCTGTTATGTAGTGCTCTCAACATGATTGTGCTACCTCGCAACTTATGCCCCGTTCACCGGGTTGGCGCCCGGGGTAGGCACCTTCGGTGACCGATGCGTCAGGGTTCACCCGATAACGCCACGAGGTGTGGTTACGGACAGTGACGGTAAAGCTGTGGGCGCCTAAGGTCAAGCTGATTGGAAAAAAGATGCCGAATCCGGTCCGGTGGGGTCCGCCTCAAACGCCGCACTTGTCCTACCCCACATCGCGAAACCTCCGGTTTTTCCGGGACTTTCGCATGATTTCCGGCTCTTCTCCGGGATTCGGGACGGCGTCGCCCCCGGGCGCGGCGACGGGCGTATGATCTTGAACGACGCGGCGGCGGGCAATACCCGGTGCGACGGTTTCGCGCTGCCGGAGGCGAGGCTCGGCGCGCCCGCGTGCCGGTCCGGGCGTCGCCCCGGGAGGCTCCGCCCGCCGCGTCCGGGCCGTCCCGCCCCGAGGCCGGCGGCCCCGGTCACCGGACGCCCCGGTTGAGACGCGAGTGGCGGTAGCCGTAGAGGAAGTAGGCGAGCAGGCCGGCCGCCATCCAGATCCCGAAGGCCAGCCAGGTGACGCCGGCCAGTCCGGCCATCACGACGAGGCAGAGGATCACGCCGAGGATCGGCGTGATCGGGAAGAACGGTGTCCTGAAGCCGCGGGGCAGGTCGGGGCGGGTGCGGCGCAGGACGAGCACGCCGGTGTTGACGATCGCGAAGGCGAACAGGGTGCCGATGCTGGTGGCCTCGGCGAGCCGGCCCAGCGGGACGAACCCGGCGAGCACGGAGACGAAGGCGGCCACGATGAGGGTGTTGGCGACCGGTACCCGGCGGCGTGGGCTCACCCTCTCGAAGATCTTCGGAATCAGGCCGTCGCGCGCCATGGCGAACAGGATGCGGGTCTGGCCGTACAGCACGGTCAGGACCACGCTGGCGATGGCGATGGCCGCGCCGAAGGAGATGACGACGCCGGGCCAGGTGGCGCCCACGGCCCGCTTCGCGATCACGGCCAGGCCCGCCTCGGTATTCTGCGGGTCGAAGTCCTGCCACGGCATGGCGCCGACGGCGGCCAGTGCCACCAGGACGTAGACGAGTGTGACGACGCCGAGGGACAGCATGATCGCCAAAGGGAGGTCACGCCTGGGGTTCCTGGCCTCCTCCCCGGCGGTGGAGGCCGCGTCGAAGCCGATGTAGGAGAAGAACACCTGCGAGGCGGCGGCGGTGATGCCGGCGATCCCCATCGGGGCGAACGGCGCCAGGTTGCCCGCGTCGAACGCGGTGAACGCCACGACGCAGAAGAACGCCAGCACCGCGATCTTGACGAGCACGAAGATCGCGTTGGCGCCCGCGCTCTCCGAGGCGCCGCGCAGCAGCAGCCAGGTGGCGAGCAGGACGATCAGAATCGCGGTCAGGTTGACCACGCCGCCCCGGTCGCCGGGGGAGTGGACGACGGCCGCCGGGAACGTCCAGCCGAACAGGTCCTGGAGGAAGGCGTTGAGGTACTCGCCCCAGCCGACCGCCACGGCCGCCACCGAGACGGCGTACTCCAGCATCAGGCACCAGCCGCACACCCACGCCACCAGCTCGCCCAGGGTGGCGTACGCGTAGGAGTACGACGACCCGGAGACGGGGATCGTGCCGGCCAGCTCCGCGTACGACAGCGCGGAGAACAGGGCGGTGACCGCGGCCAGCAGGAAGGCGACCGGCACGGCGGGGCCCGCCCTGGGCACGGCCTGGCCGAGGATCACGAAGATGCCGGTGCCGAGGGTGGCGCCGACGCTGAACAGGGTCAGCTGCCACAGGGTCATGCTCCTGCGCAGCTCGCCGCCCTCGCCGTGGCCGCCCTCGGCGACGATCTCCTCGGCGGGCTTGGTACGGAGAAGCCGGCGAGCCGGTGAGGCCATCCGTTCCTCCCCTCCACCGCGGTCCGCGTGGTGACGGTCCGCCCTGCCGGGAGGGAGGACCAGGCCCGCTCTTCCAGGGGGGCGCCGACTCTCCGGGAGGTACAGGGAGCTTTTCCGCACACGTCCCGCCGCACACGTCCCGCCGGACCCGGCTTCCGGGAGCCGAGCCGTCGGACGGGCCTTCCGGACGGGCCTTCCGGACGGCGGTCCGGCGGCCGGAGTCAGGGGTCAGATGCCGTCGCGTTCGAGCGGGCAGCTCATGCAGCGCGGGCCGCCCCGGCCGCGGCCGAGCTCGCTGCCCCGGATCGTGATGACCTCGATCCCGTTCTCGCGCAGGTGGTTGTTGGTGGTGGTGTTGCGCTCGTAGGCCACCACCACGCCGGGACGCAGGGCCAGCACGTTGCAGCCGTCGTCCCACTGCTCCCGCTCAGAGGCGTACACGTCCTGCGTCGCGCTGAGGACCTTGATGTCGTCCAGCCCGATCGCCCGCGCGATGGCCCGGTGCATGTCCTCGGGGGGATGGTCGGTGATCTTGAGTTCCTTCTCGTTGTCGCCGGGCTCGACGGTGTAGGAGGGCAGCATGCCCAGTCCCGCGAACTTGGTGAAGACGCCGACGTCCACGTTGGTCATGACCGTGTCCAGGTGCATGAAGGCCCGCGCCTTCGGCATGTCCAGCGCGACGATCCTCGTCGCCGCCCCTCGCCTGAACAGGCTCCGCGCGAGCATCTCGACGGCCTGGGGTTGCGTGCGCTCGCTGATACCCACCAGCACCGCGCCGCGGCCGATGACGAGCACGTCGCCGCCCTCGATGGTGGCGGGCGCCATGGGGATGCCCGGCAGCCAGACGTTGTAGCCGCCCTCGTCCGGCCGGTCGTAGCCGGGCGCGAAGGCCGGGTGGTAGCGGTAGATCGCCTCCATGTTGACGGTCTCGCGGCGGCGGGCCTTCTTCCTCATCGCGTTGATCGAGACGCCGTCGTAGATCCAGCAGGAGGTGTCGCGGGTGAACAGGTGGTTGGGCAGCGGGGGCAGGACGAAGTCGTCCGGCTTGAGCGTGTGGAAGGCGAGGCTCTTGGGGTCGGTGCCCATCTCCACCATCTCGCGCTTGGTGATGCCGCCGGTGAGATAGCGCTGGAGCACGATGGAGTCCATCGAGTCCAGCGCGTTGCGGATCGCGTCGACGGCCATCGGGCCGAAGTAGCGCTCGTCGGCGATGCCGTCCAGGATGTGCTTGCGCGCCTCGGGAATCTCGACCGTCTCGCGGAGCAGGTCGGAGAGCATGTAGACGGTGACGCCCTGTTCGACCAGGAGCTTCTGCCACTCCTCGTGCTCCTCCACGGCGCGCTGCACCCACAGCACGTCGTCGAAGAGGAAGTCGTCCTTGTTCGACGGCGTGAGCCGTTTCAGGGCGAGTTCCGGCCGGTGCAGCAGGACCTGGTGGAGCCGGCCGACCTCGGAGTCGACGTGAAAGGCCATTTCTCTTCCTTCGCGGCTGGGTGACGGGCGCGGCCGGTGACGAGGCCATCAGAGGCCGTCGGCGGCCTTTGGTGGCCGCCGGGCCGGCCGCGCCCGGGGTGTGATCGTCATGCTCCGCCTTGGTGCGGATGTAAAGCGCATACCCGGAAGAACCAAGGGGAAGTCAGCGATGATCGGGATATTTATTCTCTTTTGAGAAGATTGCTGGGCCGGATCTTCGGCGTTCGCGGAGCGGACCCCTGTTCGGGCGAGCCTTCACGCGGCTGGTACCGTGAAGGCGTTGACTTCCTTTAAGACCCGTCCCGTGAGGCGGGAAAGGTGGTGTTTCTCCGTGGCCGAGGCCATTTCGCGTTCGCTCCCGCATGCGCAGGGCAACGCCCGCGCCGTCCTCGAGGAGCCCGACATCAACCGGGCTCTCATCCGCATCTCCCACGAGATCCTCGAGCGGACCAAGGGCGGTGAGAACGTCCTTCTCCTGGGCATCCCCACCCGCGGCGTCCACCTGGCCCGCCGCCTGGCCGCCCACATCAAGCAGTTCGAGGGCCGCTCGGTGCCCGTCGGCTCCCTCGACGTCACGATGTACCGCGACGACCTCCGGCTGCGTCCCGCCCGCGCGCTGGGCCGCACCGAGCTGCCCGCCGACGGCATCGACGGCAGGGTGGTCGTCCTCGTCGACGACGTCCTCTACTCGGGCCGCACCGTCCGCGCCGCCCTCGACGCCCTCAACGACCTGGGCCGCCCGCAGGCCGTGCAGCTCGCCACCCTGGTCGACCGGGGGCACCGCGAGCTGCCCATCCGCCCCGACTACGTGGGCAAGAACCTGCCGACGTCCAAGTCCGAGAGCGTCAAGGTCTACCTGGAGGAGAACGACGGCCGCGACGCGGTCCTGCTGCTGAAGGAGGAAGACCGGTGAAGCGGCACCTGATCTCCGCGGCCGACCTGACCCGCGACGACGCCCTGCTCATCCTGGACACCGCCGACGAGCTGGCGAAGATCTCGGAACGTTCCATCAAGAAGCTGCCCACCCTGCGGGGCCGCACGGTGGTGAACCTCTTCTTCGAGGACTCCACCCGGACCAGGATCTCCTTCGAGGCCGCCGCCAAGCGCCTGTCGGCCGACGTCATCAACTTCTCCGCCAAGGGCTCCAGCGTCTCCAAGGGCGAGTCGCTCAAGGACACCGCGCTCACCCTGGAGGCGATGGGCGCCGACGCCGTCGTGATCCGCCACGGCGCCTCGGGCGCGCCGCACCGGCTGGCCGGCTGGGTGCGCGGCAGCGTCGTCAACGCCGGCGACGGCACCCACGAGCACCCCACCCAGGCCCTGCTCGACGCCTTCACCATGCGCCGCCGCCTGGGCCCGCTGGACGGCAGGAAGATCACCATTGTCGGTGACGTGCTGCACAGCCGGGTGGCCCGCTCCAACGTGCTGCTGCTGGCCACGCTCGGCGCCGAGGTGACCCTGGTCGCCCCGCCGACCCTGTTCCCGGTCCAGGTCGACTCCTGGCCGTGCGAGGTCTCGTACGACCTCGACGCGGTGCTGCCCAAGTCCGACGTGGTGATGATGCTGCGCGTGCAGCGCGAGCGCATGAACGCGGCGTTCTTCCCCACCGAGCGGGAGTACAGCCGCCGTTACGGGCTCGACCGCGACCGCGTCGCCAAGATGCCCGACCACGCCATCGTGATGCACCCCGGCCCGATGAACCGAGGCATGGAGATCGCGGCCGAGGTGGCCGACTCGCCGCGCTCGACGATCGTCGAGCAGGTCGCCAACGGTGTGACCGCACGCATGGCCGTCCTGTATCTGCTGCTCGGCGGCGCCGACCTCGGGGGAGAGATCTGATGAACGACCGCATCGGGGCCACGCGTGACGGCATCGTCATCAGGGGCGCCAGAATCCTCGGCGGCGAGCCGGCCGACATCCTGATCCGTGACGGCCTCCTGGTGGAGATCGGCCAGGGGCTGACCGGCGGTGAGACCGTCGAGGCCGAGGGGCTGATCGCCCTGCCCGGCCTGGTCGACCTGCACACCCACCTGCGCGAGCCGGGCCGCGAGGACGCCGAGACCGTCGACACCGGCACCCGCGCCGCCGCTCTCGGCGGCTACACCGCCGTGCACGCCATGGCCAACACCGAGCCGGTCGCCGACACCGCGGGCGTCGTCGAGCAGGTCTGGCGCCTGGGCCAGGAGGCGGGCCACTGCGACGTGCAGCCCGTCGGCGCCGTCACCGTCGGCCTGGGCGGCGAACGCCTGGCCGAGCTCGGCGCGATGGCCGACTCCGCCGCGCGGGTCAGGGTCTTCTCCGACGACGGCAAGTGCGTCTCCGACGCGGTGCTCATGCGCCGCGCCCTGGAGTACGTCAAGGCCTTCGACGGCGTCGTCGCCCAGCACGCCCAGGAGCCGCGCCTGACCGCGGGCGCGCAGATGAACGAGGGCGCGGTCTCCGGCAGGCTGGGCCTGACCGGGTGGCCCGCGGTCGCCGAGGAGGCGATCATCGCCCGCGACTGCCTGCTCGCCGCCCACGTCGGTTCGCGCCTGCACGTCTGCCACGTCTCCACGGCCGGTTCTGTGGAGATCATCCGCTGGGCCAAGTCCAAGGGCTGGGACGTCACCGCCGAGGTGACCCCGCATCACCTGCTCCTCACCGACGACCTGGTCGAGGACTCCCCGGTCGGCTCCTACAACCCGATCTACAAGGTGAACCCGCCGCTGCGCACCCGCGCGGACGTCGAGGCGCTGCGCGAGGCCCTGGCCGACGGCACGATCGACTGCGTGGCCACCGACCACGCCCCGCACCCGGTCGAGGACAAGGAGACCGAGTGGGCCGCCGCGGCCATGGGCATGATCGGCCTGGAGACGGCGCTGGCCGTGGTCCAGGAGGCGATGGTGGACACCGGACTGCTCGACTGGGCCGGCGTCGCCGAGCGCATGTCCCTCGCCCCGGCCAGGATCGGCAGGCTCCAGGGGCACGGGCGGCCGATCGAGGCCGGAGCCCCGGCCAACATCACCCTCTACGACCCGTCGGTGCGTGCCGCGGTCGACCCGGCGGGCTACGCTTCCAAGAGCCGCAACACGCCCTACGAGGGCCTGACCCTGCCCGGCCGCGTCGTGGCGACCTTCCTGCGCGGCAGGCCGACCGTCCTGGACGGAAAGCTCACGTGAGGGCTCCCGTCCGCCGCGCCCGGGCGACCTCTGTGACCGCCGTGACCGCCGTGACCTCTGTGATCGCCGTGACCGCCGTGCCCTTCAGGGAGGGCACCTTCCGCCTTCCCTCCCCGGAACACGGGGGCCTCCCTCCCGCCCCGGGGCGCCGAGGCGCCCCGCCCGGCGGAGGGATGGCGACCCACCATGCCGGATATTTCATACTTTGCGGAGCTGTAACCGAGATGATCGGGGTGTGTGAGTGACCGCAGTGCTAGTGCTGGAAGACGGGCGCGTCTTCCGCGGGATCCCTTACGGCGCCGAGGGCGAGACCTTCGGCGAGATGGTCTTCAACACCGGGATGACCGGCTACCAGGAGACGCTGACCGACCCGTCGTACCACCGCCAGATCGTCGCGATGACCGCGCCCCACATCGGGAACACCGGGGTCAACGACGAGGATCCGGAGTCGTCGCGGGTGTGGGTGGCCGGATACGTGGTCCGCGAGCCCGCCCGGACGGCCTCCAGCTGGCGCTCCAACCGTTCCCTGGACGACTACCTCAAGGAGCAGGGCGTCGTCGGCATCGCCATCACCGGCACCCGCGCCCTCACCCGCCACCTGCGGGAGCGGGGGGCGATGCGGGCCGGGGTCTTCTCCGGCAAGGCCCTGGCGCCGGTCGAGGAGTTGCTGGAGCGCGTGCTGGGCAGCCCCGCGATGGAGGGCGCCGACCTGGCCGGGGAGGTCTCCACCCCCAAGCCGTACGTCGTGCCCGCGATCGGTCCCCGGCGGTTCACCGTGGCCGCCGTCGATCTCGGCATCAAGGCGATGACGCCGCACCGGATGGCCGAGCGCGGCTGCGAGGTGCACGTGCTGCCCGCCTCCGTCACCGCCGAGGAGATCCTCGCGCTCGGCCCCGACGGGGTGTTCTTCTCCAACGGCCCGGGCGACCCCGCCACCGCCGACGGCCCGGTGCGGGCGCTTCGCGGCGTCCTCGACGCGGGCGTCCCGTTCTTCGGCATCTGCTTCGGCAACCAGCTCTTCGGGCGGGCGCTGGGGCTGGGCACCTACAAGCTGCGCTACGGCCACCGGGGCGTCAACCAGCCGGTGCAGCACCGGGGCACCGGCAAGGTGGAGATCTCCGCGCACAACCACGGCTTCGCGGTACGGGCGCCGCTGGAGGGCGTGTTCGACACGCCGTACGGGTCGGCGGAGGTCAGCCACGTCAACCTCAACGACGACTGCGTCGAGGGGCTGCGACTGCTGGACCGCCCGGCGTTCAGCGTCCAGTACCACCCCGAGGCCGCGGCGGGCCCGCACGACTCGGCCGGCCTGTTCGACGACTTCTGCGCGTTGATGGCGGGCGAGCGGGGAACGGTCAGCGAGGTGAGCGCTAACACCAGCGCGACCACGAGCATGAGTACGGAGCGGTCGAGGGGACGAGCGGGCGGAGTGGCCGACGAGGGACGAGTCGTCCGCGCAGCCGGTGAGGAGCCGAGCGCGACCATGAGCACGGAGCGGTCGAGGGGACGAGCGGGCGGAGTGGCCGACGAGGGACGAGTCGTCCGCGCAGCCGGTGAGGAGCCGAGCGCGACCATGAGCACGGAGCGGTCGAGGGGACGAGCGGGCGGAGTGGCCGACGAGGGACGAGTCGTCCGCGCAGCCGGTGAGGAGCCGAGCGCGACCATGAGCACGGGGGGAAACAAGGGTGCCTAAGCGCACGGACATTCAGTCGATCATGGTGATCGGCTCAGGGCCGATCGTGATCGGCCAGGCCTGCGAGTTCGACTACTCGGGCACCCAGGCCTGCCGCGTGCTGCGTGCCGAGGGCTTCCGTGTGATCCTCGTCAACAGCAACCCGGCGACGATCATGACCGACCCCGAGTTCGCCGACGCCACCTACGTCGAGCCCATCACCCCCGACATCGTCGAGAAGATCATCGCCAAGGAGCGGCCCGACGCGCTGCTGCCCACCCTGGGCGGGCAGACCGCGCTGAACACCGCGATCTCCCTGTACGAGGCCGGGGTCCTGGAGCGCTACGACGTCGAGCTGATCGGCGCCGACGTCGACGCCATCCAGGCGGGCGAGAACCGCGAGCTGTTCAAGGGCATCGTGGCCAAGGTCGCCGCCGAGCGCGGCCTCAACGCCGAGTCGGCGCGCTCGTTCGTCTGCCACAGCATGGACGAGTGCCTGGCCGCCGCCGGCGAGCTCGGCTACCCGCTGGTGGTGCGGCCCTCCTTCACCATGGGCGGGGTCGGCTCGGGCTTCGCGCACGACGAGGAGGGGCTGCGCCGCATCGCCGGGGCGGGCCTCGACGCCTCGCCGACCACCGAGGTGCTCCTGGAGGAGTCCATCCTCGGCTGGAAGGAGTACGAGCTGGAGGTCATGCGCGACCGGGCCGACAACGTGGTGATCGTCTGCTCGATCGAGAACATCGATCCGATGGGCGTGCACACCGGCGACAGCGTCACCGTGGCCCCCGCGCTGACGCTGACCGACCGCGAGTACCAGAACATGCGCGACGTGGCCATCGCGGTCATCCGCGAGGTCGGCGTCGACACCGGCGGCTGCAACATCCAGTTCGCCGTCGACCCGCGCACCGGCCGCATGGTCGTCATCGAGATGAACCCGCGCGTCTCGCGCTCCTCGGCGCTCGCGTCCAAGGCCACCGGCTTCCCGATCGCGAAGATCGCCGCCAAGCTGGCCATCGGCTACACCCTGGACGAGATCCCCAACGACATCACCAAGGAGACCCCGGCGTCGTTCGAGCCCTCGCTCGACTACGTCGTGGTCAAGGTGCCGAGGTTCGCGTTCGAGAAGTTCGCCGGGGCCGACCAGACCCTCACCACCCACATGAAGTCGGTGGGCGAGGCCATGGCGATCGGCAGGTCCTTCCCCGAGGCCCTGCAGAAGGCGCTGCGCTCGCTGGAGAAGAAGGGCGCCTCCTTCACCTGGGCCGGGGAGCCGGGCGCCAAGGACGAGCTCCTGGCCGCCTGCCGCGTCCCGCACGACGGGCGCCTGTTCACCATGCAGCAGGCCATCCGCGCCGGGGCCACGATCGAGGAGCTGTCGCAGGCCACCTCCGTCGACCCCTGGTTCCTCGACCAGCTCATCGCGATCGACGAGGTCGCCGCCGAGCTGCGCGACGCGCCGCAGCTGACCGCCGAGGTGCTGACCCGGGTCAAGCGGTACGGCTTCAGCGACGCGCAGATCGCCGAGCTGCGCGACATGACCGAGCCGCGGGTGCGCGACCTGCGCCACGCGCTCGGCGTCCGCCCGGTCTACAACACGGTCGACACCTGCGCCGCCGAGTTCGCCGCCCAGACCCCCTACCTGTACTCCACCTACGACGAGGAGACCGAGGTCCCCTACGGGGAGCGTCCCAAGGTCCTCATCCTTGGCTCGGGGCCCAACAGGATCGGCCAGGGCATCGAGTTCGACTACGCGTGCGTGCACGCCTCCTTCGAGCTGTCGGCCGCCGGGTACGAGACCGTCATGGTCAACTGCAACCCCGAGACGGTCTCCACCGACTACGACACCTCCGACCGCCTCTACTTCGAGCCGCTCACCCTGGAGGACGTCCTGGAGGTCGTCCACGCCGAGCAGCAGACCGGTCCCGTGGTGGGCGTCATCGTCCAGCTCGGCGGCCAGACCCCGCTCGGCCTGGCCCAGTCGCTCAAGGACGCGGGGGTCCCGATCGTCGGCACCTCGCCCGAGTCGATCCACCTCGCCGAGGAGCGCGGCGCGTTCGGCAGGGTCCTCGCCGAGGCGGGCCTGCCCGCGCCCAAGCACGGTGTCGCGGTGACGGAGGACGAGGCGCTGGCCATCGCCGCCGAGATCGGCTACCCGGTGCTGGTGCGGCCCTCCTACGTGCTGGGCGGCGCCGGGATGGCCATCGTCTACGACGACGACACCCTGGCCGCCTACATGGCCAAGGCGGGCGCGGCCAGCGACCACCCGGTGCTGGTGGACAAGTTCCTCGACGAGGCCGTGGAGATCGACGTCGACGCCCTGTTCGACGGCGAGGAGCTCTACCTCGGCGGCGTGATGGAGCACATCGAGGAGGCCGGCATCCACTCCGGCGACTCGGCGTGCTCGCTGCCGCCGATGACGCTGGGCGGCTACGACATCAAGCGCATCCGCGCCGCCACCGAGGCCATCGCCAGGGGGGTGGGCGTGCGCGGCCTGCTCAACGTGCAGTACGCCATGTCCGCCAACATCCTGTACGTGCTGGAGGCCAACCCGCGCGCCAGCCGTACGGTCCCGTTCGTCTCCAAGGCCACGGCGGTGCCGCTGGCCAAGGCGGCGGCCAGGGTGATGATGGGCGCCACGGTGGCCGACCTGCGCGCCGAGGGCCTGCTGCCCGCGACCGGCGACGGCGGCACCATGCCGCTGGACGCGCCCATCGCGGTCAAGGAGGCCGTGCTGCCGTTCAACCGCTTCCGCGGCGTGGACATCGTGCTCAGCCCCGAGATGCGCTCCACCGGCGAGGTCATGGGGATCGACGAGTTCTTCGGCACCGCCTACGCCAAGTCGCAGGCCGCCGCGTACGGCTCGCTGCCCACCAAGGGGCGGGCGTTCGTCTCGGTGGCCAACCGTGACAAACGCGCGATGATCTTCCCGGTGAAGGCCCTCGCCGACCTCGGCTTCGAGATCCTCGCCACCGAGGGCACCGCCGAAGTACTGCGCCGCAACGGCGTCCATGCCAAGATCGTGCGCAAGCACAGCGAGGGGACCGGCCCCGAGGGCGAGCAGACCATCGTCCGGCGCATCCTGGACGGGGAGGTGGACCTCATCGTCAACACCCCCTTCGGCAGTCCCGGCCAGTCGGGGCCGCGCCTGGACGGCTACGAGATCCGCACCGCCGCGGTGTTGCGCGCCATCCCCTGCATCACCACCGTCCAGGGACTCGCCGCGGCCGTACAGGGCATCCAGGCGATCGTCCGCGGCGACATCGGCGTACGGTCCCTCCAGGAGCACGCGAAGCGTTTGCGGAGCGGCTGAGGAGCGGGGCCGGTGCCTTAGCGGAGGTGAGGGAGACGCCTGTTACTCCGGTACAGGTGACCGGCACGGTGCTGACGACGCGCCGCGTCGACGCCTACCATGCGCTGACCGTGGTGGCGCCCGGCATCGCCGAGCGCTTCCGCCCCGGCCACTTCGTCGGGGTGGCCGTCGGCGGGGCGCGGACGTCGATGCTGACGCGCCGTGCCTTCTTCGTCCACGACGTCAAGCCCGACTACGGCGGTACGGTCGAGTTCGTCTTCTCCGTACGAGGTCCCGGCACGGCCTGGCTGGCCGAGCGCCGCGCCCGCGACACCCTCGACCTGGTGGGCCCGCTCGGCCGCCCGTTCCCGCTGCCCAGGGACCCGGTGACCTGCGTCCTGGTCGGCGCCGAGCACGGCTCGGCGACGCTGTTCACCGTGGCCGACGCCCTCCAGGGGCGCGGCTGCCGCGTCGACTTCGTCCTGGGCGCGGTCTCCGCAGACCGGGTGTTCGGCGCCCTGCGCGCCAGGAGGATGGGGGAGACCACCACGCTGACCACCGAGGACGGCTCCCTGGGCATGCGCGGCCGGGTGACCGACGTGCTGCCCGGAGTGATCGCCGATGTGCGGGCCGACGCCGTCTACGCCTGCGGCCCGATGCCGGTGCTGCGCGGCGTCACCGCGGTGGCGGTCGAGTTCGACATCCCCGTCCAGGTGGCCGTCGAGGAGGGGATGGCGTGCGGGATCGGCGTGTGCATGACGTGCGTGCTCCCGGTCATCGGGGACGACGGTGTAACCCGGATGGTGCGCTCGTGCGTCGAAGGACCGGTCTTCAGGGGCGAGCGCGTCCGCTTCGACGACGTCGGCACGATCCCGTTCGACGCGCTGGGAGCGCCCGGTGGGGGAACGCGGAATGCCGGTTGACATGCGGACGTACCTGGGGCACGTGGAGTTGGTCAACCCCGTCACCACGGCCGCCGGGTGCGCGGCGTCGGGCTCTGAGCTGGCCCAGTTCTTCGACCTCGCCAGGATCGGCGCGCTGACCACCCGGTCGATCACGATGGCCCCCAGGGCGGGCCGCCCGACCCCCAGGATGGCCGAGACGCCCTCGGGCATGCTCAACGCCGTCGGGCTCCAGGGGCCGGGCGTGGACGCCTTCCTGGAGCGCGAGCTGCCCTGGCTGGCCCAGCGGGGCGTGCGGACCGTGGTGTCCATCGGCGGCGGCACCGTGGCCGAGTACACCGCGCTGGCCCGCAGGCTCACCGACGCGCCCGGGGTCACCGCGGTGGAGGTCAACCTGTCCTGCCCCAACATCGAGGACCGGGGCCGGGTCTTCGCCCGCGACGGCGCGGCCTCCGCCGAGGTGATCGCCTCGGTGCGCTCGGTGATGCGCTACGACGTGCCCGTGGTGGCCAAGCTCTCCCCGGACGTCGTGGACATCGTGAGCGTCGCCCGCGCGTGCGTGGACGGCGGCGCCGACGCGCTCTCGATGATCAACAACCCGCTCGGCATGAGCATCGACACCGAGGCCATGCGCCCCGCGCTCGCGGCCGTCACCGGCGGCCTGTCGGGACCGGCCATCCGGCCGCTGGCCGTACGCTGCGTGTGGCAGGTCCACGCGGCCCTGCCCAGCGTGCCCATCATCGGCATGGGCGGCGTGCTGACCGGCAGGGACGCCTTCGAGCTCATCCTCGCCGGCGCCTGCGTCGTCGCCGTGGGGACGGCGCTGTTCCACGACCCCTATGCCTGCCTGCGCATCCTCCGCGAGCTGGAGGAGCTTCTGGCGGCCCGGGGGTTCCACCGGCTGGCCGACGCGGTCGGACTGGCCCACCGCCCGCCGGGGGCGTCCTCCCGGCATCGGATAGATCTTGAGGAGAGTTCCCTGTGACGCCCGCACCCATCGCCGTCGCCCTGGACGCGCCAGACCTCGAGACCGCGGCCCACTGGGCGAGCCTGGTGACCCCGCACGTCACCACCGTCAAGGTCGGGCTGGAACTCTATCTCCGCTACGGCCCCGACGTGATCGCCTCCGTCCGCGGGGCGAGCGGAGTACGGATCTTCCTGGACCTGAAGCTCCACGACATCCCCAACACCGTCGCGGGCGCCGCCAGGGCCGTGGCCCGCCTCAAGCCCGCCATCCTGACCGTGCACGCCGCCGGCGGCCCCGCGATGATCCGCGCGGCCGTGGAGGCCATGCCCAACACCCAGATCGCGGCGGTGACGTTGCTCACCTCGCTCTCGGAGGCCGACCTGGACCAGTTGGGCGTCAACGGCCCCTCGCAGGACGCCGTGCGCCGCCTGTCGGCGCTGGCCGTCGCCGCGGGCGCCCAGGCCCTCGTCTGCTCGCCGCGCGAGGTCGCCGCGGTGCGCGCCGAGGTCGGGCCCGACATCACCCTCATCACCCCCGGCGTCCGCCCCGCCGGCGCCGCGAGCCAGGACCAGGCAAGAGTAGCGACTCCCGAGCAGGCGCTGGCCGACGGGGCCGACCTTCTCGTGATCGGCCGCCCGATCACCGGCTCCGCCGATCCCGGCGCGACGGCCGCGGGCATCGCCGCCGCCCTCCGGCGCGTCTCCGCCGCCTCAGGGCACGGCGCGTGACGCGGTCCGGGAAACCGCCGGGCGTCGGCGTACGACGCGATCCGGAAAGTCGCGTACGACGCGATCCGTGAACCCGTCGGGCGTCACGCGTGAGGCGGTCCGCGAAACCGTCGGGCGGTCGTGGGCGGCGCGCCCGCAACCCTGCCGGGCGTCACGCGTGACGGGGTCCGGAGGCCGCCGGGCGTCGCGGGTGGGGTAACGCCGGGAACCACCCGGTTTCGCGTGTGAGGGGACGCTGGAGACCGCCGGGCGTCGCGGGTGGGACAACCCCTGAAAACTCGGCGTTGAGAGCAGTTTCGTCGACGTAGAGCAACGCGGCGAGCACGGAAAGTCACGAAGTAGATTTTCTGGGGGGATAAAGTGGCCTTGACGTTGCTTGAAGCGCCATGACCAGCTAGTTTCCCATCCCGTCCGAGTACATCGACAGGAAATTCGAGGTGACCCGGCGTGGCTCTTCCTCCCCTTACCCCTGAGCAGCGCGCCGCAGCCCTAGAGAAGGCTGCCAAGGCCCGCCGAGAGCGTGCCGAGGTGAAGAACCGCCTGAAGCACGGTGCGGTCTCTCTGGCTGAGGTGCTCAAAGACGGGCAGGCCGACGACGTCATCGGCAAGATGAAGGTTTCGGCCCTTCTCGAGTCGCTTCCCGGCGTGGGCAAGGTCCGCGCCAAGCAGCTCATGGAGCGGCTTGGAATCGCAGAGTCCCGCCGCGTGCGGGGCCTGGGTACGAACCAGCGAGCTTCGCTCGAGCGTGAGTTCGGCGGGGCCGAGAGCTAGTCTCGGTTCATACGACCACGCTCGCCCCGCATGGGGACGGCATCACGGGGGGTTTGGAGTGACCGGAACGTCGTGGTCCGACGAGAGTCGGACTCCGGAGGCAACCGCCGAGGGCGGGGCCGGTCGCTTCACATCCCCAGCCGGAGGTCCGGAGGGGGCGCGAGCCTTCCCCGGCCTCTCGGCCGGTAAGCGCCTGACGGTCCTGTCCGGGCCGTCGGGCGTCGGCAAGTCCACGGTCGTCGCCGAGCTTCGGCGGGCACACCCGGAGGTGTGGCTGTCGGTCTCGGTGACCACCAGGAAGCCCCGCCCGGGGGAGACCCACGGGGTCGAGTACTTCTTCGCCGACGACGAGGAGTTCGACCGCCTCGCCGCCTCCGGCGAGCTGCTGGAATGGGCCGAGTTCGCCGGCAACCGGTACGGGACCCCGCGCGGCCCCGTGCTCGAGAAGCTCGACGCCGGGGTGCCCACGCTGCTGGAGATCGACCTCCAGGGCGCCAGGCAGGTCCGCGCGACCATGCCCGAGGCGCTGCTGGTCTTCCTGGCCCCCCCGACCTGGGGAGAGCTGGAGAAGCGGCTGCGCGGCCGGGGCACCGAGCCCGAGGACGTCATCGCCCGCCGCCTGGCGGCCGGCCGGATCGAGATGGCGGCCGAGCAGGAGTTCGACCTGACACTCGTCAACACGTCCGTCCAGGGCGTATGCCATCGGCTGATAGCCTTATTGGCTGATGCTCCCGAGGATTCGCGCCTCGGACGTTCACCTAGCTAGGGGAAATCACACGTGGCAACCAGCGCCGCCTACTCCGAAGGCATCACCAACCCGTCGATCGACGCCCTGCTCGACATCGTCGACAGCAAGTACAGTCTCGTGATCTTCGGCTCCAAGCGGGCGCGTCAGATCAACGCCTACTACTCCCAGCTCGGCGAGGGCCTGCTCGAGTACGTCGGCCCGCTCGTCGAGACCCACGCGCAGGAGAAGCCGCTGTCCATCGCGCTGCGCGAGGTCAGCGAGGGCCTGCTGACCTCCGAGCCGATCGAGGGCTGAACCACCTCGTGCGGACCCCAGAAGAAGCCGGGTCTCCCGGCAGACCCAGGGTCGTCCTCGGTGTGAGCGCGGGCATCGCCGCCTACAAGGCGTGCGAGCTGCTGCGCCTGTTCACCGAGTCGGGCCACGACGTTCGCGTGGTCCCGACCAGGGAGGCGCTCCGCTTCGTCGGTGAGCCGACCTGGGCCGCGCTGTCCGGCAACCCTGTCACGACCGACGTCTGGGAGTCCGTGCACGAGGTGCCGCACGTCCGCATCGGGCAGGGCGCCGACCTGGTGGTCGTCGCGCCGGCCACCGCCGACGTGCTCGCCAAGGCCGCCCACGGGCTGGCGGGCGACCTGCTGACCAACACCCTGCTCACCGCGCGCTGCCCGGTGGTGTTCGCCCCGGCGATGCACACCGAGATGTGGGAGCACCCCGCGACCCGCGCCAACGTGGCCACGCTCCGCGAGCGCGGCTCGATCGTCGTCGACCCCGCCGTGGGCCGCCTGACCGGCGCCGACACCGGCCCCGGCCGGCTGCCGGACCCGAAGGAGATCTTCGAGGTCTGCCGCGCGGTTCTCGCCGGACGCTCCGCCGACCTGGCGGGGCGCCGCCTGGTGATCTCCGCCGGGGGCACCCGCGAGGCCATCGACCCGGTCCGCTTCATCGGCAACCGCTCCTCGGGCCTGCAGGGCTACGCGCTGGCCCGCACGGCCGTCGCCCGCGGGGCCGAGGTCACCCTGGTGGCCGCCAACGTCGGCCTGCCCGATCCGGCGGGCGCCAGGGTCGTCCGGGTCGAGTCGGCCCTGGAACTGCGCGCCGCCGTGCTCGACGCGGTGGAGGGCGCCGACGCCGTGGTCATGGCCGCCGCCGTCGCCGACTTCCGGCCCGCGGCGCGGAGCGGATCGAAGATCAAGAAGACCGCCGACGAGCCTGACGCCATCCATCTCGTGAAAAATCCTGACATCCTGGCTGAGCTGGGTGAGCGGCGCCGCGAGGGGCTCAAGCCGTACCCGCGGGTGATCGCGGGATTCGCGGCCGAGACCGACGACGTGCTCGCCAACGGGCGGGCCAAGCTCGCCCGCAAGGGCTGTGATCTGCTCGTCGTCAACCAGGTCGGCGACGGCCTCGCCTTCGGCACGCCCGACAACGCGGCCGTGGTCCTGGTCGCCGGCGGGGAGCAGGTCGAGATCCCCCGCGGCCCCAAGGAGGCCCTCGCCGACACGGTCTGGGACCTCGTCGCCGCGCGCCTGGCCTGACCACTCGCCGTAGCCCACCTTCCGGCGGATCCGACCACTTGCCGTCGGCCGCCTCCCGGCGGATACTGCCTCCGAGATGACCTGCGATGTCGCGGCTTGGAGGGGTTTCGATCATGCCGGTCGCCGCCGCCGTCAGGGCTCGATGCCGGGCGCTGCTCCCTCCGGGGGAGGAGATCCACTACGTCCTGCCCGCGTTGTCGGTGGGCACCCCGGTCATGGCGACCTTCCTCATCGTGGTCACCGACCGCACCATCTGCGTGATGTCCACCAAGTTCTTCGACCACGACGCGCCGACCTCGGTGTACGCCACCCACTCCCGGCGCACCCGGCTCGGCCCGCTGGAGTTCTCCGCGGGCGCGGCCATCGAGCTCGGCGGCATGGTGTTCGAGATCGACGAGGAGTACGCCGCGGTGGTCGCCGCCGCCGACGCCGAGGTCTTCGCGCCGGAGACGCTTCCCCCCGACCCGCTGCCCGATCTGTGAGCCGGACACCGCTCCGGCGGGCCTCCGCTCGTGCCGCGATCGAGCCCCGCTCGTGTCGCCGTCGTGGGCGGATCCGGATCCGGATCGCGGCGGGCCGGGGTTCTTTCCCATACGCGATCTGAGACTTTAGGGTGACATGATCTGAGACGATTTCGCGGCCCCACATCAGGTGGGGCTAGAATTCGCCGGAGCGCTACTGGTGTCCGCCGACGCCAGAGCCCCCAGACGCCAGCAGCCGCTGCATGAGGAGCCACTGACTTGTCCCGTCGCCTTTTCACCTCCGAGTCGGTCACAGAGGGCCACCCGGACAAGATCGCCGACCAGATCAGTGACGCGATTCTCGACGCCATGCTCAAGGGTGACCCCAAGAGCCGTGTCGCGGTCGAGACGCTGATCACCACCGGTCAGGTCCACGTCGCCGGAGAGGTGACGACGGAGACCTACGTCGACATTCCCGGTCTCATCCGGGAGAAGATCCTCGAGATCGGTTACGACGCCTCGCACAAGGGCTTCGACGGCGCCTCCTGTGGCGTGTCGGTGTCCATCGGAGCGCAGTCGCCCGACATCGCCCAGGGTGTCGACGACGCCTACGAGAATCGCGAGGGCGAGGCCGGCGACGAGCTCGACCGCCAGGGCGCCGGCGACCAGGGCCTGATGTTCGGCTACGCCTGCCGCGAGACCCCCGAGCTGATGCCGCTGCCGATCCAGCTGGCGCACCGCCTCGCCGAGCGCCTGTCGCAGGTCCGCAAGGACGGCACGGTGCCCTACCTGCGTCCCGACGGCAAGACCCAGGTCACCGTCGAGTACGACGGCGACAGGCCCGTCCGGCTCGACACCGTGGTGGTCTCCACCCAGCACGCGGCCGAGATCGACCTCAAGGAGATGCTCGCTCCCGACATCAAGGAGCACGTGGTCGACCCGGTCCTGGCCGGCCTGGAGATCGCCACCGAGGGCTACCGCCTCCTGGTCAACCCGACCGGCCGCTTCGAGATCGGCGGCCCCATGGGCGACGCCGGCCTGACCGGTCGCAAGATCATCGTCGACACCTACGGCGGCATGTCCCGACACGGCGGCGGCGCCTTCTCCGGCAAGGACCCGTCCAAGGTCGACCGCTCGGCCGCCTACGCCATGCGCTGGGTCGCCAAGAACATCGTGGCCGCCGGTCTGGCCGACCGCGCCGAGGTCCAGGTCGCCTACGCCATCGGCAAGGCCCACCCGGTCGGCGTGTTCGTCGAGACCTTCGGCACCGAGAAGACCGACGTCGAGAAGATCCAGCAGGCCGTGCTGGAGGTCTTCGACCTGCGCCCGGCCGCGATCATCCGCGACCTCGACCTGCTCCGCCCGATCTACTCGGGCACCTCCGCGTACGGCCACTTCGGCCGCGAGGGCTTCTCCTGGGAGTCCACCGACCGCGCCGACGCCCTGCGCAGCGCCGCCGGTCTCTGACCCGCACCGCTTTTCCGTACGGCCCCCGCGAACTCCTTCGCGGGGGCCGTCCGCGTTCCCGGTCCCGTCCCGCCCGGCGGGACGCCGGAGCGCGGTCACGGGGCACGTCGCCGGCGGTAAGTGATATCACTCTCCTGAACTTGATTGATATCGTCGACGCATGAAGCAACTCCTTCTTCGAATCGACGACGATCTTCATCAACGCATAACGCGAAGGGCCCGCCGCACCGGCCGCTCCATCAACGCGACCGCCGGGGAGATCCTCGCCCACGGCGTGTCCGACGAAGCACTGGACGCCCGGGCGGAGCTTCGCGCTCGGGCACGGAGGCTCGGGGTGCTCGCCGAGCGGCCTCTCTCTCCTCCCGCTCCTCTCATGACCGAAGCCGACCGGGAGCGTGCGCTCGCGGCCACCGAGGGCGCCGGCCCGGTTCTCGACGACCTCTGGGCGGAGGGCCGCTGACCCCGATGCTCACCTACGTCGACTCCTCGGTCCTGGCCTGCGCCTATCTCCGCGACGAACCCGGTCACGACCGGGCCAGGGAACTTCTCGAAGATCCCGAACATCTCCTCGTCACGAGCACCTTGACCGTGGTGGAGGTGACCGGCGTGCTGGTCCGTGCCTCCCGTGCCAGGCGGCTGCCGGAACTGGACACCAGGATCGCCGTACTGGCGGCGGATCTCGGGGAGAACGGCCCGGTCACGTTGCTGAGCGCCCCCCGCGACGCCGTGGAACGCCGGGCCGTGGAGATCGTTTACGCTCATGCCCTTCGCGCGCTGGACGCCATGCATCTCGCCACGGCCGAGCTGGCAGCCGTACCGCTTCTGGAGGACCCGGGAGACAAGCTCGGCTTCGCCAGCCGCGACACCGCCCAGAGCGAGGCCGCCGCGGCGCTCGGGTTCACTCCCGTTTGAAGGTCGTGAGGGTCCGCCGGTGTCATGCGCCCGGGGGTGCGGGGAGTCTCTCGCCGGTGAACTGGGCCCAGACGGCGTGGCCGTGGGTTCGGGTGCCCTGGCAGCCGACCTGGGAAGCCAGGGCGGTGACGAGGAGGAGGCCCCGGCCGCTCTCGCCGAGGAGGGCGGGGTGGGGGAGAGCGGGTACGGGCCCCTGGCCGGAGTCGTAGACCGTCACGCGGGTGGCCTCCGGTTTGCGGACGACCTCGACGACGAACGTGCCGTACGGCCGTCCGCTGGCGGTGTGGCGGACCGCGTTGGCGGCGAGTTCGGCGACGACCTGCTCCGCGTCCTGGCCGAATGGGGAGTCGACCAGGAGAAACCGGACGAAGCGTCGAGCCTCGGGAACCTGGCAGGGACGGCCCGGGAAGGTCCGCCGCCAGGTCATGCCGCCGGGGCGGAGCCGGACCATCGCCTCGATCAACTCCGGGGCCACGCCGTCGTGGGTAGCGGTCATGTGCGTTCTCCTGGTCTCCTGGTCAGGGGAAAATCGTCAGCAGAACAGTGGCCCGGCACTCCCGTGCGGTAGCCCTCCGGGACGGCGTCAGCGAGATACTCCGCACACAGTGCCGCCGACCTGCGAGAACATCGCATCCGGTGGCCGAGGATCCCCACTTCCCTCACGCACTGTCATTCTCCGTGACCGTGGTCATACGATCCGTGTGTGCTCGGGGAAGGGAGTTGAGGATGCCCGGAGAGGGATACCGGATCCTGCTGGGATGCAGGCGGCGCAGCGAGGCACTGCGGGCCTGCCGCCTCACGTTCGACCAGATCGCCGGCGTGTTCGCCCTCGATCACGCGGTCAGCCCGCTGCGCCTGTACCGCTACGCCCACGGGCGCACGGCGGGTGAGGTGGTGGCCGCCTACAACGACCTCGACCCGGCGGGCACCGCCACCCTGCGTGCCGCGCGCTTCTACGACTACGAGGCATGGCCGCAGGCCGGGCGGCGTCCCGGCGCCGGGGCGGTCGCCATCTTCGCCCGCATTTACCAGACCACCGCCCGCCGCCTGGTCACCGACGAGGTCTACGCCTCCTACGGGGTGCGCGACCGCGACCTGATCGACCAGACGGATCACCGTCACCTCGACGCGCACCACTGCCGCCAGGTGTCCGCACCGGCCGTCCCGGGCACCAAGGGAACGAAGGTACTTTCCCCGCTCGTTCCCGCGCCCGCCCGCTGTGCCGACCTGCTGCGCGCGGTCGGCGCAGAGGAGGCCGACGTGAAACGCCGCGAACTGCTCTTCGAACTGGCCCTGCTCCTGGGCGGGACACCGGCCCTGGGCCTGCTGCGCCACCTCACCCCGCCGGAGCGGGAACGCCTGGCAGCGGCCGCCCGGCACCAGGGCCCGATCGACGCGGCCACCATCGACGTGCTGGAACGGCTCACCGCCCGCCTGTGGACCATGGACGAATCATCGGGCCCCCGGCGAGTCCTGCCGGTCGCCGAGGCCAAACGCGCCATGGTCGACGACCTCCTCAAGCGGGGCTCCCTCACCCCGGCCCTGCGCGAGCGCCTGCTCCGCGTCTACTGGAGCCTGAGCCACATGACGGGCTGGTGTCACTTTGATCTGCTGGATCATGCCGCGGCCGCCTGTCGATACGAGGAGGGACTGGCTGCGGCGCACGAGCTGAATGCGCCGGCCCTCCTGGCTCATATGCACGGGTTGCTGGCTGATATGGCACTTCACCAGGGAAAGCCCACGGTCGCCATGGACCATGTCTTCGCGGCTGACGGCTGGGCCAAGAGCAGTGGTAACCGTCTGCAGCAAGCGGCGACTTTTCTCATTATCGCCCGTGTGCTCTCGAGGACGAGGTCCGACGATGAAAGTCTCCGCGTGCTCGACCGTGCCATCTCACTGGCGGGAAGAAATCGGGAGGCCAGTGATTTTCGGCACCTCTTCTGGTGTAACCAGGATCGTGTCGCACGCCATGCCGTCTTCTGTCTGGTCGGGCTCAAACAGCCCGATCGAGCGATCAGCGCGGCGGATCCGATCATGACGGAGATGGGGTCCGGCTCGAATCGATCCGGCTGGAATCGCGAGCGGGGCATCCTGAATCTCGAATACGCGACCGCGCTGATTCAAAAACAAGAGATTCCGGCGGCCACCGCCATGATCGGTGAGGCTGCTCAAATCACCGTGCGACACAGCTCTGCCAGACTCGTTCACTCCGTACGGCGAACTCGCGTCCAGCTTCAGCCGTGGGAGGGCAACAAGCATGTTCTGGATCTGGATGAACGGTTGCGCTCGCTGTCCATCGTGGTCTGACGTGTTCAGGCACTCTTCCCGGAAATCGCTTGGTTATCAGACATCATTGGGTCTGGGGATGTTGGCCGACGTGAACGGAGAGCTCCATGGTGCGCCTTGCTTCCGCCCGTGTCGGGTCGGCTGTGATCGTCGCCTTGGGGATATTGGCGTTGGGAGCGTGCTCTTCTGAGCCTCCGGGGCCGACGGCGGCTCAGGCCGAAGCGATGTTGAAGGCCGACATCGACTGGTTGGTGAAGTCGACCCACGCAAAAGATGTCACGGTGACGGACGAGGGTGGCAAGGACATCCCCTGCGGAGAGGGGAAGGCAAAACGAACGTATGGGGTTGCCGGAGTGGACGCTTCCAGCGTCGACGAACCGGTCATCATCTTCAACATGCTGACCGGCGGCCTGGGGAAGCGCGGATACAAGGTTGTTTCTGTCGACTGGAAAACGCCGAGCAATGAGTCCGTCAAGGGTGAATCGCGTGTCAAAATCACTGTTGATTCTTCGCGTAAAAAGCACTTCGAGCTCTCCGGCGAGACTCAATGCCTTAAGGTCGCTTTGTGAACTACCCCAAAGGGCTTGGGTTTGTTTGCGTGTTGTCCTTGGCTCCGCCGAAAGCGTTGTTGAGCCGGGTGGCCGCCTCTCCGACGGTGCTGTCGTCTCCGCCAGGCCGGCGGTGAGCGTGGCGGTTTTCTCGAACGCGCTGTCCTGTGTCCGGTTGGCGTCACTGGCGTCGGCGCCCTCGATGATCTCGGCGGCGTAGGCGCCCGCGAGCATCGACATGAAGATTCTCGCGCCCTTCGCCACCTCCATCGGCTGCCCCTCCGGATTGCGGAAGTCCGCTTTGGTCCGGAGGTCGCCCATGGTCGTCATGGTGTTGAAGGCGAATCGCACCGCCTCGGGGCCGGGGGGGCGCTTCTCGAAGACACCGGCTCCGGCGGCGAGCATCCGGCCGAACTCCTTCTCCAGGTCGAAGGCGATCGCGTCATGCTCGTTGGGATAGAGCGAGACCTGCTCGTTGAGTTCGGAGAACAGTTTCCTCAGATCTCCGGGGGACAGGTCGTTGAACAGGGCTCTGGCCGTTTCCGGATTGTTGGCCAGGGCGGACAGGAAATGGCTCAGGTCGGGGGTCCAGCGTGCCGGACCCCCGCCCTCGGCGGCTTTCTGGACGCGGGGACGTATCACCTCGGTGAACCACCCGGAAGGGAACCTGCCGTGGCCGAGCACCAGGCCCAGATCGGCCCCCTGCGTCTTCCCGAGGTTCTCCGGTTCCCAGGCCGGGCCGAGCGTTCTCGGCCGCCGGGCCACCGCCGTGGCGAGAGCCTCCCCCATGGTCTTCCAGTGTTTTCGAGCGGATTCTCCGTGATAGTGATTCAACTTCCGAAGCGCCGCCGCCGCGCCCTTCGGGCCGAGGGCGGAGAAGAATCCCGCGGTGAAGTCGGCGTCATTCCGCCTGCCGGCGAGCCGGTCGAAGATGCCGTCGTATACGTTTTCCGAGGAGTACGGAGTCGGGTGTCCCAGGGCGCTGAGGTTTTCCGCGAGCTTCTCGCCCTCGTCGGTGGCGAGAGTGCGTGTCGCGAGAGCCTTCTCGTCGAAGGCCGTGAGCCCTCCGCCCCCGGGCCCCGGTGTGAGTCCCAGCGGACCGAGCCCTACCAGGTCCGCGGCCCACTCCTTCAGGAGGTCGGGCTCCTGGATCAGCTGGTTGCGCCTGCGCAGGCGCGGGATCTCCTGGTCCAGCCAGCCTTCGATCTCGCGGATCCGCAGGGCCGCGGACCGGTCGGCGTCCACCGAGGAAAGCGCCCTGAGGATTCCCGAGAGCTCCTCGCCCACCACTTTCCGCGCCTGCTCCAGCGACGCGATGAATCGCTCCATCAACTCCGGATTGATTCCCGAGTATTCATCCGGAGATGACCCGTTTTCCGATGACGCGGGCGGTGTCGGCCCCATATCGAAAGTCTCCTGCCGAAGGCGATCCACGTTTACCTTAAGCACCCGGATCGCAGCCTGATAGGAGTTCGATCGCCTGGGAGCGTGGACCGCCGGTTCCTGTCTTTCGCACGAGCGACGGGCGCTGTGCTCGACGACACGGGAAAGACTTGACGACACGGGAAAGAACGGTGGCCGGGAAGAATCCGGTACCCGGGGGAGCGCGCGTCGGCTGTGCGCCTAATCTCTGCTTATGTCCTCACCGTCCCCCCGTCTGCTGCTGCGCAACGCGCGGCTGGGTCCCGGCGGCCCGCTCCGCCACGTCCTGATCGCCGGAGGCCGGGTCGCGGAGGTGGCCGCGGAGCCGCCCCCCTGTGACGAGTCGGTCGACGCCGGGGGCGCCACCCTCCTGCCGGGCCTGTGGGACGCGCACGTGCACTCCGCGCAGTGGGCGCAGGCCCGGCGCAGGATCGACCTGACCTCGGCGCGGTCGGCGCGGTCGGCGGTCGACCTCGTCGCGCCCCGCTCCGGCGCGCCCGGCGCCTCCGGGTTCACCGTCGGCTACGGCTTCCGCGACGCCCTGTGGCCGGACACGCCGCACAAGTCGCTGCTCCAGGCGGCGGCGCCCGGCCGGCCGATCGTCCTGGTCAGCAATGATCTGCACACCGCCTGGTTCAGCCCGGCCGCGTTGGCGGCGATCGGCAGGGGCGAGCACCCGACGGGGGTGCTGCGCGAGCGCGACTGCTACGACGCGATGGCGGAGATGCCCCCGCCGCCCCGGGACGAGCTGGACCGCTGGGTGGCCGAGGCCACCACCGCCGCCGCGGCCAGGGGCGTCATCGGCGTGCTGGACTTCGAGTTCGCCGACAACGTCACCGACTGGACCCGGCGGGTCCGGTCGGAGCGGATCGACGTCCGGGTCGGCTGCTCGATCCCGGTGAACCGGCTGGAGGAGGCGATCGGCCGCGGGCTGCGCACCGGCGAGCCCGTCGCCGGTTCGGGGGGCCTGCTGGAGGTCGGGCCGGTCAAGACGTTCGTGGACGGGTCGCTGAACACCAGGACCGCCTACTGCGAGGACCCGTACCCCGGCGGCGACGCGCGCGGACTGCTGGAGACGGCGCCCGAGGAGCTGTACGGCGTCATGGCCCTGGCCGCGGGGCACGGGATCGACCCGGCGGTGCACGCGATCGGCGACCTGGCGGTGGACATCGCGCTGGACGCCTTCGAGCGGACCGGCTGCCCGGGGAGGATCGAGCACGCGCAGCTGGTCCGCCCGGAGGACTTCGGGAGGTTCGCCAGGGCCGGCCTCGTCGCGGGCGTGCAACCCGCCCACGCGCCCGACGACCGCGACGTGGCCGACCTGCACTGGTCCGGGCGGACCGGCAGGGCCTTCGCCTACGCCGACCTGCTGGCGGCCGGCGCCGTCATCGAGCTGGGCTCCGACGCCCCGGTGGCGCCGCTCGACCCGTGGGACGGGATCGCCTCGGCGGTGGCCAGGACCGACGACGAGCGGCCGCCGTGGCATCCGGAGCAGGCGATCCCGCTGCCGGCGGCGCTCGCGGCGGCGGCCAGGGGGCGCGCCGGCGTGCGTCCCGGCGATCCCGCCGACCTGGTGATCACCGAGTACGATCCGGCCGGGCTGGACGGGGACGGCCTGCGCCGCATGCCGATCCTCGGCACCCTGCTCGGCGGGCGCTGGACCCACCGCCGCTCCATCTGATCCGTCCGGCCGGCCCCCGGCGGCGATCTCGTCGTCGCCGGGCGCCGCCGAGCCTCGCCGGGCGCCGCCGTGAACGCGTCCTCAAGCTCCACCTGATCCGTCCGACCGGCTCCGACGGCGATCCCGCCGGAGCCGCCCCCGTCTTCCCCGCGCGGGAGCCGGCCGCCTCGCCCGCCGTCGTCTGGGCGGGTGCCCGGGTCTGGTAGGACAGGTGGGTGACCCACGCCAGCCCCTCGCCGGACGACGACGCCCTGCTGCCGCTCGACGCCGTCCGTGAGCGGTCCGCGTCCGGTGGTCCGGCGAGGGCGCGGGGCGGCGCCGTCAGGTCCGCCAGGTCCGGCAGGACCTCCAGGGTCGTCAGGGCCGCAGGGACGGCCAGGACGGCCCGGGTGGCCGAGCCGGTCAGGGGGGTGCCGGAGCCGGCCGCCGAGCTGCCGGTCGCCCGGGTCGTCGTCGACACGCCGCTGCCGCACCTCGACCGGTTGTTCGACTATCTCGTCCCCGCCCCCCTGGACGCCACCGCCGTGCCGGGGGTCAGGGTCCGCGTCCGGTTCGCGGGCAAGCTCGTCGACGGCTTCCTGCTGGAACGGGCGGAGAGCACCGAGCACGAGGGCAGGCTGACCCGCCTGGAGAGGGTCGTGTCCGCCGAGCCCGTGCTCACCCCGGAGATCGTCGCGCTGGCCCGCGCCGTGGCCGACCACTACGCCGGGACCATGGCCGACGTCCTGCGCCTGGCCGTCCCGCCCCGCCACGCCAGGGTCGAGGCGGAGACCCCCGCCCCGGTCCCCACGGACCCGGCACAGCCGGTGGGGGCGGGACCGGGACCGTGGGCGGACTACCCGGAGGGAGAGGCGTTCCTGGCCGCCCTGGCGAAGGGAGGCTCCCCCCGCGCGGTGTGGACCGCCCTGCCGGGAACCGGGGAGAGCGGGCCGGGGTGGCCGGAGGCGGTCGCCGTCGCCGTACGGGAGACGCTGCGCGGGGGCAGGGGCGCCCTCGTGGTGCTTCCCGACGGCAAGGACGTGGCCCTGCTCGACGCGGCCCTGAGCGACGTCCTGGAGCCCGGCGCGCACGTGGCGCTCACGGCCGACCTCGGGCCCGCCGAGCGCTACCGGCGGTGGCTGCGGGTGGCCAGGGGGCAGGTACGGGTCGCGGCAGGGACCAGGGGCGCGGCGTTCGCCCCGGTCAGGGACCTCGGGCTCGCGATCATCTGGGACGACGGCGACGACCTGCACTCCGAGCGGCTCGCCCCCTACCCCCACGCCAGGGAGGTCCTCGCCCTGCGCGCCCACCGGGCGCGGGCGGGCCTGCTCATCGGGGGGTACGCCCGTACGGCGGAGGCCACCCAGCTCATCGCGGCGGGCTGGGCCGGGCCCATCGTCGCGGCCCGCGGGACGGTCAGGACCAGGGCGCCGAGGGTCCGCCCGGCGGGGGAGGACGCGGAGCTGGCCAGGGACGAGGCCGCCAGGGCCGCCCGGCTGCCCAGCCTCGCCTGGCGGACCCTGCGCGCCGGGCTGGAGAGCGGCCCCGTGCTGGTGCAGGTCCCCCGGCGGGGCTACCTGCCCGCGCTGGCCTGCCAGAGCTGCCGGGCCCCCGCCCGCTGCGGGCACTGCGGCGGCCCGTTCGCGCTGCGCGCCGGCCACGTGGCCCCGTACTGCCGCTGGTGCGGCCGGATCGCCGGTGAGTGGCGCTGCCCGTCCTGCGGCGGTGCCCGGGTGCGGGCCCAGGTGGTCGGCGCCCGGCGCACCGCCGAGGAGCTGGGGCGGGCCTTCCCCTCGGTGCCGGTCAGGACGTCGGGCAGGGACGGGGTGCTCGCCACGGTCGGCGCGGGCCGCGCCCTGGTGGTGGCCACCCCGGGGGCCGAGCCGGTGCCCGAGGGAGGGTACGCGGCGGCGGTGCTGCTGGACGGCTGGGCGCTGCTCGGCCGGCCCGACCTGCGCGCCGCCGAGGAGACGCTGCGCCGGTGGATGAACGCGGCGGCCCTGCTGCGGCCCTCGGCCGAGCTGGTCGTGCTGGCCGACTCCTCGCTCGCCGCCGTACAGGCTCTGCTGCGCTGGGACCCGGTCACCCATGCCGAGAGGGAACTAGCTGACAGGACAGAACTCGGTTTCCCCCCGGCGGTGAAAATGGCGACGCTCACCGGATCCCCGGCCGCGGTCAGGGAAATGCTCGGCGAGATGACCCTGCCACCGGAGGCCCAGGTGCTCGGTCCCGTCCCGGTGGCCGCTCCCAAGGGGGATCAAGTGCGGGAACGCGCCATGGTGCGGATCGCGCGGGGCTCCGGATCGACACTGGCCGCGGCGCTGAAAGGGGCCGCCGGAGTACGCTCCGCGCGCAAGGCTTCGGAGGTGGTCAAGGTATGCATTGACCCTCTAGATGTGATTTGAGTTGTTTCCCCGATTCGCGGTGCTGGCAGTAAGCCGTTAATTTTCCCCTGTGTCGATCGAATGGGTGAATCGGGCCGTAGACGACCTGCGCGCGTGGGGGCGTGCGCACGGCCTTGACGTTGACGTGGACGAGGTACGGCTGCTCTGCGACTACGCGAGTGACTATCTGGACGTGAACGAGCTGGGTGACTTCACCCCTGTCGCCTTCGAGGAGCTGCTGCTCAACATCTATCCGCGCAAGGTCATCGCCCCCCCGGAGAGCGCCCCGGAGACCGTCGCCGCCGCCCGTACCCTGGTCGACTTCCTGCTCGCCACCGAGGAGATCGGCGGCAAGATGGCGGTCCGGATGAGGAGCGTCCTCGACCGCATCGAGCCCGAGATGCCCATCGCCCTCGCCGACACCTCCCGGTTCGGCATGGCCAAGAGCCTCTTCAGCGCGATGGGCGCCGACTCGCTGGAGCAGGACGCCGGCAGCGCGATCCTCTCCGTCTCCGCGGTGCAGGAGGAACCCGCCGTCGAGCACTGCGACTGCCCCGGCTGCTCGCCACTCCCCGCCGTGCGCCTGGCCCCCCGCGAGGTGCTCACCCGGAGCGCCCTGCGGGTGCCGCTGATCGTCGACGCGCGCAGGCTGGTCCAGTGGATGCTCGCCGGGGGCCGCACCCCGACCGTCAAGGGCCGGCTCAGGGTCCGCGACGCCGCCGAGGCGACCGCCCAGCTCTCGGTGACCGACCCCGGCCTGCTGTGGGAGCTCGCGGTGCACACCGGCCTGGTCACGGTCGAGGGCACCGCCATCTTCGACGGCGAGGACTTCGACCCGCTCGACATCTGGGCCGCGACGGTCGAGTTCGTCGTCGAGAAGGAGACCGGCGGCGCCGTGACGGGCGACGTCTCCCTCGACGAGGAGCTCTACGGCCTGTGCGACATGCTCTACCGCCTCCAGGCGCCCGTGCCGATCCCCCTCGTCAAGGAGTACATGGAGGAGATCGGCCTGGTCGAGGGAGGCGAGATCGACATCCCCGAGGCCGTCAGGCGGCTCGCCTACTGCGGGATGGCCGAGCCGGGCGAGGAGCTGCTCGAGCTCACCCCGCTGGCCCTGTGGGGACTGCACGAGCTTTACACCGACCTGGGCATCGAGGCGCCCGAGGCGCCCGACCTGACGACCGCCGACGCGCCCGAGCTCATCGAGGGGCTGCTCTCCGGCATGCCCGCCGAGATGGCCGAGGCCGACATCGGGGGCTGGCTGGAGAACAGGACCCCGGCGCAGGCGGTCACCGAGCTGCTCGGCTCCGTCTCCGGCGCGCCCTCGGTCGCCAGGGGCGTCGCGGTGACGATCGTCGACCGCCTCGGCCCCGACGCCGAGGAGGCGGTGCGCGCCTTCCTGGAGGAGCCGGAGCTGCGCCCGCACGCCATCCACTGGCTGAGCACGCGAGGCCTGGCGGCCCCCGCCCTCACCCAGGAGGAGGTGCTCTGGATGAGCGTGGACATGCTCGCCCTGGCCATGCCCGCCGCCGAGGAGGATCCGGAGACGTTCGCCGAGAACATGTCCGCCTCCGGCCCCCCGTCACACGTGATCGAGGAGATGTGGCGGGTCGACCATCCCGAGGTCGTCGACGTCCTTGAGCTGCTCGGACGCTCCCTGAGAGATCACGGAGCGGCCAAGGCGGCCCGCAAGGCGGCTTTCAAGGCACGTTCCCGCGCCATCGGCTGAGCCGTGTATGCGTGAGGCGCGAGTGCAGTAAGTTTCACGGGTGGCAAAGAGCGGGAACAGTGGGAACGTCTTCGACATCGGCGAACTGCGCAGGCTGGTCGACGAGCTGGGAACGGCACCCCGCGAGCTGCGGGCGGCCGTTCTGGAGGAGTCCGTCACCGCCACGGGCCGCGAGTGCCCCCCGCGCGGCGACGCGCTGAGCTTCCCCCCTGTCGACCTCGCCGCCGACACGGAGCTGGCCGCGCTGGTGCCGCACGTGCCGCTGGTGATCGACGCCCAGCGCCTGGCCGCCTGGACCGGCGCTCGCCAGGTGACCCCCGAGGGCCTGCTGCCCGACCCGTTCGCGCCGTGCGCCGAGCTCGGCCTGCCGGGCCCCGCCCGGCTGCACCTGCTCTGGGTGGTCGCCGTCAACACCGGGATGCTCCGCATCTCCCGGGGCCGGGTGACGCCCGGCCCGCTCGTGCTCTCTCCCGACCTGCCGCCCCGGGCGCTGCTGGGGTTCTGGGACGGGGTGGTCATGGACGTCCTCGACCGCGCCGACGACGACCTCACCGGATCCCCGGTGATCGACGACCACCTGGCCGAGATGCTCGCCACGCTGTACGCCGTGCGCGAGGGGCTGTCCACCGCGACCCTGGTCAAGGGCATCCTGCAGTCGCACCAGGTGGCCTGCGGGGCCCGCCGGGCGGAGATACGGGTGCTGGCCCGCGCGCTCCCGGCCCAGCTGGAGTCGGCCCTGTCGCTCCTGGGCTACTGCGGGCTGGTCGAGACCTCGCAGGAGGGCCGGCCCCGGCTGACCCCGCTCGGCATGTGGGCCGTCCGCCAGGACCTGATGCGCGAGGGCCACGACGCGCCGACGGGCGCCGAGGTCGCCGTCTTCACCGACCTCGGCGCGGCCGAGCTGGTCGAGGCGATCATGAAGGGCTCCGCCGCGCCCAGCGCCGTCACCGTGTGGCTGGAGTCCCGCCATCCCGAGGCCGCCGCCCGCGAGCTGGTCAAGGTCGCCGCCTCGGGCACGGCCGGCCGCCGCGGCGCCGCGGGCACGATCCTGGAGGAGCTCGGCCCCGAGGCCGAGGCCCCGCTCAGGGAGGCGCTCTCCGAGCCCGCCATGTGGCGCTACGCCGCCTCCTGGCTGCACATCCGCGACCTGCCCGCGCCCGCCCTCACGCCCGCCGACAACACCTGGCTGGCGGTCGACTCGCTCGCCTCGCTCCTGGAGCGCGGCGACGCCTCCGAGGCGATCTGCGAGTTCGACGCCCTCGAACCCGGCGAGGACCTCGTCCGCGTGATCGAGGAGATGGCCCTGGTGGACCATCCCGACACCTTCGCCGTCCTGGACCTGCTGGGTTCCCGCCACGGCGACGCGGCGGTGGCCAAGTCCGCACGCAAGGCCGCCATGAAGGCCCGCTCCCGCTGACCTGACCGGATCTCCTCCCGCTTCCCGGCGGCCCGCCGGGCCGGTCCCCGTGCCCGGTCCGGGAGAAGATCCGTGCCCGGTCCAGGTGAGGATCCGGGGCCGGTCCGGGTGAAGGTTCGTGCCCGCTCCGGGTGAAGGCTCGGGGCCGATTTCGGAGAGAGCCCGTGCCCGGTCCGGGTGAAGGCCCGGGGAAGGCGGCCGCCGCCCTTAGACTGGGGCAATCCCCTGAAGCGTGAGGAGATCCCTGTTGGCCATTCAGCCGATCCGCCTTTTCGGCGATCCGGTGCTGCGCACTCCGGCCGAGCCGGTCAAGGACTTCGACAAGGAGCTGCGCAAGCTCGTCAAAGACCTCACCGACACGATGATGGACGCGCCGGGAGCCGGTCTGGCGGCGCCGCAGATCGGAGTCGGGCTGCGGGTCTTCACCTACTACGTGGACGACCAGCTTGGGCACCTGATCAATCCCAGCCTCGACCTGTCGGACGACAAGGACGAGGAGGGGGAGGAGGGCTGCCTGTCGTTCCCCGGCCTGTCCTTCCCCACGCCCAGGTCGATCCGGGCCGTGGCGACCGGTTTCACCATGCACGGCGAGCCGGTGACCCTCGAGGGCACCGACCTGATGGCCCGCTGCTTCCAGCACGAGACCGATCACCTGGACGGCGTGCTGTTCATCGACCGGCTGGACCTCAAGCAGCGCAAACTCGCCATGAAGGCGATCCGCGAGGCCGACTGGAACGGGGTGCCGGCCCCCGCGTTCAAGATCTCCCCGCACGCCACCCAAGGGAAGGCTCTGTAGGAACCTTGCGCCTGGTCTTCGCCGGAACCCCGGACACCGCCCTGCCCTCGCTGCGGGCACTGATCGACTCGCCTCGCCACGACGTCGTCGCCGTCGTCACGCGCCCGGACGCCCAGTCGGGCCGGGGCCGCAAGGTCCATCCGAGCCCCGTCGCCGAGCTCGCCGAGGAGGCGGGCATCGAGGTGCTCAGGCCGCCCAAGGCGGGTGACCCGGAGTTCCTCGACCGGCTCAGGGAGCTCGGTCCCGACTGCTGCCCGGTGGTCGCCTACGGCGCGCTCCTGCCGCAGGCCGCCCTGGACATCCCCCGGTACGGCTGGGTCAACCTCCACTTCTCGCTGCTGCCGGCCTGGCGCGGCGCGGCACCGGTGCAGCACGCCGTGCTCCACGGTGACGCGATCACCGGCGCGGCCACCTTCCAGATCGTCAAGGAGCTGGACGCGGGCCCGGTCTACGGTGTGGTCACCGAGGAGATCCGCCCCGCCGACACCAGCGGCGGGCTGCTCGCTCGGCTCTCCGAGTCAGGCGCCGGGCTGCTGGCCGCCACCCTCGACGGGATCGAGGACGGCAAGCTGGAGGCCGTGCCGCAGCCCGCGGAGGGGGTGAGCCTCGCCCCCAAGATCGGCGTCGACGACGCGAGGATCGACTGGGCCGCGCCCGCCATGCGGGTCGACCGCCTGGTCCGTGCCTGCACCCCCGCCCCGGGGGCGTGGACCGAGTTCCGCGGCCAGCGCGTCAAGATCGGTCCGGTGCGACCGGTTCCCGACGCCTCCGGCCTGGCCCCCGGCCAGATCGCGGCGTCCAAGAACTCCGTCCTGGTGGGCACCGCCACCTACCCGGTCGAGCTGGGCGAGGTGCAGCCGCAGGGCAAGCGCCTGATGGGCGCGGGGGAGTGGGCCCGCGGCGTGCGGCCCACCGACGAGGATCGGCTGGCCTGAAGATCATGAGCAGTGGTAACGGCCGTAACGTCCCGCGCGGCGGGGATCACGGCCCGGCGGGCCGCTCACGCGGCGCCGGAGGCAGGGGCGGCGGCAGAGGCGGGCGCCCGCCCAAGCCGGTCCGCGACGAGGCGCGCAACGCCGCGTACGACCTGATGCGCGCCGTCGACGAGCGGGACGCCTACGCCAACCTGCTGATGCCCGCGCTGCTGCGCGAGCGCCGCCTTTCCGGGCGCGACGCGGGCCTGGCCACCGAGCTGGCCTACGGCACCCTGCGCGGCCTCGGCACCTACGACGAGATCATCGCGGCCTGCAGCGACCGGGCGCCGGAGGACGTCGACCCGCCGCTGCTCGACGCCGTCCGCCTGGGCGTGCACCAGCTGCTCAAGACGCGGGTCCCCCCGCACGCCGCCGTCGGCACCACGGTCGACCTGGTGCGGCTGCGGGTGGGCATCGGCGCCTCGAAGTACGCCAACGCCGTGCTGCGCAAGGTCTCCACCCGTTCCCTGGAGCAGTGGATCCCGATCGTGGCGCCCGACCCGGCCGACGACCCGGTGGGGCATCTGGCGGTGGCCCACAGCCACCCGAGGTGGATCGTCGACGCCCTGCGCGACGCGGTGGGCGGCGACTTCGACGAGACGGCCGCCCTGCTCGCGGCCGACAACGAGCGTCCCAAGGTGACCCTGGTCGCCCGTCCCGGCCGCTCGTCGGTGAAGGAGCTCCTCGACGCGGGCGCCGAACCCGCCAGATACTCCCCGTACGCGGCCTACCTGCCCGAGGGCGACCCCGGTACGGTCCTCGCCGTGGCCGAGTCGCGCGCGGCCGTCCAGGACGAGGCCAGCCAGCTGGTCGCGCTCGCCCTGACGCGGGTCCCGGTGGAGGGATCCGACTCCCGCTGGCTCGACCTGTGCGCGGGTCCCGGCGGCAAGGCGGGCCTGCTCGACGCCATCGCGACCCGCGGCGACGAGGCGGGCCTGGGCGGCTCCGGTGCCGGGGTGCCCGTGCCGGCCGCGACGCCCGCCCCGGTCGCGGGTACGGCCTCGGTCACAGGCACGGTCACAGGCACGGTCACAGGCACGGTCACGGGTTCCGGCGCGCTCCCCGCCGCGGTTTCCGGTCCGGACGCCGGGCCGGTGGCCTTCCCCGGCGGGGCGCGGCTGCTCGCCGCCGAGCTGCAGTACCACCGGGCGCGGCTGGTGTGGCAGACGACCCGAGAGGCCGCGGTGATCACCGCGGACGGCACCGTGCCCGCCTGGCGGCCAGGGGCCTTCGACCGGGTCATGCTCGACGCCCCCTGCACCGGCCTGGGCGCGCTGCGCCGCCGCCCCGAGGCCCGCTGGCGCCGCGATCCCCGGAGCCTCCCCGAGCTGGGCAGGCTCCAGCGCGCCCTGCTCGACTCGGCGATCGACGCGGTCCGGCCCGGTGGCGTCGTCGCGTACGTGACCTGCTCGCCGCACCTGGCCGAGACCGTCACCGTGGTCGGCGACGTCCTGCGCCGCCGCGACGACGTCGAGGCGCTGGACGCCCGCGACCACCTCCCCGAGGTGGAGGGGCTGGGGGAGGGGCCGTACGCGCGGTTCTGGCCGCACCGGCACGGCACCGACGCCATGTTCCTGGCCCTGCTGCGCCGCCGCTGAGCGGGGCGCCGGCTCCCGGACCCCGCTCCCCGGAGAGGGCCGCCGGGAGCGCCGGGAGCGGAGCATCGTCGCAGCTCAGGGCGTTCTACCTGGGCATATATGGGCACTGGGCGCTGTTCGACTGGATATAACTGCTTCCGAACGGGACGCGGGGGTGTCCGGATGTGCGGAATCTGTGGATGGGTGGACTTCGAGCGCGATCTCCGGCAATCAGGGGCCGTCGCGCAAACCATGACCGACACCATGGCCTGCCGCGGACCCGACGACGAGGGATTGTGGCTCGCCCCGCACGCGGCGATGGGTCACCGCCGTCTGGCCGTCATCGACATCGAGGGCGGACGCCAGCCGATGATCGCCGATGAGGACGGGCAACCGCTCGTCGTCCTCACCTACAGCGGCGAGATCTACAACTACGTCGAGTTACGCGCGGAGCTGACCGCCCACGGCCACCGCTTCCGGACGCGGAGCGACACCGAGGTCCTCCTGCGGGCCTACCTCGAATGGGGCGAGGGCCTCGCCGAACGGCTGAACGGCATGTTCGCCTTCGGGATCTGGGACACCCGCAAGGAGGAGCTGCTGCTCGTCCGGGACCGGATGGGCATCAAGCCGCTGTACTACTACCCGCTCCCGAGCGGCGTGCTGTTCGGCTCCGAGCCCAAGGCGATCCTGGCCAACCCCCTCATCGGGACGCCCACGGTCGACGCGGACGGCCTGCGCGAGCTGATCGCCTTCGTCAAGACCCCGGAACGCGCCGTCTACCAGGGCATGTACGAGGTCCGCCCCGGCCACACCGTCCGAGTGACCCGCGACTTCCTGTGCCGCCGCCCCTACTGGCGGCTGGAGTCCCACGATCACCCCGACGACCTCGCCACCACCGTCGGGACGGTACGCGAGCTGCTGGACGACATCGTCACCCGCCAGCTCATCTCCGACGTGCCGCTGTGCACCCTGCTCTCCGGCGGCCTCGACTCCAGCGCCATCACGGCGCTCGCCGCGCTCGGCCTGGAGGGGCACGGTGCGGGGAAGGTCCGGTCGTTCTCCGTCGACTTCACCGGATACAGCGAGAACTTCAAGCCCGACGAGCTGCGCGACACTCCCGACACGCCGTACGTGCACGACGTCGTGCGGCACATCGGCGCCGACCACACCGACATCGTCCTGGACTCCTCCGATCTCATGGACCCCGCGGTGCGCGCCGCGGTCCTGAGGGCGCGTGACCTGCCGATCGGCATCGGCGACATGGACACCTCCCTCTACCTGCTGTTCCGCGCCATCCGGGGCCATTCCACGGTGGCGCTGTCCGGCGAGTCCGCCGACGAGGTCTTCGGCGGCTACCGGTGGTTCTTCGACCCCGAGGCGGTCGCCGCCGACACCTTCCCGTGGCTGGTGTCCCCCGGGTTCGGGCGGTTCGCCGGGGTGGGGGCGCTCCTCGACGAGGACCTGACCCACAAACTGGACATTCCCGGCTACCGCGCGGACAGCTACCGGCAGGCGCTCGACGAGGTGCCCCGGCTGCCGGGCGAGGAGGGTCTGGAGCGGCGCATGCGGGAGATCTCCTACCTGCACCTCACCCGGTTCGTGCAGATCCTGCTGGACCGCAAGGACCGCATGAGCATGGCCGTCGGGCTGGAGGTCCGGGTGCCGTTCTGCGACCACCGGCTGGTGGAGTACGTCTTCAACGCCCCCTGGGCGATGAAGACCTTCGACGGGCAGGAGAAGAGCCTGCTGCGCGCCGCCGCCGCGGACGTCCTGCCGCCCTCGGTCGTCGGGCGCCGCAAGAGCCCCTACCCCTCGACGCAGGACCCCTCCTACGAGGAGGCCGTCCGCGCGGAGGCCTCCCGGCTGCTCGGCGACGGGAACCTGGCCGCCGCGCCGCTGATCGATCCGGACAAGGTACGGGCCGTGATCGACTGGCCCGAGGCGGCCGGTGGCCCCCCGGGCGGCCGGGCGTCGCTGGAGGGGCTGCTCCAGTTCAACGCCTGGCTGGAGAGATACCGCGTCCGGGTCGACATCTGACCCGCGCCCCCAGTGCCCCCATGCCGCCCGCCCGCGGCGGCACCGCGCCGAACCCCCGCCCCGGCCGGCTTCGGCCCCCCGGGGGCGGGGACGCACCACCGGAAGGAGGTCACCTCATGGCCGACCTGGGACTGCCCGAGCTGCTCATCATCGTGGCGGTGTTCGTCCTGCTGTTCGGTTCCGCGAGGCTGCCCGACGCCGCCAGGTCGGTGGGCCGCTCCCTGCGCGTCTTCAAGACCGAGGTGAACAGGCCGGACGACGCTCCACCGCCTCCCGGCGAGACCGGAGAGACCGGCGGGCGGGACGAGCCGCCGCTCGTTCCGCCCGCTTCCCCCGGATGATCCCGGGTCACCCCGGTTGACCCCGGGTGACCCCGGATCGTCAGCGCGGCAGGGGCGTGTAGAAGAGCTTCATCTCGCTCCGGCCGGCGAGGCCGTCCCGGGCCAGGTCGGTGAGGATCCGGCCGTGGAGATCCATCACGCTCGCCGCGTGGCCCTCGCCGTGGCGGCGCCACACCAGCAGATGGTGCTCGTCGTACCAGCGGATCGGATACCGCATGTTCGTCTCGATCCGGACGAGCGCGGCCCCGGTGGCTGCGTCGTGCACGCAGAGATCCCGGGGACGGTCCGGGCACCACCCGGCCAGCCGCCGTCCACTGGGGGAGTACGGGTCGAGGATCTCCCCGTCCGGCCTTCCCAGCCCGCGCGCGGCGGACAGCGGGGCGCCGTCGGTGCCGAACGTGCGCAGCTCGTAGGAGTCGTACCCCTCACCCAGGTCGGTGTAGAGGTCGCCGAGACCGAAATGACCGCTCACCCCGGTCCCGTCGGCGCTCCACCGGTACGGGGGTTCGTGGGGCTGGTCGTCCCCGGTGAGGGTGACCTCGACCGTTCCCCGCGCCGGGTCGACGACGACGAACCCGCGCGCGGTCGAGTAGTCCCTTTCGTCGGTGTGCCACAGGGTCAGCAGCACGCGGCCGTCGGGGGACCAGACGGGGGCGGTGTTCGACCAGGGGCGCCTCACCGTGGCGATGCGCCGGACCCCGCCACCGCGCCGGTCGAGGAGGACGACGCCGTCACGGCCGTCGACGTAGTCCCTGAAATCGCTCACCGCCCACCGGCCGTCCTGAGAGACGGCCTTCACGCGCTCCCGCCTCACGGTGAATCCGTCGCCGTTCCCAAGGTAGGCGGGACCGTCCTTCCCGAGCTGGTAGGCGGTGAGCGAGAGCGGCGAGCCGGGGGCGTCGCGCACCTGGAACCGGGTCCCCGGCAGCCTGCGGATCCGGCCGGCCGGTGTCACGCCGTACTCCACCGGGGGCGACCAGCTCGCCGGCACCGCCCATCTCAGCGCGCCGAGCCGCCCGGCCAGCGCGCGGGCGACAGGGACCAGCCTGTCGCGTGCGGTGAGGTACGGTGACCGGATCCGGAGCAGATCACGGCCGGTGCGTACGACGACCGCCCGCCCCCGGTCGTCCAGCAGGCGGGCCTCGTCCCCCACCCCGGGGACGGACATCCCTCCGCTCTCCGCGCCGAGTTCCGTCAGGACGCGGGCGGCCTCCGCCTCCGTGGCCAGGCGCCAGAACTCGGCCGTCATCGGCTCCCCGCGCGCCTCGCCGAACTCGCAGGCGGTGAACGGCGGGACCGCCCGCCGGTACCGGGCCCTGCCGAGCACGGTGAACCCGGCCGCGCGGAGCGGGCCGCACAGGTCGGCCCCGGGCGCCGCGACGGGCACTGTGGCGGGTTCGGCCGCGAGGGAGGAACCGGTGAACCGGTCCGGGACGCGCAGCGCGGTGACCCGCAGCCGCGCGGGCAGGGCGGCCGGTCGCACCGTCCGGACGAAGTAGAGCCGGTCGCGGTCGGCGCCGAACAGCGGGCCCGCCGCCGGGATCATCGTCCGCCGCAGCAGCCCCGTCGGCGCCTGGATCACGTCCAGGACCCTGCCCAGGTCGTCGCCGTACGGTGTCGCGTAGACCGCCGCGCCGAGGGGGACGAGCCGGTCGTAGCGCGGCCCGTTCGGCTGGGCCCACCTCCACGCGGCCGAGCCGCGGGTGAGGTCGATCCCCTCGACGGCCGAGGCGCCGTCCTGGTCGCTGGCCACCACGATCCGTCCACCGGCGTGCACCGGCACGCACCCGTCCCAGCAGTCCCCGCGTTCGGTGATCACCCGCCCCGTCGCGGCGTCGTGGACCGTCAGCCTCTCGGGGCGGGAGACGACCACCGTGCCGCCCCCGACGTACAGGGCGGAGAAACTCGTGATCCTCGTGCTCCACCGTTCGGCGCCACCGGCCGGGTCGAGCGCGCTGACCCGGATCCCGTTCCCGCAGCGCGTCGCGATCACCGCGGTCCGCGCGCCGGAGCCCGCCGCGATCATCCGATCGCACGACGGGGGGAGCGGGAGGGTCCACCGGGTCCGTCCGGTCGCGGGGTCCAGGCCGAGCAGGGCCCGGGAGACGGGGTCCCGGGCGAGCCCGACGGGCGGGGTCTCCTCCGCCCCCGCCCGGGCGGACATCGGCGCGCCGAGGCCGAGTTCCTCCCGGTGCCAGAGCACGGCGCCGGTCCGGCGGGAGAGTCCGGTCAGGGCGGTGACGTCCCCGGACGGCGTCGGGCGGCGGGTTTCCGCGACCACCGCGGGTCCCGCCGGTGCCCACTCCCGCACGGCGGCTCCGGCGGGGGCGTACCGCCACCTCTCGGCACCGGTGGCGGGATCGTGGACCCGCAGCGCCGTACGGGTGGGCACGAGGAGGTCCCCGCCGGACAACCTCACCGCGGAGCCGTCCAGCGGGCCGGGCGCCTCCAGGCTCCACACCTCGGAGAACCCGGTCCTGGCCGGGTCGCCGGAGGGGAGGGCGGAGCGTGGCACGGCGACGAGCAGGACGAGGACGGTGAGGATCGCCGCCCGCCCGCCACCTCTCCATGGCCCCGTCAGCATCTCTTGACGTTCCTGCCGATCTCGCGAAAACGGGAGATCGTGGGATTTCCGTAGGCCATGGCGTATCTGCGGGCGGGGCCGGTGAGCCGGAAGGGCCCGTCCTCGGGGGTGAAGTGATCGCGCTGGACCCCGGGCGAGTCGCCGTAGACGTAGGAGACCTCGATGTCCCATTCGTAGCTGCGCTTTCGCGCCGTCACGGTCAGCTCCACCGACGCCCGTTCCCCGTAGACGAGGTCGAGGTTCTTCTCCAGGAGCCGCCCGGAGGAGCCGCTCCCAGCGCCGGCCAGCCGGTCGAGGTCGGCCTTCACCGGGAACACGGGCGATTCGCCGGCGTTGGACAGGGACAGGCAGGTGCCGGCCGCGACGGGTCCCGAGGACAGGATCCGGGGACGGACGTCCAGCACGCGGATCGGGTCGTTGCGCCGTCCCCGCAGCACCAGGAGGATCTTCGTCTCGCCGATGCGCGCTCCCCGGCCGGACCGGAGCACCTCCTCGTAGTCGCCGGCGAGCAGGCGGCGGCGGTCGGGGCCGGAGGTGACGGTGCGGGGGAGGGCGAACGATATCCCCTCGTTCTCCGGGGAGTGGACGATCGCGCTGATCCGAGGCTCCCGGTGGAACTCGCGCCACTGGTCCTGCGCCCACGACCAGCCGGTCACCACGGCACCCGCGATGATCGTCGCGAGTCCTCCGGCGACGGTGAGCCCGAGCCACTTGAACGGCCGGGCGGCCTTCGCCAGTGGGGTCTCCTCGGCGGCGTCCCCTGCCGGTCGCTCGTCCCTGGCCGGTCGCTCGTCCCTGGCCGGTCGCTCGTCCCCGGCCGGTTGCCCGGAGGACGTCGGCGCCGTCACGGATTCCCCTTCCCCGCCGGGTCCGGCTCGCGCAGGCGCCCGCTCACGATCCGCCCGGCGTGCCGGAGCAGGGCGCGGTCGCCGAAGGCCTCCACCGTGACGATGACGCGGCCCTCCCTGAGGATGACCGCGTCCTCGGCCGCGTCGAAGTAGCCGGCGTGCTCCGCCACGTCCGGGGCCTCTCCCTCGCTCGGAAGCTCCTCCATCCCCTTCGCCGCCTTCCCGGCCGACGCGTACGCGCACACGACGGTGACGGTGACCGGTGTTCCCCCTCGCGCCGGGGTGAGCTCGCAGGACAGGGGGGTGGTCAGTCTCATCTCGGGGGGCGCGGGGATCGGGGTGGCGGCGTACCGGCCGGTGCCGGCGCGCGAGACGAGTTCGGCGGGGGGCAGCAGCGCGCAGGGATCGGGCCAGGCGGTCGCGGGCACTCCGCCGCGCTCGCCCCAGCCGGGCGGGGCGGCCAGGGCGGCCTCGATGTCCTCCTCGGTCAGCGGCGCGGAGAGCGTCACGAGTGTGCGCCCGTCCGCGGGTTCGAGAACGGTCAGCCCGTCGCCGAGCCAGGGGTTCACCCCGCCGCTCCGCACGTAGATCTTCCCCGCGGCGACGCCGACCTCGCCCGACACCTCGGGCCGGGACCACACGACCCGTCCCGACGACCGGCTGATCGACCTGACCCCCGCGAGATCGCCCGGCCCGTCGCCCGAGAGGATCACCGCCTCGTCGGTGACCATCCGGGAGGGGGGATAGTGGACGAGGGCGTCGGCGAGGACCAGGCCGCTCCCGTCCACGACCGTGATCGCGCCGGGGAACGTCACGAAGGAGACGCCCTCGTCCAGGACCAGCTCCGGGTCGCCGGGCGGGGGGAGCCGGTGTCGCCAGCGGACGCGTCCGGTGGCGGGGTCGAGGCCGGTGAGCGTGGTGTGGCGGTCCTCGCACCGGCCCATCGCGACCGCCAGCCTCTCGTCCGCGAGCGAGTACGAACGGACGACGTTCTCTCCGGCCCTGGGCAGGGAGGCGCTCACGCAGTCGCCGGGCAGGGCCGTCTCCCACACGACCGTCCCGTCGCGCGGGTCCAGCGCGCGGATCGTCCGGAGGGCGGGAACCTCGACGAGGACCTTCCCCGCCGCCGCGCCCACGAGGTGGAAGAACGGCCGTGCCGGGCCGTCCCCGGCGTAGCCCGACAGGACGCTCCAGGTCCGCAGGCCGGTCAGGGCATCGATCACGGTGATGCGCCGCCGGTCGTCGGGGCGGTGCGGGTTGCCCGACCCGGACGTGGTCTCGATCACGAGGTGGCGGCCGGTGGAGGCGGTGTTCGGTTCTCCCTCCCCGCGGTCCTCCCCCACGTTCATGGACTTCCCGAACTTCTCCACCAGCACGTCGAACGCGTCCGGGGAATCGCCTTCCCAGGCGCTTTTCCACAGGACCCGGCCGGTGCCGGAAACCCTCGCGCTGACGATCCCGTCCTTCTTGGAGACGCGGATTCCGGCGATCGGTGACGGTTCGACGGTGCGTGGCCGGGATGCCGGAGCCCCGGCGGGCACGGCGAGGAGGGCGGCGGCGATGACCGCGAGGGCGAGGGCCGAGCGCAGGCGGTGGCGGGGAGGGGACATTGCCGTCCGGTTCCGGTGGGCGGGACGGGGGCGGAGGTCGCTGGACCTCGCGCCCGTCTCTTTCGATGACTTTCGGATAATCCGGAAGGGAAATTACCCCAGCGGCTCGCGGTCCGCCGGGAGAGTTGCGAAATCGCACCGGTGGAATTTCCGGCCGCGCGTGGATTTGATAATTAAAATGTCTTTTTTATGGTGTTTTTAGGTAAATAGGGATTGGTGGGCGCGGTCGTTCGCCCGCCGCGCCGACCGGCCCGCGAGGTCTTCGCGCCTCGGCCCGGCTCCGCCCCACGGGGAGGACGGGCGGCGGGCCCTCGCCGCTAGAATCGGCGAATCATGGCCGTACAGATCTCGCCCAGCATCCTGTCCGCCGACTTCGCCCGCCTCGCCGAGGCGGCCGCGGCGGTGCCCAACGCCGACTGGCTGCACGTGGACGTCATGGACAACCACTTCGTGCCCAACCTGACCCTCGGGCTGCCGGTCGTCGAGTCCCTGCTCAAGGCGACCTCGACGCCACTCGACTGCCACCTCATGATCGAAGACCCGGATCGCTGGGCCCCCTCGTACGCCGAGGCGGGGGCCGGGAGCGTCACCATCCACGTGGAGGCGGCCAAGGCACCGGTTCGCACGCTGCGTCAGATCCGCCGGGCGGGCGCCCGCGCGGGCCTGGCACTGAACCCCGCCACCCCCGTCGAGCCGTACGAGGACCTGCTCGGCGAGCTCGACATGCTGCTGCTGATGACCGTCGACCCCGGTTTCGGCGGGCAGAGGTTCCTCGACATGGTGCTGCCCAAGATCCGCAGGACCCGCGAGCTCGTCGACCGGCACGGCGGCCAGGTGTGGCTCCAGGTGGACGGCGGCGTCTCCGACGAGACGATCGAGCGCTGCGCGGAGGCGGGCGCCGACGTCTTCGTGGCGGGCAACGCCGTCTACGGCGCCGAAGACCCGGCCCGCGCGGTCGACGGCCTGCGCGCCCTGGCCACCGGGAGCTGACCGGGAGACCGGGAGACCGGGAGACCGGCCGAGCGACGATGGAACGACGAAGGGCGGGCCCGGGCGGGCCCGCCCTTCGTCGTCGGAGACTCACCGCGACCTTCCGGCCCGCCGCGACCTTCGGAAGACCGCGATCGGACACGGCGGACCGGAGACGCGGGCAGGGGAACGCGGGCGCGGTCAGCCCTGCAGCGCCGGGTCCAGCACCACGTCCCGGCCGTGCACGGTCGGCTGCTCGGGGAAGTGGCAGGCGGTCAGGTGACCCTCCTTGTTCCCCTCCAGCCTGACCAGCGGGGGCTCCTCGGTCGCGCACTTGTCCTGGGCCTTCCAGCAGCGGGTGCGGAAGCGGCAGCCGGACGGCGGGTTGATCGGAGAGGGGACGTCCCCGGCCAGGCGGATGCGCCTCGCGCGGCTCGGAGTCCTCCATCACCTCGGGCACCGCCGACAGCAGCGCGTGGGTGTAGGGGTGGCGGGGGCGCTCGTACAGGGAGGCACGGTCGGCGACCTCGACGATCTTGCCGAGATACATGACCGCGACCCGCTGGGAGAAGTGCCGCACGATCGCGAGGTCGTGCGCGATGAACAGGAACGCGATGCCCATGTCCCGCTGGAGCTGCTGGAGCAGGTTGACGACCTGAGCCTGGATGGAGACGTCGAGGGCGGAGACCGGCTCGTCCGCGATGATCAGCTTGGGGTTCAGGGAGAGCGCGCGGGCCACCCCGATGCGCTGCCGCTGGCCGCCGGAGAACTCGTGCGGGAAGCGATTGAAGTGCTCGGGGTTGAGCCCGACGATCTCCAGGAGTTCCCGGACCCGGTTGTCCCTGCCGCCCGGGGGGTTGATGCCGTTGATCTCCATCGGGCCGCCGACGATGGTGCCCACCGTGTGCCGGGGGTTCAGCGACGAGTACGGGTCCTGGAAGATCATCTGGATCTCGGCCCGGATCGGCTTCAGCTCCTTGCGCCTGGCGTGGCCGATCTCCCGTCCGGCGTACTTGATGCTGCCCTCGGTGGGCTCCAGCAGCCGGGACGCCAGCCGTCCGGCGGTGGACTTGCCGCAGCCGGACTCGCCGACCAGGCCGAGCGTCTCGCCGGCGTGCACGGTCAGGTCGATGCCGTCCACCGCGTGGACCTTGCCGACCTGGTGCTTGAAGATGACACCGCCCATCACCGGGAAGTGCTTCTTCAGGCCGGACAGCTCCAGCAGCGCCTCGCCGCGGGGTTCACCGGTTGTCTCGCTCACTTTTGGATCTCCCTCTTCTGGGCGAGGGTCAGGTAGCACGCGTCGCCGTGGCCGCGGTGCGGGGACAGTTCGGGCCGCTCGGAGCGGCACAGCCCGGGACCGGCCAGCTCCATGTAGTCGCACCGGGGGTGGAAGGGGCAGCCGGGCGGGACGTTGATCAGGCTGGGCGGGGTGCCGCGGACCGGCCGGAGCGGTATGTCCACCGAGGCGTTCAGGCGGGGCATGGAGGCCAGCAGGCCCCAGGTGTAGGGGTGGCGGGGCTCGTGGAGGACCTCCCTGACGGTCCCGCGCTCCACCGCCCGCCCGGCGTACATCACCAGCACGTCGTGCGCGGTGTTGGCGACCACGCCGAGGTCGTGGGTGATCAGGATGATCGAGGCCCCCGTCTGGTCCTGGAGCTCCTTGAGCAGGTCCAGGATCTGGGCCTGCACGGTCACGTCCAGGGCGGTGGTGGGCTCGTCGGCGATCAGCAGGTCGGGGTCGCACACCAGCGCCATCGCGATCATCGCGCGCTGCCGCATGCCGCCGGAGAACTGGTGGGGGTAGTCGTCCACCCTGGTCTTCGGCTGGGGGATGCCGACCCGCGTCAGCATCTCGATCGCGCGGTCCCTGGCCTCGGCGCGGCTCGCGCCGGTGTGCTTGCGGTAGACCTCGGAGATCTGCTTGCCGATGGTGTGGTACGGCGAGAGCGAGGTCAGCGGGTCCTGGAAGATCATCGCGACCTTGTTGCCGCGCAGCTTCTCCATGGTGGACCGGGAGGCGCCGATCAGCTCCTCGCCGTCCAGCCGGATCTCCCCGCCGATCTTGGTGGTCTCCGGGTTGTGCAGGCCGAGCACGGTCAGGTTGGTCACCGACTTGCCCGAGCCGGACTCGCCGACGATGCCCAGCGTGGTGCCCTTCTCCACGTCGAAGGAGAGCCCGTCCACCGCGTGGACGACACCGTCCTCGGTGTGGAAGTCGACGGTCAGGTCACGGACCGAGAGGAACGGAGTTGACACTTTCTTCAAGGCTCCTAGCTCAGCCGCACGCGGGGGTCGATGAAGGCGTACATGATGTCGACGATGATGTTGAAGACGACGATCGCGGCGGCCGCGACGAGCACCGTCGCCATCAGCATGGGCAGGTCGGAGTTGGTGACCGCCTTGACCGACAGCTGGCCGAGCCCCTGGAGGCCGAAGGTCTGCTCGGTGATGATCGCGCCGCCGATCAGCGCGCCGAGGTCCACGCCGAAGATCGTGATGATGGGGGTCAGCGTGCCGCGCATCGCGAAACGCATCACCACGCTGCGGCCGGACATGCCCTTGGCCCGCGCGGTGCGCACGTAGTCCTCGCTGAGCTGCTCCACCATCGTCGAGCGGGTCATGCGGGTGTAGTTGGCGGTGAAGATGATCGCCAGCACCAGCCACGGCAGCAACAGGCCGGTGGCCCAGCCGACGGGGTCCTGGGTGAACTCCACATACTTGGGACGCCAGAAGATCTGGTTCTGGTAGACGAGGAAGTACAGGGCGAGGGTGCCGACGAAGTAGATCTGCACGGAGGCGCCGATGAGGGACGACACGCTGGCGATCTTGTCCAGCGGCTTGCCCTGCTTGAGCGCCGCGATGATGCCGGTGGCCACGCCGAAGGTGAGGAAGACGGCCGCCGCCCCGATGGTGAGCGAGATGGTCAGCGGGAGCCGGTCCAGGATCGTCTCGAACACCGGCGCGCGGTTGACGAAGGAGAAGCCGAGGCAGGGGGCGGGGCAGTCACCCAGGCCCCCGTAGTCGCGGCCGACGAAGATTCCGGCCAGCCAGGCCACGAACTGGGCGAACAGGGGCTGATCCAGTCCCAGGTTGTGCCGCGCCTGCTCCAGCAGTTCCGGCGGGCAGACCTTGCCGCAGGCGAGTCTCGCCGGGTCGGCGGGCACGGCGAAGAAGAGGAAGAACGTGACCGCGGAGATGATCACGAGTGTGACCGCGGCGCCGAGCACGCGGCGAGTGATGAATGGAAGCATTGCCTGTTTTCCCGAGGTGGCTGGGACCGTCGGGGCCGGGGAGGCCCCTGGCCGTGGCCTCGCGGGGATGTCGTCATCCCCGCGAGACCACGGCCGCCGGTTCTCCTACGGTTTCGTGAGCCGCTACGGCTTCACGAAGATGCTGTTGGGCGAGACGACCCACGACTGCGGGTCGATCTCGGCGCCACCGACCTTGGAGCCGTGCAGGGTGTTGGCGATCCGGTTCTCGGCGACGACCAGCGGGGTGATCGTCTCCTGGATCTTCTTGTCCAGCGCCATCCACGCCTTGTTCTGGGCGTCGATGTCGGTCATGGCGGTGATCTCGTCCATCTCCTTGGTGATGGCCTCGTCCTTCAGGTGCGAGTAGTTCGGCGCACCGTCGGCGACCGGGCCGAAGATGACGGGCAGGACCGTCGTGCCGGACGGCCAGTCGGCGCCCCAGCCACCCCAGTAGAGGTCGAACTCGTTCTTCACCTTGCCGATGGAGTCGTAGTAGGTCTTACGGTCCAGGGGCTTGACCACGACCTTGATGCCGGCCTTCTCCAGGGCGTTCTTGATCACGACGGTGACCTGCTCCTGGACGGGCGTCTGGTTGTAGGCGTAGACGATGGTCGGCGTCGGGTTGGTCGACTCGGCGAGCAGCTGCTTGGCCTTCTCGACGTCACCCTCGGGCTTGGCCTCCTTGCCGAACAGGTCGTAGGACTCGTAGCCGACCGTGGTGTTCTCGTTCAGGATCGTGGTGGGCAGCGCCGCCGCGGCCGGGCCGCCCATGACCTGCTGGATCTGCTTGGACGGCCACACGTGGTTGATGGCCTGGCGGATCTTGATGTCCTTCACCCGGTCAAGGTTGAAGTAGTAGTAGTTGCCGTACGGCGAGGGGCTCTTCATCAGGCGGGGGGCCAGGCTGGCGTCGCCGAGGACCTGCTGCAGACGCTCCGGCGGGACGGTCGCGTAGAAGGTGAACGCGGTCTGGTCCGGGCCGGTGTCGGCGATCAGGCGGTCGGTGATCTGCAGGTTCTCCTGGCCGAACTCCAGGCGCCACTTGTCGGGGTAGGCGCCGCGGATCGGGTCGGTGGCCGGGTCCCAGTTCGGGTTGCGCTCCAGGTCCATCGACTTGTCGACGGTGTGGCTCTTGATGATGTACGGGCCGCTGGAGACGGGCTTCTTGTCGTACGCCTCCTTGGTGTCCTTCTCCTTGGGCACGATGCCGTAGCCGCCCATGGCGAAGGCGTAGTTGGCGTCGGCGTGCGGGGTCTTGAACTTGTAGACGATCGTCTTGTCGTCCGGCGTCTCGATGCTGTCAAGACGCTTGCCGTCGTACGGGCCCTGGTAGGCCTTCTTGTAGTCGACCTCGGTCAGCCACTGCTGGATGTAGGTCGGGCCCTGGGTGACGAACGGGGCGAACGTCCGCTCCATGCTCCACTTCACGTCCTCGGACGTGATCGGGGTGCCGTCCTCCCACTTCACGCCGTCCTTGAGGGTGAAGGTCCAGGTCTTGCCGCCCTCGGACGAGGTGCCGGAGTCGGTGGCCAGGTCGCCGACCAGCTTGTAGTCGCCGGGGCCGACGCGCTTGTAGCCGGTCAGGGTACGGCCGATGAGCAGGCCGAAGTTCGACATGGTGTTGACGTAGACCTGCGCGGGGTCGAGGTGGCCGATGTCGTCACGGTCGATCATCGTGACGGTGCCGCCCTTGACGACGCCCTCGGGCTCGATGGCCGGGCCCTTGGAGTCGTCGGCCGTGCCGACGGTGATCGTCGGCGGCTTGTAGGACGCCGCGGGGGCCGGCGCGCCGGACGCGCCGGACGCCGCGCCGCTGGGGGCCGCGGGCGCGCCCTGGTTGCCCTGGGCGCAGGCACCGGTGAGTGCGAGCGCGCCTATGGCGAGGACGGCCATCGCTGACCGCGTACGGACTTTCATCTTTCTCCTATTTCCGATCTAGCGCTTGAGCTTGGGGTCGAAGGCATCGCGGACCGAGTCACCCAGGAGGTTGAACGCGATCACGAAGATCAGAAGGGCGACACCGGGGAATATCAGATAGGTGATGTCGTTCTGATAGATCTCGGTGCCGCGGCGGAACATGCGGCCCCAGTCGGGGATGGGCTCGATCATGCCGACGCCCAGGAAGGAGAGCGCCGCCTCGGCCGTCACCAGCGCGGGGAGCAGCAGTGTCGACTGGATCAGGATCGGCGTCCAGAGGTTCGGCAGCAGCTCCTTGAAGACGATCCTGGCGGGAGAGGCCCCGGTGACCTTCGCGGCCTCGACGAACTCCCGCTCGCGCAGGGAGAGCACCTGGCCGCGCAGCAGCCGCGCGAGGCCGGCCCACTGGAACACGGTCAGCGCGATCACCAGGGTGACCGCTCGCAGCCAGATCGGCGTCTCCTCGTCCGGCCTGACGAACAGGTTCTCCACGACCGGCATGAACGCGATGATGAAGAGCACCGAGGGGAACGACAGGACGATGTCGATCAGGCGGCCGATGAAGTAGTCGGTCTTGCCTCCGGCGTACCCGGCGACGATGCCCATCACGATGCCGATCGCCGTCGCGATGACCGTCGCGGTCACCGCGATCGACAGGGAGGTCCTGATCCCGTAGACGAGCTGGGTGAACACGTCCCGGCCCAGGCCGGGCTCGATGCCGAACCAGAACTCCGAGCTGATGCCGCCGTTGGGCAGGATCGGGTAGCCGTAGTCGTTCAGCAGGCCCGGCATGTCCTGGCCGTACAGGACGTAGGGATCCTTGCCGTACAGCCAGGCGATGACCGGAGCGAGGAGCGCGACCAGGAAGAAGAAGATCACCACCGCGGCCGAGACGATGCCGGTGCGGTCGCGTCGGAAGCGCAGCCACATCAGCTGCCCGGGTGAGCGGCCCACCGTCTCCGGTGTCTTCGCCGCCGGCACCTCCCCGGTCGTGGTCGTGGCTGGTGCAGGGATGGTCATCGTGCGGGGGCTCCCAACGAGCATGGTGAGCGGGATCCCTGGAACCATTGCAAAGCAGACCAGGACAATCAATGGTCTGGTCATTACTCATTTTTTTGTTGTATAACGTCCACCTGTTTGTGGCTGCAATTCCGTTGACGCAGATGGGGGGTGACGTGGGAGGATAGGGCTCCCGAAGGCTGATATTCACGGATTTGTGACACATTCATGACGCGGCCGTGACGGCTTTGTCCGGGTCTGACCCTGCTTGTGTCACAAGCCCGATACAGTGTTACAGGCTTAATACGCGGGGTGTGTCAGACCGCTTCGCGGGGTAACCCTCCACTCGCCGGGAGGTGGAGCATGGATCACGGCCTGTTCGGACCCGATTCGGTGACCTGGAAGGTGATGGGCGAGCCGATCCTGCTCGTCGGGGGCTTCCGCGCGCTGCTCATGCAGGGCCTGCACCCCCGGGCGATGCGCGGGGTCGCCCAGAACTCGTCGCTCATGGACCCGGCCGAGGCGTGGTCCCGCTTCGTGCGCACCACCGAGTTCGTCCGGGTGCGCACCTACGGCACGACCAGGGAGGTCGCCCGCGCAGGGGCCAGGGTCAGGAAGATCCACGCGAGTCTCACCGCCCTCGACCTCGACACCGGCGAGCGGTTCCGCCTCGACGACCCCGACGCGCTGCTCTGGGTCCACGTCGGCGAGGTCGACTCCTACCTGTCGGTCGCCCGGCGCGCGGGAGTGCGCCTGACGGACGACGAGGCCGACAGGTTCGTCGCCGAGTGGCGTCGCGCGGCCGAGGTGGTCGGCCTGCGTCCCGAGGACGTGCCCGGCTCGGTCGGCGAGATGGACGACTACATCCGGGCCTGCCGCCCCGGCCTCTACTTCGCCCCCGAGGTGCCCCACCCGCTCCGGCGGTCGCTCAACGCGCCGCTCCCGGCCCGCCTGACCCCGCTCAAGCCGATGTTCCCCATGCTCACCGTGCTCGCCTTCGCGACCCTGCCGCGCTGGGCCCGCAGGCTGTACGGCCTGCCCGCGACCCCGCTGGGCGACCTGTGGGCGACGGCCTCCCTGCGGGCCCTGCAGACCGGGATCGGCCTGGTGCCCGCGCCGGTGCGCTACTCCCCGGACGCGCGAAGGGCGCGGAAGGCGGTCGCGGAGCGCGCGGCGTGATCACACCAGGTGCCCGCTTGTTCCACATCATGGAAGGTGTGTCGTCCGGTTTTCCGGACATGGCACACTGGTAGTGGTAGTGGAGGGTGAACCGTCCGCGGTGCGCCCTCCGCGAGAACGAGAGAGACAGAGCAGCGTGCTCCGGGGTCGGTGAAATTCCGAGCCGGCGGTTACAGTCCGCGACCCGGTCGAAGCCATCGACCGGTTGACCTGGTGAAACTCCAGGACCGACGGTTAAAGTCCGGATGGGAGGAAGCGCGCGAGCGGAGAGTGTCTTCGGGCACCCTCCGCTGATCGGGTGTATGCACCCGTTGATCCCCCGGGGCCCGCCGTGGCAAAAAGCTACTGGCGAGTAGGAGACCTCGGGTGACTGATCCGGCGCGGACGCGCCAGGCGGTCGGGCGTGCCCCTCACGGGCGCGGCGCCGTCGGCCCCCACCATTCCTCACATTCCTCACATTCCCCACATTCCCCACATTCCCCGCACTCCCCGTCCGGCCGCACCCGGTCCGGGCGCGGCGGCACATCCCTCTTTTCCGGCGCGCCCCGCTTTCCCGGCGCACGCCCTTCCGCGCCCCGTACTCCCGGGCCCCGCGTTTCCGGGCCCCGCGTTTCCGGACCTCGGACGACTTTCCCGTGCCCGGCCGTCCGGGCGATCCCCCAGAAGGAGCTGTGAATGTTCACCGGAATCGTCGAAGAACTGGGGGAGATCGCCGGGATCGAGCCGCTGAGCGACGCGGCCCGGCTGTCGATCCGCGGCAAGACGGTCACCGCGGACGCCGGGCACGGTGACTCGATCGCCGTCAACGGCGTCTGCCTGACCGTGGTGGACGTCGCGGGCGAGGTGTTCACCGCCGACGTGATGAAGGAGACCCTCGACCGCAGCTCCCTCGGCGCGCTGAGCCCCGGCTCCCCGGTCAACCTGGAGCGCGCGGTCCGCGCCGACCAGCGGCTGGGCGGCCACATCGTGCAGGGCCACGTGGACGGGACGGGTGTCCTGCTGTCGCGGGAGCCCGCCGAGCACTGGGAGGTCGTCCGGATCTCCCTCCCGCCGGAACTCGACCGCTACGTGGTCGAGAAGGGCTCGATCGCGGTCGACGGCATCAGCCTGACCGTCATGAGCGTGGGCTCCGGCGGCTTCGCGGTCAGCCTGATCCCCACCACCCTGAGCCTGACCACCCTTGGCGCGAAGCGGCCGGGCGACCCGGTGAACCTCGAGGTCGACGTGATCGCCAAGCACGTGGAGAAACTCGTCGGCGCGTACGCCCCGGCCGGTCGACCCGCCCAGGACGCCGCGACGGATCAGGGGGAAAGGCCGTGAACCACCTCGCGACGGAACCCGAGGCCGCCGAGACCGGGAGCCTCCGGAGAGACCAGACCGGAAGCACCGGACGCACCGGCGGGACGCGTCAACCGGCTCAAGGAGTACCGGTCGAGGGCCGGGCTCGTCATCGAGGAGACCTTGTGATCAAGCTGGACCCGATCGAGCGGGCGATCGCCGACATCCGCGAGGGCAGGGCCATCGTGGTCGTCGACGACGAGAACCGCGAGAACGAGGGCGACATCATCTTCGCCGCGTCCAAGGCCACCCCGGAACTGCTGGCCTTCACCATCCGGCACAGCAGCGGCGTGGTCTGCGTGCCGATGCGCGGCGAGGACCTCGACAGGCTCGGCCTGCCGCTGATGGTGTACGACAACAAGGAGCGCCTGCGCACCGCGTACACGATCAGCGTGGACGCCAGGGACGGGGTGAGCACCGGCATCTCCGCCGCCGACAGGGCCCGTACGATCCGCACCCTGGCCGACTCGGCGACCGAGCCGTCCGAGCTGGTGCGGCCGGGGCACGTCTTCCCGCTCCGCTACCGGGAGGGCGGCGTGCTGACCCGGCGCGGCCACACCGAGGCGTCCGTGGACCTGGCCAGGCTCGCCGGGCTGAGCGAGGCGGGCGTGCTCGCCGAGGTCGTCAACGACGACGGCACCATGATGCGGCTGCCGGAGCTGCGCGAGTTCTGCGACGAGCACGACCTGGCGCTCGTCTCGATCGAGCAGCTGGTGGAGTTCAGGCGCCGGACCGAGCGGATGGTGACCAGGGTCGCCGAGACGCGGCTGCCGAACAGGTACGGCGAGTGGCGGGCCTACGGCTTCGCGAGCTCGCTGGACGGCGGCGAGCACCTGGCCCTGGTCCTCGGCGACATCGAGGACGGCGAGAACGTCATGGTCCGGGCGCACTCCGAGTGCCTGACCGGCGACGTGCTCGGGTCGCTGCGGTGCGACTGCGGGGTGCAACTCGACCACGCCATGTCGCGGATCGCCGCCGAGGGGCGGGGCGTGGTCGTCTACCTGCGCGGGCACGAGGGACGCGGGATCGGGCTGCTGGCCAAGCTCAGGGCGTACAGCCTCCAGGACACCGGCAGCGACACCGTCGACGCCAACCTGGAGCTCGGGCTGCCGGTGGACGCCCGGGAGTTCTCCAACGCCGGGCAGATCCTCGCCGATCTGGGCGTGAAGTCGGTCCGGCTGCTGACCAACAACCCGGCCAAGCTGCGCGGCATGGACGGCTACGGCATCAAGGTGCTCGGCCGCGAGCCCATGCCGGTGGCGATGAACCCGTACAACGAGAAATACCTGTCGGCCAAGCGCGACCGCCTCGGCCACGAGATCCCCAGGGAAGAGGAAGCATGAGCGAACGATCAGGCCAGGCGGAGCGGAGCGGGTACGAGGTGATCGCGTGAGCGGGGACGGGAGGCCGGTGGCCGGGGCCGTCGAGGCCGAGGGGCTGACCGTCGGCGTCGTCGCCGCCCGCTGGCACGAGAAGATCACCGATCAGCTCGTGGCGCGGGCCGAGCAGGCGGGCAGGGACAGCGGCGCGGCGGTGACCGTGGTGCGGGTGGCCGGATCGCTGGAGATCCCGGTCGTGGCGCAGGCCCTGGCCAGGAAGTACGACGCGGTCGTCGCGCTCGGGGTCGTGATCCGCGGCGAGACCCCCCACTTCGACTACGTGTGCGACTCCGTCACCTCGGGCCTGACCCGGGTCTCCCTCGACGAGGAGGTCCCGGTCGGCAACGGCGTGCTGACCTGCGAGTCCCTCGACCAGGCCCTCGACAGGTCGGGGCTGCCCGGCAGCCACGAGGACAAGGGCTACGAGGCCACCGTCGCCGCCCTGGGGACGGCGCTGCTGCTGCGGGAGCTCCGCGCCTAGCGCCGCCGTACGGGCCCGCCCCGCCGTGCCGTGTGATCGGCCCGGCGGGGCCGTGCGGTAGGTTTCCCTCGGCACCGTGACCAGCCGTCGCAGCCGTTCCGACCGGTGGTTTTCCAAAGGATCGTGATCTGAGAGTGAGCCCGGAGAGCGTCTCCCCGCCCCCGTTGCCCGTCGTGTGGCGGCCCAGGAAGGGCCGGATCGCGGCGTACGGCTTCGCGGGTCTGATCATGCTCGGCGCGGTGCTGATGGCGGCCTTCCTGTCCGAGCCGTTCACCCTGGCCGACAGGCTCGCGATGGTCGGGCTGGGCGGGGTGGTCGCCTGGGTCCTGCACCTGCTGGGGCGGGTCCGGGTGGAGGCCGACGAGGAGGGGATCACCGTCGTCAACCCGCTGCGGGTGCATCGCTACGAGTGGCCCGAGGTGCTCGGGGTCTCCCTGGTCGACCACGAGCCCTGGGCGAAGATCGACTTCACCGACGGGGCCACGGTCGGCGCGATGGGCCTGCAGGGGTCGGAGAAGGAGCGTACGGTCCGTCAGGTCCGCGAGCTCGACGCCCTCATCAGGGAGCGCGGCGAGGCGTCAGAGACCCGCTGAGCCGCCGTACGGGGGCTCAGGGCCCTGGGTCCGGCAGGGCCCCCTGCCGGGCCTGCCGGGCCTGCCGGGCCGAGCCTTCTCGGGAGTCCCGGCAGGCTTGGTGATGCGCGCGAGCGTGACCTCCCGGCGGGGGCGCGGGGATGCGTGCGGGTCGCGGGAAAAGCGGTCACGCCGAGGTTCTGCGAATCGCTGAAGCCCCATGAAAGTTACACGGCCATTCGCCCGAAGTATTGCTTCGAGCTGCACGAAACGCCTTCCTCGATAGAGGCGGCTGTCTTTTTCCGGCCTGATTGTTCCAAGATGCGAAGCCCACGCAGCACAGGCCGAGAGGACTCCACGTGAACACGTCAGGCCGGATTCGGCTGTGGGCGGCGGCGCTGGCCGCAGCCATGACCGCGGCATCGATCACCGCGGTCGTCACCACAGGAACCGCCAACGCCCTTGTCCGACCGGCGCTCGGCCAGAACATCAAGGTCAACCAGGTCGCCTACGCGCCCGACGCGGCCAAGCAGGCGACCGTGGTCAGCAACTCGGGATCGCCGCTGGCCTGGAGCCTGCTGAACGGTTCCGACCAGGTGGTGGCCGGCGGCACCACGACCGTCTTCGGCGCGGACTCCCCCTCCGGCGACTCCGTCCACAAGATCGACTTCTCGTCCTACACCGGGACCGGCACCAACTACGTGCTCACCGTGAACAACGAGTCCAGCCACCCCTTCGACATCGGCACCGCGGCCTGGAAGAAGCTGCCCTACGACGCGCTGGCGTTCTTCTACCACCAGCGCAGCGGCATCGCGATCACCTCCCAGTACGCCGGAGGCAGCCAGTACGCCCGCGCCGCCGGCCACCTGAACGTCTCTCCCAACCAGGGTGACAACAACGTGCCGTGCCGCAGCGACTGCGGCTACCGGCTGGACGTGCGCGGCGGCTGGTACGACGCCGGCGACCACGGCAAATACGTGGTCAACGGCGGCATGTCCGCCTGGCAGCTGGTGAACACCTACGAGCGGGCCAGGAACATCCCCGGCGCCGACACCGGCGCCTTCGCCGACGGCACCATGTCCATCCCCGAGCGCGGCAACGGCGTGCCCGACATCCTGGACGAGGCCCGCTGGGAGATCGACTTCCTGCTGAAGATGCAGGTCCCCGACGGCCGCCCGCTGGCCGGCATGGCCCACCACAAGATCCACGACACCGACTGGACCGGGCTGCCGCTGCTGCCCGCCCAGGACCCCCAGGCCCGGGTGCTGTCGCCGCCCAGCACCGCCGCCACCCTGAACCTGGCCGCCGCGGCCGCCCAGTGCGCCCGGGTGTGGGCGTCCATCGACTCCGCGTTCTCCGCCCGCTGCCTGACCGCGGCCGAGAAGGCCTACACCGCGGCCAAGGCCAACCCCTCGCGGTTCGCCCCGGCCTCAGACGGCACCGGCGGTGGCTCCTACGCCGATGGCAAGGTGACCGACGAGTTCTACTGGGCCGCCGCCGAGCTGTACGCCACCACCGGCAAGCAGGCCTACCGCACCGACCTGACCTCCTCCTCGCTGTACTACGGGCGCAGTTTCACGAACGAGGGCGCCCTGTGGGCGGAGGTCGGCAGCCTGGGCGACATCACCCTGGCGCTGGTGCCCAACGGCCTGACCGCTTCCATCGGCCAGCAGCTGCGGGCCTCCTTCGTCTCGGCCGCCGACGGCCTGCTGAACGTGATGCGCGGCCAGGGCTACCCGGTGCCCTTCCGGTCGGCCGGCGGCGGCTACATCTGGGGGTCCAACAACCTGATCCTCAACAACGCCGTCGTGCTGGCCCTGGCCCACGACTTCTCCGGCGCCGAGCGGTTCCGCGCCGGGGTGTTCGAGACGATGGCGTACGAACTCGGCCGCAACCCGACGGGCTACTCCTACGTCACCGGCTACGGCGACAAGCCCTCCCGTAACGTCCACCACCGGTTCTGGGCCAACCAGATCGACTCCTCCCTGCCCGTCGCACCGGCCGGCGCCCTGGCCGGCGGCCCCAACAGCGGCCTGGAGGACCCGGTCGCCCAGCAGCGCCTCAGCGGCTGCCGGCCGCAGAAGTGCTACCTGGATGACATCGACGCCTGGTCGGTGAACGAGGTCGCCGTCAACTGGAACGCGGTCCTGGCCTGGGTCGGCGCCTGGACGGCGGAAAAGGCCGGCACCAGCGGCCCGACTCCGACTCCGACCCCGACCCCGACTCCGACTCCGACTCCGACTCCGACCCCGACCCCGACCCCGACTCCGACCCCGACTCCGACCGGAAAGGCCTGCGCCGCGACCTACACCGTCACCAACCAGTGGAACGACGGCTTCGGAGCCAGCGTCGAGGTGAAGAACACCGGCACCACCGCGCTCACCGGCTGGACCGTCGCGTGGACCTTCCCCAGCGGCCAGACCATCACCCAGCTGTGGAGCGGCTCGCACACCGCGAGCGGCTCGGCCGTCACCGTGGTCAACCTGTCCTGGAACGGCGCGCTGTCTTCGGGCGGCACCACCTCCTTCGGCTTCAACGGCGCCTGGTCCGGGGCCAACACCGTCCCCGCCGGGGTGACCTGCACCGCCCGGTAGGCGGCGCGGCGGGAACCCGCCGGTGCGAGACGGAGCCGACTCCGGTCCGCACCGGCGCGTTCCCGCGCTCAGGTCTCCTCGGCGAACCGCTCCGCCTTGTCGGTCTCGCCCGCCACGAGCAGGGTGTCTCCGCCGTGGATCACCGTGCCGGAGGTGGCGTACGTGAACCGGCCGCCGGGTTTCTTGATCCCGACCACGGTGACCCCGTACTCGCTGCGGATGCCCAGGCTGCCCAGGCTCTTGCCGTCCGCCCACCGGGGCGCCATGGTCTTGATCAAGGCGTAGTCCTCGTCGACCTCCACGTAGTCGAGCATCCGCCCGGTGACGAGGTGCGCGACCCGCTCGCCCATGTCGTGCTCGGGCTGCACCACGTGGTGCGCGCCGACCCGATGCAGGATCCGGCTGTGCTGCAGGCTGATCGACTTGGCCCAGATGTCGGCCACTTCCAGGTCGGCCAGGATCGAGGTGGTCAGGATGCTCGCCTCGATGTCGGTGCCGATGCCGACGACGGCCCGCCCGAACTCCCCGATGCCCAGCTGGCCGAGCGCGTCGGGATCGGTGGAGTCGGCGCACACCACGTGGGTGAGCCGCCCGGAGAACTGCTGCACGTTCTTGGGGTCGCTGTCGACGCCGAGCACCTCGACGTCGCGGCCCACCAGCTCCACCGCCAGCGCGCCGCCGAACCGGCCGAGACCGATCACCACCACCGCGTCGCCGCGGTTCCTCTTGTCAACCAACGAGGGGACGCTCCTCCGGATATCGGAACCGACGGGTCTGGACGTGCAGCGCCAGCGCGGCGCCCAGGGTCACCGGCCCGAGCCGCCCGACGAACATCAGGAGGGTCAGGATCAGGTGTCCCAAGGTGCCGACGTCGGCGGTGATCCCGGTCGACAGCCCGACCGTGCCGAAGGCCGAGATCACCTCGAACAGTACGCGGTCCAGCTTGAACGGGGTCACCGTCACCAAGGCGAACGTGCCCATGGTGACCGACGCCACACTCAGCAGGGCGATCGTCAGCGCCTGGCGCTGCAGCTGCTCGGGAACGCGGCGGCGGCCCGCCGAGACGTCGGGCTCGCCGCGCAGCTCGGCCAGGATCACGAACCCGAGGAGCGCGAACGTCGTCACCTTGATGCCGCCCCCGGTGCTCGCGCTGCCCGCTCCGATGAACATCAGCACGTCGCTGATCAGCCAGGAGTTCTCGCTCATCTGGGAGGTGTCCACGGAGTTCAGGCCGCCGCTTCGGGTCATCGCGCTGTGGAACAACCCGGCCATGATCCGCAGGCCGGGGGACAGGGCGCCCATCGTGCCGGGGTTGTTCCACTCGGTGGCGGTGATGGCCACCGCCCCGCCGAACAGCAGGACGGTGGTCATCCCCAGTGTGATCTTGGCGTGCAGCGTCCAGCGGGACGGGCGGCGCCAGTTCTGCCGCAGCACGGCGTAGACGGGGAAGCCGAGACCTCCGGCGACCACCGCCGTGATGAGCGGGAGGCAGACCCACGGGTCGGTGACGAACCTCGTGATGCTGTCCGACCAGAGCGAGAACCCGGCGTTGGTGAATGCCGAGATCGCATGAAAAATCCCGTAATAGGCGGCGCGGCCGAACGGTTCCCCGTACCCGATCACGAAGCGGGCGGTGAGCACCGTGGCGGTCAGCGCCTCGGCGACCAGCGTGACCTTGGCGACCCCCGCGATCACCCGTCTTACGTCGCCGGGACCGAGGGTCTTGGTCTCGGCCTGGGTGTTGAGGCGGGCGCGCAGGCCGAGCTTTCCTGAGACGATCACCGCCAGGATCGAGGAGAGCGTCATGATCCCGAAGCCGCCGATCTGCATCAGCGTCAGGAGCACGATCTCGCCGAAGAGCGACCAGTGCGCCGCGGTGTCGTGCACGGCGAGCCCGGTCACGCACACCGCGGAGGTGGCGGTGAACAGGGCCGACGTCCACGAGGCGCTCTGGCCGTCCTCGACCGCGATCGGCAGCGAGAGCAGCCCCGTACCGGTGAGGACCACGGCCAGGAACGCCAGCACGACGGCTCTGGACGGGGTGTTGATCTGGTCGAGCAGGTTCTTCACAGGGGGTGACAATACTTCTTCGCGGGAGAGCGGCGGCGTTCCCGCCGCATTCCCGCCCGGCTCCCGCCGGCCCACCGGATTTTCGGGACCTCGCGAGCCACCCGCCGCGAGGCCGGCACCGGCGTGCCGCGGGATTCCCGGGAGAACGCCGGATCCGGGGAGGGCGTGATCACGCGAGGACCCGGCCTCCGGGCGTAGCCTGAGGTGGTGGTGAGGCGGACAATCGAGGCATCCGATGTGGAATCGCCCGCGCAGCTGGCGGAACTGCTCGACGAGCGGTCGTACCTGGCCGGTGCGGGGCTCGTCACGGCGGCCTTCCTCGCGCTGCGGATGGGCCGCCCGCTGCTGCTCGAAGGCGAGGCCGGAGTCGGCAAGACCGAGCTGGCCAGGACCCTGGCCGAGGTGCTCGGGGCGCCGCTGATCCGCCTGCAGTGCTACGAGGGGCTCGACGCCTCCCAGGCGCTCTACGACTGGGACTTCGCCCGCCAGCTCCTGCACCTGAAGGCGGCGGAGGCGGGCGGTGTCACCGACGCCGCCCGGCTGGAGGGCGAGGTCTACGACCGGAGGTTCCTGATCGCCAGGCCGCTGCTGAGGGCGATCGAGACCCAGCCCGCGGTGCTGCTCATCGACGAGGTCGACCGGGCCGACGTGGAGTTCGAGGCGATCCTGCTGGAGGTGCTCTCGGACTTCGCGATCTCCGTCCCCGAGCTCGGTACGATCCGCGCCGCCCGGCCGCCGGTGGTCGTGCTGACCTCCAACCGCACCCGCGAGGTGCACGACGCGCTGAAGCGGCGCTGCCTCTACCACTGGCTGGAGCACCCCTCCTTCGAGCGGGAGGTGGCGATCCTGCGCAGGAGGCTCCCCGAGTGCTCGGGCAGCCTGGCCGAGCAGGTGGCCACGGCGACGGGACGGCTCCGCGAGGCCGATCTGATCAAGCCACCGGGGATCGCGGAGACCCTCGACTGGACCGAGGCGCTCCTGGCCCTCGGCGCCCGTGAGCTCGACCCCGACGTGGCGGCCGCCTCGCTGGGCGCCCTGCTCAAGCACAGGGAGGACCACGAGACGGTGCTCGGGAACGGATTCTTCGGTGCGTCCCGGCGCTGACGGCCCTTCCCCCGCCGGAGTGCCCTCCGCCGCGGGGGCTCCTGCCCCGGATTCCCCGGCTCCCACGGCTTCCCCGGCCGGGACCGGGGAGGACCTGGTGGCGGTCATGACCGGTTTCGCCAGGACCCTGCGCGCCGCGGGGGTGCCCGCCGACCACGAGCGGACCCAGAACCTGCTGCGCGCGCTGTCCCACCTGGACGCCTCCAGGCCCGACGACGTCTACTGGGCGGGCCGGGTCACACTGTGCGCCTCGGCCGACGACCTGCCCCGCTACGACCGGGTCTTCCGGGCCTACTTCGGGGGGCTGCGCGCGGGCCGCGCGAGAGCGGTGGCGGTCACCGTCACCCGGCACACCGCGGCGACGCCGGGGGTACGCCCCGACCGGGGGGAGAGCGCCGAGCCCCCGGCCCTCGCGGCGACCGCGAGCGCGACGGAGGTGCTGCGCACCCGGGACGTGGCCGCGATGACGGCGGCGGAGCTCGCCGAGGCGCACCGGCTGCTCGCCCTGCTGCGGGCGGGCAGGGAACGGCGCGCGTCGCGGCGCTTCCGGCCCGCCCGCAAGGGGCGGCTGGACGGCAGGGCGACCATCCGCGAGACCCTGCGCAGGGGCGGGGAGACGGCCGGGCTGCGTCACCGCGCGCGCCGGACCAGGCCCCGCAGGGTCGTGCTGCTGATCGACGTCAGCGGTTCCATGACCCCGTACGCGGACACGCTGCTCCGGCTCGCCCACGCGCTGGTCAGGTCGGAGCCGAGGGCCACCGAGGTGTTCAGCGCGGGCACCCGGCTCACCCGGCTCACCTCCGAGCTGCGCCACCGCGACCCGGCGGCCGCGATGGCCGCCGTCTCCCGGGCCATTCCCGACTGGAGCGGCGGCACCCGCCTGGGCGAGGAACTCCGGCGGTTCCTGGCCCTGAACGACGCGGCCGGAGCGGTGGTGGTGATCGCCTCCGACGGATGGGAGCGCGGCGACGTCTCGCTGCTGGGGGCGGAGATGGCCCGGCTGTCCAGGACGGCCCACCGGGTGATCTGGGTGAACCCGCACAAGGGCCGGGAGGGCTACCGGCCGCTCACCGCGGGGATGCGGGCCGCCCTTCCCCACATCGACGACTTCGTGGCCGGGCACAGCCTGGCCGCGTTCGAGGAACTGGCGACGCTGCTGGGAGGCACGCATGCGTGACGTGTTGTCACAGATCCTGAGGTGGTGGGAGGCGGGAGAGACGTTCGGCCTGGCCACCGTGGTCGACACCTTCCGCAGCGCGCCCCGCCCGCCGGGGGCGTCCATGGCGGTGCTCGGCGAGGAGGCCGAGGGCAGCGTCTCGGGAGGCTGCGTCGAGGGCGCCGTCTACGAGCTGGCCCGGGAGGTGGTCTCCTCGGGCACGCCCGTCCTGCAGCGGTACGGCGTGAGCGACGACGAGGCCTTCTCCGTCGGGCTGACCTGCGGCGGCATCCTGGACATCCTCGTCGAGCCCGTCTCGAAGGAGACCTTCCCCGAGCTGGGGACGGTCGCCGCCTCGGTGCTGCGGCGCGAGCCGGTGGCGGTGGCGACCGTCCTGTCGGGGCCGGGCGTGATCGGCACCCGCCGGGTCATCTGGCCGGACCGCTCCTCCGGCTCGCTGGGCGTGACCCGGCTGGACGACGCGGTGGACGACGACGTCCGGGGCATGCTGGCGCAGGGGCTGACGGGCGTCCGCAGGTACGGGGCGCGGGGACAGCGGCGGCTCGACGAGCTGTCGGTCTTCGTCCAGTCCTTCGCGCCGCCGCCCCGGATGCTGGTCTTCGGCGCGATCGACTTCGCCGCCGCGGTCGCCAGGGTCGGCAAGTTCCTCGGCTACCACGTGGTCGTGTGCGACGCCCGGCCGGTCTTCACCACGGCCAAGCGCTTCCCCGAGGCCGACGAGGTGATCGTCAAGTGGCCGCACGACTATCTCACCTCGACCGTCGTGGACGAGCGGACCGCGATCTGCGTGCTCACCCACGACCCCAAGTTCGACGTCCCCCTGCTCGAGGTCGCCCTGCGCACCCCGGCGGGCTACGTCGGCGCGATGGGCTCGCGCCGCACGCACGAGGACCGGCTTGCCAGGCTCGCCCAGGCGGGTCTGGGGGAGGCCGAGCTGAAGAGGCTCCGCTCGCCGATCGGGCTGGACCTGGGCGCGCGTACGCCCGAGGAGACGGCGATCTCCATCGCCGCCGAACTGATCCAGCTGCGCTGGGGCGGCTCCGGCCGCCCGCTGACCGACGGTTCCGGCAGAATCCACGGCGAGGGACCGGGCGCGTGAGCCAGGAGGCGGGGACCTCGGCGGGGACACCGGCGGAGATCCCGGCGGGGGGCGGGGAAGGGGACGCCGGGGGGAGCACGGAGGAGATCTTCGCGGGATCGGCGGGCGGGCGCCCGCCGGTCGCCGGGCTGCTGCTGGCCGCCGGGTCGGGCTCGCGGCTCGGCACTCCCAAGGCGCTGGTGGAGTTCCGCGGGGAGCGGCTGGTGGACCGGGGGATCAGGACGCTCCACGACGGCGGCTGCCGTCCCGTGGTCGTCGTGCTCGGCGCGGCCACCGTACGGGTGCGGGGAGCGGTAACCGTCCACAACCCGCGGTGGGACTCGGGGATGGGCTCCTCGCTCAGAGCCGGCCTGGACGCGGTCCCCGCGACCGCCGAGCACGTGGTGATCGCCCTGGTGGACCAGCCGTTCGTCGGCCCGCGGGCGGTGCGGCGGCTCGTCGACGCGGCGGCGGAGGGCACCTCAGTGGCCGTCGCCACCTACGGCGGCGCGCGGCGCAATCCGGTGCTGATCGCCAGGGAGCACTTCGGGGAGGTCGCCCGGCTCGCGACCGGCGACGCCGGCGCCCGCCCGTTCCTGAGAGCCCATCCCGAACTGGTGGTCGCGGTCCCCTGCGACGACGTCGCCGACCCCGCCGACATCGACACCCCGGCCGACCTGTCCGCGCTCCTGGCCGCTCGGGCTCCCGGATCTCCGGGCGGCCAGGCGGACACCAGGCCGGGCGGCTAGGCGGCCAGGCGCAGCGAGGCGACGGCCGCGCGGTGGTCGCTGCCCGCGGCCCGCTCGACGCCCGCCCTGGTGGCGACCATGCCGCGGTAGAGGATGTGATCGGGCCGGGTGACGGGGAAGGACGCGGGCCATGTGAAGCCGAATCCCGTACCGGCCTCCTGCTGGGCGTCCGACAGCGGCGGCACCAGGCCGGAGCGCTTGCGGTCGGTGGTGGCGGTGTTGAGGTCGCCGAGCAGCAGCAGGTGCCGGCTGTCGTCCCTGTCGACCATCCTGCGGGCGTGGGCGAGGGTCTCGTCGCGCTGGGCGGTCTGGCCGGGCCGGGCGGAGGCGAGGTGCATGACGTACACGGTCAGCCTGCCCTTGGGGGTGACGACCACCGCGCGCAGTGCCCGCGCCCAGTCGAGGCCGATGTCGGCCTTGCGGGCCTCGGCGATCGGGAACCGGCTCCACAGGCCGACCGTGGCAATCCGGTAGCGGTAGGGGAAGCGGTCGTTGAGGACCTTCGCCGCCGGGCCGCCGACGGTCAGCTCCTGCACCGCGACCAGGTCGCGGTCCCTGGAGACGGATCGTATGGCGTCGGCCGAGTCGGCGTTGGCCGCGCCGACGTTGAGCGTGGCGACCGACAGGTCGCTGGGCCCGCCCGGCGGGCTGCGCAGCAGCGTCGGGCCGAACATGAGGCCCCACACGGTCGCCGGGACCATCGCGGCGAGGATCACCTGCCACGAGCGGGTGGCCAGCGCGCAGACCAGCAGGACCGGTACGGCGACCCCGAGCCAGGGCAGGAGGCTCTCCAGCACGGGCGTGAAACCGCCCAGCTCCGGCAGGAGCCGATGCCCCCCGAGGATCAGGGCGAGCGCTCCCGCCGTCACGATGATCGACCGCCTCAGCACATCGCTCCTCGTCCACCCTCCGGCGGTCACCTGCCCCCGGAACGCCGGCCCTTCCGGGATCCCCTACCCCGGAATGCGTAGGCTACCGGCCCGGCGGCGGCGGCGCGGGGCTTGGTGCTTCGGCGGTGAGTCGATAACCTTTGTTGCCGAGACAACGGAACAACATTCGGTTTCGTCGGCACCGCGGAAGGACGATCTCACGATGCGCATCGGTATGGCCCTGAACTACTCGGGGGGCTTCAAGGAGACGGTGGCCGAGCTGGCCGACTACGAGAAGGCCGGTCTCGACATCGTCTTCGTCGCCGAGGCCTACAGCTTCGACGCGGTCAGCCAGCTGGGCTACATCGCCGCCAGGACCGAGAGGCTGCAGATCGCCTCCGGCATCCTGCCGATCTACTCCCGCACCCCCGCCCTGCTGGCCATGACCGCCGCGGGCCTGGACTACGTCTCCGACGGCCGTTTCACCCTCGGCCTGGGCGCCTCGGGCCCGCAGGTCATCGAGGGTTTCCACGGCGTCCCGTACACCGCGCCGCTCGGCCGCACCCGCGAGGTCATCGAGATCTGCCGCCAGGTCTGGAGGCGCGAGCGCCTGACCTACGAGGGCAGGCACTACACCGTCCCGCTCCCCGCCGGCCAGGGGACCGGCCTGGGCAAGCCGCTGAAGCTCATCAACCACCCGGTCCGCGACCGCATCCCCGTCGTGATCGCCGCCATCGGTCCCAAGAACGTCGAGCTGTCCGCCGAGCTGGCCGAGGGCTGGGAGCCGATCTTCTACGTGCCGGAGAAGGCCGCCGACGTGTGGGGCGCCTCCCTGGCGGCGGGCAAGGCCAGGCGGGACCCGGCGCTGGGCGAGCTGGACGTGATCGCGCAGGCCCCGCTGGCCATCGGCGACGACGTCTCGGGCTGGCTGGAGCTGGGCCGCCCGATGGCGGCCCTCTACATCGGCGGGATGGGCGCCAAGGGCAAGAACTTCTACAACGACCTCGCCCGCAGGTACGGCTACGAGAAGGAGGCCGAGCAGATCCAGAACCTCTACCTCGACGGCAAGAAAGACGAGGCCGCCGCGCTCGTGCCGCACGAGCTGCTGGAGAAGATGTCCCTGATCGGCCCCGAGGGGCACGTCCGCGAGCGCCTGCGGGCCATGCGCGAGTCGGGCGTCACGACCGTGAACGTCGCCCCGCTGGCCGGCACGCACGAGGAGCGCGTCCGGCTCATCGAGAAGGTCAGGGAACTCGCCTCCTGACCCGCCTCGCCGGCGGACGGGCACGCATCCGGTCAAAGCGGTCAATAGCATGCGTGTCATGACCGCCACCCATGCCCGTCGCCGCGCGAACCTCGCGGCCCTGCTGCCCGCTCACGAGGCGGACGCGATCCTGGTCACCGGCGGCGTGAACGTGCGCTACCTGACCGGCCTGGCCAGCTCCAACGCGGCCGTCCTGGTGCGGGCGGACGCCACCGCCACGCTGGCCACCGACTCCCGCTACATCGGGGCCGCCCGGCGCGCCTGCGCCGACATCGAGGTGGTCGAGGAGTCCGACGTCGCCGGGGCCCTGCTGCCGGGGAGCGGCCGGACGGGCATCGAGGCCGACCACATGTCCGTCGCCGGCTACTTCCGGCTGGGCGGGGAGGCCCTGCGCCTGTCCGGGGTGGTGGAGTCGGTGCGCACGGTCAAGGACGACGCCGAGCTCGACCTGATCCGCACCGCGTGCGAGATCACCGACCGCGCCTTCGCCGAGGTCCTGCCCGAGCTGCGCCCCGGGCTGACCGAGAAGGAGGTCGCCAGGGCGCTGGAGCGCCGCATGATCGAGCTGGGCGCGGACGGGCTCGCCTTCGACTCGATCGTCGCGAGCGGGCCCAACGGCGCGATCCCGCACCACTCGCCCGCAGACCGGCCGCTGGAGCGCGGGGACCTGGTCACCATGGACTTCGGGGCGCTGTACCGGGGCTACCACGCCGACATGACCAGGACCGTGGCGATCGGCGAGCCCGCGGGGTGGCAGCGCGAGCTGTACGACCTGGTTCAGGCCTCCCAGCGGGCCGGCGTCCTGGCCGCGAGGGCCGGCGCGGCGCTCCACGAGGTGGACGCCGCCGCCCGGGACCTGATCGGGGAGGCGGGGTACGGGGAGTTCTTCAAGCACGGCCTCGGCCACGGCGTCGGGCTGCAGATCCACGAGGCGCCGTTCCTGTCCCCGAGAAAGCCGGAGGACCGCCGGGGAAGGCCGGAGGACCACCCGGGGGAGCCGGCGGACTCCCCGCAGCAGGAACGATCTTCACGAGAGCCGGAGCGCGACCATGGGCACGCTAGACTTGAGGATCGAGTTCCGGTAACCGTTGAACCTGGGGTTTACCTTCCCGGCAGGGGCGGCGTCCGCATCGAGGACACGCTCGTGGTGCGCGATGGCGGGCCGGAACTTCTCACACGGACGACCAAAGAGCTGCTCGTCCTTTAAGAGCGGCCGTACGCAGGAGAGACTAGTGGCGACGACGAACGACCTCAAGAACGGCCTGGTGCTCAAGCTCGACGGCGGTGAGCTCTGGGCCGTCGTGGAGTTCCAGCACGTCAAGCCCGGCAAGGGCGGCGCGTTCGTCCGCACCAAGCTCAAGAACGTGCTATCGGGCAAGGTCGTCGACAAGACCTTCAACGCGGGCGTCAAGGTCGAGGTGGCCAACGTCGACAAGCGCGAGATGCAGTTCTCCTACATGGACGGCGACGACTACGTCTTCATGGACACCGAGAACTACGACATGCTCCACGTCACCAGGGTGGCGGTCGGCGACGCGGCCAACTACCTGCTGGAGAACATGCTGGCCACCGTGGCGATCAACGAGGGCAACGTCCTCTACGTCGACCTGCCCGCGGCCGTCGAGCTGATCGTCGCCGAGACCGAGCCCGGCCTCCAGGGCGACCGCTCGACCGGCGGCACCAAGCCCGCCACGCTGGAGACCGGCGCCGAGATCAAGGTGCCGCTCTTCATCACCACCGGCGAGAAGGTCAAGGTCGACACCCGCACCGGCGATTATCTCGGCCGCGCCTGATGTCGGCACGGGGTAAGGCGCGCAGGCGCGCGCTGGACATCCTCTTCGAGGCCGAGGCGCGCGGAGAGGACCCGCTCGGCGTTCTCGCCGAGCGCCTCGCGCGGGCCGAGCCGCCCGTGAACGAGTACACCACGACGATCGTCGAGGGCGTGTGCAGGCACCGGGCGCGCATCGACGAGCTGATCACCACCTACTCCGAGGGCTGGACGCTCGACCGCATGCCGGCGGTCGACCGCAACCTCCTGCGCGGCGGCACCTACGAGTTGCTGTGGATGCCCGACGTCCCCGAGGGCGTCGTCATCAGCGAGTGGGTCAGCCTGGCCTCCGAGCTGTCGACCGATGAGTCGCCGCAGTTCGTCAACGGCCTGATGGCCCGTTTCAAGCAGCTCAAGCCGTCCCTGACGCTCTAGACGCCGCCACGGGGAGCCCGGAGCCCCGGTCTCCCCGCGCGGTGCCCCTCCGCCGGAGGTGTCCCCTTTCCTCCGGGCTTGCCCGCGGGGGCGGTCCGCGCCCGGAAAAAAGACTCGATCAAGCGCGAGTATGGATAAGCCCTTGGGCCGCGCCGGGGGGCGCGCGACGTAGGCTGGGCTTGTCGTTGGACATTCAGGATGAACACCCTGTCCTTCGGGCAAGAAGGAAACCCTTCTCGCCCTGCCGGTTCAACCCGTTAGGGTTGGGGTGTCCCGCGGCAGCCAAGTGGGACTTGTGGTTTCAAACGCGGCAGGGCGTGCCGTGTCTGCGCGGGGAGGCTTCGGGGTTACCCGGGCCGGCGAACCGCGAACCGACAGACTCGACCGGCGGTCGGGTGCTGAAATCCGGGGCTCTCGGGCCGTGGAGGACGTCAACGTACGAGGAGGCGATCTGAAGTTGCACGCCGTAGGCATCTCACGGCAGCCGGGCACCCCCGCGGTCCGCACAGCGGTCGTGTGGGACGTCCTGAGTGCCGTGCTGGCCGAGCGGGTGGCCGCGACAGGCCGTGAGCGGCTCGACATCGTCGACGCCGGAGGCGGTACGGGGGGTTTCGCCGTTCCCCTGGCCGACCTCGGGCACGCCGTGACGGTCGTCGACCCCAGTCCCGACTCGCTCGCCGCGCTGGAGCGCCGCGCGGCGGAGGCGGGGGTGGAGGTTCGCGCCCTGCAGGGCGACGCCGCGGACCTGGAGGAGCTGCTCCCGACCGGCGGCACCGACCTGGTGCTCTGCCACAGCGTGCTGGAGTACGTGGAGGATCTGGCCGGCGCGGTGAAGGCCATGGCGGGCCTGCTGCGCGAGGGCGGCGTGATCAGTGTCCTCGCCGCCAACCCGCTGGCCGCCGCGCTCCACCGCTCCATCGCCGGCAGGTTCGACGAGGCCCGCCAGGTGCTGGACGACCCCGAGGGCCGGTGGGGCGACCGCGACCCCACACCCAGGCGTTTCACCCGCGAGGCCCTGGAGCGGCTCCTCGCCGAGACGGGCTTCGCGCCCGGCGAGGTCCACGGTGTGCGGGTCTTCGCCGATCTGGTGCCCAGCAGGCTGCTCGACGGCGAGCCCGGAGCCGCCCGCGCCCTGGTCGCCCTGGAGCAGGCGGCGGCGGTGCACCCGGTGCTCCGCGACATCGCGACCCAACTGCACGTGCTTGGCCACCGGTGAACGCCGCGTCGAACGCCTGTTCCCGTAGGATGGCGCTGTGTCGAGAAAGCAGCAGATACCGCGCCCGGGCTCCGATCTGGGGGCGGACGACACCGGCTGCCCGATTCTCCACGTCGACATGGACGCCTTCTACGCGGGCGTCGAGCTGCGCGACCGTCCCGAGCTCCGGGGCACCCCCGTCATCATCGGCGCGCCCGGGGCGCGCGGGGTGGTGCTCAGCGCCACCTACGAGGCCCGGAGGTTCGGGGTGCACTCGGCCATGCCCATGACCCGGGCCCGACGGCTCTGTCCCCAGGCGGTGATCATCCCGCCCAGCCGGGGCAAATACTCGGAGGTCTCCCGGCGCGTCATGGAGATCTTCCAGACCTTCACCCCCGAGGTCGAGCCGATCGCCTCCGACGAGGCGTTCCTCGACGTCAGCGGGGCCCGCAAGCGTCTCGGACCGCCGACGGCGATCGCCAGGATGATCCGTGAGCAGGTCGAGCGCGAGCAGGGCATCACCTGCTCCGTCGGGGTCGCCAACAGCAAGTTCGTGGCGAAGCTCGCCTCCCAGCACTGCAAGCCCGACGGCCTGCTCGTGGTGCCCGCCGACAGGGTGGTCGACTTCCTGCACCCGCTCCCCGTGGCGGCGCTGTGGGGCGTCGGGGAGCGCACCGAGCAGTCACTGGCCCGCCTCGGCATCAAGACCGTCGGCGACCTCGCCCGGGTCCCGGTGGACACGCTCCAGCGGGAGCTGGGCCAGGCGGCGGGCGCGCACCTGTCGGCGCTCGCCTGGGGGCGCGACGAGCGCCCGGTGACCCCGGACGTCCCCGACAAGAGCATCGGCGCGGAAGAGACTTTCGCCACAGACCTCGCCGATCCCGCGGAGATCCGCAGGGAGCTGCTCCGGCTCTCGGAGCGGGTCGCCGCCCGGCTCAGGAAGGGCGGCAGCGTCGGCCGCACGGTGAGCGTCAAGCTCCGCCGCGCCGACTTCACCACCATCTCCCGGTCGCGGAGCCTGCGCGAGCCCACCGACGTCGCCAAGATCCTGTACGACGTCTCCTGCGCCCTCTACGCCGCCTCCGGCCTGGAGAACGTCCGCCTGAGGCTGGTCGGCGTACGGGTGGAGAACCTCAGCCCGGCCGCCGGGGCGACCCGGCAACTCGGTCTCGGAGAGCGCGAGACGGGCTGGCGGGAGGCCGAGCAGGCGATGGACAGGGCGGTCCGGAGATTCGGCCATGATGCCGTCCTTCCGGCCTCCCTTGTTCGCCCTCCGTTTGATGGAATAGATCCATGATTCCGCCTCCGGTTTGGACTACGTTGGACGTTTTCTTTCGTCTACGTCTACAGCCTCGTATTCTGGGGATAACCGACCGCGAGGTTCGGACACCCCGTGTCGTCCGTCACCGTCTTCCCCGTCCTGGGGCTGTCCTTGGGAGGCGCCGTGCCGCTCTCTGAGCACGAGCAGCGCTTGCTCGACCAGATCGAGCAGGCCCTCTACGCCGAGGACCCGAAGTGGGCCAATACCGTCAGGATCAGTGATCCTCGCAGCCACTACAGGCGCCGCCTGGTGAAGGCCTTCATCGGCTTCATCCTGGGCGTCGTCCTGCTGATGGTCGGCGTCGTGATCAACAACGTCCCGCTCGGCATCCCGCTCGGCGTCGGCGGTTTCGTGGTCATGCTCGCCGCATGCCTGTGGGGTCTGTCCAGCTGGAAGCGGATGAACGGTTTCGGCGAGGCCAACGCGGCCACGCCCGCCGATCAGCCGCGAGGCAAGGGAGGGCGCCGTGCCGGCTCCCGCCAGAGCTTCATGGAGCGAATGGAGGAGCGCTGGCGCCGTCGACACGACGAGCGCTAGCCCGGCAGGGCCGTCGCCGCCCGCGGCGGCTCCTTCCCTGACGGATCCCCCCTGTGCCGACGAGGGTCACTCGCGGCGTGCGAGCGGCCCGCGTCATCCACCGGCCCCTCGTTCACCGAGCCTCCCGCGCGCTCGGCGATCGGTCGTTCGCCACCCCGTCCTGAGGGTTACTGTTCCGTACCCTCCCGGCGGCCGAGGATCCCGGCCCGGGGCCCCGATCGCCGTCCCCCGGTGATCGGGACGCGGTCGTGCGTCCCGATCACCGAGGGCGCTAGGCGCCCTTCCTGGCGGGCCTGCGGAGCCGGATGTTCTCCAGACGGTCGAAACCGTCCAGCACCCGTCCGCCCAGCGCCCGCATCCGCAGGAGCGTGGAGGGCGGCAGCAGCACCGCTCTGATCCGCCTGCCGCGGGTCGCGGTGGCCGCCAGCGCCCGCCGCACGCTCCGCATGTCCTCGCGCAGGGTACCGATCTCGCCCGGGGTCCTGGCGTAGAGCGTCCGCTCCACCGCCGCGGCGATTCTCGCCAGCGCGGCGGCGGCCTCCGGCTCGAACACGTACTGCTCCGCCAGCCGCCCGGCCAGCGCGCGCGGGCTCTCGCTCGCCTGCCGCGACATCCCGTAGTCGCACAGGGCGTCGTCGAGCTCGGCCCACGCGGCCGTCACCGCCGGATTCCGGCGAACCTCCCTGATCCCCGCACCGGCCGCCGGATCCCTGCGAACCTCCCTGATCCCCGCCTTGACCTCCGCGGGGGAGGCGGTGCCGCCGGGATCCGGAGCGGCCGGATCACGGCGGGCCGGGTCCCCGGCCCGCCGTGAGTAGGACCTGCCGCGGCGGACCCGCAGCTGCCAGCGGATCAGCGCGGGGATCAGCGCGACCAGCAGCGCGATCGCGACCCCGATGCCGATCTTCGCGGCGAGCGGCATTCCCTCGTCCACCGGGGCGAACACGCCGCCGGACTCCCTGTCGAGGATCTCGTCGCGGCGGTCGTTCGCCGGCCCGGCCGGCGAGTCGGAGCCGGTGGGGTCCGACGACGGTGCCGCGCTCGGCTCGTCGGGGGTGTCCGGCGCCACCTCGGGGCGGGTGTAGGACGGCACCGTCGCGCTGCCCTGGCCCGCTCCGCCCGCCGGGGTGGGCTCGAAGCGGAGCCACCCGGTCCCCTCGAAGTAAAGCTCGGGCCAGGCGTGCGAGTCGTGGGTGCGCACCTGCCACCCTTCGGAGGTGACGCTGCCCCCGGTGTAGCCGATGGCGACCCGGGAGGGGATGCCCAGAACGCGCGCCAGCACCGCCATGGAGGCGGCGAACTGCTCGCAGTAGCCGGTCCTGTTGCGGATCAGGAAGTCCGTCAGCGCCGGGCCGTTGTGCCCCTGGGTGGCCAGGCTGTAGGTGAACCCGCCGCTCTCGGTGAAGAACTCCTGCAGCTGGATCGCCTGCTCGTACGGGCTGGCGCCCCGCTCGGTCTCCTGCAGGGCCAGCTGCCTGATCGCGTCCGGCAGGCTCTCCGGCAGCGTCAGGTACCGTTCCCTGATCGCCGTCGCGGGCGGGGCCGCCGTCTTGAGCCGGTCGGCCGTGGGCTCGGGCTCGGCGGTGACGGCCTGGTACGTCAGGCCCCCGGCGGTGTTCCGCGTGGAGAAGACCATGAGCGTGTCGCGGTCGGGCCGCCAGTCGCCCGCCACCGTGACCTTGGACGCCGGGTAGGGCAGGGGAAGGAAGCTCAGCCTCCTGACCTGGTCGCTCACCGTGATGGTGAGGGTCGCCGGGGTGACGGGCACGCTCGCGCCCTGGCCGGGGGGCGGCGGCATCGGCGCGTCGGACGTCCGGTCCTCGGGGCGGCCCCTGGGCTCCGACATCGTCCACTGCTCGCCGTCGAAGATGTCGAGCGAGTACATCCTCAGGTAGCGCGGCGTGCTGTCGCTGGCCTTGTAGGTCAGGACGGTGGAGTTCGCCGGCAGCGACAGCTGGCCGCGCAGGTTGACCATGGGGTTCGGGATGCTGATCGAGTTGCCGCCGCCCCTGCCGTTGCCCACGCCGAAGCCGAACAGCGGGTTGGGCTCCATGGTGGGCAGCAGCGCGGGCAGCAGGACGGCCAGCACGATCGCGGCGAAGCCGATGCGCTTGCCGGAGAGCCGCAGGGCCCCGCTGTCGGAGGGCGCGGGCCGGGTGACGGTGAAGGACGATGCGCGGCGCACCAGCACCGCGCGGCCCCAGTGGCTGACCCGCTCCCGTCCGTCGGCGACGAGGACTCCCAGGTAGCCCAGGGCCCCGATGATGAACGCCGGCCAGCTGATCGGCTCGGCGATCACCGCCGCCGGGACCACGAACAGCGCCAGCAGCGGCAGCCCGGTGAGGGCCGCCCTGCGCAGCCGCGCGGCCAGCAGGTCCACCAGGACGGCGATCAGGCCGACGCCGCCGCAGGTGAGCAGGACGATGCCGGTGCTGTCGGGCACCGGGGCGGCGAACCGCTGGATGTCGGCGAAGCCCGTCGTGAGCAGCCTGTCCAGCCTGGCGACCGAGTCCCAGGTGGGGACCACCCTCGCCCACGCCTCGTCCCCGGCGAACACCGCCGTCAGGTAGATCCACACGCCCAGCACCTGCGCGGGCGGCGCCAGCCAGCCGGGCAGCGTGTAGTGGCCGGCCAGCACGCCGATCCCGGCCACGACCAGGATGACGCCCAGGCTCGACCAGAACCAGGCACCGCCCTGGAAGAGCGGGTAGAGCGCGATCGCGACCGCTCCGGTGGCCACGCCCGACGCGATGGAAAGTCTCATGAGCCACCCCTGCTCGCCGCGAATCGTCCGCGTTGCGCGACGTCCTGCCACACGCTCGCGACGGAGGCGCCGGCGGGCAGCCGCACGACGCGCCAGCCCGTTCCGGTGAGCACCGACCGCGCCGCCTGGAACTCCTCGTCCTCGCCCAGCTCGGGATGCTCCCATCCCTCCACGTCCAGCATCACGGCCACGCCGGTCACGTTGCCGTGCCTGGCCCTGGACAGCTCCTGAGCCTGGTCGAGGTCCATCTTGCCGAGCACGGCCACGATCAGGCCGTCGCCGCCGCCCTGCCGCAGCGCGCCGACACCGTACTCCAGCGACCGCGCCGTGCTGGCCCGTACGACGGCCAGGGTGTCCAGCAGCGACAGGCTCAACCCGCTGTCGGTGAGATGCTCGGCCCCCTGGTCGGTGACCAGGCGCAGGCCGAGACCCTCGTGGGCGAGGTGCACGCCGATGGAGGCCGCGGCCGAGACCGCCGCCTCGAACGACGAGCGCGGGCCCTCGCCCCGGTGGGCGTAGCGCCGGGTGTCCAGCAGCAGCGCGCCCCTGCTCTGCCACTGCTGTTCCTCGCGCCGCACCATCAGCTCGCCGTGCCTGGCGGTCGAGCGCCAGTGCACCCGCCGCAGGTCGTCGCCCTGGCGGTACTCGCGCGGCGCGACGTCGTCGTCCCCTGCCGCCGCCACGCTTCTCGTACGGCTGTCGCCGCCGCCCGTCCACTCGCCGGCCAGGCGGACGTGGGGCAGGGCCACCACCTGGGGCGTCACCATCAGCGTGTCGCTGATGGTGAACGACCTGGTCAGCTCGACCAGGCCGAAGGGGTCGCTGATCCGGATGGAGAGCGGTCCGATGCCGAAACGCCCGCGCAGGTCGGAACGGACCCGGTAGTCGATCTCCCGGATGCCCTGCGCCTCCACCCGGTCCAGGACGAACCTGGGGCGGGCGCCGAGGGCGTAGGGAACGGTGTCCTCGATCATCAGCAGGCCGGTCGGCAGCCGGGTGACGTTCTCCAGCCGCAGCGTCACGGTGGCCTCGCTGCCCACCTCGGTCCTGGGCGGGTCCAGGCGCCGGGCGCAGCTCAGCCGGTAGCGGGTGCGGGCGACCACCATGGCCGCCAGCAGCGGCAGCGAGATGACCAGCACGCCGATCCTGAGCAGGTCGTGCTCGCCGAGGATGAAGGCGCACAGCAGCGCCGCGACGCCGGACGCGAGGAAGGACCGGCCGCGGGCGGTGAGCGCCTTGAGGCCGGAGGTCACCGGGCCTGGGCCTCGGGCACGGGCACCCGGCGGACCAGGTCGGCGATCACCTGCTCGGGCGGGCGGCGCTGTCCCTGGGCCTCGATGCTGGGCAGCAGCCGGTGTGCCAGGACGGGGACGCACAGTTCCTGCAGGTCGTCGGGGATGACGTAGTCGCGGCCCGCGAGCGCGGCGTGCGCCCGCGCGGCCCTGACCAGCTGCAGGGTCGAACGGGGGGAGGCGCCCAGCCGCAGGTCGGGGGACTGGCGGGTGGCGGTCACCAGGTCGATCGCGTACTTCTTGATCGGCTGGGAGACGTAGACCCCGCGCACCGCCTCGATCAGCGCCTTCACCTGCTCGGTGGTGGCCACCGGCTCCAGCTTGTCCAGCGGGGAGGCGGCGCCGTGCACGTCGAGCATCTCCAGCTCCGCGGAGGGCGCGGGGTAGCCCATCGCGATCCGGGCGGTGAACCGGTCGCGCTGCGCCTCGGGAAGGGGGTAGGTGCCCTCCATCTCGATCGGGTTCTGCGTCGCGATCACCATGAAGGGGGAGTCCAGCCGGTAGGTCGCACCGTCGACGGTGACCTGATGCTCCTCCATGCACTCCAGCAGCGCCGACTGGGTCTTCGGCGACGCGCGGTTGATCTCGTCACCCACCACGATGTTGGCGAAGACCGGGCCGGGCTTGAACTCGAACTCCCTGGTCTGCTGGTTGTAGGCGCTCACTCCTGTGATGTCGCTCGGCAGCAGGTCGGGGGTGAACTGCACGCGGCGCACCGGGCAGTCGATGGACCGCGCCAGCGCCTTGGCGAGCATGGTCTTGCCGACTCCGGGCACGTCCTCGATGAGGAGGTGCCCCTCGGCGAGCAGTACGGTCAAGGTCAGGCGGACGACGTCGCTCTTGCCCTCGATCACCGATTCGATCGACTGGCGGATCCGGTGCGCGGTGACGACGAGATCATCGAGCTGTGGTGAGACGTCATGGGTTACTGCCACCAGGCCTCCATGAGGGTGCGGCGGTTGCGCGCCGGGGGGTTGCCGTTGCGGAATCTTTGCGATCCCGTAACTCATTCTGCTTACCGACACTACGGCGCCGTGCGTTCCCTCGGCGACTTTATGCGGTCATCAGGGCTGATTCCGGGTAAACAGCCATAGTGTGTGCCGCCGCTGTCGCGGTCCTGTACGGGTGGCGTGCCGATCCGGTGACGGGGCGGGGTTCGGCCTTCCACCATTCTTCACCGCGCTCCGGTTTATTTCATGATCTTTAGCCTATTCGGCGGGCTTACCCGACACGCCCAGGGCGTACGAGGGGCCGCTTACCCCCTCCACTCCGCACCACCCCATTTGAACTGGGGAAATGGCGGTGAAACCCGTCGCGAAGAGGCGTGGAATCAGTTGACGGTGGAGAGAAGTGGAGTATGGTGGTGCGCAGTGGAGGGCAGGGCTGTGACGCCTGGCGCTCCGCTGGGCACGGGAGGTGAGGGCCGGTGTTCCTCGGCACCCACCACCCGCGTCTCGATGACAAGGGACGGCTGTTCCTGCCGGCGAAGTACCGCGAGGAGCTGGCGGAGGGTCTGGTGATCACCAAAGGCCAGGAGCGCTGCCTCTACGTCTTTCCCGTAGAGGAGTTCCAGCGCATAACCGAGGCTCTGCGCACCGCGCCGGTCACCGCCAAGGCGGTCCGTGACTACAGCCGTGTCCTCTTCGCCAGCGCGTCCGACGAGGTCGCCGACAAGCAGGGCCGGATCACCGTTCCACAGGCTCTGCGCGAATACGCCAGCCTGCGCCGCGACTGCGTCGTCATCGGTGCCAACACCCGGCTGGAAATCTGGGACGCGCACGCCTGGAGCGCCTATCTGGCCGACCAAGAGCAGGCTTTTGCCGATCTGTCGGAGGAGGTGCTGCCAGGGATTCTGTGACTCCACGGTCGACTCATCGGTAAAACGTCGTTCGGCGAGGTCTCCACCCGCAACCACCTGCCCGTCAGCTGATGCACCTTCCCCGGTGTCAGGTGACGGGCGGACACGCGGGTGCGGATGGGGACCTGGCCGGACGGCCCCGGGGGTGGGGGCCAGTTTTCAAGACACCGGTGAGCGTCCGCCGCGCGTCCACGGGACGGGGCGGGAAAGAGGGGGGTTGCGCTTCATGCGCGCCGAGAACCACAACCATGATCTCCAAACGCCTGGGGGTCACGTCCCCGTCATGCTCGACCGGGTGCTGGAGTTGCTCGCTCCGGCGCTGGCCCGCCCCGCCCCCGTCCTCGTCGACGCCAACCTCGGCCTCGGCGGCCACGCCGAGGCGCTGCTCGCCGCGCACCCCTCGCTCCACCTGATCGGGATCGACCGCGATCCCACCGCCATCGAGCGTTCCACCGCCAGGCTCGCCCCGTACGCCGACCGGATCACGCTGGTCCGCGCGGTCTCCGACGAGCTTCCCGAGGTGCTGGCCGAGGTGGGTCATCCCCGCGTCGACGCGGCGCTGTTCGACCTGGGCGTCTCCTCCCCGCAGCTGGACGAGGCCGAGCGGGGTTTCGCCTACTCCTACGACGCGCCGCTGGACATGCGGATGGACCGCGACGAGGAGCTGACGGCCGAGGTCGTGGTCAACACCTACCCGGCCGCCGAGCTGATCCGGATCCTGCGGGATTACGGAGAAGAACGATTCGCCCCGCGTGTCGCGCACTTAATCATCAAGGAAAGGGCCAGAGAGGCCATAACGTCTACCAAGCGGCTTGCGGAGATCGTCAGGACGGCGATCCCGGCCGCTACTCGCAGGACCGGGGGAAACCCCGCAAAAAGGACTTTCCAGGCGTTGCGGATCGAGGTGAACGCGGAGTTGACGGCGCTGGAACGCGCGCTCCCAGCCGCGCTCGACGCATTGACGCTGGGCGGGCGCGTCGTCGTGCTCGCATACCACTCCCTTGAGGACCGGCTGACGAAGCAGGTCATCACCGCGCGGACCAGGGACACCGGCCCTCCCGGCCTGCCGGTCCCGCTGCCGGCTCACCAGCCGCGGTTCGCGCTCCTGACAAGGGGAGCCGAGCTTCCGAGCGAAGAGGAGGTGGCCCGCAACCCGCGGGCGGCCTCCGCCCGGTGTCGGGCGGCAGAGAGGATCCGTGAGGCAGTTGACGAGGAGTGAGACAGACGTCCGTCGCGCCGCGCCCAGCCGCGGCGCGCGCCCTGTGCGCGTCCCCCGCGCGGTGCCGCAGGGATACGGGACCAGGCCGGCGCCCGCCGTCGCTTCGGCCGCGCAGGTCAAGGCCGCGGCACCCGGGGCCGCAGGGCCCCCCGCGGCCCGTCGCGCCCGGCCGCCGAGGGCTCCCTTCCTGCTGCTCGTGGTCGGCCTGCTCTGCGGCGGCCTGGTGAGCCTGCTGCTGCTGAACGCCGTGCTCGCCCAGGACTCCTTCAGGGCCAACGGGCTGCGCAAGGAGATCAGCGACCTGCGCATCCAGAAGGAGAGCAAGAAGAGCGCCAACATGCGGCGGGAGATGCCGGACGCGGTGGCGAGGAGCAACGAGCTCCAGGGACTGGGGCCCGACTGGGACACCGCGCGCGTCATCGACCCCGACAGGCCCGCCGTCGGGGTCGCCGGCGACGTCCAGACGCCCGCGGGGCAGGAGCGAGCGCCGGGCACGGGCCAGTGAGGGAGACCGGCGGCCAGACCGGCGGCCCGGGTGCCGGACAGGGCCGCGGCGGTTCCACCGGAGGGCCGGCCGGAGGCTCGGGCCGCCGCTCGCCCGGCGGCCCCGGCCGTACGGCCAGGCCCGGCGGTTCCCCCGACGTTCCCGGTAAGCCCGGAAGGCCTGGTTCCGGTGACGCCGGGGCTCCCGGCGTGCCCGGCGGCCCCCAGGGGCCCGCCGCGCGCAGGTCTCCGGCCTCGGGCGCCCCCGGTTCGCCCGGCAGGCCACCCGGTTCCGGAGCCGCCGGAGGTTCCGGCCGCGCGGGTTCCTCCGGCGGGGCGCGGGAGGCCGAGGGGCCGGGCAGGTCCGGCTCGCCGGGCAGGCCCGGTGCCGGCCGTGCGGGTTCCGCCGGCGGGGCGGGCTCCCCGGGCAGGCCGTCCGCGGGTTCCGGCAGGGGGCAGGGGGCCGACGGGCAGGGCAGGCCGGGCTCCTCCAGGGGGCGGCCGTCCCCGGCCGACGGCCCCGGTAAGGGGCGGGGAACCGGCAGGCCGCCCGCGCCGGGCGGATCCGGCCGGGCGTCCGGCTCCGGCGGGTCCGGCAGGCCGCCGGCTCCGGAAGGCTCCAGCAGGTCCGACAGATCGGATAAATACGACAAATCGGCCAGGTCGGGCAGGCCTGGCTCCCCGTCGAGGCCGTCGGCCGCGGGCCCGTCCGGCAGGTCCGGCTCCCCGGGCAGGCCGGGCCCCGCCGGCAGGTCCGGTTCCGGCGCGCGACCGCCCGCTCCCGACGGGCCGGGCAGGGCGGGGCGGCCGGACGGCAGGGGTGGTGTTCCCGGCGCTCCCGGCAGGTCCGCCCGCCCCGAGGCGCCGGGCAGGACCTCCGCCTCCCGGCCGGGTGGCCCGCCGGGTCCCGAGGCGCCGCGCGGGCCGGTGCGGTCCTCGCGGTCGGAGGAGCCGCCGGACCCGCTGGGCTGGGTACGGTCCGTGCCGAGGCGCGGGCCCGGGCGGCCCGGGGATCGCGAGCACACCCGCACGGCGACGCGCGGCGGCGGTGGCAGGCCGCCGCGGCCCCCGGCGCGCCCGTCCGCGGTGCTGCGCCTGGGCAACCCCCGCAGGCGCATCGGCATCGGCCTGATGGCGATGACCTTCGTGCTGTCCATCTTCGCGGGGAGGCTCATCCAGCTCCAGGGCCTCGACTCGAAGGTGTACACGGCGGAGGCGGCCAAGCAGCGCGTGCAGGGTGAGAAGCTGCCCGCCAGGCGAGGCTCGATCACCGACGTCAACGGCCACGAGCTCGCGCTGACCCTGGAGGCCCGCGAGATCTTCGTGGACCCGTCCGAGGTCTCCGCCGCGCAGCGCGACCGGGTGGCCACGGTCCTGGCCAAGGAGCTGGGCACGCCCAAGGAGTCGATCGCCGCCAAGCTGGCCCAGAGCACCAGCCACTACCAGCAGCTCGCCGCGGCCGTCGACCCGGCGCTCGCCCAGCGGATCATGACGTACGACCTCAAGGGGGTCGGCAGCAAGCACCGCTACCGGCGCGACTACCCGGGCGGCGACCTGGCGGGCACCCTCCTGGGCTTCGTCGGCACAGACGGCACCGGGCTGGCCGGGCTGGAGAGCACCTACGACAAGCTGCTCGCGGGCCGCGACGGTGAGCAGATCATCGAGACGGGCGCCATGGGGCAGCGCATCCCGATGACCCGCAGCACCGTCCGGGCGCCCGTCGAGGGCAGGGACCTGCGGCTCACCATCGACCGCGACGTCCAGTGGGCCGCGCAGAAGGCGATCAGCGAGCAGGTCGAGGCGACCGGGGCGCGCACCGGCAGCGCCATCGTGATGGACACCCGGACCGGCCGGGTGATCGCCATGGCCAACGCGCCCGAGCTCGACCTGAAGAACTGGATGAACTCGCCCGGCGCCGACCGGGTCAACCGGTCGGTCACGGACGTGTTCGAGCCGGGCAGCACCAACAAGGTCATCACCGCCGCGGCGGCCCTGGAGTCGGGAGCCGTGCGGCCGGACAGCCTGTTCACGGTCGACGACGAGATCAGGTGCGCCGACCGGGTGCTGAAGGACTCCCACCCGCACCCCACCGAGCGCCTGACCTTCTCCGGCATCGTGGCGACCTCCAGCAACGTGGGCACGATCCTCGCCACTCAGAAGATCGGCGACGAGAAGCTCCACTCGATGCTCCAGCGCTTCGGGTTCGGCACGAAGCCCGGCACCGGGCTGCCGGGGGAGGAGGCCGGGCTCCTGCCCGACTGGAAGAGCTGGTCGGGCAGCCAGCGCTGCACGATCGCGTACGGCCAGGGGGTCTCGGTGACGGCGCTCCAGACGGCCAGCGTCTACCAGACCATCGCCAACGGCGGGGTGCGCGTCACCCCGCAGATCGTGGCCGGCACCACCGGGGAGAACGGTGTGTTCACGCCGTCCCCGCCGGGCAAGCAGACCCGGGTGGTCGGCGAGCGCACCGCGCGGGAGGTCGCCACCATGCTGGAGGCCGCCGTGAGCGAGCAGGGCACCGGGAACCTCGCCGCGATCGACGGCTACCGGGTGGCGGGCAAGACGGGTACCGCGATGCGCTACGACACCAGATGTCAGGGCTACTGCGGATACACCGCGACATTTGTTGGTTTCGCCCCCGCGGACAAGCCCCGGCTTGTCGTCCTGGCGGTCCTCCAGGACCCCCAGGAGGGCTACTACGGCGGGGAGATCGCCGCCCCGGTCTTCAAGAAGGTGATGACGTTCGCGTTGAAGAGCGGGAAGATCCCGCCGACCGGAACCAGGCCGTCCCCGGTGCGGATACGCGCCGGAGAGTGACGAGTGAAGGTACGCTCTCGCCGTGCATCCCCCGTCGTCAATGCGACCCTCAACCAGTTCACCCCGTCCGCTCTCGGGGCTGGCGAGCCTCATCGGCGCGCCCTCGGGCACGTCGCGCGCTCCGCTGGCCGCGGTGTCCGGGATCACCATCGACTCGCGCCGGGTGTGCCGGGGAGATCTCTACGTCGCGCTGCCGGGGGCCACGGCCCACGGGGCCGACTTCTCCGCCCAGGCCCTCGCCGCGGGTGCCAGCGCGATCCTGACCGACGAGGCGGGCAGGCGGGCCGCGGTCGCGACCGGCCTTCCCGTCCTCGTCGTGCCCGATCCGCGCGCCCTGCTCGGGCAGGTCTCCGCCTGGGTGTACGGCAACCCGGTGGCCGACGTGATGGTCGTCGGGGTCACCGGCACCAGCGGCAAGTCCACCGTCACCTTCATGCTGGAGGCCGGGCTGCGGGCCGCGGGGCACACCCCCGGGCTCGTTGGGGGCGTGGAGATCCACGTCGGTGAGCTGCGCTTCACCCCGAAGCTCACCACGCCGGAGGCCAGCGACCTGCAGGCCCTGTTCGCCCTGATGCGCGAGCGGGGCGTCACCGCCGCGGCCATGGAGGTCTCCAGCCACGCGCTGGCGCTCGGCCGGGTCGACGGGGTGTTCTACGACGTGGCGCTGTTCACCAACCTGTCCCAGGACCACCTCGACTTCCACCGCGACCTCGACGACTACTTCGCGACGAAGGCCCGGCTGTTCACCCCCGAGATGAGCCGCGTGGGGGTCGTCAACATCGACGACGCCCACGGGCGGGAGCTCCGTGGCATCGCGAAGATCCCGATGACCACCTTCTCCGCCGAGGGCGCCATCGAGGCCGACTGGCGGGCCGTGGACGTGCGCCTGGGCCCCGAGGGCAGCACCTTCACGGTCGTGGGCCCCGGAGGCGTCGAGGAGGCCGCGTCGGTCGCGCTGCCCGGGCCCTTCAACGTGGCCAACGCCCTGGGCGCGATCGTCGCGCTGGTGGAGGCGGGTGTGCCGCTGCGGGCCGCCGTGGCGGGCGTCGGTACGCTGGCGGGGGTTCCCGGCCGGATGGAGCGGGTCCCCGGCGGCGAGGACTTCCAGGCCATCGTCGACTACTCGCACAAGCCCGGCGCGGTCGAGTCGGTCCTGCGCTCGCTGCGCGAGGTCACCGAGGGCAGGCTCATCGTCGTGCTCGGCTGCGGAGGTGACCGTGACCGTGGTAAACGCCCAATGATGGGAGAAGCCGCCGCAAGGTTGGCAGATGTGGCTATTCTCACCAGCGACAACCCCCGCTCCGAGGACCCCCTGCGGATCCTCGCGGAGATGATGGACGGAGTTCTCGGCGTGTCCCAGGACGGGCGCGCACATGTGATCATTGAGCCGGACCGCGCCGCGGCCATCGACCTGGCCATCGGCCGGGCGGGTCCCGGTGACGTCGTCGTCGTGGCCGGCAAGGGCCACGAGCAGGGCCAGTACGTCGGCGACCAGGTGCTTCCTTTCGACGACAGGCAGGTCGTGGCCGACGCGATCGTCAGGCGCAGGAACCGCACCGGGCGCCGAAGCACGTATGGAGAGTAGGGAAGACGCATCATGATCCCGTTGCCGCTGGCCAGGATCGCCGAGATCACCTCGGGGGCCCTCGCGGGCATGGCCGACCCACGCGCGGTGGTGCGCGGCCCGGTCGTCACCGACTCCCGCGCCGTCGAACCGGGGTCGCTGTTCGTCGCGATCAAGGGCGAACGGGTCGACGGGCACGACTTCGCCGCCCAGGCCGTCGCGGCCGGGGCGGTCGCCGTGCTGGCCTCCCGGCCCGTCGACGCCCCCGCCGTCATCGTCGGCGACACCGTGGCCGCCATGACGGCCCTGGCCACCGCGGTCTGCGCGGCCCTGCCGGCGACCACGGTCATCGGCCTCACCGGCTCCGCGGGCAAGACCACCACCAAGGACCTGCTGGCCAGGCTCACCGCCAGGATCGGCCCGACGGTCGCCACGGCCGGCTCGTTCAACAACGAGATCGGCCACCCGCTGACCGTGCTGAAGTCCGGCGAGGACACCCGCTACCTGGTGCTGGAGCTCGGCGCGAGGAACGCGGGGCACATCGCGCACCTGACCCGCGTCGCCCCGCCGACGATCGGCGTGGTCCTCAACGTCGGCACCGCCCACCTGGGCGTCTTCGGCGGCAAGGAGGAGATCGCCAGGGCCAAGGGCGAGCTGGTCGAGGCGCTGCCCGCCGAGGGCGTGGCCGTGCTCAACGCCGACGACCCGCTGGTGGCCGCGATGGCCGGGCGCACCGGCGCCCGCGTCACCTGGTACGGCCGGGCCGAGGGCGCGACCGTGCGGGCCGAGAACGTGACCGTCGACGAGCGCGGACGCGCCTCCTTCACGCTGCGCACCCCCTCGGGCGCCGCCCCGGTGGCCTTGCGCCTGTACGGCGAGCACGCGGTGGAGAACGCGCTGGCAGCCGCCGCGGCCGCCTACGAGCTCGGCCTGCCGGTCGCCACCATCGCCGAGGAACTGTCGGAGGCCGAGCCCCGCAGCCGCTGGCGGATGGAGGTCACCGACCGCGCGGACGGCGTGACCGTGATCAACGACGCCTACAACGCCAACCCCGACTCCATGCGGGCCGCCTTCGGCACCCTGGACGCGCTCGCGGGCGACCGCCGCCGCTTCGCGGTCATCGCCGCCCTGCGCGAGCTGGGTGACGAGAGCGTCGCGCTCAACGAGGGCCTGGGGCGCCTGGCCGGGGGCGCGGGCCTGGCGGGCCTGTTCGTCGTCGGCCCCGACGCCGACCCGGTCCTGGCCGGGGCCAGGGCCGCCGTACAGGCCGCGCGGGAGGCCGCGGGGCCCGTACCGGCCGGTGTCCCCGCCGCCCCCCTCGCGCACGCCGGAGCGGTCTCGCACGCGGTCGCCCCGCACGGGGCGCCCTACGGGGCGGGGGAGCCGCCGGGCGGCGCGGGCGAGCCGCCCGGCACCGGCACGGCCGGCCGTCTCTCGCCCGTCGCCGCGTTCGGCGAGGCCACCGAAGACGCCGCGGACGCCAAGGACGCCAAGGACGCCAAGGACGCCAAGGACGCTGAGGACGCCGTGGCCGGCGGCGGGGTTCCGGTCGCCACCCGGGTCTCGCACGCCGCCGACGCGGCCCAGGCGGGCGCGGAGCTGTCGGCGATGCTGGCACCGGGCGACGTCGTACTGGTCAAGGGACCGCGTGCCGCGGGCCTCGAACGCGTGGCCGCGGCGCTGCTCGGAGGTGACCGCCGATGAGGGAGATCCTCGTCGCGGCCGCGGTCAGCCTGCTGCTGTCCATGCTGGGCACGCCGCTGGCGATCCGCCTGTTCTCCCGGCGCGGCTACGGGCAGAGCATCCGGGAGGAGGGACCCTCCGGCCACCACGACAAGCGCGGCACCCCCACCATGGGCGGCACCGTGATCGTGATCGCCGCGCTGGTCGGCTTCGCCTGCGCCCACCTGTACAGCTTCACGCCCCCCACGGTCTCCGCCGTCCTCGTGCTGTTCCTGATGACGGGGCTGGGCGCGGTCGGCTTCCTCGACGACTTCATCAAGATCTACAAGCAGCGCAGCCTCGGGCTGCGGAGCGGTGCCAAGGCGCTGGGCCAGCTCATCGTCGGCGCGGTCTTCGCGGTCCTGGTGACCCGTTTCCCCAACGCCTACCTGATCACCCCGGCCGAGACGCGCCTGTCGTTCCTGAGGGACTTCGGCCCCTCCATCGGCCTCATCGGGTTCATCATCTGGGTGCTGATCATGATCGTCGGCTTCTCCAACGCGGTGAACCTCACCGACGGCCTCGACGGCCTGGCCAGCGGCGCCACCGGTGTGGTGCTGGCCTCGTACGTGCTGATCGGCAACTGGCAGCTGCGCAACAGCTGCACCACCCAGCTCGGCCCCAACTGCTACTGGGTCCGCGACCCGCTGGACCTGGCCGTGGTCGCCGCCGCGGTGCTCGGCGCGCTCGTCGGGTTCCTGTGGTGGAACGCCCCGCCCGCGAAGATCTTCATGGGCGACACCGGCTCGCTGGCCCTGGGCGGCGTGCTCGCCGGGCTGGCCATCACCACCAGGACCCAGCTGCTGCTGATCATCCTCGCCGGGATGTGCGTGCTCATCACCATGTCGGTGATCATCCAGGTCGGCTTCTTCAAGATGACCGGGAAACGGGTCTTCAGGATGGCCCCCCTCCAGCACCACTTCGAGCTGAAGGGCTGGGCGGAGACGACCATCGTGGTCCGCTTCTGGCTGATCGCCGCCCTGTGCACCGCCGCCGGGATGGGGATCTTCTACGTGGAATGGATGCCCAGGCTGTGAGCGAGCGGACGAGGCGGGCGAGCGCGGCCGGGGAGGGCGCGTGATCTGCGTCGCAGGGCTGGGGGTCTCGGGCACCGCCGTGGCCCGCACGATGGCCGGGTGCGGCGAGAAGGTCGTCGTCCTGGAGGGCCGGGACGGAGAGCGGGCCAGGGCGATCGCCGGTGAGCTGGCCGCGCTCGGCGTCGAGGTCCGCTTCGGCGAGCCCGCCGAACCTCCCGAGGGCACCTCCCTGATCGTCACCACCGGCTGGCCGCCGCACCACCCGCTGCTCGCCGCCGCCGCGGCGGCCGGCATCGAGGTGATCGGCGAGGTCGAGCTGGCCTGGCGGATCCGCCCCGAGGGCGCCGCCCCCTGGCTCGCGCTGACCGGCACCAACGGCAAGACCACCGCGGTGCGCATGCTCACCTCGATGCTCCTGGCCGCGGGCCACCGGGCGCTCGCCGTCGGCAACGTCGGCACCCCGGTGGTGGAGGCCGTCACCGGGCCCTCGGACGTGCTGGCGGTGGAGCTGTCCAGCTTCCAGCTGCACCGCGCGCCGGGCATCGCCCCGTACGCGGCCGCGGTGCTCAACGTGGCGCCCGACCACCTCGACTGGCACGGCTCCATGGAGGAGTACGCCCGCGTCAAGGGGGAGATCTTCGCCAGGGCCGGGACGGTCGTGCACAACGCCGACGACGAGTGGGCGGCCCGTCTCGCCGCGCCGTACGAGGACGCGGCGCGCGCGGCCGGGCGCGGCGGCGCGGTGCGGAGCGTGGGCTTCACCCTCGGGGTGCCCCGGCCCGGCCAGCTGGGCGTGGTCGAGGACCTGCTGGTGGACCGGGCGTTCGTGGCCGAGCCGGAGAGCAACGCCGAGGAGCTCGCCTCGCTCGCCGACGTCCGCCCGTTCGCCCCGCACAACGTGGCCAACGCGCTCGCCGCCGCGGCACTGGCCAGGGCCTACGGGGTGCCCGCCGCCGCCGTACGCCAGGGGCTGCTGGACTTCGTGCCCGATCCCCACCGGATCGCGCACGTGGCCAGGGTCGCCGAGGTCGACTACGTGGACGACTCCAAGGCCACCAACCCGCACGCCGCCGCCGCCTCGCTGGCCGCCTACCCGTCGGTCGTCTGGGTCGCCGGAGGGCAGCTCAAGGGCGCCGACGTCGGCGAGCTGGTGCGCCGCGCCGCGCCGCGCCTGCGCGGCGCGGTGCTCCTGGGCGCCGACCGCGAGCGAATTCGCGAGGCTCTGGCGCGACACGCCGGGAATGTTCCGGTGGTGGAGGTCGCGGGGCAAGACACTGGGGTCATGGACCGTGTCGTCACCGAAGCCGCCAGGCTCGCCGCCCCCGGAGACACCGTGCTGCTGGCCCCGGCCGGCGCCTCTCTGGACATGTTCGCCGGTTACCCCGCCCGAGGGGAGGCGTTCGCCCGGGCCGTGCACCGTCTCGCCGAGGGGCACGACGGGGGAGCGGCGTGAGCGCGACCACCCAGGAAGGCGCGCCCGCCCACAAGGGTGCGCCCGCCCGGGAGGGCGCGCCCGCGCGCCCCGACGGGTTCCGCGAGCACCTGCTCGCCTTCCGCGAGCTGCTGAACCGGCCGCTGACCTCGTACTACCTGATCCTGGGGTGCAGCGCCCTGCTGCTCACCCTCGGCCTGATGATGGTGCTGTCGGCCTCCAGCATCGAGGCGCTGCAGGAGATGGGCGACCCCTTCTACTGGTTCTTCAAGCAGTCGATCTCGGCCGCGCTCGGCCTCCCGCTGATGTGGATCTGCGCGCAGCTGCCGCCGAGGTTCTTCAGGCTCGCCGGATACCCGCTGATGGCGCTGGCGATCCTCGGGCTGGTGCTGGTGCTGTTCGTCGGCACCTCCCAGCTCGGCGCCCAGCGGTGGATCGACCTCGGGCCCATCTACCTGCAGCCGTCCGAGCCCGCCAAGCTCGGGCTGATGCTCTGGGGCGCCGACCTGCTGGCCCGCAAGGCGCGCAACGGCCTGATCGAGTGGCGCAGCCTGTTCATCCCGCTGATGCCGGGCACCGCCATCCTGGCCGTCATGGTCATGCTGGGCAGCGACCTGGGCACCACGCTGGTACTGATGATGATCTTCCTGTCGCTGCTGTGGGTGGTGGGGGCGCCGCTGAAGCTGTTCGGCGGGATCCTCGCGGTGGCCGTGCTCGCGACCATCGTCATGATCAGTACGGAGGGGTACCGCTCGGAGCGGATCACCGGGTGGCTCGACCCGTGGGGCAACGCCCAGGGCTCGGGCTTCCAGGCCGTGCAGGGACAGATCGCCATCGGCAGCGGCGGCTGGTTCGGGCTGGGCCTGGGCTCCAGCAGGCAGAAGTGGAGCTGGATCCCGCACGCCGAGAGCGACTTCATCTTCTCCATCCTCGGCGAGGAACTCGGCCTGATGGGCACGCTCGTCGTGGTGGCCCTGTTCGGGCTGCTGGGCTACGCGGGGCTGCGGGTGGCGACCAGGGTCAAGGACCCGTTCGTCAGGCTCGCCTCCGCCGCCGCGGTCGCCTGGATCGCGGGCCAGGCGATCGTCAACATCGGCGCGGTCATCGGCGTGCTGCCCATCACCGGCATCCCGTTGCCGCTGGTCTCCTACGGTGGATCGGCCCTGCTGCCCACCCTCGCCGCCCTCGGCATGCTCCTGTCGTTCGCCAAGCACGAGCCCGGCGCCCGCGAGGCTCTCGCGGCCCATGGCCCCGGACCGGTGGCGCGGGGCCTAAGCTGGCTTGGCCTGGGTGGTCCGGCCGGAAGACGACGGCCGGGCCGCGGAAGACGATAAGCGAAAGGACCGACATGAGGGTGGTCCTCGCCGGTGGCGGGACGGCCGGTCATATCGAACCGGCGCTGGCTCTGGCCGACGCGTTGCGCCAACTCGACCCGAACATCGGGATCACCTGCCTCGGCACCGAGCGCGGTCTGGAGACCAGGCTGGTGCCCGCCCGGGGATACGACCTGCAACTGGTGCCCGCGGTGCCGCTGCCCCGCGCCCTGACGCCCCAGCTGCTGAGCGTGCCCGGCCGCCTGGCCGGCGCCATCAACGCGGCCGCCGGCATCATGGACCAGGTCCGGGCCGACGTCCTGGTCGGCTTCGGCGGCTACGTGGCGACCCCCGCCTACCTCGCGGCGCGGCGGCGCAACGTGCCGATCGTGGTGCACGAGGCCAACCCGCGCCCCGGCCTGGCCAACCGGCTGGGCGCGCGCCTCACCGAGCACGTGTTCACCGGGCACCCCGACACCCCGCTGAACCGCGCCGAGCACATCGGGATCCCGCTCCGCAGGGAGATCGTCAACCTGGACCGGCTGTCCATGGGCGACAAGGCCCGGTCCTGGTTCGGCCTGGAGGCCGACCTGCCCACGCTGCTGGTCACCGGCGGCTCCCAGGGGGCCCGCTCGCTCAACCGGGCGGCCCTGGCCGCCGCCCCCGCGCTGCGCGGGGCCGGGGTGCAGGTGCTGCACGTCATCGGCCCGAAGAACACCCTGGAGGAGGAGCCGCCGCCGGGTGACCCGCAGTACGTCGTGCTGCAGTACGTCGACCGGATGGACCTGGCCTACGCGGCGGCCGACTTCGCCCTGTGCCGCAGCGGCGCGATGACCTGCGCCGAGATGACGGCCGTGGGCCTGCCGGCCGCGTACATCCCGCTGCCGCACGGCAACGGCGAGCAGCGGCTCAACGCCACCCCGATCGTGCAGGGCGGCGGCGGCCTGATGATCGACGACGCGGAGCTGTCGGCGGAGTGGATCGTCCGGAACGTGCTGCCCATCCTGTCCGACCCCGATCGCGTGGGCACCATGTCGGAGGCGGCCTCCAGGATGGGCAGGAAGGACGCCGACGTGACGCTGGCGCGCAGGGTGCTGCAGATCGCGGCACGGGGGAGGGGCTGAATGGGCACGGAGGGATCACGGAGGGGATCACGGAGCGGATCCGGCGCGCCGGGCGCGAGGCCGGGGAAGACGGAAGACGGCCGGACGCGGCGCGGACGCGCCCGCGCGGCGAACGAGGAGAAGTGAGCGGCCGATGAGCCTGGTCAAGCTGGTGGATCCGGTCGCGGCCGGCGACCTGGGACGGGTCCATTTCATCGGGATCGGCGGTTCCGGGATGTCCGGGATCGCGCGCATCCTGCTCAAGCGGGGCGTGCCGGTCTCCGGCAGCGACGCGCGAGGCTCGGACATGGTGACGGAGCTGCGGGATCTGGGGGCGAGGGTCCACATCGGCCACGCCGCCTCGCATATCAAGCACGTCGACACCGTCGTGGTGTCCACCGCGATCCGCGACTCCAACCCCGAGCTGGGCGAGGCACTGCGCCAGGGCCTGCGGGTCATCCCCAGGGCCGCGGCGCTCGCCTCCGTGATGGCGGGCAAGACCGGCGTCGCGCTGGCCGGCACCCACGGCAAGACCACCACGACCTCGATGCTCACCGTGGCGCTGCAGAAGTGCGGCATCGACCCCTCGTACTGCGTGGGCGGGCAGCTGGTGACGACGGGCCTGGGCGCCGACGAGGGTTCGGGCGAGGTGTTCGTCGCCGAGGCCGACGAGAGCGACGGCTCCTTCCTGATGCTCGCCCCCGACATCGCCGTGGTGACCAACGTCGAACCCGACCACCTGGACAACTACGGCGACCCGCGCGCGGTCCACGACAGCTTCGCCAGGTTCGTCGAGCGCGTCACCGGCACCATGGTCGTCTGCGCCGACGACCCCGGCTCCGCCGCGCTGATCCCGATCGCCCGCGCCCGCGGCCTGAAGGTGATCACGTACGGTGAGTCGGAGGACGCCGACCTGCGGGTGAGCGGGATCGTTCCCGAGGGGCTGGGCATCACCTTCACGATCGCGGGACGCGGGGAGGTCAGGCTCGCGGTGCCGGGCCGCCACAACGCGCTCAACGCCGCCTCCGCCATCGCCGTGGCGGGTGAGCTGGGCGTCTCCTTCGACGAGATCCGCGACGGCCTGGCGGCCTTCACCGGTGCCAAACGCCGCTTCGAGGCGAAGGGGGAGGCGGGCGGGGTGGCGGTCTTCGACAGCTACGCCCACCACCCGACCGAGCTCGCCGCCGACCTGCGCGCGGCACGGGACGTGGTGGCGTCCTTCTCGGGCGACGGCAGGGTCATCGCGGTCTTCCAGCCGCACCTGTACTCGCGCACGAGGTTCTTCGCCGACGAGTTCGGCGCCGCGCTCGGGCTGGCCGACGAGGCCATCGTCCTGGACGTCTACGGAGCCCGAGAGGACCCCGAGCCCGGCGTGTCGGGCGCACTGGTGGCGGGCAAGGTGCCGCTGCCCGCGGAGCGGGTGGCCTACGCCCCCCACCGCGACAGCGTGCCGGCCCTGGTGGCGGGCCGGGCCAGACCCGGCGACATCGTCCTGACCATGGGCGCGGGCGACGTGACGGAGCTGGGCCCCAGGATCGTGGCGGAGCTGGCCGCGCGGTGACCCACGTCGGCGGGCGCGGGTCGCCGGAGGGGGAGTGGCGATGAACGGGGTCTGGCGGTCGGCCTTCCTGGCCCTGCTCACCGTGGGGGTGGTGGGCATCGCCGCGTGGCTGGTGTTCTTCTCCCCGGTGCTCGGGGTGCGGGACATCCAGGTGGTCGGCAACGCGGGCCTGTCCGCCGAGCAGATCCGGCGGGCGGCGGAGGTGGCCGCGGACACGCCCCTGGCCACCGTCGACGTGGCCGAGGTCGAGGGCAGGGTCGGCAGGATCCCGCAGGTCGAGTCGGTGACGGTCAGCCGCGGCTGGCCGGGCACCCTGCGGGTGGAGGTCGTGGAGCGCGAGCCGGTCGCGGTGGTACCGGTCGGTGAGAGGTCCGCGCTGATGGACCGCCACGGGGTGGTCACCGAGGTCAAGGACGCCGCGCCCCCGGCGCTGCCGGTGCTGCGGGTCTCGCGCCCCGGCCCGGCGGATCCGGCGACCGCGGCGGCGCTCACCGTCATCACCGCGCTGCCGGAGAATCTCGCCCGCAAGGTCGCGGAGGTGCTCGCGCCGTCGGCGGAGACGGTCTCGCTGCGCCTCAAGGACGGCCGCGCGATCGTGTGGGGCGGCGGTGACCGTCCCGCCGACAAGGCGCGGATCCTTGTTACGCTGCTCAAGCGCCCGGCCGACACCTATGACGTCAGTTCGCCTGACGTCGTGACGGTCAGGTGATCTCATCGGAGGGCGGGCGTTCCCGGAGCGTTCCCGGAAAAGGGCGGCCCGCGACACGCTGAACGCGCTGCGGCGCGGTTAGTTGACCCGCCAGGAGCGCAACTCCTACTGTCCGTATCACTCCTCAGGTTGACATAAAGCTAAATCTCAACTTGAGGGTGAGGGTTTTGGAAACGACGGCACGGGCCCCGTGCCGCATGAAATTGCAAGTCAACGAGCGGAAAGGCCCCTCGTCGTGGCAGCACCGCAGAACTACCTCGCGGTCATCAAGGTTGTAGGAATCGGCGGAGGCGGAGTCAACGCCGTCAACCGGATGATCGAGGAGGGACTCAAGGGCGTCGAGTTCATCGCCATCAATACCGACGCCCAGGCGCTGCTGATGAGTGACGCCGACGTCAAGCTCGACGTCGGGCGCGAACTCACCCGCGGCCTCGGCGCGGGAGCCAACCCCGAAGTCGGGCGCAAGGCGGCCGAGGACCACCGCGAGGAGATCGAGGAGGTCCTCAAGGGGGCCGACATGGTTTTCGTCACGGCCGGCGAGGGTGGCGGCACGGGCACCGGCGGCGCCCCGGTGGTGGCCAACATCGCCCGTACGCTGGGCGCGCTGACCATCGGTGTGGTGACCCGGCCCTTCAGCTTCGAGGGGCGGCGCAGGGCGATGCAGGCCGACGCCGGCATCGAGACCCTCCGCGAGGAGGTCGACACCCTCATCGTGATCCCGAACGACCGGCTGCTGTCGATCTCCGACCGGCAGGTGAGCGTGCTGGACGCCTTCAAGGCGGCCGACCAGGTGCTGCTCTCCGGTGTCCAGGGCATCACCGACCTGATCACCACGCCCGGCCTGATCAACCTCGACTTCGCCGACGTGAAGTCGGTCATGTCCGGGGCGGGCTCCGCCCTGATGGGCATCGGCCACGCCCGCGGCGACGACCGCTCGGTCGCGGCGGCCGAGATGGCCGTCTCCAGCCCGCTGCTGGAGGCCAGCATCGACGGCGCGCACGGCGTGCTGCTGTCGATCGCCGGCGGCTCCGACCTCGGCCTGTTCGAGATCAACGAGGCGGCCCAGCTCGTCTCCACCGCCGCCGCGCCGGACGCCAACATCATCTTCGGTACGGTCATCGACGACGCCCTCGGCGACGAGGTGCGCGTCACCGTGATCGCGGCCGGGTTCGACGAGCCCGCTCCCGAGCCCAAGCCGCTCGCGCAGCCGGCCGCGCGCCCGCAGTCGCGCCCGGCCCAGCCGCCCTCGGCGACCCCTCAGGTCCGCCCGCTGGCGCCCACGGTCAAGGCCGAGCCCCGCCCCGAGCCCCGTCCCGAGCCTCGTCCCGAGCCCAGGGTGGAGCACGCGCCGCCCGCGCCGATGCGGCCGGTCTCCAGCCCGCAGTCCGCCCCGGCGGAGCCGGCGCCCCAGCCGCAGCAGATCTACCCGGTCCAGCAGGCGCAGTCCTCGGCGGAGCACGCCGAGCCGCACCGCGTGGAGGAGCCGCACTCCCCGCCGTTGTCGATCCCGCGCCCGGCTCCCGAGCCCTCGCAGCCGACGCCGATCTCCGCCAGGGCCACCGACCCCGCCCGGCGCCGGCCGGTGATCTTCGAGGAGCAGGAAGAGGAGCTGGACGTCCCTGACTTCCTGAAGTGACATCTCTCACGGTGGGGGCGGTGCCGGACCGCCCGGCCGTGCCGGGAAGAATGGGCTCCGCCGGTTTGCCAGTGTCCGAGCGGCGGAGATGTGACGGAAACAACACGACGTGACGAGATCGCGGCCGGGCTGGCCCGGGTCGAGGCGGAGATCGCCGAAGCCTGCCGGGCCGCCGGCCGTCGCCGTGAGGAGCTGACCCTCATCGCGGTGAGCAAGACCTACCCCGCCTCCGACGTGCGATTCCTTGCCGAACTCGGGATCACCGACGTCGGGGAGAACCGCGACCAGGAGGCCTCCGCCAAGGCGCGCGAATGCGCCGGGCTCGGTCTCCGTTGGCACTTCGTCGGCCAGTTGCAGACCAACAAGGTCCGCTCGGTGGTCGGCTACGCGGACGTCGTCCACTCGGTCGACCGCCCGCGCCTGGTCACCGCGCTGAGCAGGGAGGCCCTCGCGGCGGGACGCCCGGTCACCTGCCTGGTGCAGGTCGCGCTCGACGGCGATCCCGGCCGGGGCGGGGCGAGGCCCGGGGAGGTGGAGGCACTGGCCGATACCGTCGCCGCGGCGGAGGGGTTGGAGCTGGGCGGGGTGATGGCGGTCGCGCCGCTGGGCGAGGAGGCGGGCGCGGCGTTCGCGAGGCTGAGGGAGATCGCGCGGTCGGTCCAGAAGACCCACCCGGGCGCAGGTGTCATCTCGGCGGGAATGAGCGGGGACATATCCCAGGCTATCGCCAACGGCGCGACACACCTGCGTGTTGGTACGGCGTTGCTCGGTCGCAGGAAGCCCTTCGTCAGGTAATGTCCCTTCAAGTGGGCCTTGGCGTCCGCGTATCCGGACAGCGGTCGAACGGTGGTGAGCTCAAGGCGGTCGGGCTGGCCCCTCGGGCACATCTGAAGTAAGACGGAGGAAGAAGTAGCGATGGCCGGCGCGATGCGCAAGATGGCGGTCTACCTCGGTCTTGTTGAGGACGACCGCTACGAGAGATACGACAGCTACCCCGACGACGAGTACGAGGAGTTCGACGACGCGCGCCGCGAGGGCGACGAACGCCCTGGCACGGTCCACGACCTCCAGGACGACACCGATCCCGGCGTGCCCGCTCCGAGGCCCGCGACGGCCCTCCTGGAGCGCCGTACGACCGATCTGGCGCGCATCACCACGCTTCACCCTCGTACGTACAACGAGGCGCGGACCATCGGCGAGCACTTCCGTGACGGCACCCCCGTCATCATGAACCTGACCGAGATGGTTGACAGCGACGCCAAGCGGCTCGTCGATTTCGCGGCAGGTCTGGTCTTTGGCCTACACGGCAGCATCGAACGTGTTACCAACAAGGTGTTCCTGTTGTCCCCAGCCAATGTCGAGGTGACCGCCGAGGACAAGGCCCGAATCGCGGAACGCGGATTCTTCAACCAGAGCTAGAGTTCCACCATGAACAGTGACCGGCCCGACAGGTCCCGACGGGACAGAGGACGGCAGAGCGGAGTGGAGGCGGGTACGGACCGTGGGGATCGTTAGCGGGACCTTGGTCTTCATCCTGTCCATCTATCTCATCCTGCTGATCGGCAGAATGATCTTCGAGACGGTGCAGGCGTTCGCACGTCAGTGGCGCCCCACCGGCATCGTCCTGGTGCTGGCGGAAGCCGTGTACACGGTGACCGATCCACCTCTCAAGTTCCTCCGCCGTTTCATTCCACCACTCCGGTTGGGTACGGTGGCCTTTGACCTAAGCTTCACAGTGCTGTTCATTGTGGTCTTGGTCTTGATCCAACTCGTGTCCGCGCTTCGTTGATCGGGTACCGTCCCCCCGGACAGACTCCAAGCGCGCCAAGGAGACCGAAATGCCGCTGACGCCCGCCGACGTGCGGAACAAGCAATTCAGTACGACCCGACTTCGGCCGGGTTACGACGAGGAAGAGGTAGACGCCTTCCTCGATGAGGTCGAGTCCGAGTTGGACCGTCTCATTCAGGAGAACGAGGAGCTTCGCGCCAAGCTGGCGGAGTGCCTGCGGGGCAAGGTCCCCGGCGGTATGGGCATGGCCATGGCGCCCGCCCCCATCGCCGAGCCCAAGCCCGAGATGATGATGCAGCAGCCGGAGCCGATGCGCGCTCCCGAGCCGGTGCAGCATCAGCAGCCCGTTCCCGTCGGAATGGGAATGCCTCCGGCCGAGGACAACATGGACACCGCGGCCCGGGTGCTCGCCCTCGCGCAGCAGACCGCCGACCAGGCCATCGCCGACGCCCGCCGGGAGGCGGACGAGACGGTGACCCGGGCGCGCCGCGAGGCCGACGACATCCTCGGCAAGGCACGTCGCCAGGCCGAGCAGGTCATCGGTGACGCACGTGCCCGAGCGGAGACGCTGGAGCGCGACGCGCAGGAGCGGCACCGTCAGGCCATGGGCTCCCTGGTGCAGACCCGCGACGAGCTCGAGCGCAAGGTCGAGGAGCTTCGCAGCTTCGAGCGCGAGTATCGCAGCCGTCTGAAGCTGTACCTGGAGAACCAGCTTGCCGAACTGAACGTGGCTGCCGAGGGCAGCGGCGGGTTCCCGATCGTGAGCGGGCCTCCGGCCATGTCCCACGCGGTGCCTCAGGGCGGTCAGCCGACCCTCCAGAGCGCGCCCAACCCGTTCGGCGGCGACCCCTCGCAGCATTCTGGCGCCTTCCAGGGCGTTGACGGTCCTCACAACGACCGCCGCTAAGGTGTCGGGTCATCCCCTTGACCCGCATCCGGGAGTCTCTCTGTGATCCTCATCAGCGCCGGTTTGGTACTCACGGCCATCGTCCTGCTCATCGCGGGGTTCGTGTTGGCCAAGCCGTTCCTGGTCATATGGTCGATCGCGGTCAGCATGCTGTCCGCAGTCTTCCTGGTGATCGGGGCGTTGTTGCGCCGCCACGAGTTGTTCCCCGGCGGGGACGCCGGGGCCTCTCAACCCCTTCCCCCGAAGGGACCGATGCCGGCCGGGCCGCTCCCCGCGCCGCACGGTATGCCGGGCCACCCGCACGGCATGCAGCCCCAGATGCCGAACCAGCCTTCCGCACCGCAGCAGATGATGGTGCGGCACGGGATGCCGCAGGTGCCCGCCGCTCCGACCCAGCCGCGACGCGGCCCGGTGGCCGGGCCGGCCACCGCCGCCGCGGCGAGGCGGGGCGCCCTGGACCCCGAGGCGATCGTGCTGGTCATCCCCGGCCGCAAGCGTTACCACGTCGCGGGATGCCGCCAGCTGGCCGGCAGGGATCATGAGGAGCTCACCTACGAGGAGGCGCGGGAGGAGGGCTTCACGCCCTGCACCACGTGCCTGCCCGCCGACGCCGGCTCCGGCCCCCAGCAGCGGGAGACCTCGCCCGGGGCACGCAAGCCCGAAGCGCCGCTGAACGTCTCCCACGAGTCCGGCTCCCTCGGCGACGCTCGCGAGCCGGGCCCCCAGGAGGCCACCGCCCGCTTCACCTCCCCGTACCGTCCCGTGCAACCCCCCGTGCAGCCCACGGCCCCGTCCGGCGGGCAGCAGGCCCCCGGAGCGCGGCCCGAACACCGACGGCCCGAACCTCAGCGGCCCGAGTCTCAGCGGCCTGAACCTCAGCGGCCCGAGTCTCAGCGGCCCGGGAGCGATGCCACGCAGGCCCGCTTCGAGGCTTCGCAGACCAGGAGCGAGTCTCCGGCGTCTCCGGTCTCTCCGGCGTCCTCGACGTCTCCGGCCGCCGGACGCGACGCCGCACCCGCCGGGCCGGAAACCTCCGCGACCGGGCGCGAGAGCACCGCGTCCCGCCAGGAGGCCGTGTCCCGGCAGGAGACCCAGCGCTCCCCGCAGGAGCCCGTTGTCCCGGTCGCCCGGCCCTACGTCCAGTCTCCCGAGCCGCAGGGGCGGCCCCAGGAGGCCGCGAGCTCCCCGGCCCGTCCGGCGGAGCAGCCGACCCGCCCGGCGATCCGGCGGCCGAAGGTCCCCGAGATCCCGCACGCCGCGTCCGAGGCCACCAGCTGGTTCAGCCGCGACGTGGTCGCGCAGGCCTCCGGGCAGGAGAGCACGGAGACCTCCGCGAAGACCGACTCCGCGAAGGCCGGGTCCAGGACCGCCACGTCCGGCCCGGACCGGTCCGCCGAGACCGAGCCCACCGTCTCCGGCTCCTCCAGGACGCCCGCCACGGCCGCGAGCCGGGCCGAGGCGCCCGAGTCCGAGCCCGACGAGCCGGGCACTGCCGGGGTCGCGTCCGCGAAGCCCGGGTCCGGGTCCGGGCACGCCGAGGCCGAGCTCACCGGGCCCGCCAAGACCGGGCCCGGGAAGGCCGAGGCCGCAGAAAGCGGTCCGGCCGAGGCGGGGTCCGCCACCGCTGAGCCCGCGAAGCCCGAGCCCGCCGGTGGGAAGGCTCACGCCGGGGCCGTCTCCGGCGGCGGGGCCTCCTTCACGGAGGCGGAAGCGGAAACCACGACCGCCGCCGGGCGGGACGCCTCCCCGGAGCCCTCGGGTTCCGGGCGGGAGGCGGCCGCCGAGGGCGGCGCCCCCGAACCGGTGGAGTCGGCCGAGACCGCACCCGGGCGCGCCGGGCGGCAGGTAGCGGCCGACTCCACCTCCGCGGAACCCGTTCCGGTCCCCGAGGCGGCTCCGGCCGGAGGGACGTCCAAGGCCACCGCGACCGGGGCACCCGCCACCGGTTCCTCCCGCGGTGACCGTGACGCCCGCGACGACCGTGACGCCTCCGATGACCGCGGCGACGACACCTCCCCCGGCGGTGCCCCCGCCGTCGAGGACCGGCCGCGTCCCGCGCCCCAGGAGCGGGAGGAGGGCGGCGAGACGGTCACGGTCATCGTCGGCACCCTCCGCTTCCACGATTCCGACTGCCCCCTCGTCAAGGGCGCCAGCATCGGCGGCAGCGGCATCGAGACCATGCCCAGGGCCGAGGCCGAGAAGGCCGGGCTGAGCAACTGCCCGATCTGCCGGCAGAACCGCCGGACGTGAGCTGACCGGGCACCGGGCCGGGTCAGCTCCGAGCCATCCGAGCCGTCCGCGCCATCCGGGCATCGGGCCCGTCACCGTCGTGAACCAGGACGGCCGGGATTCCCGGGAGACATTCCCGCGACCCCGGCCGTGTTCGATCTCACCGGCCTTCCCCGGTCGGCCTGAACGGGTCTGACCGGTCCTGACGGTCAGACCCGTTCGAACAACCGGTTCAGACCGTCGTCGTGCGGCGGAGCTGGAAGGTCAGGCCCAGCTCGGCGTCGCTGTGGGCGGGGAGGTCGTCGGCGCCGCCCTCGGTGAGGGAGACGGCGAGGACCTCGTCGGCCACCGCCTGACCCTGGGTCCGCAGAGCCTCGGCCAGGTCGGCGTCACCGGTGGACCACCACACGTCGATCCGGTCGGTGATCGACAGGCCGGTGGACTTGCGGGTGTCCTGGAGCAGGCGGATGACGTCGCGGATCAGGCCCGAGCGGCGCAGCTCGTCGGTGATGGTCAGGTCGAGGGCGACGGTCTCACCGGCGCCGGCCTCCACCGCCCAGCCGGACCTGGGCTGCTCGGTGACGATCACGTCGTCGGCGCCGAGCTCCACGGTGCCCAGCTCTCCCGCGTCCACCGAGACCGGCGAGCCGGTACGGAGCGCGCGGGCGAGCTCGGCGGGGTCGGCGGCGGTGACGGCCGAGGCGACGAGCTTGGTCTGCGAGCCGAACCGCTTGCCCAGCGCCCGGAAGTTGGGCTTCACGGTGAAGGACACCAGGCCCGCCCCGATCCCGGACAGGTCCTCCAGGTCCTTCACGTTGAGCTCGTCGGCGATGAGCTCGCGCAGCTCCGGGGGGAGCGCGGCCCAGCCGGGAGCGCCGACCAGGGCGCGGCCGAGCGGCTGGCGGGTCTTGACCCCGCTGGAGGCGCGGGCCGAACGGCCCAGCTCCACCAGGCGGCGGACCAGCGCCATCCGCTCGGACAGCTCCGGGTCCAGCAGCTCGCCGTTGACCTCGGGCCAGGTGGCCAGGTGGACCGAGGAGGGGGCGTCCGCGTCGCGGAGCACGTCCCAGACGTAGTCGGTGGTGAACGGCACCACCGGCGCCATCAGCCGGGTGACGGTCTCCAGGCACTCGTACAGCGTGGCGAACGCCGCGGGGTCACCGGTCCAGAAGCGGCGCCGGGAGCGTCGCACGTACCAGTTGGACAGGTCGTCGAGGAACTCGGCGAGGCGCCGCCCGACGCGGGCGGTGTCGAAGACGTCCAGCGACGAGGTGACCTCGGTCACGGTCCGGTGCAGCTCGGCGAGGGCCCACCGGTCGATCAGCGGGCGCTCGTCGTACGCGGGCGCCTCGGCGAGCCGGGACGGCGACCAGGACTCGGCGTTGGCGTACAGGGTGAAGAACGACGTGGTGTTCCAGTAGGTGAGCAGGACCTTGCGGACGATCTCCTCCAGGGCGCCGTGTCCCACCCTGCGGGCCGCCCACGGCGAGCCGGAGCAGGCCATGTACCAGCGCAGCGCGTCGGCGCCGTGCTGGTCCATCAGCGGCATCGGCTTGAGCACGTTGCCCAGGTGCTTGCTCATCTTGCGGCCGTCCTCGGCCAGGATGAGGCCGAGGCAGAGCACGTTCTCGTACGAGGACCTGCCGAAGACGAGCGTGCCGACCGCCATCAGCGAGTAGAACCAGCCGCGGGTCTGGTCGGTGGCCTCGCAGATGAACTGCGCCGGGTAGGCCTTGGCGAGCATCTCCTCGTTCATGTACGGGGCGCCCCACTGGGCGAACGGCATCGAGCCGGAGTCGTACCAGGCGTCGATCACGTCGGGCACCCGGCGCGCCTCGTTGCCGCAGGTGGGGCAGGGCAGCGTGACGTCGTCCACGTAGGGGCGGTGCGGGTCGAGCGCGGAGACGTCCTGGCCGGACAGGCGGCCCAGCTCGTCCAGCGAGCCGACGCAGGTGACGTGCGACTCGTCGGCCGTGCAGATCCACAGGGGCAGCGGGGTGCCCCAGTAGCGCGAGCGCGACAGCGACCAGTCGACGTTGTTGCGCAGCCACTCGCCGAACCGGCCCCACTTGATCGTCTCGGGGTACCAGCTGGTCTTCTCGTTCTCGGCGAGGAGCTGGTCCTTGATCGCGGTGGTGCGGATGTACCAGGCGGGGAGGGCGTAGTAGAGCAGCGCGGTGTGGCAGCGCCAGCAGTGCGGGTAGCTGTGCTCGAAGTGGCTGCCCCGGTAGAGCAGGCCGCGCGTCCGCAGGTCGGCCGTGAGCCCCTCGTCGGCGTCCTTGAAGAACTGGCCGCCGACCTGGGGGACGCTGTCGAGGAACCGGCCGTCGGGGCCGATCGGGTTGACCACGGGAAGCCCGTACCGCTTGCAGGTCGTCATGTCGTCGGCGCCGAAGGCGGGCGCCTGGTGGACCAGGCCGGTGCCGTCCTCGGTGGTGACGTAGTAGCCGAGCACCACGTAGTGCGCGCCGGGGATGTCGACCAGGTCGAACGGGCGCGTGTAGGTGGTGTGTTCCAGGTCGGCGCCCTGGAAGACGGCCAGCACCTCGGCGCCCTCGCCCAGCGCGGCGGCCAGCAGCGGCTCGGCCACCACCAGGACCTCGTCGGACCCGGCGGGGCGGGCCGCGACGTAGGTCACGTCGGGGTGCACGGCCACGGCGGTGTTGGAGACCAGGGTCCACGGGGTGGTGGTCCAGATCAGCAGCGAGGCGCCGAGGTCGGCGAGCGGTCCCGAGGTCGCGGGCATGCGGACGTAGACCGACGGGCTGGTGATGGTCTCGTAGCCGCCCGGCTGGCCCAGCTCGTGGTCGGACAGGCCGGTGCCGCAGCGGGGGCAGTACGGGGTGATGCGGAAGTCGCGGGACAGCAGGTCCTTGTCGAAGATGACCTTGAGCGACCACCAGACGGACTCCACGTAGGCCGGGTCCATCGTGCGGTAGGCCTGGGACAGGTCGATCCAGTACCCCATCCGCTCGGTCATCTCCTCGAAGGCGTCCACGTGCTTCAGCACGGACTCGCGACACCTGTCGTTGAACTCGGCGATGCCGTAGGCCTCGATCTCCTTCTTGCCGGAGAGGCCAAGTTCCTTCTCGACGGCGACCTCGACGGGCAGCCCGTGGCAGTCCCAGCCCGCCTTGCGGGGCACGTTGAAGCCGCGCATCGACTTGTAGCGGGGGAAGAGGTCCTTGAAGACGCGGGCCTCGACGTGGTGGACGCCGGGCATGCCGTTGGCGGTGGGCGGACCCTCGTAGAAGACCCAGTTGGGACCGCCGGCGTTCTGCTCGACCGAACGCTCGAAGATCTTGCCGTCCCGCCACCGGTCGAGCACCTCGTGCTCGAGCGCGGGAAGATCGACCTGCGCGGGAAGAGAGCGGAAATAGGCGGACATGATGGGCTGGACCTCCACGCTGGAACCGGCTGTGGCGTGGAGGGACGAGGCCGTTGGGGCCCCGCGGTACCACCCTCCTTGACCTCGCGTGCGCGCGAGGCCCTCTTCCTTCGGTCTGCTGCCGGGTCTACTGGGCCGCCGCGGGCCTGGTGTCGGGTCGTCGCGGCCGTTCTTCCGGCGGCTCCGGGGTGATCGTGCCTTCGCGCCTCGCCCCGGGCTCGCACCGTCCCCGGGTCGCTCGTGCGAGGTGATGCGGAGGTTGCTGTCCCCATCAACGCCTTGCAGGCTCACACGATAACGCACCCGCCCCCCTGGAAGCTTCCCCGTATTGAGGTCCGCTGGGCGGAATCAGGGGGAAGCGACCGGATGTTACGTGAGTGGTAAAGAATGCGGCGGGTCGTTTGCCGTTCTGTTATGGGAGACCTAAGCTGCCCGCACCGTTTACCACATCGGAGACGGTCCATCGAACAAGGAGGCCGCCATGGCCGCGACCGTGCGCGCAGACAACAGCGCGGTGGCGCCGTCCCAGGACGGTGCCGTCGTCACCTGGTCGGCCGAGGAGCTCAAGGAGGTCCGCAGGCAACTGGCCACGGAGATCCACGAGCTCACCGAGGAGATCGCCAAGGCCGAGACGGAGATCGCGTCGAGCGATGTCACCGACGGTGCGGGAGACGATCAGGCCGACGCCGGAGCCCGGACGTATGAACGCGAGCGCGAAATCGCCCTTACCCTGAACTCGCGCGACCTGGTCGCGCAGAACGAGCGAGCGATCGCCCGGATCGACGCGGGGACCTACGGAGTGTGCGAATCGTGCCATCAGCCGATCGGAAAGGAGCGCCTTCAGGCGTTTCCGAGGGCGACGCTGTGCGTGGCCTGCAAGCAGCGGGAGGAGCGCCGCTGACGGGCGAGACCGAGGAGGGGGCGGTCCCGGCCGCCCCGCTCCCGGCACGGCGGATCGCCGTGCTCGCGACGATCGTCCCCATCGTCTACGCCCTCGACCTCGTCACGAAGACCCTCGTGCTGAGGACCCTGGAGGGCAGGGAACCGTTCGTGGTCGTCCCGGACCTCCTCCAGTTCCGGGTGATCTTCAACTCGGGGGCCGCCTTCAGTCTCGGCACCGGGATGACGATCATCTTCACCTGTGTCGCGACCGCCGTCGTGGTGGCGATCCTGCGCACCGCGCGCAACCTGCGCAGCCTGCCCTGGGCGATCACGCTGAGCCTGCTGCTCGGCGGGGCGCTCGGCAACCTCACCGACCGGATCTTCCGCTGGCCCTCGGGCTTCGGCCCCGGCAGGCCCTCGCCGCTCCAGGGGCACGTGGTCGACTTCATCGAGACCTTCCCCGGTCACTTCCCGGTCTGGAACATCGCCGACTCGGCGATCGTCTGCGGCGGGATCCTGGCGGTCCTCCTCGCCTGGCGGGGTTACCAGATCGACGGCACGCGCGACACGGGAGCCGCGAAGACCACGAAGGACACGAAGGAAAGCAAGGAGAACAACGATGGCTGACCGGCGAAGCCTCCCCGTCCCCGACGGGCTGGAGGGCGAGCGCCTCGACGCCGCCCTGTCACGCCTGTTCGGCCTCTCCCGCACGCGCGCGGCCGAGCTGATCGTCGCCGGCGACGTGCTGGTGGACGGTGCGACCGCGATCAAATCCGACCGGGTCCACGGTGGCGCGTGGCTGGAGGTCACCCTCCCGCCGCCGCCCACCACGCCGATGCCGGTGGCCGAGCCGGTGCCCGGCATGCACATCGTGTACGAGGACGACGACATCGTCGTCGTCAACAAGCCCATCGGCGTGGCCGCCCACCCGACCACCGGCTGGACCGGGCCCACCGTGATCGGCGGCCTGCTGGGCACCGGCCACCGGGTGGCCACCAGCGGCGCGGCCGAGCGCCAGGGCATCGTGCACCGGCTGGACGCCAACACCACCGGCGCGATGGTCGTCGCCAAGAGCGAGCACGCCTACTCCCACCTGAAGCGGGCCTTCAAGGAGCGTACGGTCGACAAGCGCTACCACGCGCTGGTCCAGGGCCACCCCGACCCGCACCGCGGCACCGTGGACGCGCCGATCGACCGCCATCCCGTCGGGGACGGCCGCTGGGCGGTCGTGTCCGGGGGCAAGGACTCGGTCACCCACTACGACACGATCGAGGCGTTCCGCGCGGCGTCGCTGCTGGACATCAAACTGGAGACGGGCCGCACCCACCAGATCCGGGTCCACATGTCGGCGCTGCGCCACCCGTGCGTCGGCGACATGCTGTACGGGGCCGACCCCACCCTGGCCGCGCGCCTGGGGGTGAGCCGGCAGTGGCTGCACGCGGTCTCCCTGGCCTTCGAGCACCCCTCCACCGGCGAGTGGGTCTCCTTCAGCACCGCCTACCCCGACGATCTGGCCAACGCCCTGACGATCGTCGCCGCCGAGTCCTGACGCGGTCCGCCGTTCCCGGGTGATCCACCGGTTTCGGACGGCCGGGACCGGGTGGTGATCCTCCGGGTTCTCCGCCCTCGGGGCCTCGGGGCTCCGCCGGTCCCCGGACCTTCCCGGCCCCGCCGGGCCTTCCCCTAGCGGGTCGCCCCGGCCCTCCCGATCTCGCCTCCGGTGCCCGTCTCGAGCGCGGCCGTCCCGGCGTTGGGGTCGACCTGGTCGGGTGAGTCACCCTGCTGGCCCTCGCCCGGGGTGCCGTCCTGCCCCGAACCCTCGTCGGTCCCCCCGCCCTGGTCCTGCTCCTCGCCCTCCCCCTGGTCGGCGGGATCCTCCTCGGGCTCGTCCGGGGGTGCCTGCGTCGGCTTGTCCGTCGGTTTCCTCGTCGGCTTCTCCGTCGGCTTCTCCGTCGGCCTGTCCTGCGGGGCGGGGTCGCCGTTCTGCGGCCTCTCCGGGGCCGGACGGCCGGAGGTTCCGCCCTCGTCGTTCTGGGCGGGGGCGTCGCGCGCGGGCACCTTCGCCTGCTCGGGCTCGCCCGAGGGCTTCCCCTCGCCGGGCGCCACGCTCGCCGAGGTCGACGGCTCCTTGGGGATCGGGGGCGAGGAGTTGGAGGCGACCCACGCCAGCCCTCCCGCGCTCGCGGCGAGGGCGACGGCCGCCGCGACCAGGGCGGCCATCGCCGGGCGCCGCCGTCTCGGAGAGGCCGAGGCCGGAACCGGCTCGGGTCCGGAGCCGGGCGGTGCGGGGGGCGGCGGGAGCGGTGCGGCTCCCGCCGGGGTGGTGGGGACGCCGTCCGGGACGGCGGCGAACGCGGGGATCACCGCGGAGGGCCCGGTCGACGGCCCGGCCTGCGTACCTGCCGGCGGCTCGACGGGAATCCCGGCCGGAATCTCGATGGGCATGGTCGGCTGCGGCGCGGTCCCGTTCACTAGCGAGGTCAGCTGGATCTGCACCTCGCGGGCGGCCATGCGCCGCGCCGGATCCTTGTGGAGCAGGCCGTGGATCACCGGGGCGAGCGGCCCGGCGAACCGCATCGGCGACGGCTCCTGGTGCATGACGGCGCTGAGCGTCGCCAGCGGGTGAGCCCGCTCGAAGGGGGAGCGTCCCTCGACGGCCACGTAGAGCGTCACGCCGAGCGACCACAGGTCGGAGGCGAACTCGGCGGGTCCGCCGCTCGCCCGCTCCGGCGCGATGAACGCCGGGGTGCCGATGAGCGAACCGGTCCTGGTGATCGACGAGTCGCCCTCCAGGACGGCGATGCCGAAGTCGGTGAGCACGGCCCGCCCATCGGCGGCGATCAGCACGTTGTCCGGCTTCACGTCGCGGTGCAGGACGCCCGCGTGGTGGGCGGCGAGCAGCGCGCCCAGCACCTCCAGCCCGATCCGCGCCACCCGCATCGGCGGCAGCGGCCCGTCCTCCCTGATCACCGCTCCGAGCGTGCGGGAGTCGATCAGTTGCATGACGATCCAGGGGCGCCCCTGCTCCTCGATCACGTCGTAGACCGTCGCCACCCCGGGGTGGCCGATCCGCCCGGCGGCACGGGCCTCCCTGAGGGTCCGTACGGTGAAGACCTCGCGTTCGGGACCGGTGAGGTCGGGGGAGGGGATGACCTCCTTGACCGCCACCTCGCGGCCCAGGACCTCGTCGCGCGCTCGCCAGACCGTTCCCATGCCTCCTCGGCCGATGCGTTCGAGCAGGCGGTAGCGGGCTCCGATGATCCCCTGAGAATCGGTCATGTGGTGGCGAGTACCCCGGATTTACGTCAGCATTCAGAAAAGTTTACGCAGACCAGCGTATATGTCCCCGCTCGCTCATGAACGTGTCCACAAATCCGGTGCTGTGCTCACCCGCGGCGAACCGCGGTTGTGCGAGCAGCTCGCGCAGCAGCGGGATGGTGGTGGCCACCCCCGGCCCCTCCACGGCGAACTCGGCGAGCGCGCGGTCGGCCCTGGCGATGGCCTCCCGCCGGGTGGGCGCCCAGACGACCAGTTTCGCGATCATCGAGTCGTAGTCCGGCGGTATCGTGTCGCCCTGGGCGAATCCGGAGTCGACCCGCACGCCGGGCCCGCCGGGCGGGCGGAAGACCGTCAGGCGGCCGGGGGCGGGGCGGAACCCCGCGCCGGGGTCCTCGGCGTTCACCCGGCACTCGATGGCCGCGCCGGTGAAGCGGACCTGCTCCTGGGTGAAGGGCAGGCGCTCGCCCGCGGCCACCCGGATCTGCTCCCTGACCAGGTCGACGCCGGTGAGCATCTCGGTGACCGTGTGCTCGACCTGGATGCGGGCGTTGATCTCCATGAAGGTCGCCTCCCCGGCCGGGTCGACCAGGAACTCCATCGTCCCCGCGCCGGTGTAGCCGACGTGCCGCGCCCCGGCCACCGCGTACTCGCCGAGCCGCCCGCGGACCTTCTCGGGCAGCTCGGGGGAGGGCGCCTCCTCGACGAGTTTCTGGTTGCGCCGCTGCAGCGAGCAGTCGCGCTCTCCCAGGTGGACGACGGTCCCGGCGGAGTCTCCCAGCAGCTGCACCTCCACGTGGCGGGCCACCGGCACGAACCGCTCGATGTAGACGTCGCCGTTGCCGAACATCTGCCGGGCGAACGCGGTGGTGCGCCGGTGGACGTCGCGCAGCTCGGCCCGGTCGCGCGCCACCTCGATGCCCCGCCCGCCGCCGCCCGCGGCGGCCTTCACGATGACCGGGTAGCCGATCTCGGCGCCGATCCGCTCGGCCTCGGCCGCCGAGGGTACGGCGCCGTCGCTGCCGGGCAGGACGGGCAGCCCGGCCTCGGCCATCAGGGAGCGCACCCGCGCCTTGTCGCCGACGCACTCCATGACCTCGGGGGTGGGGCCGACGAAGGTGATCCCGTTGTCCGCGCAGACCCTGGCGAAGTCGGCGTCCTCCGACAGGAAGCCGTAGCCCGGGTGGATCGCCTCCGCCCCGGTCTGCAGGGCCGCCTCGATGACGGCGGGCACGGAGAGGTAGCTGCGCCGGGCCGGGGCCGGGCCGATGTGGACGGCCCTGTCGGCGTAGGCCGTGAACCGGGCGTCGCGGTCGGCGGTGGAGTACACGGCGACGGTCTCGATGCCCATCTCGCGGCAGGTCCTGGCCACGCGCAGCGCGATCTCGCCCCGGTTGGCGATGAGCATCCTCGTGAAACTCATGCGTCGTCCGTCCGTAGCCGTACCAGGACCTGCCCGTACTCCACCGGCTCGCCGTCGCCCGCGACCACCTCGACGACCTCGCCCGCGCGTCCGGCGACGACCGGGTTCATCAGCTTCATGGCCTCGACGATGCCGATCGTCTGATCGGCGTCCACCCGGTCGCCCGGCTGCACGAAGGGCGGGGCCCCCGGCTCGGCGGCGACGTAGAAGGTGCCGACCAGGGGAGCGGTCACCGCGTGCGACGAGGAGTGCTCCCGCGCCGCGTCGAGGGGGCCGGTCTCCGCCGGTCGCGCGGCCTGCCCGGCGGCGTCCCCGGCGGCGTCCACGGTGACGGGCCGCGGGTCCGGCGCGGCGGCCTGCGGGAAGGCCCAGGTCACCTCCAGGGCGCACTCGCCCAGGCGCAGGGAGATGGCCGCCACCGGGCCGGGAACGGTCTTGACGAGGTTGCCGACCTCCTCGCGCAGCAGCCGCATCGCCGCGTGCGCGTCCTCCTCGGAGACCGGTCTCCCCGCGGTCTCGGAGTCCGGTCTCCGGGCGGTCTCGTGGGCCGGTCTCCCGGCGGTCCGCTCATCCACCTTCGATCACTCCCAGCCCGCGGAACCGCTCGTGGCGATGCTTGCGCAGCTCGTCGCCGCTCAGCCCGGACAGCTCGCGCAGCGACTCCAGGACGGCCGCCTTGAGCGCGTCCATCGCCGCCACCGGATCCTCCTGCGCGCCGCCCCGCGGTTCGGGCACGACCCCGTCGACGACGCCGAGCCGCAGCAGCTCCGGCGCGGTGATCCGCAGGGACTCGGCCAGCTCGGGAGCGTGCGAGGGGTCGCCGTACAGGATCGTCGAGCAGCTCTCCGGGCTGATCACCGAGTAGACGGCGTGGCGCAGCATCAGCACCCGGTTGGCCACCGCCAGGGCCAGCGCCCCGCCGCTGCCGCCCTCGCCGACCACAGTGGCGACCACCGGGACCGACAGCTCCGACATGCCGGCGAGGCACTCGGCGATCGCCCAGGACTGGCCGCGTTCCTCGGCTCCGACGCCCGGGGCGGCGCCCTGGGTGTCGACGAGGGTCACCACCGGCAGGCCGAGCCGGTCGGCCAGCGACATCAGCCGCAGCGCCTTGCGGTACCCCTCGGGGTGGGCGAGGCCGAAGTTCCTGGCGACCAGCTCCGAGGTGTCGTGGCCCTTCTGGTGGCCGACGACCATCACGGGCCTTCCGTCGATCAGGCCGGTGCCGCCGACGATCGCCGGATCGTCGCCGTGCGTGCGGTCCCCGTGGAGCTCCACGAAGTCCGAGCACAGGTGCCAGATGTAGTCGAGGGCGGTCGGGCGCCGGGTGTCGCGGGCCAGCCGCACGGTCTCCTGGGCGGTCAGCGCGCCGGACAGCTCGCCCGGATCGCGGATCACCGCCGCGGGCCCGCCGGGGGGCGGCCCCTGGGCATGTCCGTCCCCGGTCAGGCCGGTCGTGGACAGCAGCCGGGCGAGCAGGGGACGCAGGCCGTCGCGGGGCTCGACCCGGTCGAGCATGCCGCGCCCGGCGAGATACTCGGCGCTCTGGAAGCCCCGGGGGAGCTTCTCCCGGGTCGCCGAGGCGATGACGCGCGGCCCGGCGAAGCCGACGAGCGCGCCGCGCTCGGCGACCAGCACGTCCCCGAGGGTGGCGAACGAGGCGGTGACCCCGCCGAAGGTGGGGTCGGTCAGCACGCAGACGCTGAGCACGCCCGCTCGCCGCAGGCGCCGCATCGCCTGGGCGGTCTTGCCCATCTGCATCAGGGACAGGCCGCCCTCCTGCATGCGGGCGCCGCCGGAGGCGATGGCCAGGACCAGCGGGACGCGCTCGTCCAGCGCCTGCTCGCAGGCGCGGGTGACGGCCTCGCCGACCGCCGACCCCATGCTGCCGCCGAGAAAGGAGAAGTCCATGACGGCGACGACCACGCGGTGGCCGCCGACGGTGGCGGTGCCGTGGAGGACGGCGTCGTCCAGGCCGGTGCGCCCGCGCGCCTGGGCCAGGCGCTCGGCGTAGGGCCGGGAGTCGGCGAAGCCCAGCGGGTCGCCGCCGCGCACCTGCGGGGCGGCGCGGAAGGAGCCGTCGTCCACCAGGGTGCGAAGCCGCTCGACGGCGTTCAGCCGGTGGTGGTGACCGCACTCGGGGCAGACACGCTGCGTACGGGCCAGGCGGGGGGCGTACACGATGGCGGCGCAGCAGGGGCAGCGCGCCCACAGTCCGGGCGCGGTGGTCGGCGCGGCGGGTGAGATCGTCACAGGGCGCGCTCCTCGGGAGTCCAGTGGTAGAACCGGCGCGCCATCGCGTCGGCGGGGCCGCGCCAGGTGTCCGGGTCGTACGGCCTGACGTGCGGGTCGAGGTCCTTGCTCAGCCGCAGGAAGTCCTCCCGCCCGCGGGCGAGCGCCATCGCCTTGGCGGCGGAGCTCTCGAACTCGACGTGGTGGAAGTAGAGGTCCCGGTAGAGGAACAGGTCGCGGCGCGTCACCCCGAGCGCGCGGGGGAGCTCGCCGGCGTCGGACTCGCCGAAGAGGCGGGAGACCTCGCCGGAACCGCCGGGACTGAGGCGGGCGACGATCAGGATCTGGTCGGGCACGGGCACTCCTCGGTGGCCGGTCGATCGGGTCCGTCTCACCGTAGGAACCCGGCCCGGCCGGTGTCGCCCGCCGCCGGCGTGAACCCAGGGCTCCTCCGGGGAGGGGACCGTCTCCTTCCCCGAGGGGAGCCGGCCGCGTTCGTGAGGCCCGGAGGGGAGCCGGTCCGCGTTCGCGTGGCCTCGAAGGACCGGTCCGCGTTCGCGAAGGTTCCCCGAGGGGAGCCGGCCCGTGTTCGTGAGGGCGGGCCGGACGCGAGGCGGGTCGCCTCCCCGGGGGGAGACGGCCCGCCTTCGCGCACCGGAGCCGCGTCAGCCCCGGGGGGTGGCCGCGACCAGGCCGTTCTCGTACGCGAAGATCACGATCTGCACCCGGTCGCGCACGCCGAGCTTCTGGTAGAGATGCTGGACGTGCGACTTGATCGTGCTGTCGCCGAGCACGAGCGCGCGGGCGATCTCGTCGTTGCCGTATCCCCGTACGAGCAGCTGGAACACCTCGCGCTCCCGCTCGGTGAGCTGGTCGAGCACCGCGGTCGGCGCGGCCGAGAGCACCGGGCGCCTGGCGAACTCGTCGATGAGCTTGCGCGTCACCGAGGGCGACAGCAGGGCGTCGCCCTCGGCGACCTCGCGCACGGCGTCCAGCAGCCGGTCGGTGGGCGTGTGCTTGAGGATGAAGCCGCTGGCACCGCTGCGCAGCGCCTCGAAGACGTGCTCGTCCTGGTCGTAGATGGTCAGGATGACGACCTTCGCGGGATAGGCGGCACCCAGCTTGCAGATCTCCCTGGTGGCGGTGATGCCGTCCATGCGCGGCATGTTGATGTCCATCAGCACGACGTCCGGGCGGAGTGTCTTGACCGACTGCACCGCCTGCACCCCGTGCCGTGCCTCCCCGACCACCACGATGTCCGGCACCGCGTCGAAGATGGCATGCAGGCCGCTGCGGATCAGCGGCTGGTCGTCGGCGATCAGGACGCGGATCTTCCGCATGGCTCGTCCTCTCTGAAGATGGCGGGAGTCACCGGAATGACGGCCCGGGTGACGAATCCGCCCCCGGTCAGCGGTCCTGACTCCAGGTGACCTCCCTGCTCGGCGACGCGTTCCGACAGGCCCCGCAGCCCCGTGCCGCCGCCCTGCCTGCGAGGAAGGGGCATGGCCACCGCCATCACACCGGGGGAGCGCGTCTCGTTGACCACCGAGACGCTCAGCTTCTCGCCGAAGCAGACCTCCAGGTGGACCGGGCCGGCGTTGTGCTTGAGCGCGTTCGTCAGGGCCTCCTGGGCGACGCGGAACGCCGTCCTGGCGACCTCGGGCGGTACGTGGCGTTCGGCGGCCACGTTGCGCAGCCGTACGGCCAGGTCGGGAAAGGGAAAGCGCCCGGCGAGCTCGGTCAGCCTGGCCGACAGGGGCACGCCGTCGTCGTGGCGCCGCGGCTCCTCCCCCGGGGGGAGGTCGTGCCCTCCTCGCGGGGGAGGCGGCTCGTGCCGCAGGTCGGTCAGGGTCCCTCGCAGGTCGGTCAGGGTCGCCTGGACCGTCTCCTCGATGATCTGGGCCACGTGGTGGGCCGTCGCCGGTGAGCCGTTCAGCCGCCGGGCCTGGAGGGCGATGACGGTCAGGCCGTGTCCCACCCCGTCGTGCAGGTTGCGGGCGATCCGGCGCCGTTCGCGCAGTGCCGCGGCGCTCTCGCTCCTGGCCAGTATGGACTTGGTGTGCCGGCGGGTGCCGAGTGTGAACGACACGACGGCCAGGAGCGCCGCCACCGTCGAGCACAACAGGTCGGTCCAGCTCAGCTCTGAGACGAGATAGCCGAGGAAGGTGCTCATCGAACCCACCCCGTTGGGATCCGCTGAGATCGGCTACTCGCTAAACATGAGAGGTGCTTGCATTCTTGGGTTGTTTTGCCCCGTCGTTCCCCCATGAAAGGTGAGCGTAGTCAGAAAAAGTGACTATATCAAGCAAATCATATGGGCTGTCACAGACTTCATTAAGATTCTATTCTTTGACTATTGAGGACGTCTGCCGGACCCCTGCCGGAGCCCTCGGGGCGGCACGTCGAGGGACCTAACAGCCTCCCGTCAGCTCGTATCACCAGCGCCTGTGTCGCCCGACCGTTCTATGGGTTCTCACAGAAGCAGCTCGGAGATCCTTAAGGTCTAATGGGATAAATCGGGTTATCTGCGAAGGCTTGAGGCGTCGGTGGAATATCCGTGAATTACGGCGTCCACACTTCACTTAATAAGGGTTTCAATCAAGCGTAATCAGCTGGTTGCTTGGGTGAATGTGATTCTGTTCCGCGCGGCCGGAGGCCGGGGATCTCCGGTGAGGAGCGGCGGGCTCCCGCCCGTGGCGGAGAGGGCCCCACCGCCGGGGGAGCGCAGGTCCGGCCGCGTGGCGGAAGACAGCCCGGCCCCTCGCGAACAGGCTGGTCCCAGAAGGCGGCGGACGGCCGCCCCCCGATCCAAGGAGGCCCGATGCAGCGCTACGCGATCACCTTCCAGATCAGGCCCGGTGCGGAGGCGGCGGTGAGGGAACTGCTGTCGAGCTACGACCCCCCCGAGTGGGAGACTCCCGACGGCACCCGGCTGCTGAGCACCTCGATCTTCATGAAGGACACCACGGTCATCCGTGTCATCGAGATCGACGGCAACCTGCCGAGCGTGATGGCCCACCTGTCCAGGCAGCCGGGCATCCAGCGGCTGGAACGCGAGCTGGACACCTACCTCGCGGTCCCGCGCGACATGAGCGACCCCGAGGGCGCGCGAGCCTTCTTCCTGTCGGCGCTGATGGACCACGTGACCACCCGGGTCGCGGAGCCGGTCCGATGACCGCCCCCGTCTTCCTGATCACCGGCGCCACCGGGCAGCTCGCCGAGGCCGTGATCGAGCTGCTCGGCGCCCGGGGGGACCGGCTGCTCCTCATCGGCCGCGACAAGGACCGCCTCGCCCTGCTGGAGCGGCGGCACGGCGTCACGGGGCGGATCGAGACGCTGGCCACGGACGTCTCCGATCCCGAGGGCGCCCGGCTGGCCGCCGAGGAGGCGGTCAGGCGCTTCGGCCGGCTCGACGGCCTGGTCCACATGGTCGGCGGCTTCCGGGCCGGGCCGCTGTTCCTGATGGACACCGGCGTCTACGAGCAGATGCTGCGCGACAACTTCCTGTCGGCCGTCACCGCCACCCAGGCGATCCTGCCGCACCTGACCGAGGGGGCGCGGCTGGTCTACTTCAGCACCCCGCTCGCGGACGAGCCGCTGCCCGCCCTGTCGGCGTACGCCGCCGCGAAGGCGGCCCTGGTCGCCTGGGTGCGCTCCATCGCGCACGAGGTGAAGCGGAGCGGCATCCACGCCAACACGGTCGTCATGACCATGGCGGACACCCCGGACAAGCGCCGGGAGCGCCCGGGGATGAACTTCGACCACACCGTCACCCCGGACCTGGTCGCCAATGTCGTGGCCTTCCTGACCAGCGAGGCCGCGGACGGCCTGTACGGAAGCAGCGTGCCGGTGCTGGGCAGGTTCGAGTTCAAATCCGAACTCGGCGGACCACCGCCCGGCGTGGGAGGCCCCCGGTGAGGGCCCGGATCGTCTTCCTGGTCAGGGTGCCCGCCGAGCGGCGGGAGGACTTCCTGGCCGCCTACGAGAAGATCCGGTACCAGGTGTCCGGTGGCGTACCCGGGCACCTCAACGACCAGGTCTGCCAGTCGCTCACCGACCCCGAGCAGTGGCTGATCACCAGCGAGTGGCGCCGGCCGGCCGACTTCCTCGCCTGGGAGGCCACCGAGGAGCACCGCGAGCTCGTCCGGCCGATGCGGGAGTGCATGACCGAGGCCCGCTCCCTGCGCTTCCTGGTCCGGGCGGAGACGGCGGCGGGCGCGCCGGTGGGGGACGAAGCCTCGGCGGGGGAGGGGGCGGACGCCCCGCCCGGAGCGGAGCCCCGAATGGAGGCCCGAGTGGAGGCGGCGCCCCTCGTGGAGCCCCCCGCGGCGGCCGTCGGGCGGGGCCCCGCGTGAGGGTGGTCATCGTCGGGGGCGGCATCGGCGGGCTGACCGCGGCGCTGGCGCTGCGGGCCGCGGGAGCCGAGGTCAGCGTGCACGAACGCGCTCCCGGGCTGCGCGCGGCACAGGCCGGACACGGGCTGGTGCTCTGGCACAACGCCGTGCTGGCCCTGCGCGAGCTCGGGCTGGAGCCCGGGGTCCGCAAGGCCGGGCACGAGCTGCACCGGCACCTGTTCAGGGACGCGCGCGGCCGCCGGATCGCGGAGTGGTCCATGGCGCGCATGGCCGGCCCCCTCGGCGCACCCGTCTACAGCGTCAGCCGTCCCGAGCTGCACGCCCTGCTCGCCGGCCAGGTGGGGGACGACCTCGTGACGGGCTCCCGGTTCACCGGCCTCACCGTGACGGGCGACCGTGTCGTGGCCCGGTTCGGCGACGGCCGCGAGGAGCGGGCGGACCTGCTCGTCGGCGCGGACGGGCTGCGCTCGGCCGTACGCGCCGCGCTGCTCCCCGGAGACCCGCCGCCCCGCTACGCCGGGTTCACCGCCTTCCAGGGAGTGATCCGGCTGCCGGGTTCCGGGGTGCCCGCGAACACCTTCCTCAGCACGTGGGGCCGCGGCCGGTGGTTCGTCTGCTACCGGCTCGACGGTGACCACGTCTACTGGGACGGGGTCCTCGGCGACCGGGTCGCCCCGAGGCTCGGGGTGAGCACCCTCGACATGCTGGCCGCGGAGTTCGCCGGCTGGCCCGACCCGATCCCCGGCCTGATCGCGGCCACCGGGGCGGACGACGTCACCCCGGTGCACGTCTTCGACCGGCCCCCGCTGCGGCGCTGGAGCCACGGCCCGGTGACGCTGCTGGGGGACGCGGCCCACCCCATGACGTTCAACCTCGGCCAGGGCGCGGGCCAGGCGATCGAGGACGCCCTCGTGCTGGCCGACGAGCTCACCGGCGGCGACGTGCCGCGGGCGCTGGCCGCCTACGAGGCCCGGCGGGTGGACCGCACCACCCGGATGGTCCGGCGGTCGCGGGTCAACGGCGAGCTCACCCGCTGGCGGCACCCGGTCGCCTGCGCGGCGCGCGACGCGTTCATGCGCCTGACCTTCGACCGGCTGGTCTACCGCGAGACCTACCGGCTCACCATGGCCATCGACTTCATCGGCGACAGGAGCGAGGAATGACCCGACCCACCGGAGAACCCGGCCTGCCCACCGGCGTGAGCCGCACCGCGGTGGTGATCGCCCAGGCCAGGGAGGCCGAGAGCACGCGGCCCGACCGGCTCTTCGACGACCCGCTGGCGGGTCCGCTCGCCGACGCCGCGGGGCGGATCACCGGGATCAGCGAGGCGGGCCGCCGCGCAGGGGAGCACTTCGTCCTGCGCACCCGCTTCTTCGACGACCGGTTGCGCGAGGCCGTGTCCGCGGGACCGCGGCAGGTGGTCCTGCTCGCCGCCGGCCTGGACACCCGCGCGTTCCGGCTGGAATGGCCCGAGGGCACCCGCCTGTTCGAGGTCGACCTGCCGGACCTGATCTCCTTCAAGGAGAAGGCGCTGGCCGACCAGGGGGCCCAGCCCGCCTGCGACCGTACGGTCGTCCCCGCCGACCTGCGCGAGGACTGGCCGGCGCCGCTGCTGGCCACGGGCCTCGACCCGGACGAACCGATCGCCTGGCTGATCGAGGGCGTGCTGATGTATCTCACGCCGCGGGACGGCGCACGCGTCCTCGGCCGGGTCTCCGAGCTGTCGCCCCCTGGTAGCAGGCTCGCCGTCGAGCACGTCAACCGGGCGTACGTCGAGCTGCCGCAGATGCGGCCCGCCATGAGCAGGCTCGCCTCAACCCAGGCCGCCTGGCGGTCCGCCGTGGAGGACCCGCGGGCGTGGCTCGCCGGGTACGGCTGGCGCGCCTCGGTGACCCACCAGGCCGACCTCGCCCGCGAGCTGGGCCGTCCCGTCCCCGCGATGGCGGACCCGCGGGCGGTCGGCGCGGCCCGGATCTGGCTCGTCGACGCCGTGCGCGACGACATCCGGCACCCGGCGACACCGGCCTGATCCTCCCGCGACACCGGCGGGGACTTCCGCGACACCGGCGGGCACCTCGGGGACATCGACCGGCACTTCCGTGAGACCGGCGGGCACTTCGGGGACATCGGCCCGCGCTCCAGAGGCACCGACCCGCACTTCCGCGACATCGACCCGCACTTCCGCGACACCGACCGACGACAGGAAACGACGACGATGCCATTCACCGAAGAGAACGTGCGCGAACTGCTGCTCGCCGTGGGCCTGGACCCCGCCACCGGGGACGACGCCCTGGAGCTCAGCTTCGACGAGCTGGACCTCGACTCGCTGGCCCGGGTGGAGATCGCCACCCGGATCCAGGACCGGTTCGGGGTGGACGTGGAGGAACAGCTGACGGCCGAGGCCACGCCGTCCCTGATGAGAGAACTCGTGACCGAGCGGCTGGCGGCGGCCGGCGCCTGAGGGGGGAGAACGCACATCATGATCGGACACACCGACAACGCGGTCGAGATCGACGCGCCCATCGGATTCGTCTGGGACCAGACGAACGACGTCCAGACCTGGCCGGAGCTCTTCTCCGAGTACGCCAAGGTGGAGGTGCTCGCCGAGTCGGACGACTCGGTGACCTTCCGGCTCACCATGCACCCCGACGAGCAGGACCGCGTCTGGTCCTGGGTGTCGGAGCGCTCCTGGGACCGCGACACCTGGACGGTCCGGGCACGCCGGGTGGAGACCGGGCCGTTCGAGTTCATGAACATCACCTGGGTCTACGAGGAGCTCGGCCCCGACCGCACCCGCATGCGCTGGGTGCAGGACTTCCACATGAGGCCCGAGGCCCCGGTCGACACCCGGGGGATGACCGACCGGATCAACGCCGGCTCCGCGGTCCAGATGTCGCTGATCAAGGAGAAGGTGGAGCGGCGCCGCCGCCGCGTCGTGGGCTTCCACGACGTGCCGTCCAACACCAAGCGCGGCGGCGACCTGCGCACCCTGGTCTCCCCGGCGACCTGCGGTTCCTCGTCGGGCTTCTGCGGAGCCGTGCGGCTGGCGCCGGGGGAGGGGGTCTCCGAGCACTACCACCCCTACTCCGAGGAGTACGTGTTCGTCGCGACCGGGACGCTCAGGGTGGACCTCGACGGCGAGCCGCTCACCATCGGCGCCGAGCAGGCGCTGCTCGTCCCCCGCCAGGTCAGGCACCGCCTCACCAACGTCGGCGAGGACGACGTGCTCGTGGTCTTCCAGCTCAGCCCGCTCGCCCCGAGGCCCGAACTCGGGCACGTGGACACCGAGCCCTATCCCAGGAAGGTGGGAACGTGAGACGGGTCGTCGTCACCGGCATCGGGGTGATCGCCCCGGGCGGGGTGGGCCGGGAGGAGTTCTGGAACCGGATCGTCGACGGCAAACCGGCCGTCCGCCGGATCACCGCCTTCGACCCGTCCCCGTTCCGCTCCCAGATCGCGGCCGAGGTCGACTTCGACCCGGCCGCCCACGGGCTCACCCCGCGCGAGACCCGGCGGATGGACCGGTTCACCCAGCTCGCCGTCGCCTGCGCCGACGAGGCACTGGCCGACTCCGGCCTCGACCTCGGCGCGGCCGACCCCGAGCGGGCCGGGATCAGCCTCGGCTCGGCGGTGGGAGCCACCATCACCCTGGAGCAGGAGTACGTGGTCGCCAGCGACCGCGGCAGGGACTGGGAGGTGGACCACCGCCACCTCAAACCGTTCCTCTACCAGTCGCTGGTGCCCTCCAGCGCGGCGGCCGAGCTCGCGGTCCGGTTCGGCGTGAACGGTCCGGCCGCCGTCGTCTCGACCGGCTGCACCTCCGGCATCGACGCGATCGGCCGGGCCTACCGGCTCATCCAGGACGGCGAGGCGGACATGATGATCACGGGGGCGTCGGACGCGCCGATCTCCCCGATCACCGTGGCGTGCTTCGACGCCATCCGCGCCACCAGCCCGAGCAACGGCGAGCCCGAGACGGCCTCGCGGCCCTTCGACGCCGGGCGCAAGGGCTTCGTCCTCGGCGAGGGCGCGGCGGTGCTGGTGGTGGAGGAGCTGGAGCACGCCCGCGGGCGCGGCGCCCGCGTCTACTGCGAGGTCACCGGCTACGCCGCGCGGGCCAACGGTTTCCACATGACCGGGTTGCGGCCCGACGGTCTCGAACTGGGCGAGGCCATCGGCGACGCGCTCGGCCAGGCCGAGCTCAGCCCCGAGGACATCGGCTACGTCAGCGCCCACGGGTCGGGGACCAAGCAGAACGACCGGCACGAGACGTCCGCCTACAAGCGGAGCCTCGGCGACCACGCCCGGCGGGTGCCGATCAGCTCGATCAAGTCGGTGATCGGCCACTCGCTCGGCGCGATCGGCTCGATCGAGATGGCCGCCTGCGCCCTGGTGCTGCAGCGGGGCGTGGTCCCGCCCACCGCCAACCTGACCGTTCCCGACCCCGAATGCGACCTGGACTACATTCCCCTGGTCGCACGCGAGGTGACCGCCAGGCACGCGCTCTCCGCCGGCAGCGGCTTCGGCGGCTTCCAGTCCGCGATGATCTTCTCCGAGCCGGGGGCGGACCGATGAGTGACCGTTCTCTGAGCCGGGGCGAGCCGATGAGCGACCGCAGAGCCGTGATCACCGGGATCGGCGTGGTCGCCCCGACGGGGATCGGCGTGGTCGAGCACTGGGAGGGATCCCTGACCGGGCGGAGCCGGATCGGCCCGGTGACGTCGTTCGACGCCACCGGGGCGCCGATCAGGCTGGCGGGGGAGGTCACCGGCTTCGACGAGCGCGAGTTCGTCGACAGCAAGCTGCTGGTGCAGACCGACCGGTGGACCTGGTTCGCCCTCGCCGCCACCGAGCTCGCCCTGGCCGACGCCGCCCTCGACCCCGCGAGGGAGGACCCGTTCGACCTGTCGGTGGTGACCGCCGGGGCCTCGGGAGGGAACGCCTTCGGGCAGCGGGAGATCCAGGCGCTGTGGAGCAAGGGCCCGCGGGCGGTGAGCGCCTACCAGTCCATCGGCTGGTTCTACGCCGCCAGCAGTGGCCAGCTGTCCATCAAGCACCAGCTCAAGGGCGCCTGCGGGGTGCTGGTCGCGGACGCGGCCGGGGCGATCGACGCGCTGGCCGAGGCGGCCCGGCTGATCCGCAGGGGCACCGAGGTCGTCGTGACCGGGGGCACCGAGGCGCCGCTGTCGCCGTACGCGCTGGCCTGCCAGGCCGGTGAGGCGACGGTCGGCCGCGGGAGCGACCCGGCCACGGCCTACCGGCCCTTCGCCCCCGACGCGGGCGGCCACGTCCCCGGCGAGGGAGGCGCGATGCTCATCGTGGAGGACCGGCACAGCGCCCTCGGCCGGTGCGCCCCCACGGTCTACGCCGAGATCGCCGGGACCGCCTCCACCCACGACTCCCACCACGTGGCCGACCCGGCACCCGGCCACCGCCAGTACGCCAGGGCCATGCGCGAGGCGATCGCCCGCGCCGGGCTCGGCCCTGACGACGTCGGGGTGGTCTTCGCCGACGGCGCCGGTGATCCGGTCAGGGACGCCCAGGAGCTGGCGGCGCTGCGGGAGGTGTTCGGCGGCCGCCGCGTGCCGGTGACGGTGCCCAAGACGATGACCGGCCGCCTGTGTTCCGGCGGCGCGGCCCTCGACGTCGCGTGGGCGGCCCTGTCCCTGACCGGCGGGGTGATCCCGCCGACCGCCGGCAGCGCCGTTGTCGAGGGAGTGGACCTGGTCACCGAGGCCAGGGTCGTGAACGGGTTGTCGGCCGCGCTGGTCGTGGCCCGCGGCTCCGGCGGCTTCAACTCCGCGGCGGTGCTGACCGCCGTCTGACGGGCCGGGTACCGGAGGGACTCGTGAACGGCCACCGCTCCCCGGGGCGGTGGCCGTTCCGCTGTCCGGCGGCGGGCGCCTTCCGCAGCGGCGTCGTCCGCCGACGGGCCGGGGGAGATCGGGGGAACGCGGGAACGGCCACCGCCTCTCGTGGGCGACGGCCGTTCCGCTCGATGTCCGGCGGACCGATGGTCCCGGACCCTAGACGGGTTCCGGGACCCGGACCGGTTCGGGGCTCTCCCCTCTCAGCGGCGAGGGCTCCACCCGCAGGAGCCGCGCCGCCCAGACAGGCAGCCACCAGTTCCAGCGGCCCATCATCGCGACCACCGCCGGCACCAGGATGCCGCGGATCAGGGTGGCGTCCAGGAAGATGCCCAGGGCGAGGCCGCTGGCGAACACCTTCACGTCCAGCTCGGGGGTCATGGCCAGCGCGGCGAAGGAGATGAACAGGATCAGCGCCGCCGAGGTGACCAGCCGCCCGGTGCGGCCCACGCCCTCGATCACCGCGTGCTCCGTGCTGCCCGACCTGTCGTACTCCTCGCGCATCCGGGCCAGGATGAACACCTCGTAGTCCATGCTCAGGCCGTACAGGAAGGCGAAGATGGTGAGCGGCACGAACTCGCCGATCGAGCCGGTGGGCTGGATGTCCAGCAGTTCCCTGGTCCCCCAGCCGAACTGCCACAGCACCACCATCGCGCCGATCACCGCGCCCAGCGAGAGCAGGTTCAGGACGATCGCCTTCAACGGCAGCAGCAGCGAGCGGAACGCCCGTGCCAGCATGACGAACGTGACCAGCGCGATCAGGCCGAGCATCCAGGGGAACGCCCCGTAGGTGCGCTCCTGGAAGTCCATGCTCTGCGCCGCGTTGCCGCCGACCCGCGCGCCGGCCGGTGCCGCCTCGCGCACCCGGGTGATGGTCGCTTCGCCCTCCTCGGTGCCGTTCTCCGCGGCCGGGAGCACGGTGACGACGGCGGTGCCGTCGCGGCGCCAGGACGGGCCGTCGGGGGCGAGCACGGCCGACACGCCCTCCACGCCCCGCAGCCTCTCGGCGGTCCGGGCGGGGTCGCCGGTCACCAGGACGTCGAACGGGGTGATCGAGCCGGTCGGGACGCCCGCCTGGCGCAACGCGGACAGCCCCTCGTGGCCGGGCCCCGAGGTCAGCAGGTTCCTGCTCTCCGGCAGGCCGAGGTTGACGCCCAGGGCGGTCACCGTCAGCGCCACCAGCAGCCCACCGGTGAGCAGGGCGGCGGGCCATCGCAGCCGCACCACGCCGCGCGCCCACGCCGACCAGGCCCGCCCGGCCCGCGCCTCGCGCCGGAAGGGGGGCTCGTCCCGGCCGTCGCGGGCGCGCCTGCGGTCGAGCCGCTGCCCGGTGAGGGCGAGCAGCACCGGCAGCACGGTCAGCGTCGTGGCCACGCTCACCGCCGCGATGATCATCCCGGCGAGGCCGAGGCTGCGCAGGAACGGCACCGGCAGCACCACCATGGTCACCAGGCCGATCGCGACCGCGATGCCGCTGAACAGCACCGCCCGTCCCGCGCCCGCCATGGCCCGGTGCACGGCCTCGTCGCCGCGGTGCCCGCCCGCCTGCTCCTCCCGCCAGCGGGCCACCAGCAGCAGCGAGTAGTCGACCGCGATGCCCAGACCCAGCAGGGGCATCGTGGTGAGGGCCACGTCGTGCACGGTCGTCACCAGCGTCAGTGCCAGGATCACGATGAACGACACGAAGATGGACAGGACCGCGATGAGAAGCGGTACGAAGGCCAGCGCCGAGCGGAACACCAGCAGCAGGACGAGCACCGCGGCGATCACCCCGATGCCGATCTTGGCGGGCACGTCCACGCCGCCCGCGTCCACGCTCGGCGCGAGGGTGTCCAGCCCCGTGACGTGGACGCTCGTGCCCGGCGGCAGCGCCGGGGTCATCGCCTCGACGATGACCGGGCTCTCGTCCGGCGTCTCGCCGAGGCCGCCGCCCGGCGGGCTGCCGTCGGAGTAGGTGCCGGGGAAGACCAGCCCGAACGTGGTCCGGCCGTCGGTGCCGACCAGCCGGGGGTCGCCGGTGCTCGCGTACGAGACCACGCGGGCCTCGGGAAGCCTGGCGGAGACGGCGGCGAAGGCGCGGCCGAGGGTCTCCTTCCGCTCGTCGGCGCGCATTCCCTCGGGGAGCACGACCACCGGGACGAACGGCCGCTGGTAGCCGCCGTTCCCGTAAATTCTGACAATTTCCTGATTGGCATCGAAAGCGGGCATTCCCGGATGTGAGTATTCCTCGGAGAGCCGCTGAATCGCGATCGGCGTCGCGCCCATACCCACCAGGAATCCCAGCACGGCCAGCAGGGCGACCAGCCCTTTGCGTCGCAGTACGAAAACCGAGATTCTCTCCATGCCACCCAGTGCAACAAAAAGATCTTCGATGCCTGTGTGCCCGTCCTTAGAGCGGCATGTGAATCGCTCTTCACAGAGTTTTCTATGGTCTTTCCAAGATCCTCTGGGTGAGACTTGTCAGGTGAGCCGCATACTGGTCGTAGATGACGAGCCATACCTCGCCGATCTGGTCGCAACCGCCCTTCGCTACGAGGGGTTCGAGACGGCGATCGCCGGAACCGGTGCCGCGGCGGTGTCGCTGGCCGAGACCTTCGATCCCGACCTGATCGTCCTGGACGTGATGTTGCCCGACGTGCTCGGCACGGAGGTCTGCCACCGGATCAGGATGACGGGTTCGGAGGTGCCGGTGGTCTTCCTCACCGCGCTCGACGCCACCGAGGACAAGATCGGCGGACTGACCGTGGGGGGTGACGACTACGTCACCAAGCCGTTCAGCCTGGAGGAGCTGATCGCCAGGATCCGCGCCGTGCTGCGCCGCACCCAGCGGGCCGGTGCCGAGGGCGGCAGAGTGACCTTTGCCGACCTGGTCATCGAGGAGGACGCCCACGAGGTGTGGCGCGACGGCCGCCGCGTCGACCTCACCCCGACGGAGTTCAAGCTGCTGCGCTTCCTGGTGGCCAACGCGGGCAAGGTCGTCTCCAAACGGCAGATCCTGGACCACGTGTGGGAGTACGACTTCGGCGGCAACGACGGGGTGGTACAGACCTACATCAGCTACCTGCGCCGTAAGGTCGACGCCTCACACCCGCCGCTCATCCACACCGTGCCCAGGGTGGGATACGTCGTGCGCCTGCCCAGGGAGGACTGATGTCGCTGCGGACCCGCCTCGTGCTGACCGTCGTGGGCCTGGTCGCCCTGGCTCTCGGGACGGCGGCGGGGGCGACGTTCGGCGCGCTGCAGGACTGGCGCGGCCACGGCAGCGCGCGGCTGCTCGCCCTGACCACCCCCGAGGCGCTGGTGGCCGCCTCCGACGAGCTGACCGAACGCGTCGCCCTGGTGATGATCGGCTCCTCGGTGTTCGCGCTCGTCTGCCTGACCCTGCTCGCCACCCACCTGATCCGCCGGGGACTGCGCCCGCTGGACCGCATCGTCGAGACCGCGGCGGCCATCGGCGACGGCAACCTGGAGCGCCGCATCGAGGCGGCCCCGGCCGCCGGGGAGGTGGGCCGTCTGGGCCACGCGCTCAACCAGATGCTCGCCCAGATCGAGGAGGCGTTCCGCGAACGGGAGGCGTCGGAGGACCGGCTGCGCCGTTTCGTCGCCGACGCCTCCCACGAGCTGCGCACCCCGATCGCCTCCATCCGCGGCTACGCCGAGCTGTTCAGGCGCGGCGCGGCCACCCGGCCGGAGGACCTGGCCAAGGCCATGCGCAGGATCGAGGCCGAGGCCACCCGGATGGGCTCCCTGGTCGACGAGATGCTGCTGCTGGCCCGCCTCGACCAGGGCCGTCCCCTGGAGCGCTCCCCGGTGGAGCTGACCTCGCTCGCCGCCGACGCGGTGGCCGACACCCTCGCCATCGAGCCGCTCAGGCCGCTGTCGCTGGAGTGCGAGGGACCCGTCGAGGTGCCCGGCGACGCCGCCAGGATCCGCCAGATCGTCGGCAACCTGCTGGCCAACGTGCTCAGCCACACTCCCGAGGGCACCCCGGCGGTCGTCAGGATCCGGGTGGACGGCGAGCACGCCGTGGTCGAGGTGGCCGACGAGGGACCCGGTCTCACCGAGGAGCAGGGCGCCCTGGTCTTCGAGCGTTTCCACCGGGCCGGTCATCCCCGTGACGGCGCCCGCCAGGGGGGTGCGGGCCTCGGGCTGTCCATCGTCGCCGCGGTCGCCGCCGCGCACGGCGGCGACGCCACGGTGACCTCACGCCCCGGCGCCGGCGCCACCTTCCGCGTACGGTTCCCGCGCGGCCCGGGCGGCCCCGGCACCGCCCGGGCCGCGGCGCGAGGTGACGACCTCGGCTCGGCGGGTGGCGTGATGCGGCGGTGACGAATTCAGTTCGGCGGGTGGCGTGGCGCTGTGGTGACGACCTCGGCGCGGCGGGTGGCGCGGCGGTGACGAGCTCAGTTCAGCAGGTGGCGCAGCGCGGCGGTGACGACGGCCGCCGCCGCGAGGACGACCAGGAACGGGGCGCGCAGCAGCAGGGCCACGACGGCGGCGCCCATCCCCGCGGTGCGCGGCCAGTCGAGGTGCAGCGCCTGCCCGTCGCCGAAGGTCTGCACCGCGATCAGCGCCGCCAGCAGGGCCACCGGGACCAGGGTCGCGAAGCGCTGCACCCCGGGGTGGTCGAGGACCCGGCGCGGGGCCGACAGCCCGGCGAGCTTCAGCGCGTAACAGGCGGCGCAGGTGGCGACGACGGCCCACCAGATGGTCACTTGGGTCTCCTCAGGATCACCGCGAGCACGGCCACGGACGCGAGCAGCACGGGCACGCCCGGCGGGGTGAACGGGGTCGCGGCCAGCGCGACCGCCGCGCCGCAGCCCGCGATCAGGCGCAGCGCGCGGGCCTCGGCGCCGCCCCCGGTGAGCCGGGGCCACAGGATGGCCAGGAACGTCGCGGGACCGACCGCGTCCAGGCCGAACACCGCGGGGTCGGCCACCCAGGAGGTGCCCAGCGCGCCGACCAGGGTGGTGGCGTTCCAGGTCAGATAGAGGCTGACGAAGGTGACCAGGAACGCCGTCCTGGCCGACTCCTCGTCCGGCTGGGCCAGGGTGACCGCCGTCGTCTCGTCGATCACCCCCTGGGCCGCCAGCGGCCGTCGCCAGCCCCGGATGTCGAGCACCCCGGCCATGCGGAGGCCGTACAGGCTGTTGCGGGCACCCAGCAGCATCGCGCCGGCCGTGCCCGCGACCAGGTTGCCGCCGCCCGCGACGACGCCGACCAGGGCGAACTGCGAGGCGCCGGTGAAGGCGAACAGGCTCAGCACGCACGCCTGCGCCACGCTGAGTCCCGCGGTGACGGCCGCGGCGCCGAAGGCCACCCCCGCCAGGCCGACGGCGATCCCCACGCCCAGTCCGTCCCTGATCGCGGAGGAACGAGTGGTTGTTTCCATGGCAGGTGAGCTTAAATCCGGTTTCAAGCCCCGGTCTTGTACGTTCCTGCGCGCTGGTACGTGGCCGGCGGCACGCCCACCGTCCGGGTGAAGTGCCTGCTCAGGTGGGCCTGGTCGGTGAACCCCACATCCCCGGCGACCTGCGCGGGAGGGGTGCCGGCCTGGAGCAGCCGCCGGGCCCGGATGATCCGCAGCGTGTTCAGGTAGGCGTGCGGGGGAAGCCCGGTGGCCGCCTTGAAGGCCCGGATCAGGGTGAAGGGCCTCGCGTCCACCGCCCGCGCCAGGTCCTCGATCGTGGGCGGGTCGACGAGCCGCTCGTGCAGGATCTCCCGGGCACGCCGTACCGCAGGGTCGCCGTCCCGGCGCGGCGTGTCCGCGGGGCGGCGGGAGGCGTGCCGGCTGAGCAGGGCGGCGAAGGCCGTGCGGGCCAGCGTCGAGGAGGCGAGGTCGTCGCCTCCCTCCGCGGCGTCGTGCGCGGCCCGCAGGAGCGCGACGGTGGGCCGGTGGTAGGTGACGGTCTCGGGGAAGCAGGGCGTGCCGTGCCCGGCCATCAGCTCGGCGGCGATCCCGGAGACGAACTCGACCGAGGGGTACAGCACCCGGTAGGACCACCCGCCGGGGACGCCCGCGTAGCCGTCGTGCGCCTCCTCGGGGTTGAGCGTGCTGAGGCTGCCAGGGCCCGCGCGGTGCAGGGTGCCCCGGTAGGCGAACTCCTCCACCCCGGACAGGACCATCGCGATCGCGTAGCCCTCGTGCGCGTGCGGCGGGAAGCGGTGGGTCACGTATCTGGCCTTGAGGAGGTCCACCCCCGGCAGGGCCGGGGTGCGCCAGAAACGCGCCCTCTCCAGGCCGCTCACGGCCGGAAGGTCCTGGTGAACGTGTCGAAGAACGAGCGGTCCCACCTGGACGCCGGGCTCTCCCAGTAGATCGCGTACGGCTTGTCGGCGAGGGTACGGAAGCCCCGGTCCAGGACGCGGGTGCGGACCCCGTTCTTGAGGTAGGTGAACTCCCAGTCGGCGGCCGGCACCCCCCGGTACACCAGCGCGGTGATGCCGATCCGCCGGTAGCCGGGCCAGACGTTGTCGGCCGTCCCGGCCTTCTCCACCTTCTGCCAGTGCCTGACCGGGTTCTTCTCCGGGTCGTCGGTCGACTCGATCCACAGGAAAGCGCTCGCGCCGGGGGCGCGGAACTCCACCCTGTCGCGGCCGGCGAACCGCTTGACCCGCCAGTTGCCGGGCACCGCGACGGAGAAGCCCATCGGGTCGCGGTGCAGCCGCCAGCCCGCGGGGAGGGTCCTGGCCGGACGCGGCGTCACCGTCGGGGTCGGCTCCGGGGCGGGGGTCGTCTCCTGCGCCGAGGTGGGGGTGGGGTCGGTGATCGGAGGCGTGACCTCGGCCTGGCCGTCACCGGTGCCCACCGTGGTGTCCATCTCCTTGAGGAACAGCCACCCGCCGAGCCCGATCGCCACCGCGAGCGCGGGCACCCCGGCCAGGAGCGCCAGCCGCCCCGCCCTCGCCCGCCGCACGGGCTCGGCCCCCGCGTCCGTGGGCTGCTCCCGCCCCCGCCGGGAACCGGGAGGCGAGGGCTCGTGACCGCGGGCCTGCTGCCCGGGATGCGTGTACGGGGGCTGCTCGTGGTGCGCGTACGGCTCGGGGCGCGCGTACGGAGGCTGCTCGTGGTGCGCGTACGGAGGCTGCTCAGGGGGCGTGTACGGGGACTGTTCGGGCCACGTGCGCGGGGCCGGGGAGTGGGACCCCTCGGGCTGCGTGTGCCCGGCCGCGTACGGCGACCGCCCCGGGTGCGTGGGCGCGGCCGGGTGCGGCGGTCGCCCCGGACCGCTCGGGGAGTCCCCGTACTCCCCGTACCCCGGCTGCCACGCGCCCCGCGCCGGGTCCTGACGCGGTGGCGGGTCGGTGTGGAACCCGGGGGCGGCGGGGGCGGCGGGGGAGGCGTACGCCCGCTGCCCGGGGTGCGCCGTTCGCCCGGAGACCGGCCCGGCGGAGGGGGAGGAGGCGCGGCCGAGCAGGGCCTCGACCTGGTCGGGGACCATCCGGGCGGCGGGGTCCCTGGCCAGCATGCCGAGGATCGCCGTCGGTAGCGGCCCGGAATGGGCCATGGGGCTGGGCTCGCCGTGCAGGACGGCCATCATGGTGGCGGCGGCCGTGGCCCGCTCGAACGGAGGGCGGCCCTCCAGCGCCGCGTACAGCGTCGCGCCGAGCGACCACAGGTCCGACGCGGGGGTGGCGGGCAGCCCGTGCAGCCGCTCGGGCGGCAGGAACGCCGGGGTGCCGACCATCGCGCCCGTACGGGTGATGCCGGTCTCCTGCGTCATGGAGGCGATGCCGAAGTCGGTCAGCACCACCCGGCCGTCGTCGGCCAGCAGCACGTTCTCCGGCTTGACGTCGCGGTGCAGCACCCCCGCGGCGTGCGCGGTCCGCAGCGCGCCCAGCACGTGCAGCCCCACCGAGGCGACCCGCTCGGGAGGGAGCGGCCCGCCCGAGCGGACGATCTCACCCAGCGACCGGGACCGGACCAGCTGCATGACGATCCAGGGACGCCCGTCCTCCTCGACCACGTCGTGCACGATGACCACGGAGGGGTGGTCGAGGCGCCCGGCGGTCCTGGCCTCGCGGATGGTGCGCCGGTTCAGGTCGGTGCGCGCGGCCTCGTCGACGCCCCGGTAGCGGACCTCCTTGACGGCCACCACCCGGTCGAGGAGCTCGTCGTGGGCGCGCCAGACGATGCCCATGCCGCCCTCGCCGATGTGTTCGAGCAGCCGGTAGCGGCCCGCCACCTTTCTCTCCGCCATCCCCGCCCTCCCAAGCTCACTGACCGCGGGCGGTAGGGCTCCCGCTCACTTTTTCGAGGAGAAGGTCGCGGTGAACCCCTCGAAAAGGTGCATGTTCTTCTTCGCGTTCTTGGCCAGGGTATGCCAGTAAATCGCATACCCCCGGCCGCCCTTGGTGACGAACCCCCGGTTGATCACGCGGGCCTTGCCCGAGCTGGTGTTCCAGGTGAACTCCCAGTCGGCGGCCTTCTCCATGTACTTGACGTTCGCGATCCGGACCCGCTGGTAGCCGGAGAAGTTGCCCCGGACGACCCTCTCCTGGTTCTCCCAGTCCTTCTTCGGGTCGGGGCCCGCCTTGTCGACGTACTCGACGAAGACGAAGCTCGTCCGGTCGGGACCGCGGAACCACACCTGCTTGCCGGGCCGTTTCTCCACGGCCCACCCCTTGGGCAGGCCGATCGAGAAGCCGTTGCTGTCCTTGTGCATCTTCCAGCCGGAGGGGAGGGGGGACTTCTCCTCCGTCTTGGTGGGGCTCGGGCTGGACGAGGGAGACTCCGACGGGGACGCCGAGGAGGACGGCGGCGACGTCTCCGGATCCGGCGAGCCCTCCGGGGTCGTCTCGGCGGTGCCGCTCGGGGCGTCCGACGCGCTGGACGCGCTCGGATCGCCCGGCCTGGCCTGCGGGGTCTCGTCGCCGTCGCCGCTGCGCAGGCCGAGCCAGCCGGCGATCCCGCCGACGACGAGCAGCGCGGGCAGCAGCACCAGCAGCCCCCGCCTCACCGGGGAGCCGCCCGACTCTCGCGAGGCGAGCGTGTCGTGGTTCCCGGCGTAGACGGGCGAGGGCTCCTCCCACGGAGCGGGCTCGGCCCTGGAGGCGGAGACGGGCGCCGCGGCGGGCTCCGGCCTCGGCGCGGGCTCGCGCCCGACGGGCGGGAAGGGGTTGGGGCGCGCGGCGGGCTTCTGGCGCGCGGCTCCCGGCTCCCCGGCCGGCGGGGCGTCCTCGCGGCTCGCCCGGGGTGCGGGCTTCTTCCCGGACGTGGAGCCGGGAGCCGCCGCGCCGGGGGACGCGGAGGACGCCGTGCCCGGCTTCGCCTCGCGGGCCGGCGCGACGCCGGCGGCGGGTTCGGACTTCGGGTCGGTGGCGGGCCTCGGCTTGGGGGCGAACCTGGGCAGAACCGGAGGCGCCGGGGACGCCGGGGACGCCGGGGACGCGGCCGCCGCCCCGGGCCTGGGGCCGGGCTCGGGTTCCGGGGTGGGCTCGGGCTTCGAAGTGGTGGCGGGCCTCGGCTTGGGGGCGAACCTGGACAGAATCGGCGGTGCGGCCTCGGCGGGGGCCGCAGGGGGCACGGGCGCGCCCTTGCCGGCGGGACGGCTCGCCTTCGGGCCCGCTCCCGCCTCGGAGCCCGGTGAGCCCGCCCCGGCATCCGGGACGGGGGAGCCGGCTTCGGCTGCGGCTTCGGAAGCCTGGCCGCCCTTCGCGGCGGGTGCGTCCTTCGCCGGTGCCGGCGCGGCCTTCTCCCCGGAACCGGCCGCCACGGAACCGGCCGCCGCGGGGGCGGGCTGCCGCCGTGCGTCCGCGGCGGGCGCCTTCGCGGCGGCCTTCCGCTGCTCCTGCTCCTCGCGGCGCGCGGGCGGGGGAGAGGCGTCCTTCTTCGCACCCGGGCGTGCGGCGTCCAGCTTCGCGCCCGTCTCGGGGACGGCGCCGGGCTGGAGGCCGATCCCGGGGTCGGTCTCGTCCGCCGGGTCCACGGCCGGCATGACGGCGGTCCTGGCGGGCCGGTCCCGGTTGCCCTCGCCCTCGGCGACCCTGCGCAGCAGCCGCTCGGCCTCCTTGTAGGGCATGCGCAGCGCCGGGTCCTTGCGGAGCAGCCCTTCGAGGACCGGGGCCAGCGGCCCGGCGTGGAGCGGGGGCTCGGGCTCGTCGTTCAGGATGGCGTGCATGGTCGGCAGCGCCCCGCCCCGGTCGTGCGGGGGCTTGCCCTCGACGGCGGCGTACAGGGTCGCGCCGAGCGACCACAGGTCGGACTCGCGCTGCGCGCTGCCGCCCTTGATGCGTTCCGGCGGGATGAACGCGGGGGTGCCCGCGATGCCGGTCATGGTCAGCGCGGTCTCGGCCTCGAGGGTCGCGATGCCGAAGTCGGTCAGCACCACCCGGCCGTCGTCGGCCAGCAGCACGTTCTCCGGCTTGACGTCGCGGTGCAGCACTCCCTGGGCGTGGGCGGCGCGCAGCGCCTCCAGCAGCTTGAGGCCGATCTCCGCGACCCGCTGCGGCGGCAGCGGCCCGTCCTGGCGCAGCACCTTGCCGAGGGAGCGCGACTCCACCAGCTGCATGACGATCCAGGGACGCCCGTCCTCCTCGACGACGTCGTGGACGACCACCACGTTCGGGTGCGTCAGGCGCCCCGCGGCACGCGCCTCGCGCTTGGTGCGCCGGTTGAAGTCCTCCTGGTTGTCCTCGCCGAGCATGTCGGCGTAACGGACCTCCTTGATCGCGACCTCACGGTCGAGGAGCTCGTCATGGGCCCGCCACACGATGCCCATGCCACCCCGGCCGATGGCTTCGAGCAGCTGGTAGCGGGAGGCGACACGGCGCCCCTCGGGCTGTGCTTCGGCCATCAACCGGCTTACCTCCTTCTGAACCCCCGAATACTCTCATAGCCCGGTAAAGTGATCGACTCACCCGCCGGAGAAAAGTCCACATCCTGAGATCTGATGTCCAGTACGTGGCGGATGTCGGGAAGATGATCGAGAATCGGCCGCATGACCTGCCACTTTACGTTCAACGGGCCCGCTCCGGGGGGCCGATCGTGACAGTGTCGAACCATCGACCGGTCTGAGCCGGAACGGGTCACCGGGATCATCGGGGTCATCGGGTCATCTGGGTCACAGGGCGCCCGGCAGGAGGTCGAGCCGGCGCCGGGCCGTGGCGGCGAGGCGGGTCAGCCGGGCGGTCTCCTCGGCCAGGACCGTGCGGCCCTCGCCCCTGAGGCCGTAGTAGCGCCGGTGGCGGCCGTCGACGACCTCCTCCTTGACGACGCCGATCAGGCCCTCGCCCGACAGTCGCTCCAGGGCGCCGTAGAGGGTGCCCGCGCCGAGCCGCACGCGGTCCTCCGACAGCTCGCGCACCGTCTTGATCACGCCGTATCCGTGCAGCGGGCCCTCGGACAGGGCCAGCAGGATCAGGTAGCTCTGCTCGCGTAGCGCCATGGGCGACATATATCGTTACCCGTACTATGAGTCAAGGGTAGGCCTCGCGCCGGGAGTGTCCGGGGCGCCGCCGGGGGAGAGGCGACCCGGAGCGCATGAGTCACTTTCGAAACTCAGATTTGGATACGCTTTCCCCGCCGACGGTGCGACTAGGGGAGGACGGGGCCGCATGTCAGACTCGTTTGTGCATCTGCACGTTCACACGGAATACTCCATGCTGGATGGAGCCGCCCGTTTGAAGCAGATGTTCAAGCAGGTCGGTGACCTGGGCATGCCGGCCATCGCGATCACCGACCACGGCAACATGCACGGCGCCTACGACTTCTACAAGCAGGCGACCGGTGCCGGGATCAAGCCGATCATCGGCATCGAGGCCTACGTCGCCCCCGCCTCCCGGCACCAGAAGAAGCCGGTGCTGTGGGGCGAGCCGCACCAGAAGCGCGACGACGTCTCGGCGGGTGGCTACTACACCCACATGACCATCTGGGCGAAGAACGCCACGGGCCTGGGCAACCTGATGAAGCTCTCCTCGCGCGCCTACACCGAGGGCTTCGTCCGCAAGTGGGCCCGGATGGACGCCGAGATCCTCGCCGAGCACTCCGAGGGCCTGATGGCCACCACCGGCTGCCCGTCGGGCGAGGTGCAGACCCGCCTGCGCCTGGGCCAGTACGACGAGGCGGTCGCGGCGGCGGCCAGGTTCCAGGACCTGTTCGGCAAGGACAACTACTACCTGGAGATCATGGATCACGGGCTCGACATCGAGCGCCGGGTCCGCGACGGCCTGACCCGCATCTCGCGCGAGCTGGACATCCCGCCGCTGGTCACCAACGACTCCCACTACACCTACGAGTCGGACGCGACCTCGCACGACGCGCTCCTGTGCATCCAGACCGGCAAGCAGCTGTCAGACCCCGACCGCTTCCGCTTCGACGGCAGCGGTTACTACATCAAGAACGCCGACGAGATGCGCGCCGTCGACTCCTCCGACCTGTGGGCCGAGGGCTGCCGCAACACGCTGCTGGTCGCCGAGAAGGTCGACCCGACCGGCATGTTCGGCTTCAAGAACCTGATGCCGACCTTCCCGATCCCCGAGGGGGAGACCGAGGAGAGCTGGTTCCGCAAGGAGATCTGGCGGGGCATGGAGCGGCGCTTCCCCGAGGGCGTCGACGAGGAGCACCGCGCCCAGATCGAGTTCGAGATGAACGTCATCCTGCAGATGGGGTTCCCCTCCTACTTCCTCGTGGTCGCCGACTTCATCATGTGGGCCAAGAACAACGGCATCCGGGTCGGACCTGGCCGTGGTTCGGCGGCGGGCTCGCTGGCCGCGTACGCGCTGGGCATCACCGACCTCGACCCGCTGCCGCACGGCCTGATCTTCGAGCGGTTCCTCAACCCCGACCGCGTCTCCATGCCCGACGTCGACATCGACTTCGACGAGCGCCGGCGCGGCGACGTGATCCGCTACGTGACCGAGAAGTACGGCGCCGACAAGGTCGCCATGATCGCCACCTTCGGCACCATCAAGGCGAAGGCGGCCATCAAGGACGCGGCCCGCGTCCTCGGGCACCCGTACGCGCTGGGCGACAAGGTCTCCAAGGCGTTCCCGCCCGCGGTGATGGGCAAGGACATCCCGCTGTCGGGCATCTTCGACAAGGACCACCCGCGCTACAACGAGGCGGGCGAGCTGCGCAGGCTGTACGAGGAGGACGTCGACGTCAAGTCGGCCATCGACCTCGGCAGGGGCCTGGAGGGCCTGATCCGGCAGACCGGCGTGCACGCCGCCGGCGTGATCATGTCCTCGGAGGTGCTGACCGACTACATCCCGATCATGCGCCGCGACTCCGACGGTGTGATCATCACGCAGTTCGACTATCCGACCTGCGAGACGCTCGGCCTGCTCAAGATGGACTTCCTGGGCCTGCGCAACCTCACGATCATCGACGACTGCCTGAAGGCCATCGAGGTCAACACCGGCACCAAGATCGAGCTGCTCGACCTGCCCCTGGACGACGTCAAGACCTACGAGCTGCTGGCCAGGGGTGACACGCTCGGCGTGTTCCAGGTCGACGGCGGCGGCATGCGCTCGCTGCTGCGGCTGATGCGTCCCGACAACTTCGAGGACATCTCGGCGGCGCTCGCGCTGTACCGGCCGGGTCCGATGGGCGCCAACTCCCACACCAACTACGCGATGCGCAAGAACGGCCAGCAGGAGATCACCCCGATCCACCCTGAGCTGGAGGAACCGCTCAAGGAGATCCTCGACACGACCTACGGCCTGATCGTCTACCAGGAGCAGGTCATGGCCATCGCGCAGAAGGTCGCCGGGTTCTCGCTCGGCAAGGCCGACCTGCTGCGCCGCGCGATGGGCAAGAAGAAGAAGTCGGAGCTGGACAAGCAGTACGAATTCTTCGAGCAGGGCATGAAGGACAACGGCTACTCGGCCGCCGCGATCAAGGCCCTGTGGGACATCCTGCTGCCCTTCTCCGACTACGCCTTCAACAAGGCGCACACCGCCGCCTACGGCCTGGTCTGCTACTGGACCGGCTATCTCAAGGCCAACTACCCGGCCGAGTACATGGCCGCCCTGCTGACCTCGGTCAAGGACGACAAGGACAAGTCGGCCCTCTACCTCAACGAGTGCCGCCGCATGGGCATCAAGGTGCTCCCGCCGGACGTCAACGACTCCGACTTCGACTTCACCCCGCGCGGCACCGATGTCCGCTTCGGCCTGTCGGCGATCCGCAACGTCGGCGGCAACGTGGTCGACGGGATCATCGCCGCGCGCAAGGAGAAGACCCGTTTCGCCGACTTCAAGGACTTCCTGCGCAAGGTTCCCATGGTGGTCTGCAACAAGCGGGTCATCGAGTCGCTGGTCAAGGCCGGTGCCTTCGACTCCTTCGGGCACGTGCGCAAGGGCCTGGTGATGATCCACGAGCAGGCCGTCGACAGCATCATCGGGATCAAGAAGAACGAGGCCCAGGGACAGGACTCCCTGTTCGGCGCCGTCGAGGGCGCCGAGGACGAGACCTTCGACGTGCAGATCCCGCTGGGCGAGTGGGACAAGAACACCCTGTTGCAGTTCGAGCGGGAGATGCTCGGCCTGTACGTCTCCGACCACCCGCTCTTCGGCGTGGAGCACATCCTCGCCTCCGGCGCCGACTGCTCGATCGCCTCGCTGCAGGACGAGCACCGTACCGACGGCCAGGTCGTCACCGTCGGCGGCATCCTGAGCGGCCTGCAGCGCAAGGTCACCAAGAAGGGCGACACCTGGGTCCTGACCCAGCTGGAGGACCTGGAGGGCGCGATCGAGGTAATGATCTTCCCGTCCGCGTACCAGCTCTGCGCGACGGTGCTCGCCGAGGACGCGATCGTGTTCGTCAAGGGGCGCCTGGACAAGCGCGAGGACGTCGGGAAGATCATCGCGATGGAGGTGACGGCCCCCGACCTGACCCGCGAGGCCGGAGGCCCGCTGGCCGTCAGCCTCGCCCTGGCCCGCTGCACCCCGCCGGTGGTCGGCCGCCTCAAGGAGGTGCTGACCGCGCACCCCGGCACCACCGAGGTGCACCTGCAGGTCCACAACGGTCCGAAGACCACGATCGTGCGCCTCGACGACCGCCTGCGGGTGTCGCCGTCCCCGGCCCTGATGGGCGACCTGAAGCAGCTCCTCGGCCCCGCCTGCCTCGGGGCCTGAGAGCCTGCGGGTCCGCGTCCTCACCCGGAGGGCGGGCGGCCGGTGGCCGTGCGGGCGCCGGACGGCGCGGTTCCGCCCCCTGCGGCACGGTGAGCGCCGCCTGTCAGGCGGTTGATCTCAACGTGGGCATGGAGCCGCCTTTCTTCGGTCTACTTTCCGGTGGCGTGCCGGTCTAGCCAGTCGCGGTAGCGGATCCGCCCCAGGGAGGCGCCGTCATCGGGCACCAGCGTGCGCTCGCCCGGCACGCTGCCGAAGTAGGGCGCCCGCGGGTCGGTGATTACCTCGCGCGGGTCGCCCCAGGTGGCCAGGGCCTCCCGGAAGAACTCGTCCATCCGGAACCGCTCGGGTCCACCGACTTCCACCATGCCGTTCAGCGGCGATCCCACCGCGACCCGGCCGACCGCCTGGGCGACGTCATCGCCCGCCATGGGCTGGAAGAGCACGGGCGCCATCCGCACCCGGTCGCCGTCCGTGGCCTCGTCGGCGATGCGCCGGACGAACTCGAAGAACTGGGTCGCGTGCACGAGCGAGAACGGGATCGACGACTCCGCGATCAGCTTCTCCTGAGCGATCTTCGCTCGGAAGTAGGCGTTCCCCGGCGGCCGCTCCGTACCCACCACCGACAGCGCGACGTGGTGGCCGACACCGGCCTCCGCCTCCGCGGCGAGCAGGTTGCGGGTGGAGGTGGTGAAGAACTCCATCACGGCGGTTTCCTCGAAGGAGGGGGAGTTCGACACGTCGATCACCACCTGCGCGCCCTTGAGCACCTCGGCCAGCCCTTCGCCGGTGAGGGCGTTGACTCCGGTGTTCGGCGCCGCCGCCACCGCCTCGTGACCGTGCTCCCTCAGCTTCGTCACGAGCTTCGACCCGATGAGACCGGTCCCGCCGATTACCACGATCCTCATGGTGAACCTTCCTGTCCGCCGGGGCGCTTGCTCGCCCTCGGTCTCCAGCTAGGACAGGACGGCCTTCCGGCCTGTGACAGATCCCGCGGAAAGTTTCCAGTGCCCACGCCGTCCGCGCCGTCCACGTCGCCCACGCCGTCCGCGCCGGTGTGTGGCCGGTCCAGCCCCTGCGGAAGGCGTTGCTCACCGATGACGGACGGCGGGCGCGGTGTGCCGTGGCTCTCACCGCCCGGGGGCACGGTGCGGACGGCGAGCCTCAGGGACCGGCCGGGGCCGATCACCGTCTGACGGTGCCACCCGCCACCACGATTGTTCGCGTACCTGTCACAGGACGATGACCTGCACTGTCATGACTCATGACGGACGGCGACGCGTGTCCGGGGGACAGAGGTTCGCCACGAACGTCTGTGGTCCGCGGGACCGGCGTGATCGGGTCCATGCCGTGACGAGGCTCGCGGTGCAGGGCCCCGGGCGGTGGCCGCCCCACCGGACATCGCCGTCAACGGTGTGCCGCGTCTGCCCCGCGACGGCCATCGGCCGATATCCCCCGCCAAGTCGCATATCCCCCACGAAATCGCATGAAAGGAAGTCTGTGTCTTGACAGCACACTCAGGACCCCGTTTCGACCGCGGGGCTCCCCGCCAGGCTGGTGAAGGCCAGATTGCGCAGACGATCCGGATCCCCTCGGACATGGTGCGCGAGCTTCAGCGCGAACTGCAGAAAAAGCAGCGTTTCGCGTCCGACGCCTCGCACGAGCTACGCACGACGATCGCGGGTCTGCGCACGGAATTGGAGGAGGCCCGCCTGCATCCCGGCGAGACCGACCTCTGCGACCTGCTCGCCAACGCGCTGAGGAACGTCGAGCGGCTGAACGCGATCATCACCGACATGCGCATCCTCGCCGAGATGGATGCCGGCCCGCCCAACGAGCCGCAGCAGGTCGATCTCGCCGAACTCGTCCATGACGAGATCGGCCGCAGGACCGACTGCATCGCGGTCCGGCACCGGCTGGAAACCGGGGTGACCGTTGTGGCCATCCCGATCCGGATCAGCCGGGTGCTCACCAACCTGCTGGACAACGCCCAGCGGCACGCCCGCCAAATGATCGAGGTCCGGGTGAGCCGCGACGGCGACAGCGCCGAGCTGACGGTCACCGACGACGGCGAAGGAGTCGCGGAATCCGAACGAGAACGCATCTTCCAGCGCTTCACCCGCCTGCAGGCCGCGCGCCGGCTCGACCACACCGGCACCGGGCTGGGTCTGGCCATCGCCCGCGACATCGCCCAGGCCCACATCGGCAGCCTGCATGTCCGGGAGGCCGAGACCGGCGGCGCGTGCTTCGTGCTGCGACTGCCCCTGGCAGGTTCGGTTGCCCCGGTGGGCACACCGCTGGATCCATGAGCTCGCCGAGCGTCGGAAGAGGACTCTGATGGCACACGACATCAACGTCGCCGCCCTGTTCACGGCCGTTTCCGGCCCCTGCCTGGTCATGACACCGGATATGATCATCGTGGCCGTCAACCAGACCTATCTTGACCTCTGCGGACGCCGGCGGGAGGACGTGCTGGGCCGGCATGTGTCCGACCCGTTTCCCCAGGACCGCACCGATCCCGGTTACCGGTGCGCGCTGCAGCACCTCGAAGCGTCGCTGGACCAGGTTCGTGCGGCCGCCGAGGCGGTGACACCGCGGAAGCACACCGCGGTGCCCTCCGGTGGCGCGCCCCGGAACCGGTACGGGAACATGATCGACTCTTCCGTCCTCGGCCCGGGCGGAGCGGTGGTGCTGTTCGTCCACCGCACGCAGGAGGTGACCGAACTCGGCCGACAACCCCCGCGTGCGGGTTCGCCCGGGCTCGGGCCGGGCTCGGGCGAGAAGGCGGTAGAGCCGATGGAGCCGATGGAGCCGACGGAGGCGCGGCTGTGCGCACGCTCCACGAAGCTGCGGAAGCTGGACGAGCAGGTCAGGGAGGCCAGAACGCACACGGAGCACGTACTGGCCAGGCAACGTCAGTTCGCCGCCGACGCCTCACACGAGCTGCGTACGCCGCTCGCCGCGCTGCGCGTGCAAGTCGAGGCGGCGCAGCTGCACCCGGACGACACCTGCCTGCCCGACCTGCTGAACCACGTGACGAATGACCTTGACCGGTTGGAGAGCATCGTCGACGACCTGCTCCTGCTGTCCACGATCGAGTCCGACCTCGACAGAACGCGGGAAGAAGTGGATCTGACCGCCCTGGTCGAGACGGCGGCGGCCCGGTGGACCGACGGTCATGACGTACGGCTCAACGTCGAGCCGGCGGTGACCGTGGAAGCCGCGCCCTGGCAGCTCGCCCGTTTGCTCGCCAACCTGCTGGACAACGCCCGGCGTCACGCCATCCGCAGACTGCGGGTCGACCTGCGCCGCGCGGGCGGCCACGCGGAGCTGGCGGTGGCCGACGACGGGAAGGGAATCGCTCCCGCCGACCGCGAGCGCGTGTTCCAGCGATTCGTCCGCCTGGACACCGCCCGCAGCCGCGGCCGCGGAGGCACCGGCCTGGGCCTGGCCATCGCCCGCGACATCGCCCAGGCCCACCGGGGCAGCCTGCACGTCGAGGACGTGACCGAGGGCGGCGCCTGCTTCGTGCTCCGCATCCCGCTCGTCCGTTAGGGCGTGCCGGACGGTTCGAGGTGGCGGAGCCGGGGCATCAGGGCGCTGTGCGGCCCGTCCGCGGCGGCGACTCGCGACTGACGATCTCCATCACCGCAGGTCAGAGATGTCCGTGGGAAATCTCCGCATTGCTACCGGAACCCCCGGCGGGGGGCGCGGTACCGGCGGTGCGCGCCGTTGTCGCGATACCGGCGCTCCTCCCGATACCGGCGCTCCTCCCGGTACGTGCGCTCCTCGCGGAAGCGGCGTCCGCGGTCCCCTCGGGCGCCGCGGTCCCCTCGGGCGTCGCGGTCCTCGCGGTCCCCTCGGGCGCCGCGACGCCTGTCGCCCTCGCGGCCCTCGCCGTCCTCCTCGCGTTCCCTGGCCAGGGCCTCCTCCATGCCGGGGGTGAACCCGCCGCCGAACCGGCCCATGTCGGGGTGGTGGAAGCGGGTCTCGCGCGTACCGTCGAGAGCCGCCGACATCGACGAGACCCAGATCGGTCCCGGCAGGGAGGCCCCCTGGACCGCGCCGAAGTACTCGTCGCCGATCTCGACGTCGGTCAGCGGGTAGCGGTAGGAGCCCCGGATGTCGCCCACGCTGACCGCCGCGGCCAGGTCAGGGGTGTAGCCGGCGAACCAGGCCGACGTGTAGCCGTTGTTGGTGCCCGTCTTGCCCGCGGCCGGGCGGCCGATGCTCTGGCCGGTCATGGTGCCCTTGGTGAACACCCCGGCCAGGAGGTGGTTGACCGCGTCGGCCACGTCGCGCTCGATCGCCCGCGAGCAGCTGGGCGGGATCTTGAAGCGCCTGCCGTCCCGCTCGACGATCTCGACGATGGCCATCGGGCGGCAGTAGCGGCCCCGCGCCCCGAACGCGGCGAACGCGGCCGCCACGGTCACCGGGTCCATCTCGTTCACGCCGAGGGTGAAGGTCGGCACCTCCCGCAGCGGGGTGCCGTCGGCGCGGGCGATGCCCATCGCCCTGGCGGTCGTGACGACCGGGCACAGGCCCACCCGCTGCTCCAGCATCATGTAGAAGATGTTCACCGACTTCCAGGTGCCGGTGGACAGGCTCTGCGGGCCGCCCTTGCCCTCGCCGCTCGCGTTGAAGATCTCCGCGCGGGGGTCGTTGACCTTGCGGCCCCGGCAGTCGGTGAAACCGCTGTCGGGCACGAAACTGCCGGGCGTCATGAAGCCCTGGTCGAACCGCCAGCCCTGGGCCAGCGCGGTCGCCAGGGTGAACACCTTGAACGTCGAGCCCGCCTGGAAGCCCTGGCCACCGCCGTGCGCCATGTCGGCGACCAGGTTGTAGGTGGTGTCGGGGCCGCCTTTGGTGCCGGCGGTGTTGTTGCCGGTGTTGCCGGTGTTGCCGCCGCCGCTGTTGCTGCCGTACCTCTTGCTCGCCGCCATGGCCCGGATCCGCCCGGTGCCCGGCTGGATCATGGCCTCGGCCGCGACCTCGGTGTCCTTCCTGCCGACCCGCGCGGCGATGGCGCGTTGCGCGGCCCGCTGCGCCTTCGGCGCCAGGGTGGTGCGCAGCACGATGCCGCCCCTGGCCAGGCGGCGCTCCCGCTCCGCGCGGGTGTGGCCGAAGGCCGTGTTGGTCAGCAGCTCCCGGTGCACGTAGAGGCAGAAGTAGGGGTAGACGCTCCCCTCGCAGCCGCCGGGTTCGGGCTTGAGGCGGATGGCCAGCGGGCGCCTCTTGGCGGCCTCGGCCCGCGCCGGGGTGACGTACGACAGCTGGGCCATCCGGTCCAGGACGATGTCCCTGCGCTCGCGCAGCCGCTCCTTGCGCCTGGCGTCCAGCGACGGGTCGGTGGCGTACGGCGTGCGCACCGCGCCGGCCAGCGTCGCCGCCTGGGGCAGGGTCAGCCGGGCGGCCGGGACCGAGAAGAACCGCTGGGCGGCGGCCTCCACCCCGAAGGCGCCCGCGCCGAAGTAGGCGATGTTGAGGTAGCGCTCCAGGATCTCGGCCTTGCTGTACTTGCGCTCCATCGCCAGCGCGTACCGCAGCTCGTTGATCTTGCGCTGGATGCTGGGCGCGCGGGCCTGGGCGCGCTCGGTGTCGCTCTCGGAGTTCTCGACCAGGATGTTCTTCACGAGCTGCTGGGTGAGCGAGGACCCGCCCTGCCGCACCTCGCCCGCCTTGGTGTTGGTGACCAGGGCACGCAGGGTGCCCTTGATGTCCAGGCCCGCGTGCTCGTAGAAACGCGAGTCCTCGATCGCCACGATCGCGTCACGCATGACGGGGGCGACCTGGGCGAGCGTCACCACCGTCCGGTTCTCCGTGTAGAACTGGGCGAACCGCTTGCCGTTCCTGTCCAGCAGCACGGTGCGCTGGGGGAGCGGGTTCTCCCGGGGGCTCGGGGGCAGGTCGGTGAGGGTCCTCGCGACGTTGTTGACGGTGAGCCCGGCCGTGCCGACCAGTGGCAGCGCGGCCAGGGCGGCCAGCAGCCCGCCGAACACCCCGCAGGCCACCAGCCGACACAGGCACGCGCCGGGACCACGTCTCACCTCTGGGCGCGATGTCACGCATAGTAACGTGCGACCGGGTGATCACCCACAAACACCCGATTGCCAATCCTTACCCGTCCTGCACCTTTTCTCGACTGATCTTCAGCCCGAGCGAGGCGAACTGCTCGAACGGCCGGTGGTAGCCCCGCTCGATGTGGTGCACCCCGCGCAGCGTGGAGGTGCCCTCGGCCGCGGCGGCGGCCAGCACGGCCGAGAACCCGGCCCGGATGTCGGGCAGCGTCACGTCGGCGCCGCTCAGCCTGGACACGCCACGCACGACCGCCGAGTGCTTGGCGTTGGTGTCGTGGTAGCGGCAGGCGGGGCCGCCGAGGCAGACGTCGAACACCTCGATCTCGCAGCCCATCTTCTGCAGCGCGGGCACGTAGACCAGGCGGTTCTCGAACACCGTCTCGTGCAGCACCGACATGCCCTGGGCCTGCGTGAACAGCACCATCAGGGGGGTCTGCCAGTCGGTCATGAACCCCGGGTGCGTGTCGGTCTGCACCGCCGCGGCCCGCAGCCCGTGCGGCGCGGACGCCGACAGGTAGTCGTCGGTGATGTCGACCTCGGCGCCCATCCTGGCCAGGGTGGTGATCGCGGTCACCAGCCGGTCCTGCGGGCAGCCGTGCACCCGCACCTGCCCGCCGGTGATCAGACCGGCTGCCAGGTAGGAGAACGCCTCGATGCGGTCGCCGTTGAGCCAGGTGGAGGCGCCGTGCAGGCGCTCCACGCCCTCGATCACGATGCGCCGGTCGGGGCTCAGCTCGATGCGGGCGCCCATGCGCTGCAGGAACAGGGCGAGCTCCACTACCTCGGGCTCCATCGCCGCGCCCTTCAGCACGGTCTTGCCCTCGGCCAGCACCGCCGACATCAGGATCGTCTCGGTGGCTCCGACGCTGGGGTAGGGCAGCTCGATCCGGGTGCCGCGCAGCCGCTTGGCCTTGGCGTACACCCCCGTGTCGCTCACCTCGACCTCGGCGCCCATAGCGCGCAGCGCCTCGACGTGGAAGTCGACGGGCCGGCGGCCGATCGGGTCGCCGCCCACCAGCGGCACGAACGCCTCGCCCGCCAGGTGCAGCAGCGGGCCGAGCATCAGGATCGGGATCCTGTTGAGACCGGTGAACGCCGCGGGGACGTGCGGGTTGATCTGCTTGCCAGGGGCGACGGAGATCTCCCCGGCGCTGATCTCCACGTCGATGCCGAGCGCCCGCAGCATCTGAGCGGTGATCCCCACCTCGCCCACGTCCGGGGCGTTCTGGATCGTGCTCTCACCGGTGCCCAGCATCGCGGCGACCATGTGCTTGGAGACGCCGTTCTTGGAGCCGCGGACCTCGACATCACCGCGCAGCGGCCCGGAGGGTTCGATCAGCCATACCTCTTCATTCACCCCGCCAGAGTAACGGGATTCGGTCGAAGCCTCGGATGGCGCCGGGCCGAGGGCTATGTAACATCGGGCACATCTGCACAGAGGGTGAGGGAATCATGGTGCGCGGCGTGCGTGACTTTGTGATCACCGTGCTGGTGCTCGCGCTGACCGGGGTCGTCGCCGGGATCCTGTGGTCGCTGGCGGCGCCGCGCCCCCCGTACGTCGCGACGAGCCAGGGACCGCTGCTGGCGGACCCCTCCACGCAGGCGCTGATCGCCGCCGACGGCTGGTTCGCCGTGATCACCGGCGCGCTCGGGCTCGTCTGCGGAGCCGTCGGTTACAGCGTGTCGCGCGGGGGCCGGCCGCTGCCGGTGGTGGTGGGCCTGGCCGCGGGCGGCCTGTGCGGCGCGTACCTGGCGCTGGTGGTCGGGGAGGCGGTCAACCTCGGGGCCGTGAGCGTCGCCGCCTCGGGGACGTCCAGGCCGCTGATCGCGGGACCGCTGGTGCTGACCGCCAGGGGGGTGCTGTTCGCGTGGCCGACGCTGGCCGCCGGTCTCTTCTTCGCCCTGGAGGGCATCGCGGGTTACCGCGACTCCCCGCTGCGCCGTCCGTTCGGCGGGAACGACCCCTACGGGCCGCTGTCGTCGTACGACATCAGCGGCCGGATCGGCGACCGGTAGGCGCCGCGCCGGGGTCCGAGGGCCGGGGGCCAGGGTCTCAGAGGGGCGGCCTGCGCGAGCCGTGGCCGGTGGCGCGCTCGAACGCGTGGGCCAGCCGCAGCACCGCCATGTCGGCGAAGGGGCGCCCGATGATCTGCACGCCCACCGGCAGCCCGCCGGGGGTGAACCCGCACGGCACCGACGCCGCCGGGGCGTGCAGCACGCTGACCCAGTAGGCCGAGCGCATCCACGCCAGATAGTCGGGCAGTGCCTCCCCGTTGATCTCCGAGACGTACGGGGCGTCCACCGGGAACGGCGGCACCTGGCTGACCGGCGCGATCAGGAAGTCGTAGGTGTCGAAGAAGGAGTTCATCCGCTGGTAGAGCCCGCTGCGCAGCCGCTCCGCGCGGGCCAGGTCGGCGCCGGTCACCTCGCGGCCCCGCTCGACGTTCCAGCGCACGTTCGCCCCCAGGCTCTCCGGCGGCAGGTCACCGTAGGACAGCGCGTAGTACCACGCACGGTAGATCCGGAAGGCGTCCTCGGCGGCGGACAGGTCCAGATCCACCCGCTCCACCCGCGCGCCCAGCTCCGCGAGCGCGGCCGGGGCGTTCGCGGTGACCTTGGCCGTCTCCGCGTCGACCGGCAGCCCGCCCAGGTCAGGGCTCCAGGCCACGCGCAGCCCGGTCAGGTCGAGGTCCAGCGGCCCGGCGAAGGCGGAGCCGCTCCCGATGATCGACAGGGGGGAGGCGGCGTCGAACCCCGCCACCGCGCTCATCAGCAGCGCCAGATCCTCCGCGGTACGGGCCATGGGGCCCGGCACGCCGAGGGTGAACCAGGCCGCGACGGGCGACGAGGAGGGGACTCGCCCCGGGGTGGGCCGCAGCCCCGCCACGTTGCAGAAGGAGGCCGGGTTGCGCAGCGAGCCGCCCATGTCGGAGCCGTCGGCCAGCGCCACCATGCCGGTCGCCAGCGCCGCCGCGGCCCCGCCGCTGCTGCCCCCGGCCGACCTCGACAGGTCGTAGGGGTTGCGGGTGGCGCCGAAGATCTCGTTCACGGTGTGCGAGCCGGTGCCGAACTCCGGGGTGTTGGTCTTGCCGACCGTGATCGCCCCGGCCTCGCGCATCCGCCGCACGATCGGCGCGTCGGTGTCGGGGACGTGGTCGGCGAAGATCGGGGAGCCGTACGTGGTGCGGATCCCCGCGGTGTCGGCCAGGTCCTTGTGCGCGACCGGCAGGCCGTGCAGCGGCCCCCGCCACCGGCCGCGGGCCAGGTCCCGGTCGGCCTCCTCGGCCTCCCGCCTGGCACGCTTGGCCACCAGGGTGACGATCGCGTTGACCTGCGGGTTGACCTCCTCGATCCGCCGCAGGTGCGCGTCGAGCAGCTCGACCGCACCGACCTGCCTGGTACGCAGCAGTTCGATCATCTCGGTGGCGGTCAAGTAGTGCATCTTCCCCCCGGACGTCCCTGGTCAGGTGTGTTCTGTCGTACCGAGTCTGACCGAAGGTCGCCGCGCGCCGCGTCGGCAACCTTCGACAGGACCTGGCGGGGGGAGCGGGTCCGTCTTGCGGGACCTCGCGAGGCGGGTCTCGCGGGACTCGTGAGGTGGGTCCTGCGGGGCCCGCGAGGTGGGTCCTGTGAAGCTCGTGAGACGGTCAGCCGGTTTTTCCGATGGGGGCGGTGACGGCCTGGGTGAGCCGGACCAGCTCCGAGGGGGCGGTCTCGATCTGCAGCCCGCGCCGCCCGGCGGAGAAGTAGATCGTCGCGAAGCCGAGCGCGGAGGCGTCGACCACGGTCGGCAGGCGCCTGCGCTGTCCGAGAGGGCTGATGCCGCCGACCACGTAGCCGGTGACCCGCTCGACCTTGGCCGCGTCGGCCATCGCCGCCCGCTTGCTCCCCAGCGCCGCCGCGAAGGCTTTGAGGTCGAGCTTGCCGGCCACCGGCACCACCGCGACGGCCAGCCCGCTCTCCACCTCGGCCACCAGGGTTTTGAAGATCTGCCCGTACGGCACCCCGAGGGCGTCGGCCGCCTCCTCGCCGTAGGCCTGCGCGTTCGCGTCGTGCTCGTAGGGATGCAGGGTGAAATCGACCTTGGCCTGGGCCAGGGCCACCGTCGCGGGGGTTCCCTGCCCGCCCTTGCTCTTGCTCTTGCTCACCGGGGAAGCGTAGCGGCTGGTTAAAATCTACATAGTAAAGGCATCGTCCGGATGATGGACGGGACGATATCGGGTGGCGGACCTCCGTAGACTGAACGGGTGATTTCGCGTACCGACCTGCGAGGGCCTCTGCCCGAGGACCTTCGCGACGTGCTGCCCCGTGCCGACCTCGACGTCGAAGCCGCCCTGGAGAAGGTGCGGCCCATCTGCGAGGACGTGCATCATCGCGGGGTCGCCGCCGTGCGCGAGCTGACCGCCAGGTTCGAGGGGGTCGAGCTGGAGTCCACCCGGGTGCCCGCCGAGGCGATCGCCGGGGCTCTGGAGAGGCTCGACCCAAAGGTCAGGGCGGCGCTGGAGGAGTCGATCCGCCGTGCCCGCCTCGTCCACCGCGACCAGCGGCGCGCCGACGTCACCACCCAGGTCGTGCCCGGCGGCACCGTCACCGAGCGCTGGGTGCCCGTCGACCGCGTGGGGCTGTACGTCCCCGGCGGCCGGGCGGTCTACCCCTCCAGCGTGGTCATGAACGTCGTCCCCGCCCAGGAGGCGGGGGTGCCCTCCCTGGCGGTCTCCTCGCCCGCGCAGCGCGAGTTCGGCGGGCTGCCGCACCCGGCCATCCTGGCGGCGTGCGCGCTGCTCGGCGTGGACGAGGTCTACGCGGTCGGCGGCGCCCAGGCGGTGGCGATGTTCGCGTACGGCACCGAGGAGTGCCCGCCGGTCACCATGGTCACCGGCCCCGGCAGCATCTGGGTCGCCGCCGCCAAGCGCCTGCTCAAGGGGCGCATCGGCATCGACTCCGAGGCCGGTCCCACCGAGATCGCGATCCTCGCCGACTCCACGGCCGACCCGGTGCACGTCGCCGCCGACCTGATCAGCCAGGCCGAGCACGACACGATCGCCGCCGCCGTGCTCGTCACCGACTCGGTGGAGCTGGCCGAGGCCGTCGAGCGGGAGCTGCCCCGCCAGGTCGCCGCGACCAAGCACGCCGAGCGGATCACCGAGGCCCTGTCGGGGCGCCAGTCGGGCATCCTGCTGGTCGACGACATGGAGGCCGGGCTGCGCGTCGTCGACGCGTACGCCGCCGAGCACCTGGAGATCCACGCCGCCGGGGCGCACGCGCTCGCCGCCCGGGTGCGCAACGCCGGAGCGATCTTCGTCGGCTCCTACGCGCCGGTCTCGCTCGGCGACTACATGGCAGGCTCCAACCACGTGCTGCCCACCGGCGGCTGCGCCTGCCACTCCTCGGGACTGTCGGTGCAGACGTTCCTGCGCGGCATCCACGTCGTCGACTACAGCCGCGAGGCCCTCGCCGGTGCCGCCGCCCACGTGTGCGTGCTGGCCGACACCGAGGACCTCCCGGCGCACGGCGCCGCGATCCGCGCGCGTTTCGACTGGGAGGTGCCCTCATGAGGACCTTCCCGACGGTGCCCACCGGGAATGTCCATGCCCGATTCGACGGGGGGATCCCGGCGTGAGACTCGAAGACCTGCCGATCCGCGACGACCTTCGGGGGCGCACGCCGTACGGTGCCCCCCAGATCGACGTCCCGGTCAGGCTCAACACCAACGAGAACCCCTACGGGCCCTCCGCGTCCCTGGTCGCCGGCCTGGCCGAGGCCGTACGCGCCCGGGCGGGCGAGCTCAACCGCTACCCCGACCGCGACGCGCTCGCCCTGCGCGGGGAGCTGGCCGCGTACCTGGGGCACGGCCTGGCCGTGGAGCAGGTCTGGGCGGCCAACGGCTCCAACGAGGTGCTCCAGCAGATCCTGCAGGCCTTCGGCGGCCACGGCCGCGTCGCGATGGGCTTCGAGCCCTCCTACTCGATGCACCCGATCATCACCACCGGCGCCTCGACCGAGTGGATCTCCGGGGCGCGCGAGGACGACTTCGGGATCGACCCGGACAAGGCCGTCGCCGCGATCGAGGAGCACCGGCCCGACGTCGTCTTCCTGACGTCGCCCAACAACCCGACCGGCACCGCCCTGGACCCGGCGGTGATCGCCAGGATCGTCGAGGCCGCGCCGGGCATGGTGGTGGTGGACGAGGCCTACTTCGAGTTCGCCCGCACCGGCACCCCGTCGGCGCTGACCCTGCTGCCGGACAACCCCCGGCTGATCGTCACGCGGACGATGTCCAAGGCGTTCGCCATGGCCGGGACCCGGCTCGGCTACCTGGCCGCCCACCCGGCGGTGATCGAGGCGCTGCTGCTGGTCCGGCTGCCGTACCACCTGTCCACGCTCACCCAGACGGCGGCGCGGGTCGCGCTCGCCCACGGCGCAGAGTTGCTCGGTGCGGTCGACGCGCTGCGGGCCGAGCGGGACGCCACGGTGGAGTGGCTGCGCGGCCGGGGGCTGACGGTCGCCGACTCGGACGCCAACTTCGTGCTGTTCGGGCTCTTCGAGGACCGGCACGCGGTGTGGCGGGGCATGCTGGATCGCGGGGTGCTGATCCGCGAGGTGGGACCGCCCGAGTGGCTGAGAGTTTCGATCGGTACCCCTGAGGAGATGGCGGCGTTCCGCGCCGCCCTGGAGGAGATTCTGTGAGCAGCATCACCGGCGGCGGTATCGCGACCGCGCCGCGTCGCGGTCGCGTCGAGCGTGTCACCAAGGAGACCTCGGTGCTGGTCGAGGTCGACCTCGACGGCACCGGGAACGTCGAGGTGTCCACCGGTGTCGGGTTCTTCGACCACATGCTGAACCAGCTCGGCAAGCACGGCCTGTTCGACCTGACGGTGAAGACCGAGGGCGACCTGCACATCGACGCCCACCACACGATCGAGGACACCTCGCTCGCGCTGGGGGCGGCGTTCCGCGAGGCTCTGGGCGACAAGTCGGGGCTGCGGAGGTTCGGCAACGCGTCCTGCCCGCTGGACGAGTCGCTCGCGGAGGTCACGGTCGACCTGTCGGGGCGCCCCTACCTGGTGCACAGCGAGCCCGAGGGCATGGCTCCCATGATCGGCCCGGAGTACGACACGACGATGACCAGGCACATCCTGGAGTCGTTCGTCGCCCAGGCCGCCATCTGCCTGCACGTGCGCGTCCCGTACGGCCGCAACGCCCACCACATCGTGGAGGCGCAGTTCAAGGCGTTGGCCAGGGCGCTGCGGGCGGCCTCGGAGCGCGACCCGCGCGCCACCGGGGTGCCCAGCACGAAGGGCGTGCTGTGACCGTTTCCCGTGCTGTGACCGTTTCCCGGGCGGGGAGGAGGACGCGCCGGTGAGTGACAACTGGACGGCCGTCGCGATGGCCTTCGTGGCCCTGTTCCTCGTCGGCGGGATCGTCTCATTCCTCAAACAGGGTCTGAGGAAGGGCGCGCTGCTGCTCGCCGCCCTCGCGGCCCTGGCGACCACGGCGGCGGTGCTCTGGTGGTGAAGAAGAAGGTGACCGTTCTCGACTACGGCTCGGGCAACCTCCGTTCGGCGGAGCGCGCGCTGGCCCGGGTCGGCGCGGAGGTCACGGTGACGGCCGACTACGAGGCGGCGATGGAGGCCGACGGCCTCGTCGTGCCGGGCGTGGGGGCGTTCGCCGCGTGCATGGCGGGACTGCGCGCCGTGCGCGGCGAGCGGATCATCGCGCGGCGCCTGTCGGCCGGGCGGCCGGTCCTCGGCATCTGCGTCGGCATGCAGATCCTCTTCGAGACGGGCGTCGAGCACGGCGTCACGACCGAGGGCTGCGGGGAGTGGCCGGGCACGGTGGAGCGCCTGGAGGCTCCGGTCCTGCCCCACATGGGCTGGAACACGGTCAAGGCGCCCGCCGAGACCGTGCTGTTCGCCGGGCTCGACGCCGACACGCGCTTCTACTTCGTGCACTCCTACGGCGTGCGCTCCTGGGAGCTCCAGGCGGGGCCGGGTTTCGCTGATCCGCTGGTCACCTGGTCCGAGCACGGTGTGCCGTTCGTCGCGGCGGTGGAGAACGGCCCGCTGGCGGCCACCCAGTTCCACCCGGAGAAGTCGGGCGACGCCGGAGCGCAGCTGCTCACGAACTGGCTCGGGACCGTCACGTGATCTCGCGGGCCGCGGGTGGGTTTCCGGCCGGAGGTCCGGCCGGGGTCTCGTTCGGTTTCCCGTTTGGGGTACCGGCCGGGTTTCCGGTGCGCCCGGTGGGTTCCCGATGAGCAAGGAGCGGGCCAGGCGCAGGGCCGAGCGGGAGGCCGAGCAGGCGCGCCAGGCGGCTCTGCGCGCCGAGCGGGAGGCGCGGCTGGCGCGCCGGCGCGAGCGGGTCGGCAGGGTGGTCGCGCTGCTGCCGGGCAGGCCCGTCCGCATCGTGTCCCAGGGCGGCATCATGGCCCGCCGCCGCCGGACGCAGAACGGTGTCGCGGCGGTGCTGTTCCTGATCGTCCAGGTGATCGTCTGGCTGCTGTGGTCCTCGTGGGCGGCCCGGTTCGGGGCTTTCGTTATCTCTCTGCTGTTCGTACCGCTTTTCCTCACCCTTGTCTTCGACCGGAGGTCTTGAACCGATGTCGCTTGAGCTGCTCCCCGCCGTGGACGTCGCCGACGGCCAGGCGGTCCGCCTGGTCCAGGGCGCGGCCGGCACCGAGACGTCGTACGGCGACCCCCTGTCCGCGGCACTCGCCTGGCAGGAGGCCGGTGCCGAGTGGATCCATCTGGTCGACCTCGACGCGGCCTTCGGCCGGGGCAGCAACCGCGAGCTGCTCGCCACCGTGGTCGGCGCGCTCGACGTCAACGTGGAGATGTCCGGCGGCATCCGTGACGACGCCTCCCTGGAGATCGCGCTGGCCACCGGCTGCCGCCGGGTGAACATCGGCACCGCGGCGCTGGAGAACCCCGCCTGGTGCTCCAAGATCATCGCCGAGTACGGTGACCGGATCGCGATCGGGCTGGACGTGCGGGGGACGACCCTGGCCGCTCGTGGCTGGACCCAGGAGGGCGGCGACCTGTGGGAGGTCCTCGCCCGCCTGGAGGGCGACGGCTGTCCCCGTTACGTCGTCACCGACGTCACCAAGGACGGTACGCTGCGCGGCCCCAACCTCGACCTGCTGCGCGAGGTCTGCTCCCGCACCGACAAGCCGGTGGTCGCCAGCGGCGGCGTCTCGTCCCTGGACGACCTGCGCGCCCTGGCCTCGCTGGTCCCGATCGGCGTCGAGGGGGCCATCGTGGGCAAGGCCCTGTACGCGCAGGCCTTCACCCTCGAAGACGCCCTCGCCGCCGTGAGTTCCTGAGGAGTCGCAGATGACTGTCGCGGTACGAGTGATTCCCTGCCTGGACGTGGACGCCGGGCGGGTGGTCAAGGGCGTCAACTTCGAGAACCTCCGTGACGCGGGCGACCCGGTCGAGCTGGCCCGCCGCTACGACGCGGAGGGGGCCGACGAGCTGACGTTCCTGGACATCACTGCCTCCAGTTCCGACCGGTCGACGATGTACGACGTGGTCAGCCGGACGGCCGAGCAGGTGTTCATCCCGCTGACCGTGGGCGGGGGGGTGCGCTCGGTCGAGGACGTCGACAGGCTGCTGCGGGCAGGTGCCGACAAGGTGGGCCTGAACACGGCGGCGATCGCCCGGCCCGAGTTGCTGACCGAGGCGTCGCGGCGGTACGGGGCGCAGTGCATCGTGCTGTCGGTGGACGCCCGCCGGGTCGTCGACGGGCCGCCGACGCCGTCCGGTTTCGAGGTGACCACGCACGGCGGCCGCCGGGGCACCGGCATCGACGCGGTGGAGTGGGCTCGCCGGGGCGAGGAGCTCGGGGTCGGCGAGATCCTGCTCAACTCCATGGACGGTGACGGCACCCGCGACGGCTACGACCTGGAGATGATCCGGGCCGTGCGTGCCGCGGTGTCGGTTCCGGTCATCGCCAGCGGCGGGGCCGGTTCCGTCGAGGACTTCCCTCCCGCGGTCGAGGCGGGGGCGGACGCGGTGCTGGCGGCGTCGGTGTTCCACTTCGGGCAGCTCAAGATCGGTGACGTCAAGGACGCGCTGCGCGGGGCGGGGCATCCGGTTCGCTGACGTCGTCGAGTGTCGCGGATGCCCTCACTCCACTTCCTCGGGTGCGAAGTAGTCGCGTAGCAGAGCGATCTTCCCGTCACGAAGGCGGAAGATCTGCACCAGCGACATGGTCGTGGGCCCGGCGCTTCCGTCGAAGGCGGTGTCGATCTCGGCGACGAACACGTCGGGGTCGGTGGTGGTGTGCAGCGCGTACCGGCTCCCGGCCACGTTCAACGTGCGGTCGGTGCGCACCGGCCGCTTGTAGTACGCGGCCATCGCCTCGCGGATCTCCTCGCGCCCCTCAAGGCGCCTGGGATAGGGATGGCCGGCCGGGACGAGCGGCGCCTCGATGACGCCGTCCACGGTGAACAGTTCGGCCAGTGCCGCGGCGTTCTGGGTCATGGCTCCGGCCCAGACGTACCGCTCGAAGATCTCCTGGGAGGTTTCGGGCACAGCGTGCTCCTTTGTTTGGGGGAACGCGGGAATCGGCGCCACCCGGCCTGGCGGCGGTGTTGTCGACCGTACTGGATCTGTAGATCGCCAAATGATTTTCCGGCGTTACAGCGGGTTCATGGGCGACGTTCGGCGAGCGCGTTCCGCGAGTGGCTTTATGTGTCGCCTGCGATCTCGTCATGTCCCGGGGCGCCGTGTGGCGTGGTCCGCTTCCGCGTGGTCGAGCGCCTTGGCGGTACGCGATGGCCGGGTTCGGACTGGTCGGCGTCGCGGAACCGCAGTTTGGGGCGAGGCGGGGCGGCGTATCGTGTGCTGTGCCGGAATGGTGACGGCCTTGGCCGGGGGATATCATCCCCGACGATTTTTCGGACGCCCGAATTTCTCGTCTAACGATGTCAGGTGCGAGTATATATGCCTGCTCCAGCGGATTACAGAAAGAAGAGAGGATTCGTATGGGATCGACGCTTTCTTGATATCGGGAAATGCGCGCTTGTTATTACTCTGGGCGATCTGTTCGTCAACTGGACGACCGGTGACGTCGAGTTCCGGGTCGGGTTCTTCCTCTGCGCGCTGATCCTGGCCGGAGTCCTGGCCTGGTGGCAGGAGCGGGATCGGGCCGGCCGTGAGGTGGGGGCGGGTCCGGAGGCGGTGGTGCCCGTGTCGTTCGGGGTGTCGCGGCAGGGCGCCGTCGTGCTCTGTGTCGCCGGGGCGGTGGTGGTCACGCTGTGGGGCGCGGTCGCCGTGTCCCGGTCGCTGTCCGCGCCCGACTTCGAGGCGCGGGGGGTCACGGTCGTCTCCCGGTTCGCGGTGGGACAGCCCATGGTCTACGGCGGCGAGTCGGTGAAGCGGGTCCGGATCGGCGAGTCACTGGCCTACAAGGAGCCGAAACTCGAACGCAGCTGGGATCTTCAGCCTGTCCGGCACGAGGGGATCCTGCACCACCGGATCGTCAACGCCGAATCGAGGCTCTGCCTGGACGTGGAGGCCAGGGTCCCTCGCCAGTCCTCCCATCTCACCAACTCCCTGTGTGACGAAGCCTCTGACGGGCAACTGTGGCGTCTGATCGACGGCACCTCCCAGGGCAGGATCGCCTCCTACGGCGGCGAACTCTGTATCGACATCGATCAGGCGGTCCGCGATCCCGGGACCGCACTGGTCCTGCGGAACTGTTCCGACCGGGCCGGCCAGTACTGGCAGATCACCAGGGGCCTGCCGCCCGGCACGGGCAGCGCGATCGCCAGCGCCCAGAACGGGGACTGCGTCGACGTTCCCTTCACCGGCGGCCGGCTCCTGCGCTGGGACTGCCACGGCGAGTCCAACCAGGCGTTCACCTACCAGGAGGTCTCCCCGGGGCCGGGGGCGTACGTGATCCGCAACGGGTCCGGCTGCGTGGTCCCCCAGGCGGGCGGCGACGCGGCGGGGGTCGTCCGGCGGCCGATCTGCCCGAGAGGGGACCCTCCGGCCGACGCGATCTGGGACTTGGGCGCGCGGGACACCAGGCGCGAGTGGCAGTACTGGGAGATCAGGCATCGCCTGACCGGCCGCTGCCTCCGGGTGGAAGGCGAGTTGTACGAGACCGGAACGGAACTCACCCTCCGGGCCTGTGATCGCACGGACAACCACCAGCAGTGGCGCACCCCTCTATGGGCCCGCTACCCCGACGCGCCCCGCACGTGATTGGCCTGCGCGCGGGGTGGTTCGAGGGCTGGTCGCCGTAGCTGAAGCGCCCCTGCGGAAAGGAGCTCAGGGCTGAGCTCTTTGGCGTACAAAATGCCAGTGTGCGCGGATTTGACGGCATAAGGTGGCTCCGGTGAACATGATCGGCGGCTACGTGCTCAGGCGTGAGCTGGGCCAGGGCGGCATGGGCGTGGTGCACCTCGCCACGACCCCGACGGGGGGCCTGGCCGCGGTGAAGGTGATTCATCCGCAGCTGGCCCGCGACCCGGCCTTCCGGCGGCGCTTCGACCGCGAGGTCGCGGCGGCGCGCAGGGTGGCCAGGTTCTGCACCGCTCCCGTGCTCGACGCCGGGGTCGAGGACGGCGTCGCCTACCTCGTCACCGAATACGTCAAGGGACCCGACCTGGCGCAGGCCGTACGCGAGCAGGGGCCGCTGACCGGTGCCAACCTGGAGGCGCTCGCGGTCGGGATCGCCACCGCGCTTCACGCGATCCACGGGGCGGGAGTGATCCACCGCGACCTGAAACCGTCGAACGTGCTGCTGTCGCCGCTCGGCCCGCGCGTGATCGACTTCGGCATCGCGCAACTCGTCGACACCCAGAGCCTGGCCAGCCAGACGATCCTGGGCACGCCGGCGTTCATGGCGCCCGAGCAGGTGCGCGGCGAGCCGCTGACGCCTGCGGCCGACGTCTACGCGTGGGGCGGGGTGATCGCGTTCGCCGGCACGGGACGGTTGCCGTTCGGCGGCGGCGCGCCGTCCGAGGTCCTCTACCGGATCGTTAACGAGGGACCGAACCTCGAGGGCCTCGACGAGCGCGTGCGCGCCGTCGTCGAGGGGGCCATGGCCAAGGACCCCGCGCGCCGGCCGAGCGCGCAGCGGCTGCTGGACGAGCTGGTCGGCGGCCGGCCGACCCCGGCGACGGCCAGCCAGGCCGTCGAGCGCGCCTGGACCGGTGGCGGAGACGAAGGCGGGGGCGGCGGGGCGGGCGCGCACGGCGGACCGGCTGTGCCCGGGGAACCGGGCGTGCCCGGGAGACCCGCCGGGGCCGGCGCGGCGACCGGGAGGCGGCGGCGGTGGCCGTGGGTCGCGGGGGTCGCCGCGCTCGTGGTGGTGCTGGCGGGCGGGTGGACGTTCTACGCCGGTCTCGGCACGTCCGCTTCCTCCTACCGGGCCGGCTTCGCCGGCTCCTGGGCCGTCGGCGCGTCCGACGGCGGCAGGGCGCGGCTGGACGGCGAGACCTACCGGCTGACCGCCAACCCCGGATGGCGGCTGTGGAAGTCGGCCCCCTTCTCCGAGGGGTCCGCCGGGGGCGTCGTGGTCAGCTCCAGAATGCGGCTGGAGGGGGGCTCGGGGGAGTTCGGCGTGTGGTGCCGCGGCGACGTGGGCACCGGCGACCGCTACGAGTTCGCGGTGACCGCCTCGGGCGAGGCCTCGATCGTCAAGCGGCGCGGCGGGCGGGGTGTCGTCCTGCACGGACCGGTGCGGATGAAGAAGGCGGACGACAACCGTGTCGTCGCCCGGTGCGCGCAGCGGGGCGAGCGGGTCGTCCTCGGCATGTGGCTCAACGAGGAGCCGGTGGGGGAGGCCACCGACGCGGAGGACCCCTACGGCCCGGGGGCCACCGGCGTCTACGCGGCACCGGACGCGGCCTCGCCCGTCCGGGTCGGGTTCCACACGTTCGAGGTCCGCCCGGCGGAGGGATGAACGTGCGGTTCGGCGTGCTGGGAACCCTGCGGGTCGTCGAGGGGGAACGCGACCTGACGCCCGGACCCGCCAAGCACCGCACGCTCCTGGCCGCCCTGTCGCTGAGGCCGGGACGCGCGCTGACCGTCGACCGGCTGATCGCCGAGGTGTGGGGCGAGGAGCCGCCCGCCTCGGCGGAACCGGTGCTGCGGGTGTACGTCAGCGCGCTGCGCAAGGTGGTCGGCGGGATCCGCACCGTGCCCGGTGGCTACCTCCTCGACGTCGACCCCGACGAGGTGGACGCGCACAGGTTCGAGCGCCTGGTGAGCGCGGGCCGGCGGGCCAGGGACGCGGGCAGGACCGCCGAGGCGGCCGAAGGACTGCGTGCCGCCCTGGCACTGTGGCGGGGGCCCGCGCTGGCCGACGTCGACTCGGCCGAACTGCGGCGGGCGTACGCCCTGCCGCTGGAGGAGCTGCGGCTGACCGCTCTCGAGGAGCGCGTCGAGCTGGACGTGGCGCTCGGCCGCGGCGCCGAGGTGGCGGGGGAGCTGCGCGCGCTCGTGGCCTCGCACCCCCTGCGGGAGCGGGCGTGGGCGCAGCTCGTCCTCGCGCTCGGCCAGGCGGGGCGCAGGTCGGAGGCGTTGGGCGCCTACCGGGAGGCGCGGCGGCTGCTCGTCGGGGAGCTCGGCCTCGAGCCGGGTCCCGAGCTGCGGGAGGCGCACGAGCGCGTGCTGGCGGGGAGCACTCCCGCGCGGGCCGTGCCGAACGTACCGGTGGGGGGCGCTTCCGCGCGGGCCGTGCCGAACGAGACGCCGCCCGACGTCGCCGACTTCACCGGGCGCGAGCACGCGCTGGAGTGGATTCGCCGGTCCGTTCCCGTCGCCGGGAGCGCGCCCATCCACCTGGTGCTGCACGGTCCCGCGGGGACGGGCAAGTCCGCGCTGGCGGTTCACGCGGCCGCCGGCCTCGACTTCCCCGGCGGGCGGCTGCACGCCTCGCTCGGGGCCAGGACGCCGGGCGCGGTGCTGGAGGACCTGCTGCGCTCGCTCGGCTGCCCGCAGGGAGCGGTGCCCGCCGACCTGGCCGAGCGGACGCGCCTCTACCGCAGCATGGTGAGCGGCCGGCGGCTGCTGGTGGTGCTGGACGACGCGGCCGACGAGGCTCAGGTGCGCCCGCTGCTGCCCGCGGGGCCCGGCTGCATGACACTGGTGACCAGCCGCTCGCCGCTGTCCGGCCTGGAGGCGGCGCGAGCCTTCGAGCTCGGCGTGTTCGACGCGGACGAGTCCGTGGAGATGCTGGCGCGGGTGGCGGGAGAGCGGCGGGTGCGGGCCGAGCCGCGGGCGGCCGCGCGGATCGCGACGCTGTGCGGGGGGCTGCCGCTGGCGCTGAGGATCGCCGGTTCCAGGCTCGCGCGGCGGCCGAGCTGGACGCTGGAGCACCTGGCGGGACGTCTGGAGGACGAGCGCGGCCGCCTCGACGAGCTCAGCGCGGGGGACCTGGCCGTGCGCGGCAGCCTGGCGCTCGGCTACCACGCCCTCTCGGAACGGGAACGCCTGCTGCTGCGCCGTCTCGGCGCGCTGTCCGCGCCGCACGTCGCCCCGTGGGCGGCCACCGCCGTTCTCGGGGAGCCCGCCGGCCGTTTGCTGGAGGCGCTGGCCGAGGCGGGCCTGCTGCGGGCGCGCGGGCTCGACGCGAGCGGCCAGGAGAGGTACGACTGGCACGACCTGACCAGGCTCTACGCCGCCGAGCGGCTGGCCGCGGAGGAGGGGCCGCCCGCCCGGGTCCTCGCCGCGGCCACCGGGGAGATCCTCGACCGCGCCCGGCGGGCCAGGGCACTGCTCCTGCCCGCCGAACCGGGCTCCGGCCGGACCGTGGCCCGTACGGCGGAACAGGCCGCGGACCTGGACACCGCGCGGCTGCGGGAGTCGGCCCGCTGGCTCGCCGCCGAGCGGGGCTTCCTCGTCGCGACCGTCGCCGACCTCCGGCGGGCCGGCCTGGACGAGGCGGCCTGGCGGCTGGCCTTCTACCTGACCCCGTTCCTCGAACTGGGTGCGCACCGCGAGGACTGGCACGCGGTCGTGGAACTCGGCCTGCGGTCCGCGCGGCGCACCGGCCACCGCCACGGCGAGGCGCTGCTGCTGCGCTCTTCGGCCGACCTGCACCGTACGCAGGGCCGCCTGGAGGAGGCCGCCGACCTCCTGCAGCGTGCGCTTCCGCTGGCGGAGGCGCACGAGGTGCCCCGTACCCGCCACCGGCTCGGCCTGGTACGCCTCGCCCAGGGACGGCGGCCGGAGGCGGAGGCCTGTTTCGTGGCCTGCCTGGCCGCGTTCTCGGCGGCGGGGGACCGGCGCGGCAGGGCCGACGCGCTGCGCGCGCTCGGCGGGGCGCGGCAGGCCGAGGACCTGCTGCACGGGAGCCTCGCGGCCTACCGCGAGCTGGGCGATCCGCGCGGCGAGGCGGCCGTCTCGCTCGACCTCGCCGGGCTCTACCTGGACCGCAAACGTCCCGCGGAGGCGCGTGAGCGGGCCGAACGCGGTCTCGGCCTGGCCAGGCGTCTGGGGGACCGGCTCCCCGAGGCCGCGGGACTGGTGCTCATCGCCAGGGTGGCCCTGGCCGAGGGACGGCCCGACGCCGCCCGCGGGGCCGCGGAGGAGGCGCTCGGGACGTTCCGCGAGTACGCGGAACGCCGGGGCGCCGCGCGGGCGCTGCTGACCCTGGCGGCGGCCCTGCTGGATCTCGACGAGGTGGCTGAGGCGGTTGATGCCGTATCGGGCGCTGTGGGAGAGTTTGACGCTCTCGGTGACCGGCACGGCCTCACCGAGGCCGAAGAGCTCGCCCGTGAGGCGTCGCGGCGCCGTGGCCTGCGCGTATAGCGCGCTATACGGGTCCTGAAGGTGGCCCGCGTACGGTCGGGCTCGATGCGATCCACGACGGGCGGAGAAGGACGAGATGCGAAGAGGGTTCACACCGGGGGCGGTCGCGGTGGTGCTGGCGGCCACGTTGAGCGGCTGCGGGATGCTTCCCGGGCAGCAGGGGGGCGGCGGGGAGGAGCGGGTGACGACGACGTTGGAGGTCGCGGACCCCGTTGACACCGTGAAGCCGACGGAGGCCACGGAGACGACGGAGCCCGGCGAGCCCGCCGAGCCCGCCGAGCCCGCCGGGCAGGTGGACGCACCCGCCGAGAGCGAACGGGTGATCGCCCGTAAGAAGGTCAAGGCGAGCGGCGCCGACCTGACCGTGGAGATCACCGGTATCCGGCGCCAGGGCAGGCTCTCCACGCTGACCTGGACGGTCACCAACAACGGTGACGACCGGTGGCAGATGAACAGCGACATGGGCGACACCCCGGGCGGTCTCGGCCTGACCGTGGCCGGGGTCAGCCTGGTCGACCCGGTCAACGGCAAGCGGTACGTCGTCGCGCGCACCGGGAAGTATCCGAGGGCCAAGTGCCTGTGCTCCGAGTACGACGTGTTCACCGAGGCCGGTGAGGTGCTGTCCCTGCACGCCACGTTCGCCGCTCCGCCGCCGGACGTCACGAAGATCAATGTGGACCTCAAGGTGCTGGGTGTGTTCACCGATGTCCCGATCTCCTGAACGCCTCACGATCCTGGCACTCGGGCTCGCCCTGGCCGCGGGCCCCGCGACGGCCGTGTGGGCGGATCCGGGAGGCGACGTCACGGCCGGGGTGGAGGACATCGTCGCTCCTGTCGAGGACGTCGTCGCCGAGGTGGAGTCGCTCGACGGGGCCGAGAGCGAGTCGCGACAGGGCGAGAAGGTCACCGTGGCGATCGCCGGCGACGTGCTGTTCGCCCTCGACAGGGCCGTGCTGACGCCGCGGGCGCGGCAGCGGCTGGGGCGGGTCGCCGCGAGGGTCCGGGCGGACTCCGCGGGCGGGACGGTCAGGATCGAGGGGCACACCGACGACCAGGGCGGCGACGCCTACAACACCGCGCTGTCACTCAGGCGGGCGCAGGCCGTGCGGCAGTCCCTCCAGGGGACGTTGACGGGGGTGGTCTTCCAGGTCGCGGGCTTCGGCGAGAGGCGGCCCCGGGTGCCCAACGTCGTCCAGGGACGGCCGCTGGAGGAGAACCGGGCGAAGAACCGGAGAGTTGAGATCGTCTTCACTGCCAGGGGGTGATCCCCGGGGGTACGCCGAGGGGCTTCTGGGGTGCTTCGCGGTTGAGGGTGTCTTGCCTGTTTCGCGCTTGAGCGTGTGTTGCAGTGTTTCGTGGTTGAGCGGGTCTTGCGGTGCGGTTTCTGCGTGTCGGGTCTTTTCGTGCTCGCCACCGAGCCGGAGTTCGACCCCGTGACCGCCAACGACCCGGTGCGGCTGGGGGAGAACCGCTCACGTCCGACCTGTGCTGGTGCTCCGGGGCGGGGTTCGCGCTGCGGCGGGCCGGTGCTCCGGGCGGCCGTCGTGGCGAGGGTCTGGTTCCTCAGGCCTCCGGCCTGCTCGGGCGCGCGGGGTCGCGCTTTTTTATAAGCCGCCCGGAACACCGGCCCGCCTCCGCGCACGGCGGTTCCGTCCTACGGGGGTGCGGGCCGTAGCCGCTCCGTTTCCGGCCGCCCAGGGTGCGTTCCCGCGCTGAAGCCTCCGTGCGGCCTGGTTCGAGGGTTGATCGCCGTAGCTGAAGCGCCACAGCGGAAAGGAGCTCAGGGCTGGGCCCCCATGCGCTCAGGGCTGTACGGGCTCGGCGTCCCACTCTGCATGCAGATGTGTTAGGCGGTGATGGAAAGGGCGCGGAGCCGTTCGTCCAGGTCGCGGACGTGTCTGTTGTCCTCCCAGGGGTGGAGGCGGGCGCGGGCCTGGCGTATGGAGTCGGCGAGTCTGGCGGAGCTGTGGCCGATGACGATCTGGGCGGTTTCGCCGATCATCGTGGCGGCCGAAGGAATCTCACGCTTTGTGATCAGCGGAAGCCGTGGTCACCGCGGTCTGAAGATGATCCGTTTGATGCGGCGCCGCATCTCGTTCGCTGGCATCATTGGATGTGGGCGAAGTGAGGAGGGGCCGAGATGTCAGATGATTCGAGGACGTTCAGTGAGCTCCTCGCGTTGGCGGCGGAGCGTGACGGGTACAAGGTCGAGTGGTACGCCGGGAAGATCGTGATGCAGGCGTCCGCGTCGGCCTTTCACAATCTGATCGTCAGCGAGACGATCCGCCAGATTCCCTCCGACGCGTGGTGGGCCCTGCCCGACATGGGGGTCGGGACCCCGGGTGACCATCGGGGGCCGCAGCCCGACATCGTGATCATTCCTGCCGGAAGCCTCAGCGACGACGAGAACCCGGTCCGCAAGGAGATCGTGGCGGCTGTCATCGAGGTCGTGTCGAAGAACACCCGCTCCGAGGACTACGGCGACAAGCCGGAGGCGTACGCCTCGATGGGGATCCCTGTCTACGTGATCATCGATCGTAAGTGCGAGACCATCAGGGTGTTCAGTGAACCCGACGTCAACCGTTACACCCGCGAGAACGTGAGCTCCTTTGGTAAACCGTTCACGATGCCGGAGCCGGTGCTGCTGACGATCAGCACGGAAGGTTATCCGGCCGCCCCGTAGCGGCGGTGATCTCGTCGGGCACCGGTGCCCTACCAGCCGCCGGTGCCGAAGGTGTTCTCGTCGCGGTCGCCGTCCGTCACCCACCACAGCGACAGCGCCGAGCCCCATTTCGGGACGTGGTTGACGGGGGACCATTTCAGCAGCAGTTCGTCCCGTCCGTCGCCGTCGTAGTCGGCCGATGCCCGGGGAAACGCCGGGCGCTCGTCGGGGCGCAGCTTGTGGCCGGACGGGTCCGTGGCCGGTCCGAGCCGGCGGATCGTCCTCCCGCCACGCCGCAGCCCGTTCCCCCCGCCGTGGAGCAGCTCGACGCTGTCGGGGAAACGGCTGATCGCGAGGTCGTCGGTCCCGTCACCGTCGAAGTCTCCCGCCACCATCGTCCGCGCGGATCCGAAGTTCCTGAACACCTGTGGCGCGCGCCCGGCCCCGCCGAAGTGGACGGTCATCACGCCGTCGACCCGGGGCGGCTCGGTCTCGTACCCCGGCTCGTTGTTGCGGCCGCCGCTGTCGGCGACCACGACGTCGCCCCTGCCGTCCCCGTCGAAGTCCCCCAGCGCGACGGCGTTGCCCTCGTTCAGCCGGTGGCTTCGGCGGGACAGCCCGCCCGGGCCGCCCCTGACGAGCCACGACGCCGACTGCCCGCCGTCGTTCGACTCGCGCACGAGCAGGTCGGTGGCGCGCCTTCCGCCGATCCTGCCCGCGACCAGGCCACCGGAGTCCAGGGTGACCTCCGAGGACTGGACGGTGCGACGGCGGGGGACGCCCTCCCGCGTGAACGGCCCGTACAGCACGACCAGGCTCTTCATGGTCGACTCGTTCCCGCTCGCCCCCTTCGTCGTCGGCGTCCACCGCGCCAGATCGGCCGCGCCTTCGCCGTCGAAGTCGCCCGGCACCGTTTCCGCGGAAAAGTGGTCGGGGGTACGGGCGTTCGGACGGCGGTCGGCCTCGCCTCCGGATCCACCCCCTTCGGGCCGCCCCACAGGATGTACGGGATGTTCGGACCGCTGTCCGCCCACACCACGTGGTGGCCGTGGACGAGGACGTCGGCGAAACCGTCGCCGTCGAGGTCGGCCGTGTTCGTGGACCAGCCGAACACGAGGTGGGCGCCGGGCACCACCGTCCTGGTCCAGGGATCCAGACCGTTCCTCGAGCCGTACACGATCACGAGGTCGGGCGACCAGGGACCGTGGAACATGACGAAGGTCAGGTCCGCGAAGCCGTCGCCGTTGACGTCGCCGGGGTCGCGGCCGCCCTTTCCCCCGGCGGGCGGCGACCCCTGTGACCTCAGCGACGCGGGCCGGGGGGTCGGTGACGGCGACGGTGACGGCGACGGTGACGGCGACGGTGGCGGCGGCTCGGGGAGCAGCGCCGCCGGCGTCACGTACGGGGCCGGAGACGCGTCCCGCCCGTCTCCGAGGCTGCATCGGCCGAGCAGGAGGACGAGTACCAGGGCCACTCCGGTCCTGCTTTTTATCGCGCCCTCCCACATATCTAGGGATGTACGGCGATATTAGGGCTTAAAAGATTTAGAAAACCCGGGAGTGGTGGAACAGCTCGTAGGCGGCGTCCTGGGCGGCGAAGGACCTGGCCTCGGAGCGTTTGACGGCCAGGTAGGCGGAGGCGCGCAGGGGGCCGAGGGCGTTCATGAGGACGTCGTCGGCCTCCAGGGCGTCCAGGGCCTCGTCCAGGGAGGCCGGGAGGCGGCGGACGCGTCCGGCGGGGAGGGTGGCGGGGTCGACGTTGACGGGGTCGCCGGGGTCGAGGCTGCGGCGGATGCCGTCCAGGCCCGCGTGGATGACGGCGCCCAGCGACAGGTAGGGGTTGGCCGAGGAGTCGGAGGGTTTGAGCTCCAGGTTGGCGGACGCCGCGGCGTCGCGCCCGGTGGGGGAGCAGATCCGCACCGCCGCCTCACGGTTGTCCATGCCGTAGCAGGCGTACGCGCTCGACCACGACCTCGGTGTCAGGCGCCGGAAGCTGTTCACCGATCCGCAGGTCAGCGCGGTGAGTGCCGGGAGGTGGGCGACCAGGCCGCCGATGAAGCGATAGGCGGCGGCCGACATGCCGTAGCGGTCCGAGGGGTCGCCGAAGGCGTTGGCCCGGAGCCCGGGGTCCCAGAGGGAGACGTGGAGGTGGGCGCCGTTGCCCGGCTGGCCGGCGAGGGGCTTGGGAGCGAGGGAGGCCCACATCGACATGCGCGCGGCGACGCCCCTGACCGTCTCGCGGTAGATCACGTGGTTGTCGGCGGCCTGGAGGGCGGGGGCGTGGTGGATCGACAGCTCGTGCTGGCCGTGGCCGAGCTCGGGATGGTAGTGCTCGGGCCGCAGGCCCTGGCTCTCCAGGGCGTGGAGCAGGGTCATCGTGTAGTCGTGGAGCTGGTTGAAACCGGCGGTGGAGTAACACAGGCTGTCGTCGGCGGGGACCAGCCGGTCCAGGCCGCCCGCGGGGTCGGGTTCGCGGCGGCCCAGGGTGAACTCGGGTTCGAAGGCGGCGACGAGGGCGTGCCCCTCGGCGGCCAGGGCGGCGACGGCCTCGCGCAGGAAGGTGCGCGGGCAGACGGGCCAGGCGGAGCCGTCGACCTGGCGCAGGTCCGCCAGCATGGCCGCGGCGCCGGGAGCATAGGGCAGGTGGACGAACGTGGCCGGATCGGGGACGAGGCGGACCTCTCCCACCGGGCCGAGGTCCTCGACGTCCTGGAGTTCGTCGAGCATGTTCATCGCCATCATCGCCACGGTGTGCCCGATGCCGGTGTGGAGCCGCTCCGCCAGCCGGGAGCGGGAGGTGGCCTTGCCCCTGATCACGCCGCCGTGGTCGGCGTACAGGAAGCGGACCAGCTCGGCGCCCTCGGTGTCGGCGCGTTCGACGACGCGGCGCGCCGCGGCGGTGTCGAGCGGGTGGGGGCCGGTCATGGCCTGCTGATCTCCCATGCCTCCTGCGTAACACGTCCTCGGGGGGAGGGGAAGCACCCGGGGACGCTCGCCCCGCGGCGATCCAAGGCGATCCGGGGCGATTCAGCGCGGTCCGGGGCGGTCCGGGGCGGTCGCGAGATTCCGGCCGCGGTCATGCGGTGGTCACGTCACCGCCGGAGTCACCGTCGGAGCAGGGCGCATCGGCGAGGGAGGAAGCCGGGGAGAGCGAGCGGGCGCACTCGCAGGTGATGGTGATCGTCACCGTGCCGGTGGCGCAGCCGCCGGAGGCGACGCAGGCCTCGACCGGGACCGTCCAGGTGCCGGGTACCCGGGAGGCGCCGCCGAGCAGGCCGTCGGCGTCGAGCGTGATCCCGGCGGGCAGGAGGGCGGGGTTGACCAGTCTGAAGGCGATCGTCTCGCCGGTCGGGCCGGCCAGGGTGACCCTTCCCCGCAGCGGCCGGTCGACGGGAGCGCCGAAGTGGCCGAGGGACGGGTGGGCCGAGAGGGACGAGGAGCCTCCCGCGAGGGACCGCCCGGTCCCGCCGCCGATCGATGTCCGTACGGAGGCCTGCACCGGCGCCGGGACGGGGGCCTGGACCGGCGCTTGGGCCGGTGCCGGTGCCGGTACCTGGGCCTGGACGGGCGACGGTGACGGTGACGGGGCCTGGACGGGTGCCGGTGCGTGGGCCGGTGACGGTGCCTGGGCCTGGACGGGTGCCGGAGCCGGAGGCGGGTCCGGTACCGGGATCGCGAGGGCGACCCGTGGGGTCGCCAGCACGCCGCACACGACGGCTCCGGCGACGATGGCCCCGATTCCGGGGAAACCCCGCTTGCCACGCATGAACGATCCCCCCGTACGAGAAACGGACTTCCCCCAGGGTGCCGGAAAGATCATCAAGGGAGTGCCGTGATGACTTCCGCGGTCATCCATGATCGGGTCAGGACGTTCGCCGTACGGGTGGTCTCCGTGTCATGTCACCTGGGTGTGGTCCGTACCGCCCTGGTTCCGTACCACGCTGTACGGCGGGGCCGCGCGACTTCGGGCGGCGGGGCGCGGGGGTGACCTCGTGGCTGGTTCGCGGGTACGGGGGTGCCGCGGCGGCTTCCGGTGATCGCCGCGATACGTTTCCGGGATCGGCGGGGCCGACGGCATGGCGTTCGACGCGGGGTGCGCGCTCCCCTGTGGGTCAGCGGGAACGCGGGTGAAGCGGTTCGGGCGGGAGGACCCCGCCGGGCGGTTAGGTGAGCACTCGGGTGAAGAACAGAGCCAACTGGTCTGCTCCCCTGATGATCCCGTCGAAGACTCCGTTGACCGCATTCGCCGCTTCGGCGGGTTTGGTGAACAGATAGAAGACCACGAAAGCTACCGCGAGGTAGGTGAGGATCTTCTTGACCTGCATGGGGGCCTCCTGGCAGTTCCAATCCCAGCCGTATATACCCGAATTTTATCGATCTTTGGCATCTGCGGCCCGGGTGGCTCCCGGATTTTGATGATCATACCCGTCTCGCGGGGGCGAGCCGCGGTCTGGTCGCGAGTTTGGCATAGGTCACACCCGCCATCGTGCGGTCGCGAGACGCTCCTGTCCAATCTTCATTGCCAGGTATACCGGTAGGGCTAGCCCGGCGCTGGACGTACGCCGAGCGCGGGGGTTGTTTTTGCTGGTCACCACTGATCCGGTGACCGGTCGTTCACGCCGGGAATCCGGTGTTGCCGACAGATGTCAGGAAACACGCGGCCTGCCGCCGGGCGGGCCGGGGCACGCCGCCCCGGGGCCGTTCGCCGATCCCCGATGGCACCGGGGGGCGACCGGTGCGCCCTTCCCGTTCCCGCTCGGGTCGCCGCGCGGGACAGATGGCGCGTAGGCGGCTGATGCGGCGTTTGTGGCTACAAAAAGAGGGGAATTTGTCGATGTATAGTAACTATAGGTAATTATTCATAAGCAGGGAGTGAGAACGATGACATCACCCGTCGGAGGCCAGCCAGGTGATCGGTCGCGGAGCGGCGGCTCTCGCGGGTTGTCCGGTGAGACGAAACCGGCGTTCCAGACCACCGAGTTCATCGCCTACATCGTCATCCTGGTCGCGATCGTGATCACGGCCTTCGTGGTCGGCGGTGACTCGCGCGGTTACGGTGACCCCTTCGGGGCGGAGCACGCCATCAAGTACATCACCGTTCTCACGATCGGTTACATGATCGCCCGAGGTCTGGCGAAGGCCGGAAGCCGGGACCGGGGCGACGGCGTCCGCTAGCCCGCCCGGTTTCCGGCCGCCGGCCGGCGGCTGATCGCCGGTCGTCCGGCGACAGGCCATCGGCCGTCAGCCGGCCGTCAGCCGGCCACTGTGGTCGCGAACCGTCGACGCCCGGACCGAGGTGATCCGGGTCGTCGCACACGACCTCTTCCCGCTCCCCGGGGAGCGGTTCCGCTCAGACGCCCAGGGGGGCGTCCATCAGCTGAGCCACGGTCTCCTCGTCGCCGCTCACGTCGACCTTGGCGTGGGACTGGCGGCCGAAGCAGAACAGCAGCAGTTCCCCGGCCGTGCCCGTCACCTCGACCTGAGGCCCCTCCTTGGGGCCGCCGATGGCGACGCCCCCGCCGATGTGGTGCAGGACCACCCGGACGGGAGAGCGGCGCAGGAACAGCCGGGCGCCGCGGTGGACCTGCTTCCAGAACCTCTGCTCCAGCTCGGCGGGCAGCTCCCGCGGCTCCCAGACCCGCTGCGCCCGCCGCACGTCCTCGTGGTGGATGAAGAGCTCCGTCGTGTTGACCGCCTCGTCCAGGCCGGGCAGGCGGTAGACCCCGGAAGGCCCGGAACGCACGAGTTCGACGAGGCCCGCGTACCCCTTCCTGGTCTTCGTGGACTCCTGCACCTTGGCGGTGTACCCGGCCAGCGGCTTGAGGAGGATGCCTCCGGCGGCGTCGGGGCGGCTCTCGCGGACGACGAGGTGGGCGGCGAGGTCGAAGGTGGTCCAGCCCTCGCAGAGCGTGGGGGCATCCGGGCCGAGCTGGGCGAACAGGTCGCTGAGCGCGGATCGTTCGGCGCGGGCGTAGTTCATTTCAGGTCCTAACAAGCCGTTGTGTGAGCAACCGGAGGGGTGAGCGTGACACTACCGAAGGTGGTTCGGGAATAACCCGATGATCCACAGTGATAGGGACTTAGGTAACAACGTTCCCCGTCGAAAGGACACCCCCCGCGTGGCGAGCAAGATGACCACCGCAGTCATGCGCAGGGGACTCGGGGTCCTCGGGGTGGCCATCCGGGCGGAGAAGGCGATCTTCTCCGCCGCGGTGCTGTCCAGCGCCCTGTACGGCGTGATGACCGTCGCCGCGGCGTGGGCACTGGGCTGGGCCACCGACCACGTCGTGCTCCCGGCCTTCAGGGACGGGCGGATCACGACGGGCACCCTAACCCTCGGCGCGCTCCTCATCCTCGGGGTCTCCCTGCTCAAGGCGCTGGGCGTGGCCGGGCGGCGGTATTTCGCCGGGGTCATGCAGTATCGGATGCAGGCCCGCTCCCGCCGCGACGTCACCCGCCAGTATCTGAGGCTTCCCCTGGCCTGGCATCACAGGCACCCGACCGGGCAACTGCTGTCCAACGCCGGGTCCGACGTGGAGGCCGCCTGGGCGCCGCTCGCCCCGCTGCCGATGGCCGTCGGCGTGGTCGTGATGCTGGTGACCGCCGCCGTCGCGATGGTGATCACCGATCCGATCCTCGCTCTCGTCGGTTTCCTGGTCTTTCCCGCGATCGCCGTGCTCAACCTGGTCTACCAGCGCAGGCTCAACCCGCTGGCCACCCGCGCCCAGCAGTTGCGCGCCGAGGTCAGCGAGATCGCCCACGAGAGCTTCGACGGCGCCCTGGTCGTCAAGACCCTCGGCCGCGAGGACGAGGAGACCGCCAGGTTCCAGGCCAAGGCGGGCGAGCTGCGCGACGCCAACATCGCCGTGGGCCGGGTCCGCGGGCTGTTCGACCCGATGCTGGAGGCGCTGCCCACCCTGGGCGTGCTCGCCGTGCTGCTGATCGGCGTGATGCGGCTGGAGAGCGGCGCGATCGGCTCGGGCGTGCTCGTCCAGGTCGCCTACCTGTTCACCCTGCTGGCCTTCCCGATCCGCGCGCTCGGCTGGGTGCTCGCCGAGCTGCCCAGGTCCGTCGTCGGCTACGAGCGGATCCAGGCCGTGCTCGAGGCCACCGGCTCCATGGAGCACGGCGCCGTCGAGCTGCCCGGCGGCGAACCCGCCAGGCTGGAGGTCCGCGACCTCGGCTACGCCTACGGCGACGGTGAGTTCCCCGTCCTGCGCGAGGTGAGCCTGGAGGTCGGGCCCGGCCGTACCGTCGCCCTGGTCGGACCCACCGGCTCCGGCAAGTCGACGCTCGCCCAGGCCCTCGTCCGCCTGGTCGACCCGGCGGAGGGCGTCGTGCTGGTGGACGGCACGGACCTGCGCGACGTCGCCAGGAACGGGGTCAGCGACGCGGTGGCGCTGGTGCCGCAGCAGACGTTCCTGTTCGACGACACCGTACGCGGCAACGTCACCCTCGGCCGGCCGATCGCGGACGAGGACGTCTGGGCGGCGCTGCGCCTGGCGCAGGCCGAGGGGTTCGTCAGCGCCCTGCCCTCGGGGCTGGACACCCGGGTCGGCGAGCGCGGCACCACCCTGTCGGGCGGCCAGCGCCAGCGGATCGCCCTGGCCCGCGCGCTGGTGCGCCGCCCGCGGCTGCTCGTCCTGGACGACGCCACCTCCAGCGTCGACCCGCAGGTCGAGGCGAGGATCCTGTACGGGCTGCGGGACGCGGCCCAGGTCTCCACCGTGGTCGTCATCGCCTACCGGATGGCCACCATCGCCCTGGCCGACGAGGTCGTCTACCTCGACCACGGCCGGGTCGTCGACCGGGGCGGCCACGCGGAGCTGCTCGCCCGCTGCGAGGGCTACCGCAACCTGGTCACCGCTTACGAACGCCAGGGCGCCGAGCGCGAGGCGCTCGACGCCGAGCAAGAGGAAGAGGTCAGCGCGTGAGGAAGCACCACCGGCCGGGTGAGCACCCCGCCGGGACGACGCGGGGCGAGCGGGGCCGCGGTCCGCTGGGGCCGAGGCTGGGGCTGGGGCTGGGAGGACGGTGCCGGTGAGCTCGTTCCAGGGAGTCGAGCGCTCCGGGCTGGCCACCGTCAGGCACGGCCTGTCGCTCACGCCGGAGTTCCGCAAGGGGCTGGCCGGTACGCTCGCGCTGGCCGTGGTGGCCACGGTCGGCAAGATCATCGTGCCGATCGCCGTCCAGCAGACCATCGACACGGGGCTCGCGAAGGGGGCCCCGGACGTGGCCTACGTCCGCACCGCCGTGCTGCTGTGCGCCGCCGCCGTGGTGTTCACCGCGCTGTGCGCGTACCTGATGAACGTCCGCCTCTACCGGGCCACCGAGTCCTCGCTCGCCACGCTCAGGGTGCGCGGCTTCCGGCACGTGCACGACCTGTCGGTGCTCACCCAGAACTCCGAGCGGCGCGGCGCCCTCGTCTCCCGGGTCACCGGCGACGTCGACCAGATCAGCGTGTTCATGCAGTGGGGCGGGCTGATGATCATCATCGCCCTGGGCCAGCTCCTGGTCGCCACCGGGCTGATGTTCGTCTACTCCTGGCAGCTCGCCCTGCTGGTGTGGCTGTGCTTCCTGCCGCTCATGGTCGTCCTGCCGCGCTTCCAGCGATGGCTGTCCGGCGCCTACACGCGGGTCCGCGAGCGCACCGGCGACATGCTCTCCGCCGTCAGCGAGTCGGTCGTGGGCGCGGCCGTGATCAGGGCCCACGGCTCCGAGGCCCGTACGGCCGAGCGGCTCGACGTCGCGATCGACGCCAACATGGCGGCGCAGGCCCGCACCCAGCGGATCGTCGCGACCGTGTTCCCGCTGACCGAGATCGTCGCCGCCGTCACCCTGGCGGCCGTGGTGCTGGTCGGGGTGCGGCTCGGGCTGGCGCAGGACATCACCGAGGGGCGCCTGGTCGCCTTCCTGTTCCTCATCACGCTGTTCGTCTCGCCGATGCAGATCGCCACCGAGGTGCTCAACGAGGCGCAGAACGCCGTCGCCGGGTGGCGGCGCATCCTCGGCGTGCTCGACACCCCCGCCGACGTCGCCGACCCGGGCCCGGAGGGCGTCGAGCTGCCGCGCGGTCCCATCTCGGTCTCCTTCGAGGACGTGGAGTTCTCCTACCCCGGAGGGGTCCCGGTGCTGCACGGGGTCTCGGCGGACATCCCGCCGCGCTCGCGGATCGCCGTGGTGGGGGAGACCGGTTCCGGCAAGACGACCTTCGCCAAGCTGCTCACCCGCCTGATGGACCCGGTCTCGGGGCGGATCACGGTCGACGGCCACGACCTGCGGACCGTCCGGTTCTCCTCGCTGCGCAGCCGCATCGTCATGGTGCCGCAGGACGGCTTCCTGTTCGACGGCACCCTGGCGGAGAACATCGCCTTCGGCCGCCCCTCGGCGACCGAGGCGGAGATCCGGCTCGCCATGACCGAGCTGGGGCTCACCGACTGGCTGGAGGGACTGCCCGCCGACCTGTCGACCAGGGTCGGCCAGCGCGGCGAGTCGCTGTCGGCGGGCGAGCGCCAGCTCGTCGCGCTCGCCCGCGCCTACCTGGCCGACCCCGACCTGCTGCTGCTGGACGAGGCCACCTCCGCGGTGGACCCGGCGACGGAGGTGCGGCTGGCCCGCGCCCTGGAGGGCGTCACGCGGGGCCGCACCGCCGTCTCCATCGCCCACCGGCTCTCCACCGCCGAGGCGGCGGACGAGGTGTTCGTCTTCGACAGGGGCCGGATCGTGCAGCGCGGCCCGCACGCCGAGCTGGTGCGCCGGCCCGGCGTCTACGCGGACCTGCACGCCTCCTGGGTCTCGGCCGCCCGCTCCTAGCGGATCGGCCGCGCCCTCGGCCGGGACGGACCGCCAGGCGAAGAGGGGACGGACCACCCGCGAAGAAAGGGATGCCCGGGAAGGATTAGCCTGTTCAGAGGGTGGTAGGGGCAGTGCGGAGGCGGGCCCCACGCCCGCCCGAGGGAAGGGACCGATGGCAGAGTTGGTTGGCGGGGAGCGGTCGGAAGGCCAGTTCCCCGTGGTGGACGTTCACGCGGCGATAGACCGCAGCGATCTGCTCGACGAGCTGACCGACCTGCGGGTCAACGACGATGACGACGACGATCCCGTCCTGCTCCGCAAGGACGGCAGCCCGGTCGACACCTGGCGGGAGAAGTACCCCTACGGCGAGCGGATGGGGCGGGCGGAGTACGACCGGATCAAGCGGCTGCTCCAGATCGAGCTGCTCAAGCTCCAGTACTGGATCAAGGACACCGGGGGACGCATGGTCGTCCTCTTCGAGGGGCGCGACGCCGCGGGCAAGGGCGGCACGATCAAGCGGTTCATGGAGCACCTCAACCCCCGGGGCGCGAACGTGGTGGCGCTGGAGAAGCCGAGCGAGCGCGAGAGCACCCAGTGGTACTTCCAGCGCTACATCTCCCACCTGCCCGCCGCCGGCGAGATGGTCTTCTTCGACCGCTCCTGGTACAACCGCGCCGGGGTCGAGCGGGTGATGCGCTTCTGCACCCCCGAGGAGTACCTGGAGTTCCTGGAGCAGGCCCCCGAGTTCGAGCGCATGCTCGTCCGCGACGGCATCCACCTGGTGAAGTTCTGGTTCTCGGTCTCGCGGTCCGAGCAGCGCACCCGGTTCGTGATCCGCCAGGTCGACCCGGTGCGGCAGTGGAAGCTGTCGCCGATGGACCTGGAGTCGCTCGACAAGTGGGAGGACTACACCGCCGCCAAGGAGGACATGTTCGTCAACACCGACACGGAGGAGGCCCCGTGGACGGTGATCAAGAGCAATGACAAGAAGCGGGCCCGGATCGAGGCCATGCGGCACGTCCTGAGCCTGTTCGAGTACGAGAACAAGGACCACGAGGTCGTCGGCGTCCCCGACCCCAAGATCGTCGTCCACGCCGCCGACGTGCTCGACGACGACCGCAGCCACTGAGGCGAAGACCGGCTACGAGACCAGGCCGGACGCGACCCCTCCTCCCGGTTGCGGCACAATTGCCGCATGTCCCTTGACCTCGCCATCGCGGCCCGGCTGAAGCGCACCGCCGACGGGCTGGTTCCCGCCGTCGTCCAGCAGTACGACACCGGCGAGGTGCTCATGCTCGCCTGGATGGACGACGAGGCGCTGCACCGCACGCTCACCACGGGAAGGGCCACCTACTGGTCGCGCAGCCGCGGGGCCTACTGGGTGAAGGGCGACACCTCCGGCCACGTCCAGCACGTCAAGTCCGCCGCGCTCGACTGCGACGGCGACACCATCCTGCTCAGGGTCGACCAGGTGGGCGCCGCCTGCCACACCGGCGACCGGACCTGCTTCGACGCCGGCGAGCTGACGGTGACCCGGGCGTGACGGGCAGGCGGGAGCTGTGGATCTGGCTGGCGGCGTGCGTGGCGGGCGCCGCGCTCGTGCTCCTCGCCGCCGGGCGCGACTGGTTCACCGTGACGTACGACACCCGCGAGGTGGCGGTCTCCGCCGCCGAACTGGTGCCCGCGCTCGGCCCCGCCGCCTGGGCGGGGCTCGCCGCGGTGGTCGCGGTCCTCGCCACGGGAGGCGTGTGGCGCGGGATCGTCGGAGCGGTGATGGCGCTCGGCGGGGCCGGGATGATCGCCGGTTCCTGGTGGGGGAGCGGCGCGAGCGCCGCGCTGCGGATCTCCGCCGAGCAGGCGCCGATGTCCGCCGGCACCGTCCCACAGGTCGCGCCGGCCGTCGTCTGGCCGATCCTTGCCTCCGCCGGGGGGCTCCTGCTGCTGGCCGGAGGAGTGGCGGTGATCCTGCGCGGCGGGCGCTGGCCGGGCATGTCCGGCCGCTACGACCGGCAGGGGCCCGGTCCCGGGGGTACCGCGAACCGTCCCGCTCCCGCCGAGAGGGCCCTCGGCGAGCGGGCGCTGTGGGACGCCCTCGACGAGGGCACCGACCCCACGGCCGACCCGGACCCCCGCGAGCGCTGACCCCGGCGGTCGGCACCGACCAGATCGAGTCCAGCTCCCGGCGGACCCCCGCGAGCGCCGACCCCGGCGAGCGCTGATCCCCGTCCTGCGCTTTCGGCCACGACTTGCTCACAACGCGCTCACAAGCGCGAACGGATCCTCTCCTTCCGGGAGCATTTTCGCTAGGATTTCGCCCGCAACTCGGATAATTGGGGGTCATTCATGAGCTATGGCAATCACTCGGATGGCTATGGCCAGACCCCAGGGGGCGGCGGTTACGGCCCCCCGGGTGGCTACGACTCGTCCGGCGGTTACGGCACCGGAGGGCACGGCGGGTACGGCCAGCCCGGTGGCGGTTACGGCCAGCCCGGCGGCTACGACCCCTACGGGGGGTACGGCAAGCCGCCCAAAGGCAACAACGGCATGGCCATCGCCGCGCTGATCATGGGCATCGTGGGGTTGTTCAGCTGCGGGCTCCCCTCGATCGTGGGTGCGGTGCTCGGCCACATCTCGCTGGGACAGATCAACCGGACGGGCGAGGAGGGCCGGGGCATGGCCGTCGCGGGCCTGGTCCTGTCCTATTTCGGCATCCTGTGCTGGCTGGGCGTGGTGTTGCTGTTCTGGCTGATCGGGGCCGGCGCCCTCATCGGCAGCGGTGGGGGCTACTGACGCGGGGGCCGGGCGTCCGGCGCCGGTTCGCGACCGGCCGCTCCCGCAGGGGCACGCGACCGGTCCCGGTTCCCGCGGGGGTTCGCGCCCGGCGGCGCGGTGGCGGCGTGGGTAGGGTGACCGGTGAGGGCCGGTGAGAGATGGCCACCGGTGAAGGGTGCTGACGGGCCGGTTGATGGCATGGTGAGGGCACAGCGACGGCACAGCGACGGCACGGTGACGGCGTGGTGATGGGGAAGACCGAGGGTCCGCGCGGGGCGCGTGCGGCGGCCGTGCTGGCGCCGCTCGGCGTCGCGCTGGCGGCGGGCGCGGCGGTGGCGTTCGTGGGGGCGGTGAATCCCGGCGAGCCGGGCCACTACCCGACCTGCCCTTTCCTCATGCTCACCGGCCTCTACTGCCCCGGTTGCGGCGGCCTGCGAACGGTGTACGCGCTCGTCCACGGGGATCCCGTGGCGGCTCTGGGGCTCAATCCGTTCGTCGCGCTCATGATCCCGGTGCTGGTCGTTCTCTGGGGCCGTTGGACGCTGCGTGCCTGGTCGGGCGGTGTGCCCGCCGGGAAATCCATTCGCCCGGCGTACGTGTGGTCATTGCTCGCTTTGCTGGTCGTGTTTTGGATAGTGCGAAATCTTCCTTTTGGGGAATTCCTGGCCCCATAGTCACCGATAGGTCTCACCCCGTGGCGGAGCGACCCCGGCAGGGCCGATAGCATCGGCGGAACAAGGGCAGTCGATTCGGGAGGGGCCTTACTCGTGAGCGAGCGGAGCGAGCGAACCACGGATACGGCAGCGTTCGCGAACCTGGCCCCGGAGCTTCGCGAGGAGGGCAAGTGAGCGTGCTCGAGGAGATCCTCGAAGGAGTCCGCGCCGATCTGGCCGAGCGGCAGGAGAAGGTGACGCTGGCCGAGCTCAAGGAGCGGGCCGGGCGGGCACCGGCCCCCCGTGACGCGTACGCGGCGCTGGGCGGCGACCAGGTGGCGGTCATCGCCGAGGTCAAGCGCTCCAGCCCGTCCAAGGGCGCCCTGGCCGCGATCGCCGACCCCGCCGCGCTGGCGGGTGACTACGAGTCGGGCGGCGCCCACGTCATCAGCGTGCTCACCGAGCGGCGTCGCTTCGGCGGCAGCCTCGACGACCTGGCCGCCGTGCGCGCCGTCGTCGACATCCCGGTGCTGCGCAAGGACTTCATCGTCACCTCGTACCAGCTCTGGGAGGCCCGTGCCTACGGCGCCGACCTGGCGCTGCTGATCGTCGCGGCGCTCGACCAGAACGCGCTGGTCTCGCTGATCGAGCGGGCCGAGTCGATCGGGCTCACCCCGCTGGTCGAGGTGCACACCGAGGAGGAGCTCGACCGGGCGCTCGCCGCCGGAGCGAAGATCATCGGTGTCAACGCGCGGAACCTCAAGACCCTCGAGGTCGACCGCGAGGTGTTCGCCAAGCTGGCTCCCAAGATCCCCGACGGCGTCATCAAGATCGCCGAGTCGGGCGTGCGCGGCCCCCACGACCTGCTCGCCTACGCCAGGGCGGGAGCCGACGCCGTCCTGGTCGGCGAGAGCCTGGTGACCGGCAAGGACCCGCGGGCCGCCGTGGTCGACCTGGTCACCGCCGGTGCCCACCCCGCATCCCGACCCGAGGGGCAGTAAGCAGTGACAACGCACGACGGAACCGTCATCACCACCGCCGACCTCGCGGGCAACGCCGCGCACGGCGACGACCCCGACATCCACGGCAAGTTCGGCGTCTTCGGCGGGCGCTACGTGCCCGAGGCACTCATCCCGGCGCTGGACGAGGTCGCGGCGGAGTACGACAAGGCGAAGAACGACGAGGCGTTCATCCGGGAGTTCGACCACCTGCTGCGCACCTACGCCGGGCGGCCGACCACGCTGACCGACGTCCCCCGCTTCGCCGAGCAGGCGGGCGGCGCCCGGATCATCCTCAAGCGCGAGGACCTGACCCACACCGGCGCCCACAAGATCAACAATGTGCTCGGCCAGGCCCTGCTGACCAAGCGCCTGGGCAAGACGCGGGTGATCGCCGAGACCGGTGCCGGCCAGCACGGCGTCGCCACCGCGACCGCCGCCGCCCTGATGGGCCTGGAGTGCGTCATCTACATGGGGGCCGTCGACTGCGAGCGCCAGGCGCTCAACGTCGCCCGCATGAAGCTGCTCGGCGCCACCGTCGTCCCGGTCACCAACGGCAGCCAGACCCTCAAGGACGCCATCAACGAGGCGTTCCGCGACTGGGTCGCCAACGTCGACCGTACCCACTATCTCTTCGGCACCATCGCGGGCCCGCACCCGTTCCCGGAGATCGTCCGCGACTTCGCCCGGATCATCGGCGTCGAGGCCCGCCGCCAGATGCTGGAGCTTACCGGCGGGCTGCCCGACGCGGTCGCCGCCGCCGTCGGCGGGGGATCGAACGCCATCGGCATCTTCCACGCCTTCCTCGACGACCCGGACGTCCGGCTGCACGGCTACGAGGCGGGCGGGCGGGGCCTGGAGAGCGGCGAGCACGCCCTCACCCTCACCGCGGGCTCCATCGGCGTGCTGCACGGCTCGCGCACCTACGTGCTGCAGGACGACGAGGGCCAGACGATCGAGTCGCACTCGATCTCGGCCGGGCTCGACTACCCCGGCGTCGGCCCCGAGCACGCCTGGCTCAAGGACAGCGGCCGCGCCACCTACCACGGCATCACCGACGCCGAGGCGATGGACGCCTTCGCGCTGCTCGCCCGCACCGAGGGCATCATCCCCGCGATCGAGTCCTCGCACGCGCTCGCCGGAGCCCTCAAGCTCGGTCGCGAGATGGGTCCCGAGGCGACGATCCTGGTCAACCTCTCGGGCCGGGGCGACAAGGACATGAGCACCGCGATGAAGTACTTCAACCTCTGACCCTCTGACGACCGACTTGCTTCCCCTCCGGCGGCCCGGAGGGGACGAACCGCAACGGAAGTAACGATGACGACTCTCCAGACGGTGTTCGCCAAGGCTAAGGCGGACGACCGCGCCGCCCTCATCGGATACCTGCCCGCCGGGTTCCCCAGCAAGGACGGTGCGATCGCCGTCGCCACCGCCATGGTGGAGGCGGGCTGCGACGTGATCGAGATCGGCCTGCCCTACTCGGACCCCCTCATGGACGGTCCGACGATCCAGGACGCCGTCCACCGGGCGCTGACCAACGGCACCCGCATCGCCGACGTGCTGCGCACGGTCGAGGGCGTGGCCGCCACCGGTGCCGCCACCCTGGTCATGACGTACTGGAACCCGATCGACCGCTACGGCGCCGACCGCTTCGCCCGGGACCTGGCGAACGCGGGCGGGGTGGGCACCATCACGCCCGACCTGACCCCCGAGGAGGCCGGCCCCTGGCGCGAGGCCAGCGCCGCGGCCGGGATCGACACCGTCTTCCTGGTCGCGCCGAGCTCCACCGAGGCCCGCATCAAGGCCGTCGTCGACAGCTGCACCGGCTTCGTCTACGCGGCGTCGCTGATGGGCGTCACCGGCGCCCGCGAATCGGTCGGCGAGGCCGCGCAGGGCCTGGTCGAGCGCACCCGCCCGCACACCTCCCTGCCGGTGTGCGTCGGCCTGGGCGTCGGCACCGGGCGGCAGGCCGCCGAGGTCGCAGGCTACGCCGACGGCGTCATCGTGGGGTCGGCGTTCATCCGCCGCGTCCTGGACGCTCCCGACGAGGCCTCGGGCCTGGCGGCGGTCCGCGAGCTGGGCGCCGAGCTGGCGGCGGGCGTCCGAGGCTGAGGACCCACCGGGGCGCGGCTCCCTCGCGACGGGGCCGCACTCCGGTCTTTTGCCTGTCAGGCAGGCTTATTCAACGCTTATCCAGCCCGTGATGAGGTTTCCTTCGGATACCTTGCGTTCGCCGGAGACGTCCGTGCCCGGGGCCTGGAATAGGAGAATGGTGCTCGTGACCTCTGATAACCCCGCGCCCAATAGGTCGCGTATCGTGATTTCGGCGCTACCCTGGGTAACGACCGTCTCACGGCTGGTGCTGGCGGGCGTGCTGATCGTCGCGGGTTGGGGCAAGATCGGCACCCCGGTGCTCTCGGTTCAGGCGGTCGAGGCATATGAACTGCTCCCTGAATCGCTCGCCACGGTGGTCGGCTACGGCCTGCCGATCCTGGAGATCGTCGTGGGGGTGTTGCTGGTCGTCGGGCTGCTCACCCGGGCGGCGGGTGTCATCTCGGCACTGCTCATGCTGGCGTTCGTCATCGGGATCGCCTCGGCGTGGGCGCGCGGGCTGCGCATCGACTGCGGCTGCTTCGGCGGCGGCGGTCAGCTGGCGGCCGGGGTGGAGCCCGACTACCTCATCGACATCCTGCGTGACTTCGGTCTCTTCGGGCTCGGCGTGCTCGTCGCCTGGTTTCCTCCGGGCCGCTTCGCGCTGGACTCCGCCCTGGGACTCACCCCGGGGCGGGAGCCGTACGACGACCCTGGCGGCGACGACGAAGAGGAGCCCCAGGAAAAGGAGACCGTCTGATGGGCAAGGCCGCGCGGGAGCAGTCGGCGCGTGATCGGATCAAGGCACAGCGCGAAGAGCAGATGGTGAAGGAGAGGCGCAAGCGTATGGCGACCATCGGAACGGCCGCCGTCGTCGCGATCGCCGCCGTCGGGGCAGGCTGGTGGTTCGCCGCCCAGAGCAGCAGGTCCGAGCAGGTCGGCGCCGCGCTCGCGCCGGTCACCGTCGCCGCGGACGGCTCGGTGGTCATGGCCAAGGCGGGCGTGGAGAAGCCGGTCCTGGACGTCTTCGAGGACTTCCAATGCCCCGCCTGCGAGGCGCTGGAGAGGACCAGCGGCGCCACGATCAAGAACCTGGCGGCCGAGGGTAAGGCCAAGGTGGTCTACCACCCGATCACGATCTTCTCGGAGCAGACCAACAAGGGCATCACCCGGGGCAACTCCCTTCGCGCAGGGGCCGCTTCCCGCTGCATCGCCGGAGGCGCGCCCTGGAGCAGGTTCCACGACAGGTTGTTCGAGGAGCAGCCGTCGGAGAGCGTGGAAGGCTTCACGATCCCCGACCTGATCGCCTGGGGCAAGGACGCCGGGGTGACCGACGCCGGCTTCGAGAAGTGCGTGACCAGCCAGGAGAAGGCGTCCGCGCACCTCGCCTACAGCGCCGAGGTTCTGAAGAGCCAGAAGCTCACGGGCACCCCGACGCTGAAGCTCAACGGCACCGAGGTGGACACCGCGGTGGCTTTCAAGCCGGCCGACCTACGCCAGGCCGTTCTTGATGCCGCCAAGTAGCGCGCGACACGGTAACGTCACCTGACATGCCCCTCGCCTCGATTCCCAGCCCCTCCCAGGGGGTCTGGCACCTTTTCGGCGTGGTCCCCATCCGGGCCTACGCACTGTGCATCGTGCTCGGCGTCGTCGTCGCGGTCGTCATCGGCGAGCGCCGCTGGCGCGCCCGCGGCGGCGTTCCCGGCACGATCGTGGATCTCGCCGTCTGGGCCGTGCCGTTCGGCCTGGTCGGTGGTCGCCTCTATCACGTCATCACCGACTGGCAGCTCTACTTCGGGCCGGACGCGCCCAACGAGCCGATCGAGGCGCTGTTCATCTGGAACGGCGGCCTGGGCATCTGGGGCGCCGTCGCGCTCGGCGGCGTGGGCGTCTGGCTGGGCTGCCGCGGCCGGGGCATCTCCCTGACCGCGGTGGCCGACACCGTGGCCCCCGGGATCGTGGTGGCCCAGGCCATCGGCCGCTGGGGCAACTACTTCAACCAGGAGCTGTTCGGCAGCCCCACCGACCTGCCGTGGGGCCTGGAGATCGACCCCGACCGGCCCGGCACGGTGCCCGGTGAGGACACCTACCACCCCGCGTTCCTGTACGAGTCGATCTGGGACCTGGGCCTGGCGCTGGTCCTCATCTGGCTCGGCCGCAAGTTCGTGCTCCGGCACGGCCGCCTGTTCGCGCTCTACGTCGCCGGTTACACCGTGGGCCGCTTCTGGATCGAGGGCCTGCGGGTCGACACCGCCCACCACATCCTCGGCCTGCGGCTCAACCAGTGGACCTCGATCATCGTGTTCGTCGGGGCGATGGCCTACTTCTGGTACGCCAGGAACAAGACCGCCGAGGAGCGGGTCATCCCGGTGACCGATCCCGCCGGCCTCGAGGGCGGGGCCGTCGTTCCCGGTGAGGACGAGAGCGCGGATCCGGCGAAGGGCGAGGACGAGGACGGAAACGCAGCCGCACCGACCGGAGCCCTGGCCGCGTCGGACGTGGGAGACGGTACGGGGGGTCCCGTCGACCCGGCCCACCCGTCCGACCAGGCCGACCCGGCCGAGAACGACGGCGAGAGCGGGCAGGACACCGGGGCGCGGCCCGCCTCGGGGACGCTTGCGACCGGAGACCCGGGCCCGGCCGGAGGCGCGGTCGATCCCGCCCACCCGTCGGACCAGGCCGAGCCGGTGGAGAGCGGCCGGGACGGGAGCGACCCGGTCGACGACGAGCCGGGCGGCGCGGTTCCGGCCGCCGCCTCGGACAAGATCACCCCGGAGAGTGCCGCCTCGGGTGACACCGCCCCGGGCAGCACCGTCCCGGAGAGCGCCACCCCGGAGAGCACCGCCTCGGACAGCACCGCCCCGGGCGGGGCCGCTTCCGGCGCGGAGAGAGACGATCTCCGCGGGGAGGCCGCGACGAAGGGTGTTCCCGAAGGCGAGAAAGAACGACGTTGACGTTCTCCCCACGGTCGAGGCCCCGGGGCCTCGGACGCGCCGCCGGATCGTCCGGCACACCGGCGTATCCCCTCTCCGGGGCCGAGACCGGCGGCCCTCCGCCTCCCCCGCGCGCTGAGTCCCCGGGGCCGTCTCCCGAAGGACCGGAGTGAGCCCGGACGCCTTCGGGGGACGCGCCGAGATGCACCACCGGCATCGCGACGTCAACGGCGGCTGGTTGCGGCCGTCGGTGTTCGGCGCGATGGACGGCCTCGTCTCCAACTTCGCCCTGATCGCCGGTGTCGCCGGCGGCGCCGCCGGCACCAGGGTCATCCTGCTGGCCGGCATCGCCGGACTGGCCGCGGGCGCGTTCTCCATGGCCGGTGGCGAGTACGTCTCGGTGGCCAGCCAGCGGGAACTCGCCCTGGCCGAGATCGCCGTCGAGCGGCGCGAGCTCGAACGCCACCCCGAGGCCGAGCTGGAGGAGCTCGCCAAGCTCTACGAGGAGCGGGGTGTCGATCCCGAGGTGGCGGCCGAGGTGGCCAGGCAGATCTCCACGGACCCGGAAAGGGCCCTGGAGGTGCACACCGAGGCCGAGCTCGGCGTCACCCTCCGTGACCTGCCCTCGCCCAGGATCGCCGCGATCTCCTCCTTCCTGTCGTTCGCCGTGGGCGCGCTCCTGCCCCTCGTGCCGTACCTGCTCGGTGTCACCAGCCTGGTGGCCTCGGCGGTGATCTCCTGCCTGGCGCTGTTCGGCGCGGGCGCGCTGGTCTCCCGGGTCACCGCCCGCAGCTGGTGGTACAGCGGGCTGCGCCAGCTCGTCGTCGGCGCGGTCGCCGCCGGCCTGACCTTCGCCCTGGGCACCTTCCTGGGAGGAACCGCACTTTGACCCCTCCGCCTCCGACCCCCACCCCGACCCCCGGGCGCAAGCGTCGCCGTACCTCCGGCAAGGCGCAGACCTGGAGCGTCCCCCTGCTGGAGGAGTGGGGGCTGACCCGGACCCAGCAGCGGCTGGTGCTGGTGTTCGGGTCGCTGGCGGGCGTGCTGATCGCCGCGCTCGCCCTCACCTTGGCGATCTCCGCGATCGGCAACGACTTCGAGCCCGAGCGGGCCACCGCCTCGGTCATCGGCACCGAACCCCGGCCGGACGTCTACCGGGGATGGCCCTCCTCCAAGGTGTTCGCGCCGATCGCGGAGAGCAGGGCCGACCCCAAGCCGCTGACGGCCAAGGACCTCTTCGCCAAGACCCTCAAGGAGGGCAGGACCACGCTGAGACTGGCGGGCGCCCCCAAGCTGGAGACCGACTGCGTGGCGGCGACCTGGGGCCAGGGGCTCGCCGACCTGCTCACCCAGGGAGGGTGCACCCAGGTGGCGAGGGGCCTGTACGCCAGCGCCGACGGCCGTTACGTCGCCCAGTACACCATGTTCAACCTGCGCGACACCGCCTCCGCCGACGCGCTGGCGAACACGCTGACCACCCTGCACCGGGGCGGCTGGGTCCGGCCGCTCCAGACGCTCAAGGTCGCCTTCCCCGCCGGTGGCCACACCGAGGCCAGCGGTCACGCCATGGGGCACTACGCGGGCCTGGTCTGGATCGGCAGGGCCGACGGAGCGGAGCCGGGCCCGAGGGACGACTTCGTCTCGCTGTCCCTGACGGTCCGCGCCACGGAGAAGGCGATCTTCCGCCGCATCGTCGCCGCCTCCCCGGTGCCCGCTCCGGCCAAGTAGTTCCCGTACGCCGGGTCGTTCCCCGGATTTTCCGGCCGGGTGCCGCCGAACCAGCCGAGCCGGCGGTGTCCGGCCGCCCCGAAGGCCGCTCCGGAGGCCGGGCGGCGGCGCGGGGGAGCCCGCCGGGCGGGGTCACCGACCGTGAGCCGCCGATTCCGGTCGGGAATCCCGGTTCTTCGGGGACCGGGGAGATCTCGAAGTAAGCTTTTTCCCCATGCGCAAGTGGATCATCATTGTCGTGCTGGCCGGGGTCGCCGGGGTGGGAGCCTTCCTGTGGCTGGGCAACGAGCCCGCCCCGCGCGCCGCGGTCCTGCGCGCGGAGTCCGGTACGGCCCACTACGCGCCCATAGCGACCCGTGCCCTCGATCCCCGGCCGCTCACCGTCGCCGAGATGTTCCCCGGCCCCTCGGTGTCGGCGGGCACGACCAGGCTCGCGCTCAGGAGCACCGAGGCCCTCGCCGACTGCGCCGAAGCGGTCTGGGGGAGCGCCGAGGACGCGCTCGGCGGGTGCACGCAGGTGCTGCGGGCTCGTTACGAGACCGAGGACGGAGCGGTCTCCGGCCAGTTCCTGATCTTCAATCTCGCCGACTCCGCCGCCGCCGACAGGCTCGTGGCGGCGCTCAAGGCCGGCGGCTTCGTCCGGCCCGCCCCCGACACCCCCGACGGCTTCGACGGCTCGCGCAGCTGGGCCCAGGTCCGCGGCCTCGGGCACTACGTCACGGTGAGCTGGGTCGCCCCCGTCGTGCCGGGGAGCAAGGTGGATCTCACCTATCCGCAGGTCGCGATGGACGGCCTCGGCCTGGTCATCCAGCGTCGGCTGGTGCCCTGAGGGAGCTCTCCACCGCGGCCCGCAGCTCCAGCAGCCGGTGGGCGGGCAGTTCGAGGACGGTGACGTCGCCCGCCCACGGGGCCGCGGCGGTGACGACCGCCCTGGCCTGTCTCTTCGTCAGGTCGCCCCTGACCCTGATCAGGGCCTCGCGCCAGGTGTTGGCGAGCTTGCCGTGCGCGTTGTCCAGGACGCGGCGCAGGATCCTGGCCGCGTCGTCGCCGGTCTCGCCGGTCCCTGCGTTCCCTGTGTTTCCTGCGTTCCCGGTGGGTGGCGCCACCCGTACGGCGCGCACGGACGCGCCCTCGGCGGTGAGCTCGTAGACGGGGGCGAGCAGGTCGGCGGGGAGGTCCTTCGGGGCCGTGGCCAGCGTGACCCGGACCTCCGCGGCGCGGGTGGCGAGCAGCAGGCGGGGCAGCGCGGCCTCCAGACCGGCGGGTACGGCGATCGCCACCCTGGCCGGGTCGCTGGCGTAGGGCTTGGCCAGCCAGGTCGCCAGGCGCGCTCTGGGGGCCCTGGGCAGCACGTCACGGGGCCACTCGCCCACCAGCACCTCCGGGACGAACCCGTCGCCGGAGTCCGCGGCCGGGGCGGCGGAGGGGGGCGCCGACTCCACGGACTGCGGGCCCTGCGTGTAGATGGCGGTGCCGGACGCCTCGGTCCTGGCGGCCGCGGCGGGCCAGGTTCTCGTCGTGGGACGCAGGACGTACAGGTCGGCGGCCGACCCGATGGCCTCGGCGCCGAGGTAGCGGTTGAAGTCGGGATAGATCGCCTCGTTGACGAGGTTGAGCTGCGACAGGGCCTGCTGCACCTTGAGGGCGAGCGCGGGGGTGCGCTCGCTGGCGCCGTACGCCAGCATGATCCGGCCCTGCTCGCGGTCGCGCAGCCCCTCCGCGCAGCGGGCGACGAACAGCCCGACGCCCTCGGGGGTGTAGGGAGGGTCGGTGATCGCCAGATCGGCCCAGGACTGCGCGGAGGCGGGCAGTCCCAGGCGCAGGTCGGCCCACCGGGTCCGCACGGCCAGGCCGAGCCGGTCGGCCTGGCCTGCGATGTAGGCGAGGATGCGCTCGTCGACGTCGACGACGGTCACCTCGACGCCCGGGTGCAGCATCGCGGTGGCCAGCGAGGTCAGGTCGTGGTCGCCCACGCACAGCAGCCTGGCGCCGTCCAGCCAGAACCGGGCGTCCAGCAGCAGCGCCCGCCTGACCACGGTCTCGCCGGTCGCGGCGACGTGGTCCAGCGTGTGGCGGCCCCGGGGCGCCTTGGCGATCAGCTCGTCCATGCGCGCGACCAGGTCCGCGTGGCCGGGAAGCAGGTGGGCCACGGGATCCGCCGGTCCCAGGGCGCTCCCTCCCGGTCCGGCGGGCGGGAAGGCGCTCTCCCGCCGGGACGGGCCCGGTCGGTCCCGGTGCACCGGGACAGGACCCGGCCGGGCGGGATCCAGCCAGGCCGGCGGGGCCGGGAGCCTGAAGCGGTCGCCGGACCGCTCCAGCTCCCCGTCCACCTCGCGCAGCAGCGCCTCGACGGTCCGCCGCGACGTCGCGGTCTCCCTGACCAGGTCGGCGAGCGTCCACCAGCGGCCGTCGCCCAGGGCGGCGAGCGCGTTCCGCAGCCGCCTGCCGTCGACGCCCGCCCGCGCGACGAGCGCCTCGACCCCGCTCCCGCTCCCGGCTCCGGCCTCGCTCCCGGCCCCGGCCAGGTCACCGGTTTCGCCGGGGGCGCCGGGGGTGCCGGAGGAGCCCGGTGCGCCGGACCGCCTCGACACGCCCGGGATGTCCGGAGTGCTGATGTCTGTCAGATCGGTGGGGCCACCCGGGCCGGCGGGGTCGCTCGGTTCCATTGGGCCACCATAGAGCCCGGACCTGGAATGTTGCGCCACCGTTATGTGTTAAACGAACCGGGCGAACCGGCACTAATTCGGCGCGATCTCACCGGGTAGGTAGGTATCCGGCAGGGTACGGTAATCTCTACCCACCACGCAGCAGGGCCAACGTCGTCCCTTGCTTGTTCGAAAGAAGCAAGACGACGGGAGGGATTCAATGCCTGCTGCCCACCTCGGCTTTCCCGAGCCCCAGGGCCTGTACCACCCCTCGCACGAGCACGACGCCTGCGGTGTCGCCATGGTCGCGGACGTCGCCGGTCGCCGGAGCCACGACATCGTCGCGAAGGCATTGACCGCGCTGTGCAATCTCGACCATCGGGGAGCCCAGGGTAGCGAACCGGACACCGGCGACGGGGCCGGGATCCTGACGCAGATCCCCGACACCTTCTTCCGCGTGGTGGCGGACTTCCCCCTGCCCGCGGCCGGTTCCTACGCCGTCGGCATGGCCTTCCTGCCCGTCGAGGCGCAGGCCCGCGAGACCGCCGTGCGGCTGATCGAGGAGATCGCCGCGGAGGAGGGCCTGACGGTCCTCGGCTGGCGCGGCGTTCCGACCACCCCCGACCTTCCCGGGCCGAGCGCCCGCGCGGTGATGCCGTTCTTCGGCCAGCTGTTCGTGGCCTCCCCGGACGGCGAGACCGGCCTGGAGCTGGACCGGCTGGCCTTCTGTCTGCGCAAGCGGGCCGAGCACGAGGCGAACGTCTACTTCCCCTCGCTGAGCTCCCGGACCATCGTCTACAAGGGCATGCTCACCCCGCTGCAGGTCGAGCAGTTCTTCCCCGACCTGAGCGACGAGCGCTACGAGACCGCGATCGCGCTGGTCCACTCGCGTTTCTCCACCAACACCTTCCCCTCGTGGCCGCTGGCGCACCCGTACCGCTACGTCGCCCACAACGGCGAGATCAACACGGTCAAGGGCAACCGCAACTGGATGCGCGCCCGTGAGGCGATGCTGAAGACGGCGAACCTGCCGGGCGACCTGTCGAGGCTCTTCCCGATCTGCGACCCGGCCGGTTCCGACACCGCCTCCTTCGACGAGACGCTGGAGCTCATCCACCTCGCGGGACGCAGCCTGCCGCACGCGGTGCTGATGATGATCCCCGAGGCGTGGGAGAGCCACACCGAGATGGACCCCGCGCGGCGGGCGTTCTACGAGTTCCACTCCACGATGATGGAGGCCTGGGACGGCCCGGCCTCGATCACCTTCTCCGACGGCACCCTCGTCGGCGCGGTGCTCGACCGCAACGGCCTGCGCCCTGGCCGGTTCTGGGTGACCGCGGACGGCCTGGTCGTGCTGGCCTCCGAGGCGGGCGTGCTGGACATCGCCCCCGAGGACGTGGTCCGCAAGGGCCGCCTGCAGCCCGGCAAGATGTTCCTGATCGACACCGAACTCGGCAAGATCATCGAAGATGACGAGATCAAGGCGGAGCTGGCGGCCGAGCTGCCGTACGCGGACTGGCTGCACGCCGGGCTGGTCCGCTTCGAGGAGCTGCCCGCACGCTCGCACGAGATCCCCTCGCACGAGGCGCTGATCAAGCGGCAGCAGACCTTCGGCTACACCGAGGAGGAGCTGCGGATCATCCTGGCGCCGATGGCCAGGGCGGGCATCGAGCCGATCGGCTCGATGGGCACCGACACCCCGGTCGCGGTGCTCAGCGAGAAGCCCCGGCTGTTGTTCGACTACTTCAGCCAGCTGTTCGCGCAGGTCACGAACCCGCCGCTGGACGCGATCCGCGAGGAGCTCGTCACCTCCCTGGCCAGCACCATCGGCCCCGAGGGCAACCTGCTCGACCCGGGACCGGCCTCCTGCCGCCAGCTCGTGCTGCCCTACCCGGTGCTCGACAACGACGAGCTCGCGAAGATCATCCACATCAACGACGAGGGCGCGCTGCCGGGCTTCCACCCGCACGTGGTCTCCGGCCTGTACGAGGTCGCGGGCGGCGGCGAGGCGCTGCTGCGCCGCATCGAGGAGATCCGCGCCGAGGTCTCCTCGGTGATCGAGGGCGGGGCGCGGATCATCGTGCTGTCCGACCGCGGCTCCTCCGCCGCCCTGGCGCCGATCCCCTCGCTGCTGCTCACCGGTGCCGTCCACCACCACCTGATCGCCGAGAAGACCCGCACCAAGATCGGTCTGGTCGTCGAGACCGGCGAGGCGCGCGAGGCGCACCACATGGCGCTCCTGGTCGGCTACGGGGCGGGCGCGGTCAACCCGTACCTCGCCATCGAGACCGTCGAGGACATGGTCGACTCCGGCGTCCTGAAGGTCGACCGGCACAAGGCCGTGCGCAACCTCATCAAGGCGTACGGCAAGGGCGTGCTGAAGGTCATGTCCAAGATGGGGGTGTCCACGGTCGCCTCCTACACCGGGGCGCAGATCTTCGAGGCGCTCGGCCTGAGCCAGGAGGTCGTGGACGCCTGCTTCACCGGGACCACGTCCCGTCTGGGCGGCGTCGGCTTCGACGTCCTGGCCGAGGAGGCGGCGCAGCGTCACCTGCGCGCCTACCCCCGGGCCGAGAACGCCCACCGCCGCCTGGAGGTCGGCGGCGAGTACCAGTGGCGCCGCGAGGGCGAGCCGCACCTGTTCAACCCCGAGACCGTCTTCAAGCTGCAGCACGCCACCCGCTCGCGCCGCTACGAGATCTTCAAGGAGTACACCGGCCTGGTGGACTCCCAGGCGGAGAAGCTGATGACGCTGCGCGGCCTGTTCAAGCTGCGGGAGGGCGTCCGCGAGCCGGTGCCGATCGACGAGGTCGAGCCGGTCAGCGAGATCGTCAAGCGCTTCTCGACCGGCGCGATGTCGTACGGCTCCATCTCGATGGAGGCGCACGAGACGCTCGCCATCGCGATGAACCGGCTGGGCGGCAAGTCCAACACCGGTGAGGGCGGCGAGGACCCCGAGCGGCTGCACGACCCGGCCCGCCGCTCGGCTATCAAGCAGGTGGCCTCCGGCCGGTTCGGCGTGACCTCGGAGTATCTGGTCAACGCCGACGACGTGCAGATCAAGATGGCCCAGGGCGCCAAGCCCGGCGAGGGCGGCCAGCTGCCCGGCCACAAGGTCTACCCGTGGATCGCCAAGACCCGGCACTCCACCCCGGGCGTCGGCCTCATCTCGCCGCCGCCGCACCACGACATCTACTCGATCGAGGACCTCGCCCAGCTCATCCACGACCTGAAGAACGCGAACCCGGCCGCCCGGGTGCACGTCAAGCTCGTGGCCGAGGTCGGGGTCGGCACGGTCGCGGCGGGCGTGTCCAAGGCCCACGCGGACGTCGTGCTCATCTCCGGCCACGACGGCGGCACCGGCGCGTCCCCGCTGACCTCGCTCAAGCACGCGGGCTCCCCCTGGGAGCTCGGCCTGGCCGAGACCCAGCAGACGCTGCTGCTCAACGGCCTGCGCGACCGGATCGTCGTGCAGGTGGACGGCCAGCTCAAGACCGGCCGCGACGTGGTCATCGCCGCGCTGCTCGGTGCCGAGGAGTACGGCTTCGCCACGGCCCCGCTGGTCGTCTCCGGCTGCGTGATGATGCGCGTCTGCCACCTGGACACCTGCCCGGTCGGCGTCGCCACCCAGAACCCGGAGCTGCGCAAGCGGTTCACCGGCAAGCCCGAGTTCGTGGTCAACTTCTTCGAGTTCGTCGCCGAGGAGATCCGCGAGTATCTCGCCGCGCTGGGCTTCCGCAGCATCGAGGAGGCCGTCGGCCACGCCGAGCTGCTGGACACCACCCCCGCCGAGAACCACTGGAAGGCCTCGGGCCTGGACCTGGCGCCGATCCTGCACCAGCCCGAGCTGCCCGAGGGCGCCTCGCTCCGCCGTACCGTGGAGCAGGACCACGGGCTGGCCAGGGCGCTGGACAACACGCTGATCCAGCTCGCCGAGGGCGCGCTCAAGGGCGGTTCCAGGGTCACGCTCGACCTGCCCATCCGCAACGTCAACCGCACGGTCGGCACCATGCTCGGCCACGAGGTGACCAAGCGGTACGGCGGAGCGGGCCTGCCCGACAACACCATCGACGTGCGCTTCACCGGCTCCGCGGGCAACTCCTTCGGCGCCTTCCTGCCCAGGGGGATCACCCTGCGGCTGACCGGCGACGCCAACGACTACGTGGGCAAGGGCCTGTCCGGCGGCCGGATCACGGTCCAGCCGCACGACGCGGCCCCGCTCGACGGGCACATCATCGCCGGGAACGTCGGCCTGTACGGCGCGACCTCCGGCGAGGCCTTCATCCGCGGCGTCGTGGGAGAGCGGTTCTGCGTCCGCAACTCCGGCGCCACCGCGGTGGTCGAGGGCGTCGGCGACCACGGCTGCGAGTACATGACCGGCGGCAAGGTGGTCGTGCTCGGCCCGACCGGCCGCAACTTCGCGGCGGGCATGTCGGGCGGCGTCGCCTACCTGCTCGACCTCGACGCCGAGCGGGTCAACCGGGAGATGGTCGAGATCGAGGAGCTGGACGAGGCCGAGTCCGATGCGCTGCGCGAGATCGTCGAGGCCCACCTGACCGAGACCGGCTCCACGGTGGCCAAGGCGGTCCTCGCCGACTGGGACCCGTCCCGGTTCGGCAAGATCATGCCGACGGACTACAAGCGGGTCCTGCGGGCCGCCGAGTCCGCCCGGCTGGAGGGCCGCGACATCGACGAGGCCGTCATGACCGCCGCGGTCCAGGGGTGAGGCCGATGTCCGTTCCGATGGCGAAGACCGTTCATGTCGCCCATGTTTCCCCGCTGTTCCAGGGGTTCCGGGGTTCCCGGGCTCTCCAGGCTTTTTACGGATTTCACGGATAAGGGAGGTACGACCGATGGCTGACCCCAAGGGTTTCCTCGCTCACGGACGCGAGCTGCCGGCGCGCCGCCCGGTGGACGTGCGCATCCGCGACTGGCGGGAGGTCTACGAGGACTTCCCCAAGCCCGCGCTGACCAAGCAGGCCGCGCGGTGCATGGACTGCGGCATCCCGTTCTGTCACAACGGCTGCCCGCTGGGCAACCTGATTCCCGAGTGGAACGACCTGGTCTACCGGGACGACTGGCAGGAGGCCATCGAGCGCCTGCACGCCACCAACAACTTCCCGGAGTTCACCGGCCGGCTGTGCCCGGCTCCGTGCGAGGCGGCGTGCGTGCTCGGCATCAACTCCGACCCGGTCGCGATCAAGCGGGTCGAGGTCGAGATCATCGACCGCGCCTTCGACGAGGGCTGGGTCACCCCCCAGATCCCCGCCTCGAGGACCGGTAAGCGGGTCGCGGTCGTCGGCTCGGGCCCGGCGGGCCTGGCCGCCGCGCAGCAGCTCACCAGGGCCGGGCACGACGTGGTCGTGTTCGAGCGGGCCGACCGGATCGGCGGCCTGCTCCGCTACGGCATCCCCGAGTTCAAGATGGAGAAGCGGCACATCGACCGCCGGCTCGACCAGATGCGGGCCGAGGGCACCGAGTTCCGTACCGGCGTCAACGTCGGCGTGGACATCACGGCTGCGCGGCTGCGCGAGGAGTTCGACGCGATCGTCCTGGCCGGCGGCGCGACCCAGTGGCGGGACCTGCCCGTCGCCGGGCGCGATCTGAAGGGCATCCACCAGGCGATGGAGTATCTGCCGCCCTCCAACAAGGTCCAGGAGGGCGACTTCCCGGTCTCGCCGATCAGCGCCGAGGGCAAGCACGTCGTCGTGATCGGCGGCGGTGACACCGGCGCCGACTGCATCGGCACCGCGATCCGCCAGGGGGCCGCCTCGGTCACCCAGCTGGAGATCATGCCCCAGCCCCCGGCGGACCGCCCCGGCAGCCAGCCGTGGCCCACGTTCCCCATCCTGTTCAAGATGGAGAGCGCCCACGAGGAGCTGGCCGAGGGCGGCGGCGACCGGGTCTACGCGGTCTCCACCACCGAGTTCGTCGGCGACGCCGACGGCAACGTCCGGGCGCTGCGCCTGGTCGAGGTGGAGGGTCCCGCGGCCGGGTTCAAGCCGGTGCCCGGCTCCGAGCGGGAGATCCCGGCCGAGCTGGTCACGCTGTCGATGGGCTTCGTGGGCCCGGAGAAGAAGGGCCTGCTGGAGGAGCTCGCCGAGGTCGCCGGAGGCGAGTTCTTCGACGCCAGGGGCAACGTCGCCAGGGACAAGGGCTACATGTCCTCGGTCGACGGCGTCTTCGTCGCCGGGGACATGGGCCGCGGCCAGTCGCTGATCGTGTGGGCGATCGCCGAGGGCCGCTCGGCCGCCTCGGCCGCCGACCGCTACCTCACGGGCCAGACGGCCCTGCCGGTGGCGATCCCGCCGACGGCGCGGCCACTGGTCTGAGCGGCCGCCGGTCCTGGACGGTCGCCGGTCTTGAACGGCGACCGGTCCAAGCGGCTGCCGGCTGACATGTCATGGCCGGTCCGGGTGTGTCATGGTTGGTCGATGCACTCCCGGACCGGTTCATGCATGTCATGGCCGGTTCGTGGATGTCATGGCCGGCCCGGTCGGACCGGGCCGGTCCGGCGGGAACACGGCGGGAACACGGCGGGTTCTGGCACGTCACGGTTCACCCGGGGGCGGCGTCGCCCGCCACGTCCGGGAACCGTCCGGCGTGGCAGGTGCCTTACCGGCGGCTTCAGGTAAAAATGCGCAGAGCGGGTGTTCAAATTGCTTTGTCGTACATATGCCTGAAAGATAATTCTTCTTGATCAGGCCAGGTGCGGAGGATTGATGAATCGCGGGATCAGAAGCCTGACGGGCACGGCGACGGTGCTCGCCCTGGCGGCGACCCTCACGGCGGGAGCCCTGGGCGGCGGGGCCACGACAGACGCGGGTCAGAACCGCGAGTACCTGGTCTTCTACGCGGACGGAGCCCGCGACCGGGCGATCGAGGCGATCACCGCGAGTGGCGGTACCGCCCTGTCGACCGACACCAGGATCGGCTACGTTCTCGCCGACGGTCCCGGTTCCCGCTTCGTGGAGAGCCTGGCCGGCAGCGACGCCGTCGAGGGGGTCTCCTCCGACCGCAGGATCGGCTCCGCCACCGCGATCGCCCTCTCCACGGCCTGGACGCCCGCCACCGCGATCGCCCCCGGGACCGCCGCCTCCACGGCCGGGACGCCGGGCACCGCGACCTCCACCGCGATCGCCGCCTCCACGGCCGGGTCGCCCGCCACCGCGACCGCCACTGAGATCGCCGCTCCCGCGGCCAGGGTTCCCGGCACCGAGACCGCCTCCCAGGTCAGGACCCCGCTCGCCTTCCCCTCCGCGGACGCTCTCGGGCGGGCGGGCACCCCCAGCGCCCCCACGCCCTCCACCGGCACGCCAGAGCCGCTGGCCGGACGGCAGTGGGACATGAAGATGATCGGCGCCACCGTGGAGGGCTCCTACGCCACCGAGCCCGGTGACAAGCGGGTGCTGGTCGGCGTCATCGACACCGGCGTCGACGGCAAGCACCCCGACATCGCCCCCAACTTCAACCGCGCCCTGAGCCGCAACTTCGTGACCGACCGGCCCAAGGACCCCAACGGCAAGACCCTCGACGGGCCCTGCGAGTTCAAGAGCTGCAAGGACCCGGTCGACTGGGACGACGACGGCCACGGCACCCACGTGGCCAGCACCATCGCCTCACCGCTCAACGGCGTGGGCATCGCCGGGGTCGCCCCCCAGGTGTCCCTGGTGAACCTGCGCGCGGGCCAGGACTCCGGCCTGTTCTTCCTCAAGCCCAGCATCGAGGCGCTCACCTACGCCGCCGACGCCGGGATCGACGTGGTCAACATGAGCTTCTACGTCGACCCGTGGCTGTTCAACTGCAAGGCCAACCCCGCCGACTCCAAGGCCGAGCAGCTGGAGCAGCGCGGCATCATCACCGGCATGCAGCGCGCCCTCGACTACGCCCGCAAGCGCGGCGTCACCCTCATCAGCGCCATCGGCAACGGCTCCACCGACCTCGGCAGGCCCAGCAAGGACGCGACCAGCCCCGACTACCCCAAGGACACCGAGCGCACCCGCAAGGTCGACAACTCCTGCCTGAACGTCCCGGCCGAGTCCAAGGGCGTCATCTCGGTAACCTCGGTGGGCCAGAGCGGGCGCAAGGCCTACTACTCCGACTACGGCGTCGAGCAGGCCGACCTGGCGGCCCCCGGCGGGGACGAGTTCGACGGTGGCGGCACGTACGACCCCACCCGGGGCATCCTGGCCGCCGCGCCGGAGAACGCGCTCAAGGCCAAGGGGCAGCTCGCCGCCGACGGCACGCCGAAGTCCCCGTCGATCGTGCGGGAGTGCGAGGGCGGCACCTGCGCCTACTACCAGTACCTCGTCGGCACCTCCATGGCCGCCCCGCACGCCACCGGCGTCGCCGCCATCCTGATCAGCCGCTTCGGCAAGCCGGGCAAGGGCGGCCTCGCGCTGCCCGCCGCGGACGTCCAGCGCCTGATGTACTCCACCGCCACCGAGAAGGCCTGCCCCTCGCCGCGCGAGTACGCCTACAAGATCGACCTCGTGGTGGACGAGGTCCACAAGTGCGAGGGTCCCAAGACGCACAACGGCTTCTACGGCCGCGGCGTCATCAGCGCCGCCAACGCGGCCAAGGCCACCCCCTCCGCTCCCTGATCCGATCCCGCCTGTTGTGACATGTGGTCTCAAAGTCTGAGAAAAAGGGCGATTCGCAACCTGCCGTTCATCCGGGGTAGCTTTGTGTCACCGATTTTTTCATCGGCGCTCTGACCAACGTCACGACCAAGTGGTCTGTACCAATTAGGGTGGGATCCGTGACTCGTCGCGCGAAAATCGTCTGCACTCTCGGCCCTGCCACCTCCTCTCCCGAACGCCTCCGCGAACTGATCGCGGCCGGGATGGACGTGGCCCGTTTCAACCTCAGCCATGGCAGCCACGAGCTGCACAAGGAGGTTTACGACAGGGTGAGGGAGGCCGCCGCCGAGCTCGGGCGTGGCGTGGGTCTGCTGGCTGACCTCCAAGGCCCCAAGATCCGGGTCGGCAAGTTCGGTGAGGGCCCCGTCCGCCTCGGCTTCGGTGATGTCTTCACGATCACCACTGAGGAGGTTCCCGGCGACCGTGACCAGGTCTCCACGTCTTACCTGGGGCTTCCCAAGGACGTCAGTCCCGGGGACAGCATCCTGGTCGATGACGGCCGCGTCCGGCTGGAGGTGACCCGGGTCGACGGCCAGCGCGTCACCACCCGGGTGATCATCGGTGGCATGATCTCCGACAACAAGGGCCTCAACCTGCCCGGCGTCAACGTCAGCGCCCCCGTCCTGACCGACAAGGACGAGACCGACCTTCGCTGGGCCCTGCGCACCGGCTTCGACCTGGTCGCCCTCTCCTTCGTCAGGCGTCCCTCCGACGCCGACGTGGTGCGCAACATCATGGAGCAGGAGGGCATCCGCCTCCCGCTGCTCGCCAAGATCGAGAAGCCGCAGGCCGTGGAGCGGCTTCCGGAGATCATCGAGGCCTTCGACGGCATCATGGTCGCCCGCGGCGACCTCGGGGTCGAGCTGCCGCTGGAGGAGGTGCCCATCGTGCAGAAGCGCGCCATCGAGCTCTGCCGCGAGAAGGCCCGTCCGGTCATCGTCGCCACCCAGATGCTGGAGTCGATGATCACCTCCCCGCGGCCCACCCGCGCCGAGGCCTCCGACGTCGCCTACGCCGTCATGGACGGCGCCGACGCGGTCATGCTCTCCGGCGAGACGTCGGTCGGCAACTACCCCGTCGAGGTCGTCGAGACGATGAGCCGCATCGCCACGACCGCGGAGAAGAGCTCCCTGCAGGCCACGCACAGCCTCGACCGGCTGCCGGAGACCACCGGCGGCGCCATCGCCCGCGCCGCGGCGGAGGTCGGCGCCATCGTCGGCGCCAAGGCGCTGGTGGCGTTCACCATGTCCGGTGAGACGGCCCGCCGCCTGGCCCGCTACCGCTCGCCGATCCCGCTGCTGGCGTTCACCTCCGCCAGCCACGTCCGCAACCAGCTCGCGCTGACCTGGGGCGTGGAGACCTTCGAGGTGCCGTTCGTCCACCACACCGACGACATGGTCCGCCAGGTGGAGGCCTCGCTGCTCGCCAACTCCCGCCTGGAGAAGGGCGACAAGGTCGTCATCGTCGCCGGTTCGCCTCCCGGCACCGCGGGTTCCACCAACGCCCTGCGCGTGCACACCATCGGCGCGGCGGTCTCCAACCCCGGCTGATCTGCGCGATCGCGTACGGCCACCGCTGCGGCGGTGGCCGTTCGCGTTTCCGGGGCTTTTTCACACGGCTACGGATTCAAAAATGCCGAAAAATACGCTCTTGTCGTGTCCGAATAGGTGTCAGAGGATCGGTGCATGGCGTGCCCGGACGGGGCCCGTCTGATGAACCGGACAAACTCAACGAAAGGCGCCGGATGATCCAGGGCAGTCGGCCGGTGGGAGCGGAGCGGCAACGCGAGGAGGCCGAGGGGCGACCTCCGGGTCCACCGGGGCCGCGCGTGTCGGCCGCCGACACGGTCGCGGAGATGATCGAGGCCCGCCTGGGCCGGACGGTCGACCCCGACGAGAACTTCTTCGAGGCCGGGCTCAACTCGATGGCACTGGTCGAGCTGCACGCGGACATCACGGGGGTGCTCGGCATCGACATCCCGGTCACCTCGATGTTCACCCGGCCGAACGTGCGGGCGCTCAGCCGCCTCGTCGAGGGCGCGCAGGAACCCGTCAGGAGCGAACCCGCGCGCCTGCGCCCCGTCGGGGGCAGCCGCAGGGACGTGCGCGCCCGCATCCGCAGGGACGGCGGGGCGCCTCGGTGACCGATACCGCGTCGATCGCCGTGATCGGCATGGGCCCGCGCGCCCCGCTCCCCCCTCCCGGTGGCGTCCTGGCGGAGACTGAGGAGGGCGCGCTGGAGAACGCCGGATACGACCCCGCGCGCTCCCCGGGAGTGTTCGCCGGCTACAAGCCGGCCGAGGAGGCCTGCCTGGCCCTCGCGGTCGGTGACTGCGACCTCGTGGTCTCGGTCTCGGGACCGAGCCTCGACGCTCTCGCGGAACGGGGCACCACGATCGTGCTCAAGCGCCTGGACGACGCTCTCCTCGACGGCGACCTCGTGAGCGCCGTGATCGAGGCAGTGATCGAATCCCCGCCCGGCCTCGCCCCCGCCCGCATCGTTTCCACCAGGACCGTTCCCGCCCGCACCGTTCCCACCCGCAGTGGGCGCGGTGGTTGGCGCGGAGGCGGCTCGACCGCGCGCCTGCGGGAACCGCTGAGGGTGAAGGAGGGTTTCCCGCCGGTCCACCTCCCGGGGGACTCCCGGCCCCGCGTCGTCGCCTGGTCGGGACGCACGCCGGCGGAGGCCGACGCCGTGAGGAAAAGCCTGGCGGGGTTCTTCGCCACCCTCGGCGCCGACCGGTTCGCCGACGCCGTGGCCGTCCTCCAACTGGGCCGCCCCCAGCATCCCGTACGGGGCGCGGTCGTGGCCGCCACCCCCGCCGAGGCGTCCGCGGCCCTCGCTGTGACTCCGGCGGCCGTCGCCGTGACTCCCGGGGCCTCATCAGAAGGAACGACGCTCAGGTATGTGCCGCTCTTCACGAGTGCGGCAGGGGATGTGAGGTTCGTCTTTCCCGCCGGGGGCGCCGGGCGGCTGGGGGCTTCGCTGTACGGGGCCGAGCGGCTGTTCAGCGAGGCGATGGACGTCTGCCTGGAAGGTTTCGAGCGGCACGGCGTCGATCTCTACGACGCCTGGCTCGCCGGGGAGCGTGACGACGACGCGGTGACGTTCGCGGTGACCTACTCCCTGGCGGCGACCCTGACCGGCTGGGGCGTCACACCCGTGGGATGCGCGGGAGAGGGCGTCGGCGAGCTCACCGCCGCCGCCTTCTCGGGAACGCTGGAACTGGACGAGGCGATCGCCCGCGTCGCGGCCTCCGTCGTCGCCGTCTCCGTCGCGGTGCCTGAGCAGGCACCCGAGCAGGCGCCCGAGCCGGTGGCCGAGCGGGCGCCCGGACGGGTGCCCGAACCGGTGGCGGACGACGCGATGGCGGTGTCCGAGCCGGTGTCGGACGACCTGACGGTGCCCGAATCGGTGCCGGCCGACATCGCGGCGCCCGAGCCGGTGCCCGGGCATGAAACGTTCCACGAACCGGAGACCCGTCGCGAGACGGTCACGGGGCAGGGGACCTCGCCCCGGGCGGGAACCGGACCGGGGACCACCGGACCGGGAGACACGCTGTCCCTCCTGATCGGGACGGCGAAGGCGCCCTCGGACGAGGGGACGATCGACTGCGGGGACGACCGCCGGGGCCTGCTCGCGGCGCTCGCCCGGCTGTGGACACTCGGCTGCCCGGTGGACTGGGCCGCCCTCGACCCCGACCACCCCCTGCAGCGCCTGCCCGTCCCGGGAGGGCACCGTTACGCCCCGGCGTCGATCTTTCCCGGTCCCTCGCCGCGTCCTTCCGCGTCGACTTTCGCGTCGACTTCCGCGTCGCGGGAACGCGAGGGCGCGCCGCAGGTCCCGGAGGGCCTGCCCGAGCCCGCCGAGCCGCTCCGCAGGCCCGGGGCGGTCCCGTACTCGTTCTGGGTGCTGGAGCAGCTCGCCGGGTCGAGCGGGGTGTCCAACCTGGCGGTGGCGTTCAGGACCCGCGAGCCGTTGCGCAGGTTCCCGCTGCAGATCGCGGTGAACCGGCTGCTCAAGCGGCATCCGGCGCTGCGCCTGCGGTTCCCCGTGGTGGACGGCGCGCCCGTGCGGCACCTCACCGCCCCGCAGGACGCTCAGATCAAGCTGGTGAACGGGGAGACCACCGAGGAGACGCTCGTCTCCGACCTCCAGGGGTTCCTGGACGAGCCCTTCGACCTTGGCCGCGACCTGCTCTTCCGGGCCGGGCACTTCGCGCTGCCCGACGGCGGCGGGAGCGTGGTCTGCCTGGTGGCCCACCACATCGTCATCGACGCCACCTCGATGCAGTTCCTCGTCGAGGAGCTGGGCGGCTTCTACGACGCGCAGACGAGCCAGGAGCCGCTCCCGGCCGCGCTCTCCGGCATCGCGCCCATGCTGGAGCCGGGGGAGGCGTCCCGGGAGTCGCTGGACTACTGGCTCGACCGGCTCAGGGACGTCGATCCGGCCGCGATGGTGCTCCCCGGCAGCAGGCCGTCGCCCGCCCGGCCCACCTTCGCCGGGCACACCTGCTCCTGGGAGGTGGACGCGGACACGCGGCGGGCGCTCGACACGCTGCGGACCGGCCTGCGCACCACCGACAACATCGTGCTGGCCGCCGCGTTCATGCTCACCCTGCGCGCCCACGGCGCGGGTCCCGAGCTGGTGGCCGCGATGCCGGTCACCACCAGGACGGCCGCGATGCGCGGCCATGTCGGCTACGGCGTCAGCACCCTGCCGATGCGGGTGCGCGCCGACCCGGACGAGGGTTTCGCCGCCCTGGTCAGGCGGGTCGAGGACGTCTTCTTCGAGGGGGTCGAGCACGCGGACGCCTCGGTGGAGGCGGTGCTGGTCGAGCGCGGGCAGCGAGGGCACGGTACCGGCGACTGGAGGGTGCCGCTGTTCCGGCACATGTTCAACTACCGGCCGTGGACCGACGACCAGGTCAGCATCCTGGGCTCCGTCCCCGAGTACGTCGAGGACCTGTTCGACCGCAGCCGCCTGGACCTGCAGTGCATCGCAGTGCAGGAGCCCGGCAGGCTCACGCTCAGGGTCTGGCACAGCACGGAGGTCCACGACGAGGCCGAGATCGCCGCGTTCGTCGCGCGGATGACCGCGCTGCTGCGGCGGGCCGCCGAGGACGCACGGCGCCCGCAGCGGGAGCTGGACTCCCTCTCCGCGGCCGACCGGCGGCTGCTCGACCGGCTCAACGACACCGCGCGGACCTGGGAAGGACCGGCCACGCTGCTGGAGCGGATCGCCGCCCACACCGGAGGCGTCCACGAGCCCGGTAGCGGTACGGCGATCCGCGACGGCGACCGGGAGGCAACCCGCGAGGCCCGCACCGGTACGGCGATCCGCGACGGCGACCGGGAGGTCACCTACGACGAGCTGCTCACCTGGGCGGCCGCCGTCAGGGACACCCTCGTCTCGCACGGCGCGGGCTCCGGCGACATCGTGGCGCTCGGCCTGAGCCGTTCGGCGGAGACGGTCGCCGCGGTGCTCGGCGTCTGGGCGGCCGGGGCCGCCTACCTGCCGCTGGACCCGCGCCAGCCCGAGCTGCGCCTGGCCTACCAGGTGGAGGACAGCGGGGCCCGCCTGGTCATCGCCGACTCCGAGGCTCCCTGGGCGGGGGAGGTCCCCGTACTCTCCATGCCGCAGGCCCCCGGAGCCGGGGCGTCGGATCAGGCGGATCAGGCGGACAGCGACGGCGCGCCCGCGCGCCGGCTGGATCCGGCAGAGGTCGCCGCGGCGGTCACCGGGGAGTCGATCGCCTACGTGATCTACACCTCGGGATCCACCGGGAGGCCCAAGGGGGTGGCCGTCACTCACGGCAACCTGGCGAACCTCGTCCTCGACTTCGCCGACCGGCTCGGGGCGGGCGCGGCCGACGCGGTGCTGTGGTCCACCACGACCTCCTTCGACATCTCGGCGCTGGAGCTGATGCTCCCGCTCACCGTCGGCGGCACCCTGGTCGTCGCCTCCGACGACGACCAGCTCCAGCCGCGCAGGTTCCTGGAACTCATCGCGGCATGGGACGTACGCGTCGTGCAGGCCACCCCGACGGCGTGGCGGCTCATCGCCCCCGAGGCGCGCGACGAGCTGGCCGGGCGCATCGTGCTCTGCGGCGGGGAGCCCATGCCCGCCGCGCTCGCCGCGGACCTGCTGGGCCTCGGCTGCCGGTTGTTCAACGTCTACGGGCCGACCGAGACGACCATCTGGTCCACCGCCGCCGAGATCCTCGCTCCTCCGGCCGACCCGGTGCCGATCGGGGTGCCGCTCGCCAACACCCGGATCTTCGTCAGGGACGCCGACGGGCGCGAGGCCCCGCCGGGCGTACCCGGCGAGCTGTGCGTGGCGGGCGACGGGGTGAGCGCCGGGTACGTCAACCGGCCTGAGCTGACCGCCGAGCGGTTCGGCGAGCACCCCCGCCACGGGCGCTTCTACCGGACCGGGGACATGGCCAGGCTCAGGCACGACGGGGCCCTGGAGCTGCTGGGCCGCGACGACCGCCAGATCAAGCTGCGCGGGCACCGCATCGAGCTGGGCGAGATCGAGGCGGTGCTGCACCACCACGACGCCGTCAAGGTCGCGGCCGTCATCGTCCACGACGACAGGCTGGTGGCGTTCGTGCAGCCCACGGACCTGCCCGACGGGGAGACCGGGGCCGCGCTGCGCGAGGAGCTGTGGCGGTACGCGGGGACGCGGCTGCCGGACTACGCGGTCCCCTCGGGGATCGTCCTGGCCGACGAGTTCCCGACGACCGCCAACGGCAAGATCGACTATCGGGGGCTGACCGTCCCCGAGGACGAGTCACCGTCCGCCTCCCGTGCCCCGGCGAGCTCGGAGCTCGCCGAGGGGGTGCTGCGGCTCTGGCGGGAGGCACTGCGCCGCCCGGGGCTCGGCGAGCACGACAATTTCTTCCTCAACGGGGGGCACTCGGTGCTCGCCGTACGGCTGATCGCCCCGCTGGAGGAGCTCGCGGGCCGGGCGATCAACGTCCGCGCGGTCTTCGACCATCCCACCCCGGCCGAGCTGGCCGCGTTCATCCAGGAAGGGGCGGGCTCTTGATCGTCTTCCCGAGGCCGGGGCCGATGTCCCAGGTCTCCGTACCGGCCTCCCCCGATGTCCCCACGCTGGAAGGACCTAGATGACCGCGCCGTGGTTCGTACCGGTGGGGGAGCGGCCGGGGGGCCGGATCCGCCTGTACACCTTCCCCAACGCGGGCAGCGGCCCCGCCTCGCTCACCGACCTGGCCGAGCGGTTCCCCGACGAGGTCGACGTGTGGTCGGTGAACCTCCCCGGCCGTCAGGCCAGGCTGGCCGAGCCGCCGGTCGAGGACCTCGACAAGCTGGTCGACGACCTGGCCCGCGACCTGCTGGCGAACGCCCGCGAGCCGTACGCGCTGTTCGGCTACTGCAGCGGCGCGCTGCTCGCCTACCTGGTCTGCCGCCGCCTGGTCGAACTCGCTCCGGCCTCCGGAGCGATCGGGACCGGGCTCCCGGCGGGCCTCGCGGGACCGGTTCCTTCGCCGGAGTCCGGGGGGCGGTGGCCGGAACGCCTGCTCGTGGGGTCCTTCGCCGCGCCGGACGTCACGCTCCTGCTGCGCAGGCTGCCGTCCCTGCCGTCGTGGCTGTTCTGGGATCAGCTGATCGAGCTGGGCGGGGTCCCGGCGGAGGTGGCCGAGCGCGAGGTGCTCAGGCCGATCCTCGAACCCGCCCTGCGCGCCGACTTCGGGATGCTCGCCCGGTACCGGCACCGTCAGGGGCCGCCGCTGCCGGTGCCCGTCACCGTCCTGTACGGCAGCCGCGACGGCTCCATGTCGCGCGGGGGGCTGCTCGGCTGGCGCAGGCAGAGCGTCGCGCGGCCGTCGATGCGCGAGCTCGACGCATCGCACTGGCTGGCCGAGGAGACCCCGGACCTGCTCGCCACCGTCATCGCAGAGGAGATCGGATGCGTCTCGGTTACAGCATGAGCTACTGGGGCGGAGCCGGGCTCGGTCCCGCCGACCACCTCGCCCTAGTCCGCGAGGCCGAGCGGCTGGGCTACGAGTCGGTGTGGGCCGCCGAGACGTACGGCACCGACCCGGCGAGCCTGATGGCGTGGATCGCGGGCCAGACCGAGCGGATCGCGCTGGGCACCGGCGTGCTGCAGATGTCGGGCCGCAAGCCCGTGGTGGCGGCGATGACGGCCGCCACCATCGACCAGGTCTCCGGCGGCCGGGCCCGGCTGGGCGTGGGCGTTTCGGGGCCGCAGGTGGTGGAGGGCTGGCACGGGGAGCGCTTCGACCGGCCGGTGGCCCGCGCCCGCGACTACCTGTCGGTGCTGCGGCTGGCCCTGGAGGGCCGCCCGGTGAGCTACTCGGGCGAGACCATGACGCTGCCGCTCCCCGGCGGGCAGGGCAAGGAGCTGTCCCTGGGCGTCTCCCCGGTCCAGAAGCACTTTCCCGTCTATCTCGGCGCGATGGGCCCGGAGACGACCGCGCTCGCCGGGGAACTGGCCGACGGCTGGCTCGCGATCCACTTCCCGCCCGAGCACCTGGCCGAGCGCACGGCCCACCTGCGCGCGGGCGCGGCGCGGGCCGGTCGCAGCCTGGACGGTTTCGACGTCGCACCGATGATCCTCACCCTCGTCGACGACGACGAGGAGCTGGCCTACGACATGATGCGGCCCATGCTCGCCCTCTATCTGGGCGGCATGGGCTCGCGCCGTACCAACTTCTACAACCGCCTGGCCCGCTCCCTGGGCTTCGAGAAGGAGGCGGAGGCGATCCAGGAGGCGTTCCTGGCCGGGCGCCAGGGCGAGGCGATGTCGCTGCTCCCGGACGGCCTGGTCGACGCGATGACCATGTGCGGGCCGCCCGGCAAGCTCCGCGAACGCGTCGCCGCCTACCGCGAGGCGGGCGCGACCTCCCTGGTCGTCGGCCTGGTCACCCCGACGCTCAGGCTCCGGATGGAACAACTGGAACTGGTGGCGGACCTGGTCACCTGAACCGCTGGGACTCCGCCGCCGTCGACTGGCCTGGGAGACGGCGGCGGGGAACTGGTGGACGGAGGCGCAGGTCGGTTCGGCGACATGCCAAAGGAGGCTCAACGATCGAACAGGCCGCTTCCTGCGACATTCCATGACTTCCTCCGTGCACCTGCGCGACGGCCGGCTCAGAGGCACGAGTGGTTCCGGAGGTAGCCGGCGACGGCGGACGCCGCGTCGCTGCTCAGAGCGACTCCGTAGTCGACGATCTCCTCGTCGGTCAGGACCAGGCGCAGGCCGCTGGCCGAGGGCAGCACCCGGGTGGGGAGGTTGCTTCGGTCGAGCTGCCGTTGCAGCCACACCGCTTGGGCGATGCGGTAGCCGGTGGCGGAGTAGGCGAGGTCGTAGTGCTGAATGAGCACATGACGAGGGCGCAGGGTCGCGGCGATGACAGGTACGTCCCGCGTTTCCAGATGGCATGCCTCGGCCCGGCCCGGCACCTGGTCGATGTTGGAGGCGTCCGCGTGGGCGATCACCATGGTCGGCGCCGGGCATATCGCCGCCACGTGCCCCAGCAACGCATCGGTGAGGTTGGTGTCGGAGGTGTACCAGATGTGCCCGATGGTGCTCTCGTAGATCAGGCCGATCGCGCTGCGGCTGCGCCCGGCCTCCTCGGTGTGCACCGCCGGCACCGCGTGGAGGGTCACGTCGCCGACCGTGATCGACGCCCTGCCGGGGCCGTCCGTCTCGGGATGCGCGAGCGTGACCAGCTCGGCCAGCCCACCATCGCCCGCGTGATACGGGGAGAATGCGGCGAACCTCGCCGCGGCCGTCGGGTTGGCCAGCAGCAGTTTGCGGCCGTCGGTGGAGTAGCTGACCATCCCTTCCAAACAGGGAATCACGTCGGCGTAATGGTCGGGATGCAGGTGGGTGACGGCGATGGCGTCCAGCTCCGACCAGCAAAACAGCCCCTGCTCGATCAGCTGCAGCAGCATGCTCAGCGCCGCCGGGCCGGGGTCGACGAGCACGGTGGTGGTCGCGGTACGGATCAGGTGGCCGCCGGCGCCACCGGCGAGCATCCCGTACCGGCACCCCAACGCTCCCAGCAACAGCACCTCGCAGGTGCCGGACGCCGCCGACCGGGCCGGGGGCTGTGGTCTAACGCTCGCGGGGTGGTGCAGGGCGATGTCCGCTGCGTCGGCCGCTGCCAGGATCGCGATGAGGTCCTCGTCCCGAGTCGTGTACAGGTGCGCGAAGTCGGATGTGCTGCTCATGGATCTCCTGGCGTTTTGGAGGTCTGATTCAGGCCTTGACGGTGGTGGTACCCGCTGCAGGTCTCAGGTGCCTCATCGCGGTGGGGGCTACGCCACGCGCGGACGCTCAGACGATCGGGGGGCGGCCGGCGCGGACCAGGCGCAGTACGGTGGTCCAGGACATCGGCCGGCGCTGCCCGTGCCCACCCTTGAGTCCTTCCCACAGGCCGGCGCCCCAGATGGCGAGGTTTGTCCGCGACCGGATCCGGGCGAGGCTGAGCAGCGTCCAGACCGTCAGGTAGATGGGGACGAGGAGGACGGGCAGGCGCCGGTAGGCGAGCCAGACACGGTTGCGGGCGACGAGACGGTGGTAGCCGGCGTGCCGGGCGGGGTCGGTGGCGGGGTGGTGGATGACGATGCCGGGCGCGTACCAGCCGGTGCGGCCCAGGTCCCACAGCCGCCACGACAGGTCGATGCCTTCGTGGAAGAGGAAGAAGTGGCCGGGCCAGCCGCCGGCCTGTTCGTAGTCGGCGCGGCGTACGAGGACGACACCTTCGGCCATGACGGTGATGATGCCGGGCCGGGTGGCGTCGCCGGCGCGTAGCCGCGGCACCCAGCGGCGCAGGGTGACACCGGTGTCGGGGTCGGCGATGCGCGGCTGGATGTAGGCGGCGTCGGGGTGGGATCGGGCTTCGGCGACGAGCCGAGCCAGGATGTCGGGAGTGGGCAGGACGGCGTCATTGTCGAGGAAGAATACGAACTCGCCGCCCGGGTCGCCCAAGGCGTCGGCGCCGATGTTGCGGCCCTCGGGGATGCCCACGTTGACGGGCAGGGCGACGGCGTGAGCGTCGGCGGGCACGTGGTCGGGTTCGACGCCGTTGCCCACGATGACCACCCGCAGTTCGACGTCCTGCTGGGCGAGGAGCGACGCCAGCGCCCGCCGGCACTCGGCGGGGCGGTCGTTCATCGTGAGGACCACCACATCAACGACGGTGGTCTGCGGGCTGGTCATCACGTCTCCCGGACGGTGAGCGCTCTGCGCGACCTGTTGAGGGATGGGCGAGGCAGTGGTTCTTCTCCGGTTCACCCTAGCGTCGCCGTGTTTTAACGTCAGCCACATGCGCATCGGGTGTGGCGCCCGCCCGCGAACTGCGCGGGCGGGCGCCTGCCGGGTCAGCGCTGCCAGAGAGCGTGAAGGGCGGCGATGACCCGGTTCACGTCCTGGGGCGTCATGGTGGGGTAGCAGGGCAGGGAGAGCTGCCGCGCCGAGACGGTTTCGGTGACGATCAGCGGGTGTATGGCGGTGCCGCGGTAGAGCTGCAGGGAGTGGACGGGTGTGAAGTGCTTGCTGGTCGCGATTCCGTGGTCGGCCAGCAGGTGGTGGGCGATTTCGTCGCGGGTGAGCGGCGCGCTGTCCGCGTCGATGAAGATCGAGTAGAGGAACCAGCCGGGCTGTACCCCAGGCAGGACGGTCGGCGTCGTCAGCCCCGGCAGGCCAGTCAGGGCCCGGGTATAGGTGTCGGCGATGTCGGCGCGGCGAGCGGTGAAGGCGGGCAGTTTGCGGAACTGCTGGACGCCGATGGCTGCGGTGACGTCGGACATCACGTACTTCAGGCCGGGGGCGACCACCTCGTAGTCAGCGGTGCTGCGGGTGCCGTGCCGCTGCCACACCGACGAGTCGATGCCGTGGCGGCCCAGCAGGCGGGCATGCTGGACGAACCGGCTCAGGCCGACCAGCATGCCGCCCTCCCCGGTGGTCATCACCTTGTTCGGGTAGAAGCTGAAGACCGCCATGTCGCCGACACTGCCGGCGCGTTGTCCGTCGCGGCTGGCGTGCAGGGCGTGTGCGGCGTCCTCGATCAGCAGGAGTCCGTGGTCGTCGGCCAGCTTGCGGAACGCGCGCAGGTCGCACGGGTGCCCGCCGTAGTGCATGACCACGATCGCTTTCGTACGGTCGGTGATGGCGGCTTCGGCTGCCTGCAGGTCGATGTTGAACGTGGCCCGTTCCACGTCGACGAACACGGGGCGGGCCCCGACCTGCAGGAGCGCGTTCGGAGCGGCGCAGAAGGTGAAACTCGGGGTGATCACCTCGTCGCCGTCGCCGATACCGGCGGCGAGGAAGGCGAGGTGGAGGGCTGCGGTGCACGACGACACCGCGAAGGCGTCCTCAACGCCGAGCGCGTCCCGCACCTCCCGCTCGAACCGGGTCGCTTTGGGGCCGTGGGTCAGCCACCCCGAACGGAGGGTGTCGATGACTTCGGCGATCTCCTCGTCGCCGATCGACGGGCGGTTCCACAGCAGCAGCAGCGCTTCAACGGGCGGGATCATCGTGTGCTCCAATCGGCGGTCGCGTACTCGCCGTACATGTGTTCACATTCGGCGGACCGCAGGGCGCCGATGTGCCCGGCTTCGCGGGACGCCACCAGGCCCTCGAAGTTGTCGTACTCGGGCAGGTCGGGGTCGCCCACCTTCTTAGTGGCGACCGCTTCGGCGACTTCGTTCACGCCCTCACGCAGCGGGGTACCGCACACGCCGGGAAACGCGGCCGCGAGCCGGGCGAAGGACGTCCGGTAGTCGCGGGCGTCTGCCTCGTCGCGTTCGGGACCGCGGTCGATTCGTGAGCCGGGCACCGCCGCTTCGATGGTTTCGGCGATCTCGGCGATGGTGAAGTTCTCGCGGTCGGAGCCGACGTTGAAGGTTCGCTGCCCGGCGGGGGTGTCGAGCGTGGCGGCGAGCACCTGGGCGACGTCGGCGACATGCACCAGGGGGCGCCGCTGCGGGCCGCCGTTGAGCGGGATGCGGCCGGTCGTGACGGCTTGGGCGGTCATGCGGTTGACGACCGAGTCCAGGCGCTGACGCGGGGAGCGTCCAAACGCGGTCGCCAGCCGCAGCACCGTCAGGTCGGCGCGGCCCTCCAGCAGGGAGGCCAGCCGCTGTTCGGCCAGGACCTTGGTGCGGGCGTAGATCCCCAGTGGGTTCGGGGCGGTGTCTTCGTCGACGGTGCCTTCACGGCTGCCGTAGACGCTGCAGGAGGAGAAGAACACGTAATGGGGGACACCGACAGCGGCGGCGATCTTCGCGGCGATGATGGGGGAGGCGTAGTTGAGTTCAACGGCCAGCCGCTCATCGACGGCGCACGCCGGTTCGCCGACCAGGCCGCCGAGATGCACGACCGCGTCGGCGTCGGTCATCGCGTGGCGCAACGCCGAAGGGTCGCGCAGGTCGGCGTGAACGAAGGACGTGACGGTGGGCATCAGCCGCTGCGGATGGTCGTCGCGGTGGTAGATCAGGCCGTCGACCGCGGTGACGTGGTGGCCGAGACCCGTCAGATAGGGGGTGGCGACGGTACCGAGGTAGCCGGCGCCACCGAGCAGGACGATACGCAAAGGAGAATCCTTCCCGATAAGGGGTGGGTGAAGGTGTGCAGGTGCGGGCGGCTGCCGGTGTGGCGACGGCCCGGCGCGGAGAGGCGGCGATGCTGGTCAGTGGCCGCGAGGGAAAGCAGCTCTGCCGAGGGCGGTGCTGCGCAGGTCGGTGAGACGAGGCACGAAGATCACGTCGAGTTGCTCCACCGGGTGGAGTAGACCCCGCTCGCAGGTCTCGGCTTCCCACACCGTGCAGCCGGCCACTGCCGGCGACGCCGGATTGACGCCGATCTCCCCTTTGGGCAGCGTGCCGTTGAACGGGGTGGGGATCTTGTGGGTGTTCCAGTAGTCGTACACCTCCAGTGCTTTGGCCTGCTCGAAGAGGGGAAACAGCTGGGGATAGCGCGGGAGGCGGCGCATTTCACGGAAGACGAGTTGGCCGAGCAGGCCAGATGCGCTCGTGGCGAGCCTGTCGAAGTCGCAGTTTCGGAACGTGACCGACGTCGCGTCCTGGGACGGGGCAAGGGCCAGGCAGGCGAACAGGTACGGCAGGCGACGCCGGACGTAGCCGGCCGCGCCCGGCGCCAAACCAGGTTCGACCTGCCCAACGAGATGCACCAGCTGGTTGTGGTCCGGGCCGAAGAGCGCCAGGTCGAACAGGCGGCCCATGCTGGCCACGGCGGAGAACGCCAGCTGCTTGTACAGGCGGTTGTTCATCTCCCCTGCCTCGGCGTACGCCTTGGTCTGGGGGGTCGTCGAGTGGAGCATCAGATACTCCGACAGCACCTCGAAGTACAGGTAGCCCAAGAACGGCAGGTCCTGCACGGCGGCGGCGAGACGGTCGATGAACTCACCGTCCGGGGTGCGGCTGCCGCAGGCGTTGGCCAACAGCACGTTCAGGAAACCGGCCGCCACGTGGACCCGTTTAACCGCTGTCTGGCGCAACTGGGCGTCTTCGGCGTCGGTGAGGAAGGCGCGGTGGTTGAGGTAGGTGCGCAGGTGGATGCCGCCCAGCCGCAGATAGTCGAGTCCCTTGGCGGGCACCGGCCCATCAGGGATGATCTCGATGACCATGGTTCGGGTGTCGTGTTTCGTTTCCAGCAGGTAAGCGCCCAGATTGTGGGGGCGTAAGCCGCTGGGTTCCTGGGTGAGTGGGGGCGCCGTACAGCGCCCCCACCAGGCAGCCGGCCGACGCGTGCAGTTGCCCGCTGGAGCGAATCGCGTCCAGCGCCGTGGTGATGTGCATCAGGTGGATCGGTTGCCCGTTGGTCAGCGTCTGCAGCATCGCGTTCCTGCGCAGCAGCCAGCCGTTGGGGGTGTCGAGGTGGAGGCGACGCCAGTCGGCTTCGCTGTCGGCGAGTCCAGTCGGGCTGGGTCGCGCGGCCGGGTTGGTGTAGTCAGTATGGGCGTAGTCCCATTCAGCGTCGTGCATGGCGGTTCTACCGTCCGTTGCCGAGGGTGTGCAGGGCGTGGGTGAGTGCTTCGCGGTGGGTGGCGCCGTCGAGTCGGGCCTGTTCGCTTCGAGCCATCAGGTCGAAGGCGATCGGAGGCAGCCAGCTGGGGATGGCGATCCGCAGGTGCGAGGGGTCGGGCCACCAGCGTTGGAGCGGCAGCCGGTAGCGGTCCAAGCAGTCTGCGACCTTCAGCAGGTCGACGAGCAGCGGCGCCTGCTGGTAGGCGCGGACCTCCGCCGGAGTGAACGCGCTGTAGGGGATGTTGTGCAGGCCGATGCTTGTGCCCGCCCACGCCACGGCGTGGGCGGGCACAAGATGGCCAAATGAGGCCGTTACGGTGCTGCTGTTGTGGGTGAACCAGTCGGCGGCCCGCTTGCCGTGCTCGAGGTGGTCGCGATCGTCGCGGCGTCGGCAGTCGTGCACCGCGGCGGCCGTGCACAAGGTTGCGGTGTCGTCGCGGTTCAGGCCGTGCTCGCGGGCGAGCAGCGACGCGAGTACGCAGACGCGGGCGCCGTGGCGGATGCCGTGGATGGAATCGGTGAGCAGCGGGTCCGAGAACCAGGCGACCTCCGGCATCAGCAGAAGCGGCTGGTGCGGCAGGGCGGGGGTGGCTCCCACGGCGGGCCGGTTGCGGATGATCCAGGTGAGGGTGTCCTGATCCATGATCTGGTGGGCTGGCAGGAGACGCTGTTCGGCGAGTTCCCTGAGCGATGCGCTGTTCGGCGCCTGCGAGGTCATGGTCCTCTCCCGAAAGTCGGTGATGGTCGAGCAGGGGGCGCTGCAGCCGGTGGTGTTCGGCGGCGCCGTGGCGGCCGAGGACGCTCAGACCTGATGCGTGGTCGAGAGGGTGGGCCCCGCCGTGTGGCCTGCTGCTCGGCGGGGCCCGATGGTGGTGAAGTGCCGTCAGGCGACGGCCGCGACCGCGTTGGTCTTCAGCCACGGCGGGATCGCTTCCGGGGTGGCCCGCAGCCACTGCACGTACCGGTCGATTCCGTCGTTGACGGTGATGCGCGGCTGCCAGCCCAACAGGGTCCGGCTGCGGGCGGTCGAGGCGTAGGCGCCCAGCGGGTCGCCCAGCGGGCGGGGCGCGTTGACCAGCTGCGCCGACGGGTAGTGGGCGGCGATGCGTTCGGCGATCTGACGTACCGACGTCGCGACGCCAGTGCCGACGTTGATGGTTTGGCCGGAGGCCCCCTCGGTGAGCAGCGCCAGCACGGTGGCGCGGGCGATGTCCTCCACATGCACCATGTCCCGCACCTGGTGCCCACCGCCGTTCAACTGCAGCGGCAGGCCCAGGTGGGCGGACATGGCCAGCCAGGCGACCATCCAGGAGTGCGAGCCGGGCTTGGGTACCTGCGGGTCGCCGTAGACGCTGAAGTAGCGCAGCACGGTGTACTCGGTGTAGCTGCCGCCGAGCATCAGCTGAACCTGATGCTCGGCCCACAGCTTGGAGTTGGCGTACACCGAGATCGGCCATGCGGGCTGCTCCTCGGTGAACTCGGCGACGCCCCCGGTGCCGGCGGAGCCGTCACCGTAAACCGACGCCGAGGAGATGAACACCAGCCTCCTCACCGAGGGGGCGTTCAGGACCTCTTGCAGGACGGTCTGCGTGCCGTGAACGTTCGCGGCGAACGCGGTGGCCGGCTCTCTCGTGCAGGCGGCCACATCGGCGTAGGCGGCGGCGTGGATCACGTAGTCGGCGCTGCTGACCAGCGCGCGGACGGTGGCGGCTTCGCGGACATCACCCAAGACGATTTTCGTCCCCTCGTTCAGCCAGAAAAGGCCACGGACCGGATGCGGGTAGGCGTCCATGTTGTCCAACACCACCGGGTCGGCGCCGACGGCGGCGAGCAGCCGCACGATGCGGCTGCCGACGAGCCCCGCGCCGCCGGTGACGAGCACACGAGCACCGTTGAGGTAGTCCAGGTAAGGACGAAGGTCAGCGAACACGTCTTGATCAGGCAGGGGAGTATCCACGGCATGGAACCCTTCGGACGGGGGATTGAGCACCGCGCAGATGAAGGACGCCGGTTCGTTCCGGGCGTCCCACAACTTCGGTGCGGCTAAAGAATCCGCTGCGGACCAGGTCCCGGGCCAGTACTTTGAGGGTCGCGGAAGGTGGCGAAAACCTCATCCTGAGTCACGAAGACTGTGGGGAAGTGATGGCCGGAAACACCGTGAACTCTCAACTGCAGGCGTGGGTCGACGCCAGCGGCCTATCCCTCGGAGAGATCAGCCGCAGGGTTGGTGCCTTGGCCAGGGACCGCGGACACCGCCAGGTCGCCCCGGACATCACGCGGGTGCGGCGGTGGCTGAATGGGGAGCAGCCCCGCCCGCCTGTGCCCGAGTTGCTGGCCCAGGTGCTCTCCGAGAAACTCCGCAGGTCCTTGACACCCAGTGACCTTGGTCTTACGACTACCGCTTTGCCACTGGATACCATCGAATTGCCGCTGCTACGAGAATCCGCTGCGGAGACCTTGGTCGGATGGACTCGGATGGACCTGCTGATGCCCGATCGCCGCGAAGTCCTCAACCTCATCGTCGGTACCCCGCTGGTCGCCAGCACCGCGCACCTGCTTGAGACGGTCGGCCGTCCGCTCAGCCGCCGCCAGGCTGGTTTCGGTACCGACACCGTCGCCGCCCTGGAGGAAGTCACCGCTGCCTTCGCACGGCTGGAATCGGCGCACGGCGGCGCCCTGTGTCGCTCTGCGATCGTCGGCCAACTCGCGGAGGTCATGCGCCGTATCCAAGACGGCGTCCCGGACAGTCTTCGCATCCGTGTCTTCGCCACCACAGCCGACCTGGCCGCGCTTGCCGGATGGACCAGCTACGACGCCGGCCGCTATGGCGCCGCACAGCGGTACTGGTCATACGCCCTCTACGCCGCCGGCGAGGCCGGCGTGCCTGGTCGCGGAGCGGAGATCGTCACCCGCATGTCACATCAAATGATCTATCTGGGGCGGTTGCATGACGCGCTCGCGCTGCTTGACCTCGCAGCGGCCCGCGCGCAACGCGACGGCCAGGTGGCGGTGCAGGCGCTCGTGCAATCCCAGACCGGTCGCGTCCACGCGGGCCTGGGCCGGCCCGGCGAAGCCGCCCGTCATCTCGGTCACGCTGACGAACTCCTCGCTCAGGTCACGGACAGGCCCGAGTGGGTCGCCTACTTCGATGACGCCGAGCACGCAGGTGCCCGAGCTGTCAGCGCTCGCGATCTCACCCACCTCAACCACCGTGGACACCCCGCCAGCCCTCACTTCGAAGCCGCGCTGCGGCTCCGCAGGCCAGGGTTCGACCGGGTAAAGACGATGGACCTGATCGGCTTGGCTGCCGCGTTTCTCGACGAGGGTGACCTTGACCGGGCCGCCGCCACCGGACGCCAAGCCCTGGAGAGCGCCGGCCTGCAGTCGGCCCTCGTAGCGGCCAGGCTCAACACCCTGTTGTCCGCTGCGGACAGGCACCACACGGCCGAGATCATTGAACTCCGCGCTCAGGCTGCGGACTTCGCGGCCCGCGCGCCGATCACTTCGCAGGTCGCTGCATGACCGGAGGCTTCCCGCTCGTCGAATCGGCGCCTGTCGGCGCAGTCGCCGAGGTCCGGATGACGGCGGGGGCCCGGTAGAACGGGCGACATTCAAAACATGGGCCCGTTCCTGGCGGTGATCGGTTGGCGTCGGCGGTCACCGCATCTCTCGGTCCGTTCCCGTCGGTGAAACCGGGATCACCCCGGTGGAGGGCCCAGGATCTACACGTCGTTCTTCAGCCGTGTGACGAAGGCGGACCAGGTGTCGCGGGTGAGGACGAGCTTGGGGCCGCCGGGGTTCTTGGAGTCGCGGACGGCCACGACGTCGCCCAGGTCCGCGACCTCCACACAGTCGCCGTTGCCTCCGCTGAGCGAACTCTTGCGCCACGCGGCGGTGGTCAGGTCTACCGGGTCGGACATCGCGCGCCCCTTCGGCTGGACACTCACGCCAGATTGTCGGGCTCGTTCATCAGCGTAGCCGCACCGCGATGAGACGGTCGGAACTTCGTGATCGGCATAGGTGGCGTCCGGTGGAAGGCCGCGAGGAGAAAGGCGCCGCATGGCCCGTCCGGACTCTGCGACCTTCCGATCGGAATCTCAACCCGGCGGGGTTATACCCCATTTATCTTGCTCTCGCATACGGCGATCGCTTTCATCGATCTCGATTATGCTCGCCACCACGTATCCGCTGTAATCCCGCCCACGGATGATCAGGAGGTCGTCCAGGTTCAGGCGGGGCCCGAGTTGAGCGGCCACGGAGCGAATCGACCTCGAGTCGGGTTTCCCGATCGTAAGGCCATCCATCGACACGGGCAGGCTGACCGCCAGGACGCCCCCGAAAGCGATGTCGATCCGTGTCGTGCCGGATGTTTCCAGGCCACTGCGCAGCAGAAGCTTGGAATGCGAAGGAACGTAGATCCACAGACGGAATCTCCGCTCCGGGTAATCTATGTCGAGTTCCACGCCTGCCCGTACCTCCCTGTCCGCCCCCTCGCTCTTCGCGAGATGAGAGCAGGGCATCAGACCGCCGCGATTCAGCGGAACGGATTCTTGCCTTCTTTCCGTCTATGGTGCCGCCGCGGGCGTATTCAGAGTAGTCGTCGGTGAACAGCGTCCACGGGAAATTCCGAGCCGTTGTCACGGCCCGCTCGTTGAGCTCGGGACAACGTGCCGACGTGCCCCTGCCCCGGTGTTCGGGAGTATGACGAGGTCACGCCGCGCGATCCTGCGTGGCCGGGGGAGATCGGCGGTTAGACGGATGTAACAGCCGAGCGCGGACATCTGTGACATCTACGTAACGCCTGTTTCTTATGTTTCCGTCGTTGGATTCGCCCGATGCGGCTTCGGTGTCCCCGCTGTCCGGCGGAGGGTGTCACGGGCCCCTGCTCAGGGGAAGGGACCTATGGCGGCGTCAGAGAAAGTGAAGACGGTCTGCTCGTACTGCGGTGTCGGCTGCGGGATCGTCCTGGAGGTGGACGGGCGGCGCCGGGTCGTCAAGGCCTCCGGCGACAAGAGCCACCCGGCCAATGCCGGCCGGCTGTGCACCAAGGGAGCCACCACCGCCGACATGCTCGCCGCCCCCGGCCGCCTCGAGAGCGGGCTGGTCAGGCCGGAGCGGGGCGCCGAGCCCGCCCCGACCGGTGTGGACGCGGCGATCAGCGAGACCGCCCGGCGTCTGCGGCAGATCCTGGACGAGCACGGGCCGGACGCGCTGTCGTTCTACGTGTCCGGCCAGATGACGCTGGAGGCGCAGTATCTCGTCAACAAGCTCGCCAAGGGCTTCGTCGGCACCAACCAGATCGAGTCCAACTCCCGGCTGTGCATGGCCAGCGCGGGCAGCGGCTACAAGCTGTCGCTCGGGTCGGACGGCCCGCCCGGCTCGTACCAGGACTTCGACCACGCCGACCTGTTCTTCGTGATCGGCGCGAACATGGCCGACTGCCACCCGATCCTGTTCCTGCGGATGATGGAGCGGGTCAAGGCCGGCGCCAAGCTCATCGTGGTCGACCCCCGCCGTACCGCCACCGCCGACAAGGCCGACCTGTTCCTGCAGATCAGGCCCGGCACCGACCTGGCCCTGCTCAACGGGCTGCTGCACCTGCTGGTCGAGGGCGGCCACGTCGACCACGAGTTCGTCGAGCGCCACACCGACGGCTGGGAGGCGATGTCGGACTTCCTGCGGGACTACCCGCCCGAGACGGTCGCCGCCCTCACCGGCATCCCCGAGGACGACCTGCGGCAGGCGGCCGAGTGGATCGGCGCGGCGGGGGAGTGGATGAGCTGCTGGACGATGGGGCTCAACCAGAGCACGCACGGCACCTGGAACACCAACGCGCTGTGCAACCTGCACCTGGCCACCGGCGCGATCTGCCGCCCCGGCAGCGGCCCGTTCTCCCTGACCGGCCAGCCCAACGCCATGGGCGGGCGCGAGATGGGCTACATGGGTCCCGGACTGCCCGGCCAGCGCTCGGTGCTGGTGGAGGAGGACCGCCTCTTCACCGAGGAGCTGTGGAACCTGCCGCCCGGCACCCTGCGCACCGACGTCGGCCAGGGGACCGTCGAGATGTTCTCGCGCATGGCCGAGGGCGAGATCAAGGCGTGCTGGATCATCTGCACCAACCCGGTCGCCAGCGTCGCCAACCGCAGGACCGTCATCGCCGGCCTGGAGGCCGCCGAGTTCGTCGTCACCCAGGACGTCTTCGCCGCCACCGAGACCAACGCCTACGCCGACGTGGTCCTGCCCGGCGCCATGTGGGCCGAGACCGAGGGCGTGATGGTCAACTCCGAGCGGAACCTCACCCTGCTCCGGCAGGCCGTGGAACCGCCGGGACAGGCGCTGCCCGACTGGCAGATCATCGCCCGCGTCGCCTGCGAGATGGGCTTCGAGGACGCCTTCTCGTACGCCGGCGCGGAGGAGGTGTTCGAGGAGATCAAGCGGACGTGGAATCCCAAGACCGGCTACGACCTGCGGGGCGTCACCTACGGGCGGCTGCGCGAGACCCCCGTCCAGTGGCCGAGCCCGCCGGGTGGCGGTGACCGCAATCCCGTCCGTTATCTCAACGACGGGACCAGCCAGGCGACGCTGACCCGGCCCGACGGCAGCCGCCCGCGCCTCGCCTTCGCCACCCCGAACGGCCGGGCCGCCTTCTTCCCCCGCCCGCACCTGCCCGCCGCCGAGCTGCCCGACGACGCCTACCCTTTCGTCCTCAACACCGGCCGGCTGCAGCACCAGTGGCACACCCTGACCAAGACGGGAAGGGTCGCCAAGCTCAACAAGCTCAACCCCGGACCCTTCGTCGAGATCCACCCGAGCGACGCGGCCGGGCAGGGGATCGGCGAGGGCGACCTGGTGGAGATCGCCTCCCGGCGCGGCAGGGCCGTGCTGCCCGCCCGGCTGAGCGACCGCGTCATGCCGGGCAACTGCTTCGCGCCGTTCCACTGGAACGACCTGTTCGGCGAGTACCTCAGCGTCAACGCGGTCACCAGCGACGCCGTCGATCCCGTCTCCTTCCAGCCCGAGTTCAAGGTGTGCGCGGTCTCCCTCACCAGGGTCGCCTCCGAGGCGTCCCCGGCATCCCCGGTGGCCTCGGAGCCCGCGGGGACGGCGGGGTTCCCCGCGATCTCCGAGCAGGCCCGGGCGATCGCCTTCCCCACGGGGCCGGAGTACGCGGTTCCGGAGGCCGCCGGAACGGCGCCGGAGGCCGCTCAGCCCGCCCGGATCGCCGCGCTGGCCGACCTGCTCGGGGTGACCGACCTGACACCGCCGTCGCTCGCCGACCACGAGCGCCGCTACATGGCCGGTTTCCTGTCCGCCCTCGACAGCACGGCATCCGTTCCCGGCGGCGCGGCATCCGCCCCCGGTGGCACGGGGTCCGCCGGTACGGTCGTGCCGGTCCTGCCGGAGCACGCACCCGTCGACCCCGCCCACGCCCTGTGGATCAACGGAGTGCTGGCCGGGATGTTCTCCCGCACCCTCGCGCCGCCATCCCGGCGCGCGACCGGCGAGCCGGTGTCGCCGGCGCGCGACATCGTCGTCCTGTGGGCCTCCCAGACCGGGAACGCCGAGGAGTTCGCCGCCGCCAGCGCCGACCGGCTCGCCGGCGCGGGGCGAGCCCCTCGGCTGGTCAGCATGGCCGACTGCGCCCCGGACAGCATTCCCCGTGGCGCGGACCTGCTCGTCATCTCCAGCACCTTCGGCGACGGCGAGGCCCCCGACAACGGCGTCGGATTCTGGGAGGCCCTCATCGGGTCCGGCGCCCCCCGGCTCGACGGCGTGCGCTATGCCGTCCTCGCCTTCGGCGACTCCAGCTACGACGACTTCTGCGGCCACGGGCGACGGCTCGACCAGCGCCTCGAGGAGCTGGGCGCCCAGCGCCTGGCACCCCGCGTGGACTGCGAGCCCGACGACCACTCGCGGGCCCTGGGCTGGCTCGAGCAACTGCTCACCACCCTCGCCGAGCCGTCCCCGCCTTCCGCGCCGTCCCCGCCTTCCCCGCCGTCCCCGGCGAGCTCGGAGCCCGAACCGACGCGGGCGGATCCCGGATCGACGCCGGGCCCCGGGCCGGTGTTCCCGGGCCGCACGGACCTTGGAGCGACGCCGGGCCCCGAGCCGGCACCTTCGGGCCCCGGATCGGCGTCCCCGGATCCCGGGCGGCCCCTCCCAGGTACCGGGCCGACGTCCCCGGAGCCCGAAGCGTCGACGGGATTCGGCAGGGCCGCGCCGTTCAGCGCCCCCCTGACCGGCAACCGGCTGCTCAGCCTGCCGGGATCGGCCAAGGAGGTGCGGCAGTTCACCTTCGACACCGGCGGCGAGCTGGCCTACCAGGCCGGTGACGCGCTCGGGGTGCTGCCGGTCAACAGCCCCGGCCTGGTCGCCGAATGGCTGGCCGTGACCGGTCTCGACCCCGCCGACGTCGTCGAGATCCCCGGTCTCGGCTCCGTCCCTTTCGGTGAGGCCCTGCGAAACCACCTGGAGATCACCAGGATCACTTCCGGCCTGCTCAGGTTCGTCGCCGAACGTACCCGCGACCGCGATCTCACCCGGTTCCTGCGTTCGGGCAACGGGGGAGAGCTGGCCAAGTGGACCTGGGGCCGCCAGGCCGTCGACGTGGTCGGCGAACTCCCCGTCCGGGCCACGGCCCAGGAGTGGGCGGACGTCCTCAAGCGCCTGCGGCCGCGCCTGTACTCCATCTCCTCCAGCCCGCTGGTCGACCCCCACCGGGTGCGCCTGACGGTCTCGGTCGTCCGCTTCGACAACCCGCGCGGCACGGCGCGCAAGGGGGTGTGCTCGTCCTTCCTCGCGGACAGTCCCGAGCACGCCTCCGTGCCCGTCTTCGTCCAGCGCAACAGGCACTTCCGCCCCCCGGCGGATCCGGCCACCCCGATGATAATGATCGGCCCGGGTACGGGCGTCGCGCCCTTTCTCGGCTTCCTGGACGAGCGCCGGGCACTGGGCCACGCCGGCCGCAACTGGCTCTTCTTCGGCGAGCAGCGGCGCTCCAGCGACTTCTACTACCGCGACGAGCTCAACGAGTTGTACCAGGACGGGCTGCTGACCCGGCTGGACCTCGCCTTCTCCCGCGACCAGCGTGCCAAGGTCTACGTCCAGGACCGGATGCGCGAGCACGGTGGCCGGCTCTGGTCCTGGCTTCAGGACGGCGCCCACCTGTACGTCTGCGGTGACGCCAGCCGGATGGCCAAGGACGTCGACCAGACCCTGCGCGAGATCGCCACCGTCCACGGCGGCCTCGGTGACGACGAGGCCGCCGTGTACGTCAAGCACCTGGCCGCCAGCAGGCGCTACGTACGCGACGTGTACTGATCCTCGTCGTTCGCGCGGCAGGGCCGGGTGGTCGTCAGAAACCGGGGAACACCCGGCGGAGGTCGTCAAGGGTGACGCCGTCGCCGGTGACGGTCACCGACGGCGGGGTGTGCTCGGGCGTCAGCCTGCCGCCGAGCAGGCGCGTCCAGGCCTCGCTGGGAAGCGTCAGGGTGACGTCGGCCGGCTCCGGGGCCTCGCTGAAGCCGACGGTCTCCCCGAGGGTGAGTCCCTGGAGGTTCGCGGGGTCGGTCGTCTCGACCCGCAGGGTGGTGGCCAGGCGCGGGTCCAGGCCGTCCGGCCTGCCGATGAAGCCGATCAGGAAGTCGAGCGGTCCGGCGTACAGCTCGGTCAGCACCCCGGCGGCGTCCCGCCCGACGGTGGCCTCGGGATCGAAGACGACCTTGACGTCCCAGGCGTGCAGGGCGGCCTCGTTCAGGCGCATCCCGGCCACCAGCGCGACGCTGCCCGGCATGGGGAGGAATCCCAGCTTGATCTGCAGCCGCTCGCGGGCGCCGGCGTCGAGGCTCTCGAACGCCGAGACGATGTCGGCGTCGGCGGCGAGGAAGTCCTCGGCCTGCTCCTTGGGCTCCTTCGCGTTCCAGCGGTCCCACACCGGGTGGTTGAAGTCCTGGCCCGGGGCCTCCTTGCCGTCCTGCGCCGCGCGCAGCGTCGCCAGTCCGATCTCGGCGCCGCTGCCGAGGTGGCTGAGCACCTGGGCGACGCTCCACTCCGAGCAGCCGGAGGGCCGGGTGAGGTCGGCGGCGTCCAGCCCCCGGACGAAGGCCGCCAGCTCGTCGTGGGTGGTACGCAGAGCCGCGATGGTCCTGTCGGCGAGTGTGGTCATGGTTCTCCTACCGGGTGGAAGCGGGATGTGAAGGACGATGGCACCGTAGGCCGCGCGATCGAGCCGGGCGGCCGCATGGGATCCGCCCTCCGCCTGGCCTACCATCATCCTCTCCCGTACCGGCGACCGTCCTCGGTGGGGTCCGGGGACGGGCGCCGTCGCGCGAGTGGTCAGGTGCCGGGGATCTCCTTCACCTTCGGGATCGGGGAGAAGACCAGCAGCAGGATCGGCAGGATGGCTCCGGCGATCACCGCGAACAGGATGGCCGGGCGCAGGCCGAGGGTCTCGCCGAGCAGGCCCGCGCCCAGGGCGCCGAGCGGGGCCGGGATCAGCCCGAGGGAGTAGATCGTGCCGATCACCCTGGCCTGCAGGTGCGGCGGGGTGATCGACTGCACCAGCGTCATGTTGCTGACGAAGAAGACCTGGTTGCTCGCCCAGACGACGAACTGGGAGAGGCCGAGCATCCCGGCGGCCAGCCAGACCGGTCCCGACGCGAACGGCACCAGCAGCAGCGCGCAGTTGCCGACGATCGTGCTCCACAGCAGCGTCGGGCCGATCCCCATGCGGCGCATGGTCCGCACCGACAGGGTCGCGCCGAGGATGGCGCCGACGCCGCCGGTCGCCATGACGATCCCCACCCACTCCACCGGAAGGTCGGGGCCGCCCCGCAGCAGGAACAGCACGTAGATCGACTGCATGGCGCCCATGACGAAGAACGAGTACAGCCCGCTGGCGATGGCCAGCGGCCGGATCATCGGCTGGTCCATCACCCACCGGAAGCCCGCCCAGATCGCCCGGTGCACGCTCACGGCCGTCTCGTCGTCCGGGACGGGCACCTCCTCGCGCTTGCGGATGAGGAGGATGGCGATCGCGGAGAACAGGTAGGAGAGCACGTCGATCATGATCAGCAGTGGCGCGGCCACCACCTTGATCAGCGCCGCCGCCGCGCCGGGCCCGGCGGTCTGCGCCAGCGACTCGCTCAGCTGCAGCTTGCCGTTGCCGTCGCCCAGGTGCCGCAGCGGGACCAGCGACGGGAAGTAGGAGCGGTACGCGACCTGGAACAGCACCGACAGCAGGCTCAGGACGAACACGACCGCGTACAGCACCCCGAGCGTGAGGCTGTCCATCACGTACAGCAGCGGCACCAGGGCGAGCACCGCGGCCCGGCCCAGGTCCGACCAGATCAGCACGGGCCGCTTGCGCATCCGGTCGATGTAGACGCCGAACAGCAGGAATCCGAGCATCGGCAGCCGGATCAGCGCCCCGAGGACGCCCATCTCGGTCGCGCTCGCGCCCAGGGTGACGACGGCGATCAGCGGGATCGCCACGTACGAGATCTGCGAGCCGAACTGGGAGAGGGTCTGGCCGGTCCACAGCCGCAGGAAGTCCTGGTTGCGCCAGAGACCGTCGTCGCCGCCGGTGCCCTCGGGCCGCTTCTCGCCCCCGGTCGCGCCGTGGTCCCCGGAATCCTCGGGTCCTCCGGGTCCTCCCGATCCTTCGGAGGTCGCGGGACCGGCGGCTTCGGGAGGAGCCTCAGGGGCTCCGGCGCTCCCGGCGCTCTTGGGGCTCTCAGTGTCCGGTGACGCCATGGTCGATCCAACTCCTCAGCTTGGCGGCCGCCTCGGCGACCAGGGGTTCGAACAGGATGACCACGCGCTCGCCGGGAATCGCCTCGATCGCGAGGTTCCCCTTCACCACGCCGCTCCAGCCCAGATCGGGCCGGTCACCGGCGGGGGCGAACAGCGCCACGTCACCGTCGTACGGCTCGTGCCGGTAGCGGCCGACCGCGTGGGCGTTGGCCCGGAACACCCGCAGGAAACGCCGGGCCTGCTCGACGTCGGCGGTGTCGGGCGCCAGCCGCTGCTCCCGCCCGGCGGCGGCGATGACCGCCATCAGCATCTCCTCGGGGTCGAGGCAGGCGAACTCCGCGGTGTCCGTCTCCAGCGGTCCTCCCGCCAGCGCGTGGGTCATGAGCGAGGCGTCGTCCTCCAGCGAGCTGGTGATCACCGGCTCGTCCGCGTCGGAGTAGAACAGCACCAGCAGCGGGACCTCCTCGCCGAGGTCACGCAGCCGCCTGGCCATCTCCAGCGCGATGTTCCCGCCGATGCAGAACCCGCCCAGCACGTACGGCCCGCCGGGACGGACGGCGCGCAACCGGTCGACGTAGTCCTCGACCATGTCGGCCATCGTGGTGTGCGGTTCCTCGCCGGGCGCCAGGCCGCTGGCCGCGATCGCGTAGACGGGCTGGTCGGGGCCGAGCCTGCGGGCCATCGGGTGGTAGCGGAAGACCTGCCCGCCCAGGGCGTGCACCAGGACGATCGGGACGCGGTCGCCGTCCGCGTTGAGCGTCACCACCCGCTGCTCGCCCAGGTCCTCCGGGCGGCGCAGCACGTCCGCCAGGCCCGCCACGGTCGGCGAGGCGAGCACGGTCGCCACGGGCAGTTCCCTGCCGAACTCCTGCCTGATCCGCACGGCCAGCCGGAGCGCCAGCAGCGAGTGCCCGCCCAGGTCGAAGAAGTCGTCGAACACCCCGACCATGGGGACGTCGAACAGCTCCTCCCAGATCGCCGCGATCCGTCCCTCGACCGGGTCCCTCGGCGGCACCCTGAACTCGTCCGCGCCCGTCCGGCCGGGGGCGGGCAGGGCGGCGCGGTCGAGCTTGCCGTTGGGGGTGACCGGCAGTGCGTCCAGCACCACCCACGCCGACGGGATCATGTGGTCGGGCAGCGTGGCCCGCAGCCTGGCCCGCCAGTCGACCGCCGGCCCCGCCTCGCCGGTCACCACGTAGCCGATCAGGCGGTCGCCGTCGACGACGACGGCCGCCGCGCGGACCTCGGGCTCGGAGAGCAGCGCGGCCTCGATCTCGCCGGGTTCGACGCGCATGCCGCGGATCTTTACCTGGGTGTCGAGGCGGCCGAGGTATTCGAGCTCGCCGTCGGGCCGCCATCGGGCCCGGTCCCCGGTGGCGTACAGGCGGGAACCCGGCGGTCCGTGGGGATCGGGGACGAAACGTTCGGCGGTGAGGCCCGGCCGGCCCAGATAGCCGCGGGCCAGCTGGACCCCGCCGATGAACAGCTGCCCCGGGGTGCCCACGGGCGCCCGTCCGAACCGCTCGTCGAGCACCTCCAGGCGGGTGTTGTCGACCGGACGGCCGATCGGCACCGCCTGCTCGGCAGGGTCGCACCGGTGCCAGGAGACGTCGACCGCGGCCTCGGTCGGGCCGTAGAGGTTGTGCAGCTCCACCCCGGGAAGCCGTTCGGCGAAGCGCCGCACCAGGTCGGCGGGGAGCGCCTCGCCCGAGCACACCACCCTGCGCAGCCCGCCCGCGCCCGGCCCGTCCACAGCCGGCCCGCTCACGTCCGGCCCGTTCACCCGGTCCATGACCGGGGTGCCCGCGTTCGGGACGCCCAGGGCCTCCAGGCCGGGAGTGTCGAGGAACGGGTCCAGCATGGACGGCACGAAGTGCGCAGTGCTGACCCCCTCGCGGGCGATCAGCTCGGTGAGGTAGCCGGGCTCGTAGTGCCCGCCGGGCCTCGCCACCACCAGCCCCGCGCCGGTGACCAGCGGCCAGAACAGCTCCCACACCGACACGTCGAACGAGACCGGCGTCTTGTGCAGGACCCGGTCGGCTGGGGTGAGCCCGTACGCCGCCTGCATCCAGCGCAGCCGGTTCACGATCGCCCGGTGGGACACCCCAACGCCCTTGGGCCTCCCGGTCGACCCCGACGTGAAGATCACGTACGCGAGCGAGTCCGGCGAATCCTCCCGCGAGGAGATCTCGGAGGGAGCCTCCGAGGAAGCCGCCGAGACGGTGGGCAGCAGGACGACCCGCGTACCCTCAGGAGCCTCGCCCGCCAGGTCGGCGGAGGTCAGCAGTATCGAGGCGCCCGCGTCGTCGAGCATGCCCCGCACCCGCCCGGCCGGGTGGCCGGGCTCCAGCGGCAGGTAGGCGCCCCCGGCGGCGAGGACGCCCAGCAGCGCGGCGGGCAGGTCCGCGCTCCGTTCGAGCAGCACCCCCACCGGCTGATCGCGTGACACCCCGGCGCGGCGCAGTTCCCCGGCGATCGCCAGGGCCCGACCGGCCAGCTCGCGGTAGGTGGTCCACGAGCCCTCGAAACCCACGGCCGGAGCATCGGGCGTCCGCCCCGCCTGGGCGAACACCAGGCCGTGCAGCGTGCCGCCCGGGTGCTCGCGCCCGGTGGCGTTCCAACGGTCGATCGCGTCGTTCTCCGCCTCGCCCACGCCCGGCTCGCCGGTCAGGGCATCGATCACCCGCCCGGCCAGGGACTCCATCTGCTCCGCCGGGAACTGGGAGGCGTCGTAGGAGACCGTGAGGGTGAGGCCGCCACCGGGCACCCGGACGAAGGCCACCGTGCACGGCATGTCGGTCTGCTCGAAGAACTCCTGCCCGGTGATCGCCACGCCGTCACCGGACAGTCCTCCGTACACGTGGAAGTCCCGGAAGTCGAACAGCGTGTCCAGCAGCGGCGAGCGGCCCGCGATCCGCTGGATCTCGAACAGCGGGTAGCGCCGGTACGGCACCGCGGCCACCTCGGCCTCGAAGACCCGCCTGACCAGCCCGGCCCGGTCGGCCCGGTCGTCGGCGTCGAGGCGGACCCGCAGCGGCAGCGTGTTGAGGAACAGCCCCAGCACCTCGCCGCCCCCCTCGGTCTCCGGCCTGCCGTGGCTGAGCACACCGGTCATGACCTCCCGCTCGCCGGTGACCAGGCCCAGCGCCGTCACGTACGCGGCCAGCAGGGTGGTGCGCAGCGGGACCCGCAGCTCGTGGCTCTGCCGCTCCAGCGCCGCCACCGTCTCGTGCGGCACCGGTACGGCGACCACCTCGGCGGCGCGCGGCCCGTCGGCCGGGAACCCGGGCAGCCTGGGCAGGCGGCTCTCCGGGGCGTCCTCGACCCGATCCCGCCAGAACTCCCGCGCCGCCGCCGAGCCCACCGCGGCCCGTTCGGCCGCCACGAGATCCCTGAACAGAGCCCGGGGCGGGGTGGGTTCGCGCGAGCCGCGGGCGGCGTAGCGGCCCAGCAGCTCGGTGACGAGCGCCGCGACGCTCCAGCCGTCGAGGACGGCGTGGTGGAAGCTGAGGCTCAGCGCGAACTCGTCGTCGTCCAGCACGTGCGCGTACGCCCGCAGCAGAGGCGGCGACGACCAGTCGAACCCGGTGTGCTTCTCGGCCTCCCGCCACGCGGCCAGCCGCTCCCGGGGGCCGTCCCCGTCCGGACCGTCCCCGTCCGATCGCAGGTCGGCGACCTCCAGCGGGATGGTCGCGGTGTCGTGGACGAGCTGCAGCGGCTCGCTGAACCCGGTCAGGTCGAACGAGGTGCGCAGCACCGGGTGCCCGGCCGCGACCCCGGCCAGCGCCCCGGTCAGCGCCGGGACGTCCAGAGCGCCGCGCAGAGTGATGGTCATCAGGTCGTGGTAGGTGGGACTGTCCGGTTCGAGCTCGCTGTGGTAGAGCATCCCCGCCTGCAGCGCGGCCAGCGGGTACGCGTCCTCGATCATCGCTCGCCCTTCCTGAGCTTGGCCAGATCCGCGGCGCCGAGCATGCCGAACGCCTCGGTCGCCCCGGTCGCGGCCTCCGGCTCCGGGGTCGCCGTCGCGGCGGGCCCGGTGTCCGGTGTGTCCAGTACGGAGGCCAGTTCGGCCACGGTCTGGTGGGTGAACAGCTGCTGCAGGTCGAGCCCGTAGCCCAGGTCCCGCAGCCTGGCCACCACCGAGAGGCTGCGGATCGAGTCGCCCCCGACGCCGAAGAACCCGTCGTGACGGCCGACCTTGTCCAGGCCGAGCACGTCCTGCCACACCTGGGCGACGGCGCGTTCCGCGTCGGTGCGCGGCGGCTCCCAAGGGAGGTCGCCCCGGCCGGGCGGTGGCGGCAGGGCGGCCCGGTCGAGCTTGCCGTTGGGGGTGAGCGGGAGGGCCTCCAGCGTCACCCACGCGGTGGGGATCATGTGCTCGGGCAGCTCGCCCCTGAGCCATTCGCGGGGATCGGCGTCCGCAGCGTTTCCGGCGTTCCCGGCGTCCCCGGCGTTCGCTGTGTCCGCTGCGTCCCGCGACCCCTCGCGCCGCACCCCGTACCCGACCAGCCGGGCTCCGGCGCCGTCGTGCCACACGCCGACGGCCACGGCGCTCAGGTCCGGGTGCCCGCCGAGCACGGCCTCGATCTCGCCGGGTTCGACGCGCATGCCGCGGATCTTGACCTGGGCGTCGAGGCGGCCGAGATACTCGATCTCGCCGTCACGCCGCCACCGCGCCCGGTCCCCGGTGGCGTACAGGCGGGAGCCTGGCGGGCCGTAGGGGTCGGGGACGAACCGTTCGGCGGTGAGGCCAGGGCGCCCCAGGTAGCCGCGGGCCAGTTGCACCCCGCCGATGAACAGCTCGCCCGGCGTCCCCGCCGGTACCGGGCGCAACGCCCCGTCCAGCACGTACAGGCGGGTGTTGGCCACCGGGCGTCCGATCGGCACGACCTTCTCGCCCGGCGTGTAGCGGTGCCAGGAGACGTCGACCGCGGCCTCGGTCGGCCCGTAGAGGTTGTGCAGCTCCACCCCGGGCAACCGCGCGGTCAGCCGCTCCGCCGCCCCGGCCGTCAGCTCCTCGCCGCTGCAGATCACCCGGCGCAGCGAGCCGCACTCCTCGATCCGCTCCTCCGCGGTGAAGGCGGCGAGCATGGAGGGGACGAAGTGCACCGTGGTGATCCCCCGCTCGACGACGAGGTCGCGCAGGTAGGCGGTGTCCCGGTGGCCGTCGGGGCGGGCGAGCACCAGGCGGGCCCCGCTGATCAGCGGCCAGAAGAACTCCCACACCGACACGTCGAACCCGGCGGGGGTCTTCTGGAGCACGGCGTCGCCCGCGTCCAGGCCGTACGTGTCCTGCATCCAGCGCAGCCGGTTGACGATCGCCCGGTGCGGCACCCCGACGCCCTTGGGTCTCCCCGTGGACCCCGAGGTGAAGATCACGTACGCGAGCGAGCCGGGCGGACTCCCCGCCCGGCGGCCCGCGTCCGCCGGCTCCGCCGCGGAGCCGAGGGCGGCGGTGAGCTCCACGGCCCCGGCGTCGGCGAGCATGGCCTCGACACGGCGCTCGGGCAGCCCCGGATCGATGGGAAGGTAGGCGGCCCCTGCCTTGAGCACGGCGAGCAGCCGTACGGGCAGGTCGAGCGAGCGCTCCGCCCGCACGGCGAACACCCGCTCCGTCTCCTTGCCGGCACCGGCGCGCAGCCGCGCGGCGAGCAGGTCGGCGCGGTCGTTCAGCTCGGCGTAGGTCAGCGTCTCGCCCTCGAAGACCACGGCCGGGGCGCCGGGAGTCCGCGCGGCCTGCGCCTCGACGAGACCGTGCAGCGTCTCCTCGGGCGGGTACGCGGTCTCCGTGGCGTTCCAGCCGGTCAGCACCAGGTCCCGCTCCCCGGGGGAGAGCATCTCCAGGTCGCCCACGCGGGTCCCCGGAGCGGCGACGGCCGCGCGCAGGAACGTCTCGAAGGACGCGGCGAGCCGCTCGACGGTCTCCGGCAGGAACAGGTCGCGGTTGTAGACGAACCTCGCCGCGAGGCCGTCACCGGTCTCCGAGGCGTACAGCTCCAGGTCGAACCGGGTCGAGGTGGTGTCCGGCGCGAACGGCTCGGCCACCGGTCCTCCCGCCCGATCGGCCGTGGACCCGGCCCCCTCCCCGGTCGTGGCCCCGGTCACCCGCCCGGCCGCCGTCGTGGCCCCGGTCCCCTCCCCAGGGGTGGACGCCACAGGCCCGGCCGGAGATCCGGCCACCGGTACGGGCCGTCCTGCCGGGACCGTGCCGCCCAGGTAGTTCTGCAGGGCGAAGAGCACCTGCACCACGGGCGGGCGGGTGGCGTCCCTGGCCAGGTCCAGTTCGGCGACCAGCTTCTCGAACGGCAGCTCCTGGTGGCCGTAGACCTCCAGGGCCGCGTCGCGGGTGCGGCCGAGCAGCTCGGTGAACGTGGGATCGCCCGCCAGGCGGGCCCGGAGCGGCAGCAGGTTCACGAACAACCCGACCACGTCCTCGAACTCCGTCAGGTCGCGACCGGCGACCGGCGAGCCCACCGCGAAGTCGTGCTGCCCCGACCAGCGGGACAGCACGGCCTGGAACCCGGACAGCAGCGCCATGTAGAGGGTCGCGCCGCGTTCCCGCGCCAGGTCGCCGAGCGCCCCTGTGAGCCCGGCGTCCAGTCGCAGGTCGTGCCAGGCGCCCCGGTGCCCCTGCCGGGCCGGCCTGGGCCGGTCGAGCGGAAGGTCGAGCGGGGGCAGCGCGGCCAGCTCCTCCCGCCAGAACTCCAGGTGTCGTTCCAGGCGCGGTCCGGCCAGGCGCTCGCGCTGCCAGAGCGCGTAGTCGCCGTACCCGACACGCGGATCCGGCCGGCCGGCGCGCTCGTCACGGCCGTCGGGCCCGGAGAGCAGCTCGTCCAGCAGGAGCTCCGCCGACCAGCCGTCGGCCACGATGTGGTGGACGGCGACCAGCAGCACGTGGTCCGCGGGGGCGAGCCTGACCAGGGTCACCCGGAGCATCGGGCCGTCGCCGAGGTCGAAGGGGCGTGCCGCGTCGGCGCTGACGATCCGCCGCGCCTCCGCCTCCGCCGCCCCTGTCTCCGCCGTCTCCGCCGCCTCCGTCGCGGAGCCGGCCGTCGTGGCCGGTCCCGCAGAAGCGGTCCCCGCCTCGACGACGCGGATCGCGATTCGTGCCTCCGGATCCCCGGCCGGGACGACCCGCACCTCGGGCCTTCCGTCGGAGGAGGCGGGGAAACGCATCCGCAGGCTCTCGTGCCGCGTCACGGCGGCGTCCAGCCGCGCGTCCAGCGCCGCGAGGTCCAGCGGCCCGCGCAGCCGTGCCGCGGCGGGCAGCACGTAGGCGCCGGTCCCCGGGCTGAACTGCTCCATGAACCAGAGCCGTTCCTGCGCGAACGACAGCGGTGGCGCCGTGCCCTCGGGACGCCGTACCGGTCCGGGCCCCGCTTCGGGACCCGCGCCGGGCCCGGCCTCCGCCAGCGCGTCCAGCGCCTGCGCCAGCCTCCGTACGGACGGGTGGCTGAAGGCCAGCTTCAGCGGCACGTCCAGCCCGGTCGCCGCGGAGAGCCTGGCGATCGTCCTGGTCGCCAGCAGCGAGTGGCCGCCGAGCTGGAAGAAGTCGTCGAGTGCCCCCACCCGCTCCACTCCCAGCACCTCGGCCCACACCGAGCACACCAGCTCCTGCGTGGCGGTCTCCGGGTGCAGGTACCCCTCGTCCGAGCGGTGCTCGGGGGCGGGCAGCGCGCCCTGGTCGACCTTCCCGCTCGGGGTGAGCGGGATGCGCGCGACCTCCACCACGGCACTCGGCACCAGGTGCGGCGGCAGTTCCGCCGCGAGGTACTCCCGCAGCTCCCCGCCGTCCGGCCGGTGCCAGGACCGCTCGCGGGCACCTTCCGCCCGCTCATCGGCCGCCCGCCCGCCTGCGGTCCGGTCGTGCCGTACGACGTAGGCGACCAGGCGGCGGTCGCCGGGGGTGTCCTCCCTGACCGTCACGGTCGCCCGGCCCACCCACGGGTGGGCCAGCAGCCGGGCCTCGATCTCACCGGGCTCCACGCGGTAGCCCCGGATCTTCACCTGGCGGTCGAGGCGGCCGAGGATCTCCAGGCGCCCGTCGGGCCGGAACCTGGCCCGGTCGCCGGTGCGGTACAGGCGCGAACCTGCCGGGCCGTACGGGTCGGGCACGAAGCGTTCCGCCGTCAGGGCGGGCGAGCCCAGGTAGCCGCGAGAGAGCCCGTCGCCGCCGACGCACAGCTCGCCGGGCGCGCCGGCGGGCACCCGGGCGCCGTGCTCGTCCAGCACGTGGACGCGGGTGGCGGACAGCGGGTGACCCACGGTCGGCCGCCTGGACGCCTCGGCCGGGTCGAGCTCCCCGGCGGTGGCGATGATCGTCGTCTCGGTCGGCCCGTAGCTGTTGACCAGGGTGACGCGCTCGCCGTGCGCCTCGTACCAGGCGGCGAGCGCCGGTCCCGGCAGCGGGTCGGCGCCCAGGATCAGCAGGCGCAGCGCGGGCGGCCAGAAGGCACGGGCGGCGACCAGCTCCTGCCAGTAGGAGGTGGGCAGGTCCATCACCGTCAGCGACGCGCCCCGCGGGGTCCGCAGGAAGTCGGGAAGCGGCTCGTCGGGGGCGAGCACCAGCTCGGCCCCCGAGGTGAGCGCCGGGTAGATCTCCTCGGCGTGCGTGTCGAAGCCCACGGAGGCGAACTGGAGCACCCGGTCGTCCGGCCGGATGCCGTACTCGGCGCGCATCCACGCCACCCGCGCGTCCAGCGCCCGCCGCTCGACCTGCACGCCCTTGGGGGTGCCGGTCGAACCGGAGGTGTAGATCACGTACGCCAGGTTCCCCGGCCCGCCGGGCCTCGTCACCCGGCCCTCCCCGGTGGACGCCGGGGCGCCGGGCTCGCCCGGCCCGTGAAGGCGCGCGCCGGACGGTGAGCCGTCCGAGGCCTTCGGATCCTCTGCGGCCTTCCGGTCCTCTCCGGCGGCGGGGCCGTCCGCGACGCCGTCGAGCGGGATCGTCGGCAGGTCGCACCCCGGCGGGCCGTCCTGGGACAGCAGCAGCGCGGCCCCGCTGTCGCGCAGCATCCAGCGCAGCCGCTCGGCCGGGTAGGCGGGGTCGAGCGGGAGGTAGGCGCCTCCCGCCATGGCCGTCGCCAGCAGTGCCACGACCAGCTCGGGACCGCGCCGGGCGCACACCGCGACCACGGTCTCGGGGCCGGCCCCCTCAGCGGCCAGCCGCGCCGCCAGCCTCGCGGCGCGCTCGCGCAGCTCGGCGTAGCTCAGCCGCCGGTCGCCGTGGCTGACGGCGACCGCGTCCGGCGCCAGCCGCACCCGCTCCTCGAACAGCTCGACCACCCCGGCCGGACCGGCAGGATCGAGGGACGGGGGAAGGGCGGTGGACAGGGACGCGGTGACCGCGGGCAGGCGGTCCTCGGGGAGCAGCATCGCGGCCCGCAGCCGGGACAGCGGGATGTCGGGGTCGTCGGCGACGGCCTCCAGCACCCGCTCGTACCTGCGCAGCATCCTGGCCACCGTGTCCGGCTCGAACAGGTCGGCGTTGTAGGACAGCAGCGCGTACAGCGAGTCCGAGCGAGGCGTCACGTCGAGCATCAGGTCGAACTTGGCCTGCCGCGCTCCCGGATCGAACACGTCGGTCTCGATGCCGGGCATGACCAGCTCGGACGCCTCCTTGTCCTGCATCACGAACATCGCCTGGAACAGCGGCGTGGTGCTCAGGTCGCGTTCGACGCGCAGCTCGTTGAGCAGCCGCTCGAACGGGATGTCCTGGTGGGCGAAGGCGTCGAGCACCGTCGCCCGGACGCGGCCCAGCAGCTCCCTGAAGCCGGGATCGCCCGACAGGTCGCCGCGGAGCGCGAGCGTGTTGGGGAAGAACCCGACGATCTGCTCCAGCTCGGGGCGTTCCCGTCCGGCGATCACCGACCCCACGCACACGTCGTCCTGCCCGGAGTGGGCGCCGAGCAGCGTCTGGAAGGCGGCGAGCAGCACCATGAACTGGGTGCACCGCTCGTCCCTGGCCAGCCGGTCCAGCCGGGCGGTCAGCTCCCGCCCGATCCGCCGCGCCGCGTAGTCGCCGTTGGACGACTTCACCGGCGGCCTGGGCCGGTCGGCGGGGACGTCCAGCGCGGGCACCCCGGCCAGCTGCCCGCTCCAGTAGTCGAGCTGGCGGCGCACCCGCTCCTCGTCCAGCAGAGCGCGCTGCCAGGCCGCGTAGTCGGCGTACTCCAGCACCGGCGCGGGCAGGTCCGCCTCGCGGCCCTCCAGGTGCGCGCCGTAGCAGGCGGCGAGCTCGCCCAGCAGGATCTTCAGCGACCAGCCGTCGGCCACGATGTGGTGCAGCACCACGCACAGCACGTGGTCGGTCTCCGACATGGTGATCAGGTGGACCCGCAGCAGCGGCCCGGCCGCCAGGTCGAACGGGCGGTTGGTGAGGTCGGCGACCAGCTCGGTCGCGCGGGCCTCCCGCTCGGCGGCGGGCAGCCCGGTGAGGTCGATCAGGTCGGGCTCGACCGGCAGGGGCGGCCCGATCTCCTGCACCGGGCTGCCCTCGTGCGAGGTGAAGCGGGCGCGCAGGGTCTCGTGCCGCTCCACCAGCCGGCCGAGCGCGTACCTGAGCGCCTCGATCGAGACGTGCCCGCGCAGCCGCTGCACCATGAACATGTTGTACGAGGCGTCGGAGGGGTCCAGCTGCTGCAGGAACCACAGGCGCTCCTGGCCGAACGACAGGGGAGGCGGCCCCCCGCCGTCCGCGCGCCGGGGGATGCCCGACGGCCGCCGCGGCGGCGGTTGCCGCCGCAGCCTCTCCTCCAGCGCGGCCCGCTGTTCCGGGCTGAGCCGCGCCAGCTTCGCCCTCAGGTCACTCATCCGCGAGGCCCTCCAGCGTGGCGAGCAGAGCCGCCGGTTCCTCTTTCGCCCTCAGGTCACTCATCCGCGGGGTCCTCCAGCGTGGCGAGCAGCGCCGCCAGCTCCTCGTCGTCGTCCCCGAGCTGCAGCTCCAGCACGGCGAGGGCGTGCTCGGTCACCGTGGTGATCTCGAAGCACCGCCGCAGCGGCATCTCCACGCCGTACGTCTCCCGGTAGCGGGTGACCAGCAGCACCGCCAGCAGCGAGTGGCCGCCGAGCTGGAAGAAGTCGTCCTCGACGCCGATGCGCTCGCGGCCGAGCAGCTCGCTCCACAGCGCGCACAACTCGGTCTCCAGCGGGGTGCGCGGCTCCGTGTACGGCGTGCCGAGGTCGGCCCGGCCAGAACCGGTCGGCGCGGGCAGCGCGCCCCGGTCGAGCTTGCCGCTGGGGCCGAGCGGGAAGTGGTCGATCCCGACGAACGCCTGCGGGATGAGCGCGGCGGGCAGCTTCTTGGCGAGCGTCCTGCGCAGCTCCGCGGTGAGCGCCGAGGCGTCTCCCGACCAGTCGACGTATCCGACCAGCCCGCGCCCGCCGGGGGCGTCGTCGCGCAGCGCCACGACCGCCCGGCGCACCTTCGGATGCTCGGCGATCACGGCCTCGATCTCGCCGAGCTCGACCCGCCAGCCGTGCACCTTCACCTGGTCGTCCAGCCGCCCCAGGAACTCGATGTCCCCGTCGGCGCGGACCCTGGCCAGGTCGCCGGTCGCGTACAGCCGCGAGCCGGGCGGCCCGTACGGATCGGGCACGAACCGCTCGGCCGTCAGGCCGGGGCGGCCCGCGTAGCCGCGCGCCACCTGGACCCCGCCGATGTGCAGGTGCCCGGGTACGCCGACCGGCGCCGGCCGGAGCAGGTCGTCCAGGACGTGCAGGCGGTTGCCCGGCATCGGCGGGCCGATGGGCAGCGTGTGCAGCGCGTCGACCCCCTCGGGCTCGACCCGCCAGGCGGTCACGTCGACTGCCGCCTCCGTCGGCCCGTACAGGTTGTGCAGCTCCACCCCGGGCAGCCGCTCGAAGAAGCGGGCGGCCAGGCGCGGCGGCAGCTCCTCGCCGCTGCAGATCACCCGCTTCAGCGAGCGGCACGACTCGATGCCGGTCTCCTCCAGGAACAGGGCCAGCATCGAGGGGACGAAGTGCGCGGTGCTCACCGAGTGCGCCTTGATCAGGTCGCGCTGGTGGTTGGGGTCGCGGTGCCCGCCCGGCCGGACCGGCACCAGGGACGCCCCGGTGACCAGCGGCCAGAAGAACTCCCAGACCGACACGTCGAAGCTCGTCGGGGTCTTCTGCAGGACCGCCTCGGCCGGGGTGAGGCCGAACCGGTCCTGCATCCAGGCGAGCCGGTTGACGATGGCCCCGTGGGTGTTGACGACGCCCTTGGGACGCCCGGTCGACCCCGAGGTGTAGATCACGTACGCGGCGTCGTCGGGACCGGTCACCGGCAGCGCCGTTCCTGAGGGCTGCGGTCCCCAGGTGTCGGGCGCGTCCAGCAGCACCGGTTTGACGGCGCCCTCGGGGAGCAGGTCGCGCAGGTGACGCTGGGTCAGCATCACCCGGGCCCCGCTGTCGGCCAGCATGAACGCCAGCCGCGACGGCGGGTACTCCGGGTCGAGGGGGACGTACGCCCCGCCCGCCTTGAGCACCGCGAGCAGGCCGACGACCAGCTCGGCCGACCGCTCGGCGCACACCGCCACCGGGCTGCCCCGCCGCACCCCGATCCCGCGCAGCCAGCGGGCCAGCTCGGTGGCGCGCCCGTCCAGCTCCGCGTACGTCAGCGTGGCGTCGCCGGTGACCACGGCGGGCGCGTCCGGCGTCCTGGCCACCTGAGCCTCGATCAGCGAGGTCAGCGTCGCACCGGCCCCGGAGGCCCCGGAGGCCCCGGAGGCCCCGGAGGTCACGGCGTCCCGCGCGCCGGCGGGACCGGTCCCGCCCGCCGTGCCCGCCGCGCCGGTCAGGAGGTCCACGACGCGCCCGGGGTCCTCACCGGCACCGAGCGCGACGACGCGGTCCCGCTGGGCGGGGGTCAGCAGCGGCAGCCGGGAGATCGGCGTCCCCGGGGCGGCGACCGCGGCCTCGACCAGCGTCTCCAGGCAGGCGCCGAACCGCTCGATCGTGGACCGGTCGAACAGGTCGGTGCTGTACTCCAGCCGGGTGTGCAGCCGCCCCTCGCGCATGTTGAGGTCCAGCTGCAGGTCCACCTTGGCGGTGCCGTTGGCGATCTGGCCCTCGTTGGTGTCGGCGGCCAGGTTGAACATCACCTGGTAGATCGGCGGCACGCTCAGGTCCCTGGTCGGCTGCAGCGCCTCCACCAGCCGCTCGAACGGCAGCTCCTGGTGGTCCAGGGCCTCGGCGACCGTGGTGCGCACCCGCCCGGCCGCCTCGGCGAACGTCGGGTCGCCGGTCAGGTCGGCGCGCAGCGCCACGGCGTTGACGAACATGCCGATGACGGGTTCGGTCTCGGGCAGCAGCCGCCCCGCGATGGGGGTGCCCACCACCACGTCGTACTGCCCCGACCAGCGGGCCAGCACGGTCGCGAACGCGGTGAGCATGACCGTGAACAGCGTCGAGTTCAGGTCCTTGGCCAGGCGCTGGATCCCGGCCGACACCTCGGGGGAGAACGCGCCCAGCTGCATCTCGCCCCGGTAGGAGCGGCTGCGCGGGCGCGGCCGGTCGGTGGGCAGGGCGAGGTCGGCCGGGATCCCGGCCAGCCGCTCCCGCCAGTGCGCCAGCTCGTCCTCGACGAACTGCCCGGTCAGCCGGTTCCGCTGCCAGACGGCGAAGTCGGCGAACTGGATGGGCAGCTCCGCCAGCTTGGGCTCGCGCCCCTCGCCGATCGCGTCGTAGCACTCCTCCAGCTCGTTGACGAAGACGTGGCTGGAGACGCCGTCGAACACGGTGTGGTCGAACACGCAGATCAGCCGCAGGTCGTTCTCGCCCATCCGCACCTGCCGCAGCCGCCACAGCGGCGCCTGGTCCAGCACGAACGGCGTGACCGAGTCCGACTTGGCCAGCCTGGCGAGCTCGGCCTCACGCTCGCCGGCGGGCAGGTGGGTGAGGTCGGTCTCGGTGAGCCGCACCGGGGGGACGGCGCCGCTGACGATCTGCACCACCTGGCCGTCCCTGAACTCGAAGACGGTGCGCAGCACCTCGTGGCGGCGTACCACGTGGGCGACGGCGGCCTCCAGCCGGCGTGGATCGACCGGCTGACGGGCGCTCATCGGCATGAGCATGCCGATGTTGTAGACGGCGAGCTCGGGTTCGAAGCGGGCGAGGAACCACATCCGCTCCTGCCCTGAGGAGGACGGGAAGACGTCCACCACCTGTTCTGTCATCCCGCGTCTCCCGCTTTCATCGCCTCGCGCAGGCTGCGCGGACGCATGTCGGTCCAGACCTGCTCGATGTGGGCCAGGCACTCGTCCTTGGTGCCGGTGAAGCCCGCGTCGTGCCAGCCGTCAGGGTTGTCGCGGCCCGAGGGCCAGATGGAGTACTGCTCCTCCTCGTTGAGGACGACCTTGGTGTCGGGAAGGGGTTCGCTCACTGCTGCTCACTCCTGCGGGGGAGACGGGGGATCATGGTCTGGTTCGCGGCCGGGGCGGTCTCCGCCGCCGGCGCGGTGGCGCGTGCCTGCTCGATCAGCGCGGTGACGCCGGCCACCGTGGGCTCCTCGAAGAGGCTGCGCATCGGCAGCCGCACGCCCAGCTCCTTGCGGATCAGGGCGATGAGCTGCACGGCGATCAGCGAGTTGCCGCCGAGCTCGAAGAAGTCGTCGTCGACGCCGATGCGCTCGCCGCCGAGCACCTCGCTCCACAGCCGGGCGATGGCGGTCTCGACGTCGCCGCGCGGCGCCACGTAGTCGTCGGCCGCCGCGCCGCCGGGACGGGGGCGGTCCGACACGGCGGCCGGGTCCAGCTCCGTCTCGACCGTTTCCTGGGTGACCGACCCGACACCGGCCAGGTAGGCGGCCACCGGGGTCGCGGCGATCACCACCTGCGCGCCGAGAGGGGTGGCCAGCAGCCGGTGGAACGCCTCGGCGCCCTCGGCGGGGCGGATGCCGACCGCGTCGGGGCCTCCGGCGGTCGTCGCGACCTGGCCGCCCTGGTCGGGGACGGTGACCGTGCCCGCCCGCTGGGCTCCGGCGTCGGCCGTCACCCCGGCCACCACGGCGTCGGTGTTGATGCGGCGCAGCACGTAGTCGGAGATCTCGGTGACGATCCTGCCACCGGAGTCGATGAGCGTCACGTCGACCGCCAGCACCTCGTCGGTGCCGCTGTCGCGGAAGCGCATGTGGCTCCAGAACCTGCCGGGCAGCCGGTCCCTGACGGTGATGCGGCCGTAGCCGAGCGGCAGGTAGTGGCCGACGACGTCGATCCAGGTGAAGGAGGTGGCGCTGTCCAGCAGTGCCGGGTGCAGGCCCCAGCCGTCCAGGTCCTCCGACAGCTCCGCGGGCAGCTCGAACAGGCCCAGGGCCTCGTTCTGGCCGATGTACCACTTCTGCATGTGGCCCCAGTGGGGGCCGAGCGTCAGCAGCCCGGACAGCGGCACGCCGCCCTGGTCGTCGGACGCGGGGGTGCAGCGCTCGATGATCGCCGTCACGTCGGCGTGCCCGGCCGGCCCGGCGTCGACCTTGGCCGCGGTGCCGCGCGCGTGGGTGCGCTGCTCGCCGCCGATGACGCTGCGCACCTGGAAGTCCGCGCCGTCGGCCTCGGTGCTGAACGTCACCCGTACCTCCGCGGAGGACCCGTCGGCCACCGACAGCGGCTCGACGAACACCACGTCGCGCAGCTCGACGGCGCCGGGGCCGGGCAGCACCACCTCACTGGCGCAACGGGCCAGCTCCAGGTGGCCGGTGCCCGGCAGCACCGGCACCCCGGAGATGCGGTGCCCGTCGAGCGCCCAGTGGGTCTCGGGGGAGAGGCTGCCCCCGGCCCAGCCGAGCTCCTCGCCGTCGGCCTCGTGCCAGGCGGAGATCACGGGGTGGTCGACGGCCCTGATCCGGTCACCGCGCTGCAGTGCCACGAACCCGGCGGGCGCGGCGACCTCGGCCGCCATGCCGACCTCCAGCCACTTGCCCCAGTTGGCGGAGACGACCGTGGCCGAGCCCCAGCCGTGCTCGCCCCTGGCGTGCGCGTCGAGGAAGTTGTTGGCCGCGCAGTAGTCGACCTGGCCGAAGCCGCCCGCGACCGCGGTGATCGACGAGCAGAGCACCACGGCCTCCAGGTCGAGGTCGCCGAAGGCCTCGCGCAGCGCGAGCGTGCCGACCACCTTGGGCGCCAGCACCTCCTCGGCGGCGGCCCGCTCCTTGATCTCGGCCATGCCGCCGCCGGGCAGTCCCGCGGCGTGCACGATCACGTCCACCCGGCCGAACCCGGCGATCGTCTCCTCCCGCACCCTGCGCATGTCGGCGGGGGAGGTGACGTCGGCGGCGAGCACCAGGACCTCGGCCCCGGCCTCCTCCATCCTGCGGATCGCCGCGATCGCCCGGCCCGCGCGGCCGGCCTCGTGCGCGTCCCACTCCGCCCGGTCGGGCAGCCCGGACCTGGACAGCAGGACCAGCCGTACCCGGGCCCGCGCGGCGAGGTCCTCGGCGAGCGAGATGCCGATGCCGCCCAGGCCGCCGGTGATCAGGTAGACCTGCCCGTCCCGGGGGCCCGCCTGCCCGCCGGCCGCCTCGGCCGTCTCCGCCGTCTCCGCAGAAGACGCGGGCACCTCCAGCTGCTCGTAGTGCTGCAGCCAGCGGCGGCCGCCCCTGATGCTCACGGTGGGCAGCAGCCCCGCCTCGTCCGGCTCGGGCCTCCTGCCCAGCTCCGCGGCGGCGTGCCTGGCCCAGTCGCGTCCCTCGACGTCGACGTGGCGCACCCGCAGCCACGGGGTCTCCAGCGGCACCACCCGGGGGAACCCGGCGAGGGTCGCGTGCTCAGGGCGGAGCAGGTCGTCGCCGGTGACGTCCTGGGCCCCCGAGGTGAACAGCGTCAGCTCCACCCCGTCGGCGGCGTCGGCGGGCTGCGCCGCGGTCAGCGCCTGCACCAGGGCCAGCACGCTGAAGAAGCCGCGGTCCTGGGCCTTCCAGGTCCCCTCGGTCCCGGCGGCGGGCTCACCGCCGACGGTCCACGCGTGGACCACCCGTCCCGGCACCTCGCCCACGGCCGACAGCAGCGCGTCGTAGTCGGCCCGCTCGGCGGGACGCACAGTGTGAACGCCTTCCGGGTTCTCCGAGGAGAACCCGTCGCCGGGCCGTACCTCGATCACCTCGGTCCCCGTCGCGCGCAGCGCGTCCACCAGCCCGGCCGAGCCGTCGTCGGCGAACACCAGGGCCCGGGTGACCGGCGACAGCGGCGCCGGTCCCGGCGGGACCTGCCGCCACACCGGCACACTGAACCAGCGGTCCAGCGGCAGGTCGTCCTCGACCGGCGCGGGGTTGGCCACGCCGCCGACGAACGCGCCCTGCGGGTCGGGGTCGATCCAGGCGCGCTGGCGCTCCCACGGGTAGGTCGGCAGCGAGACCCGGTTGCCCTCCTCGCCGAACGCCTCCAGCGCGACGCCGTTCACCCACAGGGTGCCGTACGCGGCCGACAGCACGGCAGTGTCTCCGGTGTCGCCACCGGCGTCCTTGGGGCCGGGCAGGGAGGGCAGCGGCGCGACCGCGCCCGGCGGGGTCTGCGCCCTGGCCAGCCCGGACAGCTGCCTGCCGGGGCCGCACTCGATCATGATCCAGTCGCCGTCGGCGAGCAGGGCCGCCACGCAGTCGCCGAACAGCACCGGCTCGCGCATGTGCCGGGCCCAGTACGACGGGTCCGTCGCCTCGTCCGCGGTGATCCAGGTGCCGGTCACGTTCGACAGGAACGGCAGGCTCGGCGCCGACCGCTCGACCCCGGCGACCAGCGCGTGGAACTCGCCCAGGATCGGGTCCATCATCGAGGAGTGGAAGGCGTGCGAGGTGCGCAGCTCCATCCTGCCGACGCCCTCCTCCTCCAGCAGGGCCGACAGCTCGGCGATCGAGGCCGGGGGACCGGCCACCACGCACGTGCCGGGTCCGTTGACGGTCGCCACCGACACGCCGTCGGTCAGCAGCGGCCCGATCTCGTCCGGCGCGAGCTGCACGGCGAGCATCGCCCCGGCGGGCATGCCCTGCACCAGGCGGCCCCTGGCGGCCACCAGCCGCAGCGCGTCCGGCAGGCTGAAGACCCCGGCCACGGTCGCCGCGACGTACTCGCCGATGCTGTGGCCGATCATCCCGGCGGGCTCGACGCCCAGCGAGCGCCAGAGCGCGGCCAGGGCGTACTCCACGGTGAACAGGGCGGGCTGGGTCAGCGCGGTCTGCCGCAGCCGCTCGTCGGCCTCCTCGCCGGTGGCGAAGATCAGCTCGCGCAGGTCCTCGCCCAGCACCGGCCGCAGGATCTCGGCGCACTCGTCGACCGCGTCCCTGAAGACCGCCTCGGTGCGGTACAGCTCGGCGCCCATGCCCGCGTACTGCGAGCCCTGCCCGGAGAACAGGAACGCCGGGCGCGGGGTGCGGCGTGAGGCGGCACCGGAGACCGTGCGCTTGGGGTCGCGGAGCGCGGCGACCGCGTCGGCGACGTCGGAGGCCACCACCGCGCTCCTGCGCGACAGCTCCCTGCGCCCCACCCGCAGGGTGTGGGCGACGTCGGCCAGGTCGGCGTCGGGGTGGGCCTCCAGGTGCGCGGCCAGGCGCTCGGCGGCGGCGGCCAGCGCGGTGTCGGTCCTGCCCGACAGCCGCAGCAGGTGCGCCGGGCGGGGCTCGCGCCCCTCGCGCTCCTGGCGGGAGGGCGCCGGCGCCTCCTCCAGCACGATGTGCGCGTTGGTGCCGCCGATGCCGAACGAGCTGACGCCCGCCCGCCGGGGGAAGCCGTTGCGCTCCCACTTGGTCGGCGTCCCCGTCACGTAGAACGGGCTCCGCGTGAAGTCGATCTTCGGGTTGGGGCTCTCGTAGTGCAGCGTCGGCGGGATCAGCCCGTTCTCCAGGGCCAGCACCGCCTTGATGATGCTGGCGATGCCCGCCGACTGGCCCAGGTGGCCGATGTTGCTCTTGACCGAGCCGATGCCGCACCACTGGGTGTCGTCGGTGTCCTGGCCGAACACGCTGCTCAGCGCCGCGACCTCGATCGGGTCGCCCAGCGCGGTGCCCGTGCCGTGCGCCTCGACGTAGGTGACGGTGCGCGGGTCGACCCCGCCCACCCCGAGCGCCTGGGCGATCACCGCGGCCTGGCCGTCCATGCTGGGCGCGGAGAACCCGACCTTGCTCGCGCCGTCGTTGTTGATCGCGTTGCCCAGGATGACCGCCCGGACGTTGTCGCCGTCCTCGATCGCCTCCGACAGCCGCTTCAGCACGATCACGCCGCCGCCGCTGCCCCAGATCGTCCCGGCCGCCTTGGCGTCGAAGGCCCGGCAGTGGCCGTCGGGGGAGACGATCCCGTCCTCGTCGTACACGTAGCCCTGGCCCTGCGGCAGGTCGAGCATCGCGCTGCCCGCCAGGGCCATGTCGCACTCGCCGTTGCGCAGGGCCTCGGCGGCGACGTGGATCGCGACCAGCGAGGTCGAGCACGCGGTGTGCAGGGTGTAGCTAGGGCCGCGCAGGTCCAGCTTGTACGACGACAGCGTGGCGCAGTAGTCGACGTGGTTGCCGACCATGACGGCGAGCCAGCCCGCGTTCGCGTGGGCCTGCGCGTTGCTCCTGATGTTGATCCACTGGTAGAAGTCCCCGCCGGAACCGGCGTAGACGCCGATCTCGCCCGGATACCTGAACGGGTCGTAACCCGCGTCCTCCAGGGCCGTGTGCGACAGTTCGAGGAAGAGCCGGTGCTGCGGGTCCCGGATCTCCGCCTCCCTGATCGACATGCCGAAGAACGCGGCGTCGAACCCCTGGTGGTCGTCGAGAATCATCGCGGCCGGTACGAAGTCCGGGTCGTCGAGAATGTGGTCGGGCACGCCGAGTGCCCGCTGTTCCTCGCGGGTGAAGTGCGTCAGCGACTCGACTCCGTCGGCGAGGTTGCGCCAGAACTGCCTGACGTCCCCGGCTCCCGGCACCCGGCACGAGAGGCCGATGATCGCGATCGGTTCGACGGTGGGCTCCTCGGCCATGCGGGGGTCCCTTTCTTCCATGCCTGGCGCGGTCGGCGCCGGTGCGGGGGGTTGGACGGGGATCGGTGCGGTTTCCGGTGCGCGAGGTCGTGCGGGTGGCGACGGGATCGCCGGCTCGGTCGTCGGGTGGGTCACCGGCCGGGTTCGCGCTCCGGGGGGTCGTGCGGTAGCCGGTTCGGTCTCGGATGTGAGGGGGTGGACGGGTGTCGGTCCGGCCTCGGGGGCCGAAGGGGGTGCGGATGTCGGTTCGGACGCGGGCCCGGATTCGGCTGCGGGGCCGCGTCCGGGCTCGGATTCGGGTGCGGGTGATTGCGCGGTTGTCAGCTCGGCTTCCTTGAGCGGTCCTTGAGGCGGTCCCGCCGCACGGCGAGCCGCCGTGCGGCGCGGTCGAGGCCCGGAGTGGGGCCTCCACCATCGAGATGCGCGGCCAGCGCGCGGATGGTCGGGTGGCGGAACAGGTCCACGATCGGGATCTCCCTGCCGAGGGCCGAGCCCAGGCGGGCCTGGACGGCGGCGATCGCCAGCGAGTGGCCGCCGATCTCGAAGAAGTTGTCGGCCGCGCCCACCCGCGGCACGCCGAGCACGGCCCGCCACACCTCGGCCACGGCCCGCTCGGTCGGGCCGGACACCTCCCCGCCCGCCTCGCCTCCCGGCCGGGACGCGGGGCGGCGTAGCGCGGCGCGGTCGACCTTGCCGTTGGGGGTGAGCGGCAGCGTGGGAACCACGATCACCTCGGCGGGCACCGCGTGCTCGGGCAGCACCGCGCGCAGGTGGTCGAGCAGCCGCGGCGCGGCCAGCCCTGGCCTGCGGGGCACCGCGTAGGCGTGCAGCACCGTCTCGCGCCGCTCGTCCCGGTCGGCCACCGCGGCGGCGGCCCGGACCTCGGGGTGGGCGGACAGCGCCGCCTCCACCTCGCCGAGTTCCACCCGGAAGCCGCGGATCTTCACCTGGTCGTCGCGCCGTCCGGCGATCGTCACCGTGCCGTCGGGGTTGAGGCGGCCGAGGTCGCCGGTGGCGAAGGCGTCCCCGGTGAAGCGGAGCCGGGTGAGCCCGGCGTCGAGATAGCCGGTCGCCAGGTTGGCGCTGCGCACGACCACCTCGCCCAGCTCGCCCACCCCGGCCCGGCCACCGTGCCCGGCGACCACGACCAGCTCGCTGCCCTCGATGCCGCGCCCCGCGGGGACGGGTTCCGCGCTCTCGCGCACCCCGGCGGGGATCTCGTACCAGGCGTGGGCCTGCGGGGTCTCGGTGGTGCCGTAGAAGGCCACCAGGCGGGCGGCCGGGACCAGGCGGCGCAGCCGCGCGGCGTCGGCGTGGGTGAGCCGGTCGCCGCCGGTCGCGACCAGCCGGACCTCGGGCAGCGTCGCGCCGGTCCCGCAGAGCATCCTGGCCAGCTGCGGGGTCAGGTGCAGGACGGTGACGCGGTGCTCGCGCAGCCACGCGACCAGCCGGACGGGGTCGCGGAGCAGTTCCCGCTCCGGCACGCACAGCCGGGCGCCGGTGGCGAGCGGCACGAACACGTCGCGCAGCGCGGGGTCGTGCGCCAGGCCCGACAGCAGGGCGAAGCGGTCGGCCGGGGTCACCGCGAAGGTCGCCGCGTACCAGGCGACGAAGTGCGCGAGCGGCCCCTCGCCGGTCACCACCGGCTTGGGGTCGCCGGTGGTTCCCGAGGTGAGCGACAGGTAGCCCCGCTCGGGGTGCGGCTCCCGCGGCGCCTCGCCCGTCTCCGGCGTCCGCGCGCCTGCCGGCCCGGTTTCGGACAGTCCGGTTCCGGACGGCCCGGTCTCCGGGAGCGTGATCTCCGGAAGGCCCTCCAGGGAGGGCGCGCCCGGGCAGCGCAGTGCCGCCACGGCCCCGGCGGCGGCGGCCTGGCGGGCCAGCACCGGCGCCGGGTGCGCCGGGTCGAGGATCACCCAGCGAGCCCCTGCGGCCAGCACCCCCAGCAGCAGCCCGGGAAGCTCGGGGACCCGCGCGGCGAGCACCGCGACGGCCTGGCCCGGCTCCACCCCGGCCGCGCGCAGCGCCGAGGTCGTGCGGTGGCGCAGCGCGGTGAGCCCGGCGTGCCCCAGGACCCGCCCCGCGCCCTCCACCACGACGTCGCCGTGCAGGGTGTCCAGCGGCCCGGGACCGTCCCAGACCGGCAGCGCGGCGGGCGGTTCCTGCGGGGCCAGCCGGGCCTCGCGCGCGGCCCCGCCCGGGTCGGCGAGCAGGTCGCCCAGCAGGTGCGCGTAACCGGCCAGCAGGGCGTCCATCCTGGCGGCGGAGAACAGGTCGGGGTTGTAGACGAGCTGCAGCGCGTATCCGTCGCCGCGCTCGCTGACGTACATCGTCAGGTCGAACAGCGCGCCCGGCAGCCCGGCCGGCAGCGGCTCGGTCACGCACCCCGGCAGGTCCAGCTTGGGCTCGGCGAAGTTGTACATGTTGAACAGCACCTGCGTCACCGGGTTGCGCCCCAGGTCGCGCGGCACGCGCAGCGCCTCCACGACACGCTCCAGCGGCACGTCGCCGTGGGAGACGACCTCGGCGAGCTCGTCGCGGCAGCGGGCCACGTGCTCCTCGAACGAGGCCTCGGGATCCAGCCGCAGCCGCAGCGGCAACATCCGCACGCACATGCCGATCAGCGACTCGAACGCGACATGCCCCCGGTCGGCGTACGGGGTGCCGACGAGCAGGTCCCGCTGCCCCGACAACCTGGCGAGCAGTTGCGCGAACGCCGCCAGCAGCACCGGGTACGGGGTGACCCCCAGCCGGACCGCCAGCTTCCTGACACGTTCTCCAATCTCGGCGTCAATCTCCGCTGTTCGGAGCGCTCCAAAAAAAGTTTGCACAGGTGGGCGGGGGGTGTCCCTGGGCAGGTCGAGCACCATGGGGGCGTCCCTGAGGTGCTCTCGCCACCAGTCGACCCCGTCGCCGTCCGAGCGCTCCCTCGACCAGCGCGCGTAGTCGGCGAACGACGCGCCCGCCGGCACCCGGGGCTCGCCGCGGTAGGCGGCGCTCAGGTCCCGGTAGAAGACGTCCTGGGACCAGCCGTCGAAGACGATGTGGTGCGCGGTCACCGCGAGCACGTGGTCGTCCTCGGCCAGCCGGATCAGCCTGGCCCGCACCAGCGGGTCGCGCGCCAGGTCGAACCGTGTCCGCGCCTCCTTCTCCAGCAGCTTCTCCAGCGCCGCCTCGGGGTGGGGGAGCGCCGAGAGGTCGTCGAGCGGGAGCGGCACCTCGCCGGGCGGGACGACCGTCACGTGGGGCACGCCGTCGCGGGAGGTGATCCGCCAGCGCAGCGTCTCGTGCCCGGCCACCACGGACTCCAGGGCGCCTCGCAGCGCGCGGTGGTCCAGCGGGCCGCGCACGCGCTCGGCCATCGCGATGTTGTGGGCGGGGGTGTCGGGGGCGAGCCGCTCCACGAACCACATGCGCCGTTGCGCGGGCGACAGCGACGGAGGCTCGCCCGAGGGGGAGGACCCCTCGGCGTCCCGCCGGGGGGCGTTCTCGACACCGGAGGAGAGGGCGCCGTAGGTGCGGGCCGCATAGACGTCCTCGACCGAGATGTCCCGGCCGAGCTCCGCCCTGATGGCCGACACCAGGCGCATCGCCCGCAGCGAGTGCCCGCCGCGCTCGAAGAAGTCGTCGTCGGGGCCGGGGGAGGGGGCGTCGAGCACCCGCGCCCAGATCCCCGCCAGTCCCGAGGCCTCGGCCGTGTTCCCGGTGGTGTCCCCGGTGGTGTCCCCGTTCGCGGTCCCGTTCGTGTCCTCGGGCGTCCCGGAGGCGTCCCTGGGGAGGGCGCGCAGGGCGGCGAGGTCGACCTTGCCGGAGGCGTTCAGCGGCAGGGAGGGAACGTGCACCACGCGGGTGGGCAGCATGTAGACCGGTAGCCGCCCGGCGCAGTGCACCCGCAGGGCGGCCAGCCCCGGCGCGTCCAGCGGCGCGACGTAGGCGACCAGCTCGCCGGGGGCGTCGACCACCGCCTGCGTCACCCCGGGGTGCGCCCGCACCACCGACTCGACCTCGCCGATCTCGACGCGCTGCCCCTGGATCTTCACCTGCCGGTCCAGCCGGCCCATGAACGCGATCCGGCCGTCCTCCTGCCAGGCGACGTGGTCGCCGGTGCGGTAGAGCCGCGCCCCGGGCACGCCGTCGAACGGGTCGGGCACGAACCTCTCGGCCGTCATGCCTGGCAGGCCCAGGTAGCCGCGGCTCACCTGGGGCCCGCCGATGTACAGCTCGCCGGGAACGCCGACGGGACACTCGCGCATGTCCTCGTCCAGGATGTGCGCCCGGCAGCCGCGCAGGGGGTACCCGATCGGCAGCGACCGCTCCCAGGTCCCCGACAGCTCGGTGCCGACCACGCAGACGGTGGTCTCCGTGGGGCCGTACCAGTTGTGGAAGCGGGTGTGCGCCGACCAGCGGGCCACCTGCTCGGGACCCGGCGGCTCGCCGGCCGTGACCAGGTCGCGCAGGTGCGGCAGCCGGGCCGGGTCGACCAGCGGCAGCAGGGCCGGCGGGACGAACCCCCAGGTGACGTCGTGCGCCTCCAGGAACCGCTGCAGGCGGCCCGGGTCGGTCCTGTCGTCGTCCGGCACCAGCTGCACGCAGCCGCCCACGGTGAGCGGCGCGAGCATGTCGAGCACCGAGACGTCGAACCCGAGCGCGGAGAACGCGATCGATCGGCAGGTGCCATCCAGGCCGAAGTGGGCCGCCGCGGCCGAGGCGAACGCGACCACGGAGGCGTGGCTCACGACCACGCCCTTGGGCCGCCCGGTCGATCCGGACGTGTACAGAACGTAGGCGGCGTTCCCCGGCAGTGCCGGGCCACCACCGACGATCTCGGCGGCGCGTTCCGCCGCGATTTCGGTCAGGTTTCCGGCCGGGGTTCCGGCGACGGTTCCGGAGCTGGTTTCGGACACGGTTCCGGTCGCGGCGCGCGTTTCCGGCTCGACCAGGGGACGCCCGCATCCGTCCAGCAGCATGCGGCCGTGGCCGTCGGCCACGACGACCGCGACGCCCGCGTCGTCGAGCACCTCCTCGAGCCGCCGGCGTGGATGCGCCGGGTCGAGAGGGACGTACGCGCCGCCCGCCATCATGATGCCGAGGACGGCGACGGTCATCAGCGGCGTGCGCTTGGCACAGAGGCCGACCCGGTCCTCGGGACGCACCCCGAGGACGCGTAGCCGCAGCGCAAGCGCGGTGGCGGCGCCGATCAGCTCGCGGTAGGTGAGGCTGGTCTCCCACTGGCGGATCGCCGGCGCGGAGGGCGTCCGCGCCGCCTGGGCGGCGACGAGGTCGCACAGCAGCGCGTCCGGGGCGATGTGGGATGGTCCGGCCGTCCAGGCGGCGGGAGCGGGAGCCGGCGGCGGCGCCGGTGGAGTGGACGACGGACCGTGCAACGAGGCGGACGACGAGTCCCCCCGCATCGCTTCGAGCATTCACCCCCCATAGCCCTAAACAGGGTTTTTGCCCTGTCAAGTATTCACAAGCGATAAGCCAGATCATTCCTATTATTTGCGTCATCGGCAGTCAAGGATTGAAAGTTAAACGTGTGTCGGAATGCCGGTTTCGGCCGCGCGGGAAGATCGTTGGCCGTTCTCACGCTCCGATATCGCCGCAGTTCACGGTGATATCGGGAACGGAAGGTGACCTGCCGCTTCCCTGCGTCGCGAGCCGTCTCACTCTGTGGACACCGAATGTGGCGGGAGGCTACCAAGAGCAAGTGTCCAAAATGCCAATTTCGGCCTTAGTTCACCGAGCTGTCATTTCGGTCGTACTCTCCGGCGATCCGCTCGGCCTCCTCGTCCGTGAGATCGTCGATCTCCGCGGCCAGGCACTCCTCCACCACCAGCGCCAGCCCGCGGACCGAACGCGTGGTGAACAGGGCGTTGAGCGGCAGATCGATGCCGACCGCCGAGCAGATCCTGGCGACGACCTTGGTGCCGAGCAGCGAGTGCCCGCCGACGTCGAAGAAGTCGTCGTCGATCCCGATGCCGTTCCTGCCCAGCACCTCGCACCAGATCTCGTGCACCAGCTCCTCACTCGCCGTGACCGGCCCGGCGGGCGCCGCCGACGCCTCCTCCGCGACGGGGGAGGGCAGCGAGGCGCGGTCGAGCTTGCCGTTGGGCAGCCGGGGGAAGTCCCGCACCGGCACGAAGAGGCTCGGCACCATCGTGGCGGGCAGCCGCGACGCCAGGAACGCCCGAAGCTCCCCGGCCGTCACCTCCCCGGCCGCCGCCCCCGCGCCCGTTCCCGCGCCCGCCTCCGCGCCCGTTCCCGCGCCCGTTCCCGCGCCCGTTCCCGCGCCCAGGCCCGCGCCGGCACCCGCGCCCGCGCCCGTGTCCACGTACGCGACCAGTGCCCGGCCGCCGGGGGCGTCCTCCCTGACCGCGGCGACCGCCCGCCGCACGCCCGGGTGCGCCGCCAGCGCCGCCTCCACCTCGCCCAGCTCGATCCGCACCCCCCGCACCTTCACCTGGTCGTCCGCGCGCCCGAGGAACTCCAGGGTCCCGTCCGGCAGCCGCCGGACCAGGTCGCCGGTCCGGTAGAGACGCCCGCCCCGGCCGAACGGGTCGGGCAGGAACCGCTCGGCGGTCAGGCCCGGCCGTCCCCGGTAGCCGCGGGCGACCCCGTCACCGCCCAGGAACAGCTCCCCGGCCACCCCCGCGGGCACCGGCTCCATCGCCTCGTCCAGCACGTACGCGGTGGTGCCCGCGACCGGCATGCCGATCGACATCGACTCCGCGCCCTTCGGCACCCGGTGCGCCAGCGACCAGATCGTCGTCTCCGTCGGCCCGTAGAGGTTCCACAGCTCACCGGCGACCCGGTGGATCCGCCCGGCCAGCGACATCGGGAGCGGCTCCCCGCCGCTGAACACGCGCGGCAGCCCGGCGGGCAGCCGCTCCAGGATCTCCTCCAGCACCGACGGCGGCGCCTGCACCGTCGTCACCCCCGCCTCCGCCACCAGCTCGCCCAGCCCGCCGTTGCCGTACGGGGGAGCCAGGACCACCGCGCCGCCCGCCGTCAGCGGGCCGAAGATCTCCAGCGCCGCGATGTCGAACGACAGCGAGGTCAGCAGCAGCATCCGCTCCCGCTCGGTGAACCCGAGCCCGGTGACGAGGTTCACCACCCCGCGATGCGGCACCACCACCCCCTTGGGCACTCCCGTCGACCCCGAGGTGTAGATCACGTAGGCGGGCGAGTCGGGAGAGACCGGGCCGGGAACGAAGTCGGACGCCCCGTTCATCGGCAGCGCGTCCAGCAGGATCGCCGGGGGATGATCCGACGGCAGCCGCTCCACCAGCGTCGAGCGGGTCAGCAGCAGCGGGCTGCCGGAGTCGGCCAGCATGAACCCCAGCCGCTCCGCCGGGTATTCCGGATCCAGCGGCACGTAGCAGCCGCCCGTCTTCAGCACCGCCAGCAGCGCCACGATCAGCTCGGGACTCCTCGGCAGGCACACCGCGACCGGCGTCTCCGCCCCCACCCCGCGCTCGCGCAGCCGCCGGGCCAGCGCGCCCGCCCGCTCCTCCAGCCGCCCGTAGGTGAGAGTCCCCTCGGAGGAGACGACCGCCGGGGCGTCCGGCGTCCGCTCCGCCCGCTCGGCGATCAGCTCGTGCAGGCAGCGCTCGGGGTAGGAGGCCCGCGGGCCGTGCCAGGAGGCCAGCAGCCTGGCCCGCTCCCGCCCGTCCATCAGCGGCAGCCGGGAGACCGGCAGTTCCGGGTCGTCGACGGCCGCGCCGAGCAGCGTCAGGAACGCCGACACCAGGCGGTGGATCGTGTCCTCGTCGAACAGGTCCGTGCTGTACTCGACCCAGCCCTCCATCCGCCCGTCAGGGTTGTGCAGCTCCATGGTGAGGTCGGCCTTGGAAGTGCCGTTGTTGTACCGGCCGCGCCCGTCCGCCGCGACCTGGTTGAAACCCACCTGGAACAGCGGCGTCCTGCCGGGGTCGCGGGGCGGGCTCAGCACCTCCACCAGCTTCGCGAACGGCACGTTCTGGTGGTCGAACGCCTCCAGCACGGTCGTGCGGACCCGGTCCAGCGCCTCGCCGAACGTCGGGTCGCCGCCCAGGTCGGTGCGGAGCGGCAGGGTGTTGACGAACATGCCGATCAGCCCGTCCAGCTCCGGCAACTCCCGCCCGGCGACGGGGGAGCCCACCACGACGTCGGTCCGCCCGCTCCAGCGCGCCAGCAGCACCGAGAACGCCGTCAGCAGCACCGTGAACGGCGTGGTGCCCCGCCGCCTGGCCAGCGCGCCCACCCGCTCGGTCAGCTCCTCGGGCACGGCGAAGTCCAGCGCCGAGCCCACGTACCTCATCTCCGCCGGGCGCGGCCGGTCGGACGGCAGTTCCAGCGGGACGCTCCCGCGCAGCCGCTCCCGCCAGTAGGCCAGGTCGCCGTCCAGCTCGCCGCCGCCCAGCCGGTCGCGCTGCCAGACCGCGTAGTCGGCGTACTGGATCGCCAGCTCGGGCAGCTTGGGCTCGCGGCCCTCGCGCAGCGCCCGGTAGACCTCGGTCAGCTCCCGCCACAGGACGCCGGCCGACCAGGCGTCGAAGATCGTGTGGTGCAGGACGAGCAGCAGCCGGCACTCCCCGCCGCCCAGCGTCACCAGCCGCACCCGCCAGAGCGGGGCGCTGTCCATCCGGAACGGCGCGCGCGCCTCCTCCGCGGCGACCCGCTCGAACTCCTTCGCCGCCGCCTCGGCGGGCAGCTCGGACAGGTCGGTCCTGGCCACCGAGACCGGTACCCGGTCCGCGATCGTCTGCACGACCCGCTCGTCGCGCAGCTCGAACGCCGTCCGCATCGACTCGTGCCTGTCCGCGAGCACCGCCAGCGCCCGCTCCAGGAGGTCGGGGTCCACCGGCCGCAGGTCGGCCGCCTCCGAGCGGATCGCGGTGTTGTAGACGGCCAGGTCGGGCAGGAGCTCGTGCAGGAACCAGATCCGCTCCTGGGCGAACGAGGCGGGAAAGACGTCCATCTAGACTTTCTCCTTCAGGCACTCGCGAAGCTGTTCCGCGATCACGGGCAGGGCGGCCGTCTCGCCCAGGGTGGCCAGCCAGTGCCACTGCTCCAGGGCGTGGCAGAGCCGGTAGAAGGCGAGCCGCTCCGGCCAGTCGTCGGGCAGGTCGCCGTACCCCTCCAGCAGGTACCGCCGCCGCTCCTCGTCGCCCCTGACCGCGAAGTAGTCGGTCCGCGCCAGGTCCATCAGCGGGTCGCCGCCCAGCGCGTTCTCCATGTCGATCACCCCGGTCATCCGCAGCGGGCCCCCCGGCCCGCCCTCCTCGGCGACCATGACGTTGCGCTCGTGGAAGTCGTTGTGGCACAGCACGGGGGAGTCGCAGCGCGCCGTCAGGTGGCGGTGGCGCGCGACGTACGCGGAGAGCTCCGCGTGCAGCTCCGGGTCCCCGCCGAACTCGGTGAACTGCGACAGCCTCAGGTCCAGCTGCCCGCCCACGTACGCCTCGTTGGAGCTCTCCTGCGGCCCGTCGATCGGCCCGAACCTCTCCACCCGCACGCTGTGCACCGCCCGCAGCGTCCGGCCCATCTCCCGGTACAGGACCGCGACCTCCTCGGCCGCGAGCCCGCCGGAGACCTCCGACAGCGGCCGGCCAGGCACCTTCGTCATCACCGCGTACGCGTGCGGCAGGTCGCGCCGCGAGACGTCCCAGTGCACCATCTCGGGGCAGGAGGCGCCGCTGCCACGCAGCAGCTCGTAGACGCGCGCCTCCTTGTGCAGCCGCGCCGCCAGCACGTCCGGGTAGATCTTCACGATGAGGTCGCGGTCGGCGCACCTGACCTCGTACACCGCGCTGATCTCCCCGCCGGTCCGCAGCACCACCTCCCGCACCTCCGCGTCCGGGTACGGGGTGCGCAGCACCGCCTTCGCGCGCTCCAGCGGCAGCGGCATCGTGATGGCCTTGGCGAACGCCGGGGCGGTCCAGGACACGCTCACCCGGTTGCCCACCCGCTCCCGCAGGATCTGGGCCCCGACCAGGTCGTCCGCCGGGGCGTCCGGCATCTCGTCGTCGAACCGCGACAGCACCCGCGTGCGCATCGAGATCAGCACGTGCACCGCGATGCCCAGGCCCAGCACGATGTACATGAGCGCCACGCCACGGCCCGGGCCGACGCCGATCACCGCGCCCACCGTCGGCGCCAGCGCGCCGCCGGGCACCAGCAGCGGGTTGAGCAGCCGCTCGCCCAGCGGCGCCACCACCGCCATGCCGATCGGCAGCGTCGACCACGACACCATCTGGTTGAACGACTGCACGCGGCCGTGGAAGCGCTGCGGCACCTTCGTGTGGATGATCGTCAGGAAGGTGCCGTTCACGATCGACAGGCAGCCCCACAGGCCGAACGCCCCGAGCCCCACCACCCACGCGACGGGCTGCGACCCGGTGATCACCGCGAACACCGACAGTCCCAGCGTCGCCAGCATCACGCCGCGCATCCGCCGGCGCCTCGGCCCGCCCCACAGCGCGATCACCATGCCGCCCAGCGCCCCGCCCAGGCCGCCGACGAAGGAGATCTGCCCGGCAACGGTCAGCGTGGAGAACGACAGCACCAGCGGCGTGATCGACAGCAGCAGCGCCGAGAGCATCACGTTGAGCGTCGCGAAGTAGATCATCGCCGCCCGCAGGTGCCGGTTGCCGATCGACATCCGCAGTCCCTGCGCGATCTCCTTCGACAGGGGCTCCCTGGGGGAGTGCGCCATCGTGTCAGGGAAGCGGATCAGCAGCAGCGCGCCCAGCACCAGCGCGAAGCTCGCCACGTCGACCACGAGGATGCCGCCCAGGCCGATGGTGGACAGCAGCGCGACGGCCGCCAGCGGCGCCGCGAACTGCGCCGTGCCGATCACCATCTGCACCACCCCGGCCGCGTGTCCCATGTACTCCTTCGGGACGAGCTGGGGGAGCGCGGTGGTGAAGCCCAGCCGCTGGAAGATCAGCGCGATCGACAGGCACGCGGTCAGCGGGTAGATGTGCCAGATCTGCAGGGTGTCCGTCCAGAACAGGGCACCCAGGACGAGCTGCGTGCCACCGGCCATGCAGTTGCCGAGGATCATCATCGAACGACGGCTCGACCGGTCCACGATCGCCCCGGCCAGCGGTGCGATCACCACCCCCGGCATGATCGACAACGCCACGAACAGGGCGAAGTCCACCAGCGACCCGGTGGTCAGGTAGATCCACACCGGGATCGCGAAGTCCGTGATCGCGGTGCCCACCATCGACACCAGCTGGAACGCCGCCACCACCAGGAACCGCCGCAGGCTGGGCGGCGGCGCCTTCATCCCGGCCCGCGCCCTCCGGGGACCGCCCGCCTTCCCGGGGCCGCTCCCGTTGGCGCTTCCGGCACCGCCCCCGCCCGCCGGGCCCGCCGCGTCCTTGCTGTCAGACCTGTCGGACCTCCTCCCGGAGCCCGGCGCTTCACGGGAGGCGGCGACCGTCACGGAGCCGGCCGCGTCTTCACCGTCCTCACCGCCCTCTTCCGGAGCGGAATCCGTCGCCCCCTCCGAGAGATCCGGGGCGGGGGAGTCGACGGAGACCTCCTCGACCCACCAGCCCGCCCCGGGGCCCCGCGAGGACCGGTCGAGCGTGCCCGCCGCACCGTACCCCATGGCGATGTGCGTGTTGGTGAGGATCTCCGACAGCTCGGCAGCCCGATATTTCAGGAAATAGTGGCCTGCCTCGTCCAGGATCACCAGCGCCGTCGTGTCACTCAGGAAGTGCCACTCCCGGTAGCGCTCCTGGTAGTAGTCGGTCGTCGGATCCTGCTCGCCCACCACCGAGATGACCGGCGCCCGCAGCCGCTCCACGCGCTCGGCCAGCACCCGCGTGAAGATCTCCTCCGCGATCAGGGTGTCACGCCGCTGGTTGCGCACCATGAACCGGATCTGCTCGTCGTCCAGCCCCGAGATGTCGGTGCCCATCGACTTCATCCGGTTCTCGTACACCCGGTCGCCGCGCAACCGGTCGTAGCGCGTCAGCCGCGCCAGCGGCCCGGCGATCCGGCCCCGCGGCCTGGCGAACGGGAAGATCGCCCCGATGTACACCGCCTCCAGCGCGCGGCCCCGCTCCTCCAGCCGGCGCGCCACCTCCACCACCAGCGCGCCGCCGATGCCGCAGTGCCCGTACAGGGCCAGGGGACCCTCGACGTTCTCCAGGATCTCGGTCACGCACAGGTCCGCGACCTCGTCGATCGGCCTGGTCTCCTCGTCCGGCAACCCGGGGTCGTGCCCGGGGAAGGCCAGCGCGTGCAGCGAGCACCCGTCGGGCAGCGCGTCGGCCAGCGGCTGGAAGATCAGCGGGCTGCCGCCGCCGTACGGCACGCACACGTACGTCATCAGCGCGGGCCCCGGCCTGGTCAGCTCGTACAGCAGGCTCCGCGGCCCCGCGGGACCCGCGGGCCGCTCCACCAGGGCCGCCAGCTCGCGCACCGTGGGGTGCTTGAACAGGTCCATCACCCCAACCGCGCGCCCGCCGACCACCGGCAGCGCCTTGCGCATCCGCGCCACCGCCTGGATCGCGACCAGCGAGTGGCCGCCCAGCTCGAAGAAGTCACCGTCGGCGCCGACCGACTCCAGCTCGAGCAGCTCCCGCCAGATGTCGGCGATCGCCCGCTCCACCGGCGTCCGCGGCTCGGCTCCCGGCCCCGCCGCCTCGGCACCCCGCCGCTCCGGCGCGGGCAGCGCCTTGCGGTCCAGCTTGCCGTTCGGGCTCAGCGGCAGCGCCTCCAGCACCACGAACGCCGACGGCACCATGTGGTCGGGCAGCGTCACCTTCAACGCCCGCCGCAGCTCCGCCCCGTCGAGCCCGTCGAGTCCCGCCCCGGCCGCGCTCCCGCCCGCGTCCGCGGGAACGCCCGAGGGAACGTCCGCGGGTACCACGTACGCGACCAGCCGCCTGTCACCCGGCGCGCCGTCCTCCCGCACCGTCACCACCGCCTCGCGCACCCCCGCGAGCCCGCGCAGCACCGCCTCGATCTCGCCCAGCTCGATCCGCTGCCCGCGGATCTTCACCTGGTGGTCGATCCGCCCCAGGAACTCGATCGCGCCGTCGCGGCGCAGCCGCACCAGGTCACCCGTCCGGTACAGGCGCGCCCCCGCCGTCCCGAACGGGTCGGGCACGAACCGCTCCGCCGTCAGGCCCGGCCGGGCGTGGTAGCCCATCGCCACCTGCGCCCCGCCGATGTGCAGCTCGCCGGGGACCCCGAAGGGCACCGGCCGCAGGTGCCGGTCCAGCACGTACAGCGAGGTGTTCTCCACCGGGTGCCCGATCGGCACCGTCGCGTCACCCGGGCGGCACCGCCACAGGCTCACGTCGATCGCCGCCTCCGTCGGCCCGTACAGGTTGTACAGCCCCGTCCCCGGCAACCGCCAGAAGAACCGCTCGGCCACGTGCGCGGTCAGCTCCTCGCCGCTGCACACCACCCGGCGCAGCGACCCGCACGCCTCGACGCCCTCCTCCTCCAGGAACGCCGCCAGCATCGACGGGACGAAATGCGCCGTCGTCACCCCCCGGTCCACGATCAGGTCCCGCAGGTACGCCGCGTCCCGGTGCCCGCCGGGACGGGCCAGCACCAGCCGCGCGCCCGTCACCAGCGGCCAGAAGAACTCCCACACCGACACGTCGAAACCCGCCGGGGTCTTCTGCACCACCACGTCGTCGCCGGTCAGCCCGTAGACGCCCTGCATCCAGCCCAGCCGGTTGCGGATGCCCCCGTGCGTGTTGGGCACCCCCTTGGGTCGTCCCGTCGACCCCGAGGTGTAGATCATGTACGCCGCGTCCGCCGACGTCGCCGACGGCTCCACGGGCGTGTCCGGCCCGTCGAGCGGGTCGTCCAGCACGACCGTCACCACCCCGCCGCCCGGGGGCGCCTCCCCCGGGCCCGCGCCCAGGTCCGGCACCTCGCGGGTGGCGTCCCGAGCCGCGCCCAGCGGGTCCCCGGGGAGCACGCCGAGCACCGCCCGCTGCGCCAGCAGCACCGGCACCGCCGCGTCGGCCAGCATGAACGCCAGCCGCTCCGGCGGATACTCCGGATCCAGCGGCACGTACGCCCCGCCGGCCTTCACCACCCCCAGCAGCGCCACCACCAGCTCGACCGACCGCTCCGCGCACACCGCCACCAGAGTGCCCGGACCCACCCCCAGCCCCCGCAACCGGTGAGCCAGCCGGTTGGCCCGCGCCTCCAGCTCCGCGTACGTCAGGCGCTCGTCCTCGAACTCCACCGCCACCGCGTGAGGCGTCCGGGCCACCTGGGCCTCGAACATCCCGCCCAGCGTCGCCCCGTCCGCGTACGGCTCGCCGGGACCCGTCGCGCACGCCAGCACCCGCTCCCGCTCCTCGGGGGGAAGGACGTCCAGCTCCGAGATCCGCGCCGACGGAGCCGCCACCACCGCCCTCAGCAGCGTCTCCAGCTGCGCGGCCATCCCCTCGACCGTGGCCGCGTCGAACAGGTCGCGGTTGTAGACGAACAACCCGCCCATCCCGTCCGGCTGCTCGGTCAGGAACAGCTCCAGGTCGAAACGCGTCGCCCTGGCCTCGAACACGAACGGCTCCACCGACAGGCCGGGCCAGCGCGTCCCCTCCCTGCGCCCGTAGCTCTGCAGCGCGAAGACCGCCTGGAACACCGGCGACCTGCTCACGTCCCGCTCGATGCCCAGCTCCCCGACCAGCTGCTCGAACGGCAGCTCCTGGTGCGCGTACGCCTCCGTCGTGGTCCGCCTGACCCGCTCCAGCAGCTCCAGGAACTCCGGGTCGCCCGACAGGTCCGCGCGCATCGCCAGCACGTTCACGAACATGCCGATCGCGCCCTCCAGCTCCCGCCGGGGACGCCCGCCCACCGGGGAGCCGACCGCGAAGTCGTCCTGGCGCGCGTACCGGCCCAGCAGCACCTGGTACGCCGCCAGCAACACCATGTACAGGGTCGTGTCGGACCTGCGCGCCAGCCGCGTCAGCCCCTCCACCAGCTCCCGGCCCATGTCGAAACCGTGCGAGGCCCCCGCGAACGTCTGCTCGCCCCGCCGCCGCCCGTCCACCGGGAGCTCCAGCGGGACCACCCCGGCCAGCTGCGACCGCCAGTACGACAGGCCGGCCTCGGAGACGGGCCGGTCCCGCTGCCACAGCGCGTAGTCGCCGTACTGCAACGGCGGCTCGGGAAGCTCCGTCCCCGAGTAACAGGCCCGCAGCTCCTCGGCGAGGATGTCGGTGGACCAGCCGTCACCGCAGATGTGGTGCAGCGCCACCAGCAGCACGTGATCCTCGGCGCCCGCAGTGCCCTCGCCGCCCTCGCCGCCCTCGCCGCCCTCGCCGCCCCCGGCGTCCCCGCCGCCCACCCGCACCAGCAGCGTCCGCAGCAGCGGTCCCCGCGCCAGGTCGAACGGCAGCGCCGCCGCGTCGCTCACCAGCCGTATCGCCGTCCGCTCGCCGTCCGCCTCCGCCCTCTCCAGCGGAATCTCGACCCGCTCCTCCACGACCGCCGTCGGACGCCCGTCCTCGTCGGCGGGAAAGCGCGTCCGCAGGCTCTCGTGCCTGGCCACCACCGTCCCGATCGCCCGCTCCAGCGCCGCGACGTCCAGCGGCCCCGTCAGCCGCAACGTCATCGGAATCGTGTACGCGGCGGTGCCGGGAGCGAACTGGTCCATGAACCACAGCCGCTCCTGCCCGAACGACAGCGGCGCGTCCTGTCCCGGCGGCCGCCGGGGGATCGTGAAGACCGGATCCGGCACGCGACGGCGCAGCCGTTTCTCCAGTAGTGCTCGCTTGGCGTCGGAAAGCTGTGTGCTGCTCAGGGACCGGCCAGGCGAGGACGTCACACGTGGCTCACTTTCCGCAGGGGGCTGAGACGCGCTCCGCGGACGGGAAACGCGTCAGGTCTCTCCTAAACCGCTTACCTTTCCTCAGGATTAATGACATTCATACATATCTGTCTGACTGAGTCGAGATCAACAACACAACCCGACTACCCGCGGGGCGGATGTCTCCCGCGCCGTCACGCACGCGTCGTCACCCGCGAGGATCGGTCTCCTCGTACTCCCACGTCCGCAACACCAGCGACCGGCCCTTCTCCTCGGAGGGGACGGGCGGCGCGTCCGTCAGGCGGTATCCCGCCGCGCGGGCCACCGCCACGCTCGCCGCGTTACCGGCCTCGATCTCCAGCAGCAGCCGGGACACCCCCACCGTCTTGCGGGCGAACTCCGTCATCACCCGCACCGCCCCCGACGCCAGCCCCCGCCCCCGGTAGGCGGCCCCCAGGCCGTAACCGATCTCCGCGACGTCCAGGCCCAGCCCGCTCAGCATCAGCAACACCTCGCCCGCCGGCTCGCCCCCGTCCACGGTGATCGCCAGCTGCACCCGCTCCCCGGCCGCCCGCCGCCGCCGGGCCCGATCCAGGTAGGCCCGCGCCGCCTCCGGGTCGAACGGCGAGGCCAGCGGCGTCCAGTAGGCCACCTCAGGGTCGTCGAACAGCTCCACCATGGCCGCCAGGTCGTCGTCCTCCCATTCGCGCAGCACCACCCCGTGCCCGCTCAGCCTCACCCGCTCGGGAAGGCACACCCGCCCGACACCGAGATCGCCCCGCTCCGTCCGGCCTTCCCCCGCAGTTTCCACGCCGCCACCTTCCGTCACACCGCTTCACGCCGCTTCACGCCACTTCCGAGCAACCTACTCCGCTCGCGGATCCGGCATTCGTGGCCGGTGTCAGGCGTCGCCGGTGCGCCGTTCCCGGACCGCTTCCGCGGGGGCACCGCAGGGTCCGGCCACCCGTCGGCCCATGAGGCCGGGGGCAGGGCGCCGAGCAGTGATCGTCGAGGGACGGAGAGCGCGGTCGACGGTTTCGCGGGAGTGCGCGGGGCCGCAATGCCAGGCGCCGGCGACGGTTTTCCGGCCGCCACGTGCCGTGCGGGAGATGCCCGGAGCAGCCGGTTCCGGATCGGCCGGATCGGACGGTGGTGCCCCGAGTGGGATTCGAACCCACACTGAATGGATTTTGAGTCCATCGACTCTGCCGATTGGTCTATCGGGGCATTTTTCGTTATTTGTCCGGATCTTGCGCGCCAGCTAAGAGCTTACCTAGAAGTAGATCACTCTCGGGCACCGGCGTGGTCCCAATCTAGCGGACGTCGGTACTCTCTTGCTCGTGAGTACGCAGCGGCGAGTGGTGATCGCGGAAGACGAGGCACTGATCCGCCTCGACCTCAAGGAGATGCTGGAGGAGGAGGGGTATGCGGTCGTCGCGGAGGCCGGGGACGGGGAGTCCGCGGTCAAGCTGGCGATGGAGCAGCGGCCGGATCTGGTGATCCTGGACGTGAAGATGCCCATCCTGGACGGGATCTCGGCGGCCGAGCAGATCGTGTCGCAGCGGATCGCGCCGTGTCTCATCCTCACGGCCTTCTCGCAGCGCGATCTGGTCGAGCGGGCGAGGGACGCCGGCGCGATGGCGTACCTGGTGAAGCCGTTCACGAAGTCGGACCTGGTCCCGGCGATCGAGATGGCGGTCAGCAGGCACGAGGAGATCGCCGCGCTGGAGCGGGAGGTCGGGACGCTCTCGGACCGGCTGGAGACGCGCAAGCTGGTGGAGCGGGCCAAGGGCCTGCTGATGGAGCGGCACGGGTGGAGTGAGCCACAGGCGTTCCGGTGGATCCAGAAGGCCTCGATGGATCGACGGCTGAGCATGCGGCAGGTGGCGCAGATCGTGGTGGCGGACGGGGCGGAGCCCGAAGTGGAGACCCCGGAGGCCTGATCGGGGTCTTTCGTCCCATTTGGGGGTCGCGCCCGCCAGGCGCCCGCAGGGCGCGTTCCAGAGGGTGCGGCGCGGACCTCCGGGCGGTCGGAGTGATCTCCGTGGAGACCCTAAGGTTGCCAGTGACCACGGCTTTTGCATCTGATAGCCGAAAAGGATCGGTGTTATAACGAAGCGGCAACGGTGGGCCGTCCTGTATCGACCCGTGACATCCGCTAGTTGTACTAACCGACACAACCCCTGGCCACCCGCCAGGGAAGGGCATCTGTGAACTCGGTCCCGACGAGGGACCGGGCGAAAGGAAGGCAACCTTGCGGCCTAAGACTGCACGCCTCGGTGGAGTGCTTGCCGCCGGTGTGGCGCTCACCCTCGGTCTCGCTGCCTGCAGCAGCGGTGGCACGGAGGCCACGCCGGCTGCTGAGGGTGGCTCCAGTGCTGCCGCCCCCAGCACCGTCAAGCTTGGCTTCATGGGTGACCTGACCGGTGCCAACGCCGGCATCGTCATTCCCCCCCGGAACGGTGCGAAGCTCGTCATCGACGAGTACAACAAGACCAACCCGGCCGTGAAGATCGAGCTTGTCGAGTACGACAGCCAGGCGGACCCGTCCAAGGCGGTCGCCCTGGCCCAGCAGGCCATCAAGACCGACAAGATCGTCGGTATGATCGGCCCCGCTTTCTCCGGTGAGTCCGCCCAGGTGGCGCCGGTGCTGGAGGAGGCGAAGCTGCCGAGCATCTCGGCCTCCGCCACCAACGCCGCGCTGGCGACGAACGGCTGGAAGTTCTGGCACCGCGTGCTGCCCAGCGACAGCATCCAGGGCCCCGGCATCGGTGACTTCATCGCGACCGGCGTCGGCGCGAAGAAGGTCTTCGTCATCGACGACAAGTCCGAGTACGGCAAGCCGCTGTCCGACGCGGTCAAGGCCGCGCTCGAGGCCAAGGGCGTGACGCCGGAGACCGACTCGCTCGACCCGGCCGAGAGCGACTTCTCCTCCGTGGTGAACAAGGTCGCGGCGGCCAAGCCCGAAGCGATCTTCTTCGGCGGTTACTACGCCGCGGGCGGCAACCTGCTCAAGCAGCTCCGTGACAAGGGCGTGACCGCGAAGTTCCTGTCCGGCGACGGTTCGCTGGACAAGGGCCTGATCGACGGCGCCGGTGCCGAGAACGCCGAGGGCGCCCTGGTCGGCTGCCCCTGCTACATCGCCACCCCGGACGTCACCGACGCCAAGGTGAAGGCCTTCGCCGACGCCTACAAGGCCGCCTACAGCGCCGACCCGGCCATCTACGCGGCCGAGGGCTACGACGCCGCGACGGTCTTCGTCGACGCCATCAAGGCGGGCCACGTCACCCCCGACAAGATCAACGAGTTCATCGCCACGGTGGACATCGCGGGTGTCTCGAAGCAGGTCAAGTTCGAGGCCAACGGTGAGGTCTCGGCGAAGGACATCTACATCTACCAGGTCAAGGATGGCGCGATCGGCCTCCTGGGCAAGGCCACCGAGGCCAAGCTGGGTTAGTCCGGCGCTGAAGGAGATTAGGTAGTCGACGCGCGGGGAGCGGGAACGCCGCGAATGCGTTCCCGCTCCTCGCGTACTTCCAGAGAGTCCACGAGGTTCTGCTGGAGGCGGTGTGCTACCCGGACGTGCAGGCGACCCCCGCTAGAAGTGGTAATCCCTAGTGCTCAATGACTTCATCAATCAGTTCTGGCCGGCGACCATCGACGGCCTGGCCTTCGGCTCGATCTACGCCCTGATCGCGCTCGGTTACACCATGGTGTACGGCGTGCTGCGGCTGATCAACTTCGCGCATTCCGAAGTTTTCATGATCGGCACCTTCGGTGCGATGTTCGTACCGTTCGTGTTCGGCATCAACTCGCCCCTCACGGGCATCGCGCTGGTCGGCCTCATCCTGGCGATGATCCTGGCCGGCATGCTCGCCTCGGCGGGCACCGCGGTGGCGCTGGAGCGAATCGCCTACCGGCCGCTGCGCAAGCGCGGCGCGTCCCGGCTGGCGGCGCTGATCTCGGCGATCGGCGCTTCGATCTTCCTGCAGGAGCTGTTCGCGCTCCTGGTGATCCCGAACGTCTTCGACCGCCCCGAGCAGGGCAGGATCCAGATGGCTCTGCCCCGCATCATGGAGCGGACCGAGCTTTTCTCGATCTTCGGCCATTCGGTCCGGGTCGACCAGGTCTTCGTCATCGTCGCCGCCATCGGCATGATGATCGCGCTGGACGCCCTGGTGAACCGGACGAAGATCGGCCGGGGTATCCGCGCCACCGCGCAGAACCCCGAGGCGGCCGTCCTGATGGGCGTCGACATCAACAGGATCGTCCGGATGACCTTCCTCATCGGCGGCAGCATGGCCGGTGTGGCGGGGGCGCTCTACCTGATCTCGTACGAGAACACGCATTACTACGTCGGATTCCTCTTCGGTATCAAGGCGTTCACCGCGGCGGTCCTGGGCGGCATCGGTAACCTGCGCGGCGCCCTGGTCGGCGGAATCACGCTCGGGCTGGTGGAGAACTACGGGGCCATCTTCTTCGGCTCCGACTGGAAGCACGTGATCTCCTTCACCATCCTCGTCTTGGTCCTGATGTTCCGCCCCACCGGAATTCTCGGTGAATCACTCCAGCAGGCGCGCGCATGAACCAGAAGAATCCCCTGGCAGGCTTCCGCAACGGCCTTGGCCGCTTCGGTGACGCCATGCACGATCGTTGGCAGGACACTCCCGGCTGGCAGCGCTGGATCCTCTATGCGGCTCTGATCGTCGCGGCGCTGCTGCTGCCGTCGGAGAGCCTCGCCCCCTTCATGTCGCCCTACACCGACTGGGCGAGCATCCTGTTCTTCCCGATCGGGACGTACGTGGTCCTGGCGATCGGCCTGAACGTGGTGGTCGGCCAGGCCGGCCTGCTCGACCTGGGCTTCGTCGCGTTCTACGCGGTCGGCGGCTACGCGATGGCGCTGATCGGCACCCGGCTGGGCTGGAACTTCTGGCTCATCCTGCTGGTCGGCATCGGGATCTGCGCCCTGTCGGGTCTCACGCTGGGCGCTCCGACGCTGCGGTTGCGCGGTGACTATCTGGCGATCGTCACGCTGGGCTTCGGTGAGATCATCCGTATCACCGCCCGCAACACCGACGAGATCGGCGGCCCGAACGGCATCCGCGGCATCCCGCACCCGCCGAGCTACGAGGACCTGCACCTGTTCGGGATCAGCATCCCCAACGTGTTCGGGGTCGATCCGTTCAAGTACGGCGTGCTGGATCCGCGACCCTACTACTACCTGCTGGTCGCGCTGGCCGTCATCGTGATCATCCTGGTGAAGCGCTGGGAGAAGAGCCGGGTCGGGCGTGCCTGGGCGGCGATTCGCGAGGACGAGGACGCGGCCGAGGTCATGGGCGTGCCGACGTTCCGCTTCAAGATGCTCGCCTTCGCCATCGGCGCCTCGATCGGTGGCGCGATGGGCGTGCTGTGGGCGGCGAAGGCCATCTCGATCAACCCGAACGACTTCCAGTTCCTGCTGTCGGCGACGATCCTGGCCGCGGTGGTCATGGGCGGCGCGGGCAACCTGCCGGGTGTCATGCTGGGCGCCTTCGTGGTGGCGTGGCTGCCCGAGCGGTTCCGCGGCCTGCAGGAGTACCGCATGCTGATCTTCGGTGCGGTGCTGGTGGCGCTGATGATCTTCCGTCCGGAGGGTCTGCTGCCATCGCGCCAACGCAAGGCGGAGCTGAAAGAGGGGTCAGGCGGGATGGGTACGCTCGGAGCAGAGGTTCCCGGGCCCGAGTCGCATGGTGAGGAGGTGGCTTCCAAGTGAGCGCCGAAGTGAACCCGGCCGAGGTGAATCCGGCCGGTACGAACCCCAAGGCGGCGGTCCAGGCGGAGCGCGCTGGCCGCGTCATGCTGGAGCTGAAGAACCTCGTCATGCGGTTCGGCGGTGTCACGGCACTGCGTGAGGTCAACCTGACCATCAACGAGGGAGAGATCTTCGCTCTCATCGGCCCGAACGGCGCCGGAAAGACCACGGTCTTCAACGTGGTGACCGGCGTCTACCAGCCGACCGAGGGTGAGGTCCGCTTCCTGGACGAGAAGATCAGCGGCGTCAAGCGCTTCAAGATCACCAAGCGGGGCATCGCCCGCACGTTCCAGAACATCCGGCTGTTCCACAACATGACGGCCATCGAGAACGTCATGGTGGGTGCGGACGCGCACCACAAATCGGGCATGGTCAGCGTGGCGCTGGGGCTTCCCTGGCACCGCCGGGCCGAGAAGGACGGGCGAAAGCTCGCGATGGAGCTGCTCGACTTCGTCGGCATCGCGCACCGCGCCAACGAGCACGCCAAGAACCTGCCCTACGGTGACCAGCGTCGTCTGGAGATCGCCCGCGCGCTGGCGACCAACCCGAAGCTGCTGCTGCTGGACGAGCCCGCCGCCGGTATGAACCCGGCGGAGAAGGTGGCGCTGCAGCAGCTGATCCGGGACATCCGCGACGCGGGCCGGACGATTCTGATCATCGAGCACGACATGAGCCTCATCATGGGCATCAGTGACCGCATCGCGGTGCTGGACTTCGGCCAGAAGATCGCCGATGGCCTGCCGGACGAGGTGCGGACCGACCCCCGGGTCGTCGAGGCGTATTTGGGAGCTCCCGCCGATGCTTCTTGAGGTCAAGGACATTCGTGTCCACTACGGCAAGATCGAGGCGCTCAAGGGCATCTCGGTCGAGGTGAACGAGGGCGAGATCGTCACGCTCATCGGGGCGAACGGGGCGGGCAAGACCACGACCCTGAAGACGATCTCGGGCCTGCGCGGCCTGTCGTCGGGGAGCATCACCTTCGACGGCAAGGACATCAGCAAGATGCCCGGCCACAAGCGGGTGCTCGCGGGCCTGGGGCAGGCGCCCGAGGGCCGGGGCGTGTTCCCCGGCATGACGGTGCACGACAACCTGCTCATGGGGGCGTACACCCGCTCGGGTGACTTCAGTGCCGACCTGGCCGAGGTCTACGAGCTGTTCCCCCGCCTGGCGGAGCGCAGGACCCAGATGGGCGGCACGATGTCCGGCGGCGAGCAGCAGATGCTCGCCATCGGCCGCGCGCTGATGGCCAAGCCCAAGGTGCTGCTGCTGGACGAGCCGTCGATGGGCCTGGCGCCGCTGCTGGTGCAGCAGATCTTCGAGATCATCGAGGAGATCAACCGCCGCGGCACCACGGTGCTGCTGGTGGAGCAGAACGCCCAGCAGGCGCTCAAGCTGGCCCACCGCGCCTACGTCCTGGAGACCGGGAAGGTGGTCAAGAGCGCGCCCGCGGACGAGCTGCTCAACGACCCCGCCGTGCAGGCCGCCTACCTGGGCGGCGGTGCGGAGATCGACCTGGCGGCGGAGGCGGCGCAGGCCGCTCCCGCTCCGGCGACCCCGCCTCCCGCCGCCACTCCGCAGGAGAAGCAGGGCTTCACGAAACCGGAAGAGCTGCCCTGACCCGGTGATTCCCCGCCTCCGCGGGGATCCCATGGGGTCTCTACGGGGTCTCCGCAGGGCCTTCACCGGCCCGACGGCAGGTGACGGGCCCGTCGCGCGCTCGCGCGGCGGGCCCTTCACCTACCGGTACAGGGATCTCCCGCCGGGACGGCGTCACAGGTCCCAGCGCCATCCAGTGCCGCCCCGGGCGGCACCCGGGGTGAAGGCGGCTCAGGGCAGCGGCACCCGCGCGCCTTCGGTGCCGCCGGTCACGCCGAGGGGCGGGTCGCCGAACAGCTGGATCGCGGAGACCTTCGCCTCCTTGGGGATGTCGTACCAGAGGTCCAGCTCGATCCTGACCTGGGCGCCGAGCGGGAGCTCGTCGGGCTGCCGCTTGATGGCCTGCGCGAACTTGTCGATCGCGTACGTGGTGCCGTCGGAGGCGACGAGCCTCTGGCGCTTGGCGTCGAAACGGGCGTTGGTGCGGCCGGGGTTCTCCACCAGGATCCGCACGACCACGTACTGCCCCTTGGCCTGCCACTCGGCGTGGCTGCCGAAGAAGCCGCTCAGGCCCTTCTGCAGGCCGATCACCTGGAACCGGGTGTCGCCGTCGGCGACCGGCGCGGACCTGACGGGGTTCTCGCCCGGCCGTACCGGGCGCGGCGGGAGCTCGTAGGTCGGGGTGGGCGTGACCGGGGGAGAGGCGGGAGCGTCCGGCTCCGCCCCGGCGCAGCCGGACAGGAGGGCGGCGGCGAGGGCGGCACCGGTGAGCAGGATCAGGGGGTCACGCACATCCGGCAACGTAACCGAGGTAGATCCTGAAGTTCAACGGCTCCCCCCGACGGGGGTCGTCGATCCGGCAAGTGCCGGCGCCCGGATCCGCGTGGCGGCAGGGTATTGAACAGAAAACTCCGGACGCGGTTGTTGTCCGAATTGTGTCGTACTGGTGATCTGCATGATTATGCAGGTGATGAAGCATGACCTGCACTGAGGTATCCATACAAGAAGCGACATTGACCGTAAGGAGGCCTTCGTGGGCCTGAGTTTTGTTTCCCGTCGTGCGATGGCGGTGGGCGCCATGGTCGTCGCCGGTGCGCTCGGCCTTTCGGCCTGTGGTGGCGGCGAGTCCACCGCCAGCCCGAGCGATGGTGCCTCGGCAAGCGCTCCCGCGGCCGCGGAGGGCCCCAAGCTCGTCACCCCCGGCAAGCTGACCACCTGCACGAACCTTCCGTACGAGCCCTTCCAGTTCAAGGAGGGCGACAAGGTCGTCGGCTTCGACGTCGACATCGTCGACCTGGCCGCCAAGAAGCTCGGCCTGACGCAGGAGATCGTCGACATCGACTTCGCCGTCATCAAGAGCGGCGCGGCGATGGCCACCAACAAGTGTGACGTCGCCGCCGCCGGCATGACGATCACCGAGGAGCGCAAGGCCAACATCGACTTCTCCGAGCCCTACTTCGACGCCACGCAGGCTCTGCTGGCCAAGAAGGGCCTTGGCGTCAAGACCCTCGACGAGGTGAAGGCGAAGGGCCTCAAGCTCGGCGCCCAGGCCTCCACCACGGGCCTCGACTACGTCAAGGAGAAGGGCCTCGACCCGAAGGAGTTCGCCGACTCCTCCAAGGAACTGCTGGGCCTGCAGTCCGGCCAGGCCGACGTGATCGTCCAGGACCTCCCGGTCGTCCTGACCTGGCTGAAGAAGCCCGAGATCGCCGACAAGTTCGAGCTGGTCGCCAGCCTCGACACCGGCGAGCAGTACGGCATCGGCCTGAAGAAGGGCTCCGACCCGGTCCTGCTCAAGGCGATCAACGACTCGATCGCCGAGGCCAAGTCCGACGGCACCTACGAGCAGATCTTCGTCAAGTGGTTCGGTAAGAAGCCCGGGGAGCTCGGTTAATCGATGACCGACCAGCCAACGACGACCGAGCCCACTCCCGCCGGGGGCGCCCCCGGCGGGAGCGGGCTCAGTCCCCGCAAGAGGCAGCAGATCAGCAGGGGCGTCCAGTACGCCGTGCTGGTGGCCGTGGTCGTCTTCCTCGTCCTGCGCATCGAGTGGGGCAAGCTCGGGGAGAACTTCACCAAGCTCGACGTCGCCGAACAGACGCTTCCCGACCTGTTCACGATCGCGCTGAAGAACACGATCATCTACTCGGTCGGCGGTTTCGTCTTCGCCTTCCTGCTCGGCCTGCTGTTCGCGCTGATGCGGCTGTCGTCGGTGCGGCCCTACCGGTGGATCGCCGTCGCCTACATCGAGATCTTCCGTGGCCTGCCCGCCCTGCTGATCTTCCTGCTCATCCTGTTCCTGCCGCTGGCCATCACCGGCTTCGAGGTGCCCGGCGGCACGTACGGCCAGGGCATCCTGGGCCTGACGATCGTCGGCTCGGCCTACATGGCCGAGACGCTCCGCGCCGGGCTCCAGGCGGTGCCCAAGGGGCAGATGGAGGCGGCGCGCTCGCTGGGCATGTCGTACTCGCGGGCCATGGTCACCATCGTCATCCCGCAGGCCGTGCGCATCGTCATCCCGCCGACGACCAACCAGTTCGTGTCCCTTCTCAAGGACTCCTCGCTGGTGCTGTTCCTCGGCGTCTCCGGCGACTATGTCGAGCTCACCAAGTTCGGCAACGACATGGCCTCGACCTATGCCAACGCCACGCCCATCCTGGTCGTAGGTGTGACGTATCTACTGGTCACCATCCCGCTGGGTTACCTCGCGTCCCGGCTGGAACGGCGACAGGCGAGGGGACGGTGACAGTGACTCCGACGACTTCAGAGACTCCGGCGACCCCGGCGACCCACGCGGTCGAGATCCGTGACCTGCACAAGTACTTCGGGAAGAACGAGGTCCTGCGGGGCATCGACTTCGCCGTCGACCCCGGCCAGGTGGTCTGCGTCATCGGCCCCTCGGGGTCGGGCAAGTCCACGCTGCTGCGCTGCGTGAACCTGCTGGAACAGCCCACGTCGGGCAAGGTCGTCGTCAACGGCGTGGAACTGACCCACCGCGACGTCGACATCGACGCCGCCCGCCGCGGCGTCGGGATGGTCTTCCAGCAGTTCAACCTGTTCCCGCACATGACCGTCCTGCAGAACGTGATGATCTCGCAGCGCCGGGTGCTGAAGCGGGGCAAGGCGGAGGCCGAGCGGATCGCCAGGGAGAACCTGGACAAGGTCGGCATCGGGGAGAAGTGTGACGCCTTCCCCGCCCAGCTCTCCGGCGGGCAGCAGCAGCGCGTGGCCATCGCCAGGGCACTGGCCATGAGCCCGGCGCTGATGCTCTTCGACGAGCCCACCTCGGCGCTCGACCCCGAGCTCGTCGGAGACGTGCTCACGGTCATGCGCAAGCTCGCCGAGGAGGGGATGACCATGCTCGTGGTCACCCACGAGATGGCGTTCGCCCGCGACGTGGCCGACCGGGTCGTGTTCATGGACGGCGGCGTGATCGTGGAGGACGGCACCCCGGAGCAGGTGATCAGCGCTCCGCGGCACGAGCGCACCAAGACCTTCCTGCGCCGCGTGCTTGACCCGACGCACACCGACATCTGAGTTTCACCGTGTACGGCCCGCGCCCGCCCGGCGCGGGCCGTACACGTGCCGGGGTCCGTGGGCCGGGGTTCGCATGTCGCAAGGGTCCGTGGGCCGGGGCCCGCGTGTCGCGAGGTTCCGTGTGCCGCGAGGGTTCGCATGGGGACGGGCCGCGGAAAGGCCGGTGGGAACGGTGAGGGGCGGGAACGGATCCCGGCCGGCCCGCGGGTCTCGCGGGCCCGGCGAAGCGTGGCGAGCCCGGGGGAGGCCTTTGGCGCCATACGGAGCTTCCCCGACCCCGTACGTTTTCTACTCGGCCTCCCCACGGGCATCGCCGTCACCCACCGTAGCGGACTCGTTGCTTCAGGTGGGCAAAAAGGCGGTCCGAATATGATCGAGGACGAGATGTGATCAGACGATCGGCCGACGTGATCAGGGGCCGTCAGGCGTCGCGCAGCATGCACGTCAGACGCGAGGTGCACACCCGGCGGCCCCGCTCGTCGACGATCTCGATGTCGTAGGTGGCGAGCGTACGGCCGCCGTGGATCCGGGTGGCCACCCCGGTGACCAGCCCGGACGTGGCCGAGCGGTGGTGGGTGGCGTTGATCTCGACGCCCATGGCGATCCGCCCGGGACCCGCGTGGATCGCCGCGCCCGTCGAGCCCAGGGTCTCCGCCAGCACGCACGAGGCGCCGCCGTGCAGCAGGCCGTACGGCTGGATGTTGCCCTCGACCGGCATTGTGCCGACCACCCGTTCGGCGGTGGCCTCGGTGATCTCGATGCCCATCCGGTCCACCAGGGTGTTCCTGTGCGACGCGCCGAGCGCCTCTTCGATGCGCCGGGCGGTTTCTTCGCGGTCTGTCACGGTCAAGGGGGCGTCTCCTGTCGTGCGGGGCCAGGTTTTCTGTCGCACCAGGAGACTAGGCTTTCGGTGTGCCGAAGAGCGAAGCGACCCCCACTCGTCCGTGTCTCCTGCTGCTGGATGGGCATTCACTGGCCTATCGGGCGTTCTATGCCCTGCCGGAGGAGAATTTCTCCACCACCACGGGGCAGACGACCAACGCGGTCTACGGGTTCACCTCGATGCTGGTCAACGTGCTCCGCGACGAGCGGCCGACCCACGTGGCGGTCTGCTTCGACCGCTCGGAGCCGACGTTCCGCCACGAGGAGTACGCCGACTACAAGGCGAACCGGAGCGCGAGCCCCGACAGTTTCCGCAGCCAGATGAGCCTGATCCACGAGGTGCTCGACGCGTTGCGCGTGCCGCACCTGTCGCTGGCCGGATACGAGGCCGACGACCTGATAGCCACCCTGGCGACCCGCGCCGCCGAGCAGGACATGAACGTGCTGGTCGTCACCGGTGACCGCGACGCGCTGCAGCTCGTCGACGAGCGGGTCACCGTGCTGATGACCCGGGTCGGCATCAGCAACATGACCCGGTTCACCCCCGAGGCCGTGCTGGAGAAGTACGAGCTCACCCCGGCCCAGTATCCCGACTTCGCGGCCATCCGCGGCGACTCCAGCGACAACCTGAAGAACATCCCCGGCGTGGGCGAGAAGACCGCCGCCAAGTGGATCCGCGAGTTCGGCTCGCTGGAGGAGCTGGTCAACCGGGTCGACGAGGTCAAGGGCAAGGTCGGCGACAAGCTCCGCGACCACCTCGACCAGGTGCTGATGAACCGGCGGCTGACCCAGCTGATCCGCGACGTGCCGCTGGAGCGCGAGGTCGCCGCCCTGCAGATCGGCGCCGCCGACCGCGAGGAGATCAACAAGATCCTCGACACGCTGGAGTTCCGCGGAGAGATCCGCGACCGGCTGTTCAAGACGATCGGCTCGGCCGAGGCGGAGGCGGAGGAGGGCTTCGAGGTCGAGGCCGTCACCCTGGGCCCCGACGAGGTGGGCCCCTGGCTGCGCGCGCTGCCCGAGGGCCGCGCGGGCCTCGCCTTCAAGGGCGCGTACGGCAGCGGCACCGGCCGCGTCGACAGCATCGCCATCGCGGCGGCCGGAGCGGGAGCCGGCCCGGAGGCGGGCCGGGCGGCGAAGGGCGGGCCAGGCGCCGCGTTCATCGACCCGACCACGCTCACCGAGGCCGACGAGGCGGCCCTGCGCGAGTGGCTGGCCGACGCCTCGAAGCCCAAGGCCGTGCACGACGCCAAGGGCCCGATGCTCGCGCTGTGGGCGCAGGGCATGGAGCTGCGCGGCCTCACCTGCGACACCGCGCTGGCCGCCTACCTGGCGATGCCGGGGCAGCGCTCGTTCCCGCTGGAGGACCTCGTGCGGGTCTACCTGCGGCGCGAGCTGCGCAGCGAGGCCGACAACGGCGGTCAGGCCAGCCTCTTCGACGACCAGGACGACGACGGCGCCCGCGACCTCGCCCTGCGGGCGCTGGCGGTCGGCGAGCTCGCCGACGCGCTGGAGGCGTTCCTGGAGCCGCTGGGCGGCACCCACCTCATGCGCGACGTGGAGCTGCCGCTCGTCACCGTGCTGGCCGAGCTGGAGCGGGCCGGCATCGCCGCCGACCGGGAGCATCTCGGCGCCCTGGAGGCCGAGTTCGGCGCCGCCGTCAAGCAGGCCGTCGAGGCGGCGCACGCCTCCGTGGGCGGGGAGCAGTTCAACCTGGGCTCGCCCAAGCAGCTCCAGGAGATCCTGTTCGTCAAGCTCAACCTGCCCAAGACGAAGAAGACCAAGACGGGCTACACCACCGACGCCTCCGCGCTGGCCTGGCTCGCCGCCCAGACCGAGCACGAGCTGCCGACGATCATGTTGCGCCACCGCGACCAGGCCAAGCTGAAGGTCACGGTCGAGGGCCTGATCAAGGAGATCGCCGACGACGGCCGCATCCACACCACGTTCAACCAGATCGTGGCGGTCACCGGGCGGCTCAGCTCGGAGAGGCCCAACCTGCAGAACATCCCGATCCGCACCGCCGAGGGCCGCCGCATCCGGCAGGGCTTCGTGGTCGGCAAGGGCTTCGAGACCCTGCTGACCGCCGACTACAGCCAGATCGAGCTGCGCGTCATGGCCCACCTGTCCGGGGACGAGGCGCTCATCGCCTCCTTCGAGTCCGGGCACGACTTCCACATGGCCACCGCGGCCAGGGTCTTCGACGTCGAGCCGCAGAAGGTCACCGGGGAGATGCGGGCCAAGATCAAGGCGATGAACTACGGCCTCGCCTACGGACTGTCCGACTTCGGGCTGTCGGAGCAGCTCAACATCGCGGTCTCCGAGGCGCGGGCGCTCAAGGAGGAGTACTTCGAGGAGTTCGGCGGCGTCCGCGACTTCCTCAACGCGATCGTCGCGCAGGCCAGGAACGACGGCTACACCGAGACCATCCTCGGCCGCCGCCGCTACCTGCCCGACCTCAACAGCGACAACCGCCAGCGCCGCGAGATCGCCGAGCGGATGGCGCTCAACGCGCCCATCCAGGGGTCCGCGGCCGACATCATCAAGGTCGCCATGCTCAACGTGCAGAGCGCGCTGAAGGAGGCCTCGCTCGGCTCCCGGATGCTGCTGCAGGTCCACGACGAGCTCGTGTTCGAGGTGGCGCCCGGAGAGCTGGAGACCCTGCGGGAGCTGGTCACCGACCGGATGAACGCCGCGTACTCCCTGCGCGTCCCGCTGGCCGTCTCGGTGGGCGTCGGCCGCACCTGGGAGGACGCCGGGCACTGACGGTCCCTCTCGGGAGGCGCTCCCCGGAGAGCGCCTCCCAGGGGGCCGGCGGTCGCTCCCCGGAGGTGCTCCTCGGAGCGTCTCCCGGACCTTCCGGCGGGGGAGTCGGCGGTCGCTCCCGCGTAACGCTCCCTGAGGCGTCTCTCAGGGCGTCTCCCGAGGGAGGAGACCGGTCCCGGGATGCCGGACTTCGCTGATTGGCCGGGCCTGTCCGAGTCTGTTCTAGGCTGGTGATCCAAGCCGAGAAGCTCGACGGGCACGGGAGTTCTGTGCGGAGTCCAATCCCCCTGACGAAGATCATTTTACTGGCCAACGTGCTGGTCGTCGTGGTGGCGGTGGTGGTGCTCCTGGTGCTCCCGCCGCCCTCCGCGCCACCCGGCGCCCGGCCGGGCACGGCGGCGAGTGGCCCGTCGCCGTCACCGCCCTCCGCACCCCCCTCGCCGGCACCCGACCTGCCCTCGGCCGAGCTGCCGCCGCCGATCACGGCGTCGGAGGAGTTCGCCCGGCAGGTGAAGGCCAACGAGGCCGGAGCGGTCCCGATCCTGATGTACCACCGGATCACCCGCAAGAGGCTGGCCTCCATCGACCGCACCCCCGCCCAGCTGCGCAAGGAGCTGGAGCGGCTCGCCAGGGGCGGCTACGTGCCGGTCACCGCGCGGGAGTTCGCCACCGGGAGGATGGACATCCCGGCGGGCAGGCACCCGGTCGTGCTGACCTTCGACGACGGCCACCCCAGCCACTTCGCCCTCGACGCGAACGGGGCCCCGGCCAAGGACACCGCGGTCGGCATCATCTACCAGGTGGCGGTGAAGCATCCCGGATTCCGGCCCGTCGCCACCTTCTGGGTCAACCGGGACCCGTTCGGCCTGCGCGAGCGCAAGGACCAGGAGCGGGCCGTGCGGTGGCTGGCCTCGCGGGGCTTCGAGGTGGCCAACCACACCTGGGGCCACCCCCACCTGCCGCGCCTGTCCAAGAAGAAGGTCGTCGAGCAGGTGGCCAGGATCGAGCGGCTGCTGAAAGGACTCGGGGTTCCCCCCTCCGAGACGATGGCGCTGCCGTTCGGCGCGATGCCCCGCAAAAGATCTACCGTGCAGACGGGAAAATGGCACGGAGTGTCCTACCGGTTCAAGGGTGTCTTCCTGGCCGGTGCCGAACCGTCGGTCTCGCCGTTCGTCAAGGACTACGACTGGCGCGCGATCCAGCGGATCCAGAGCAACGGCAGGAAGGGGGAGTGCCGCAAGTGGTGCTCCGAGTACTGGCTCGGATGGCTGGACAAGCATCCCCGTGAGCGCTATACGGCTGACGGCGATCCCGATCGGATCTCCATCCCTCGCGGGCTTCGCGGTAATATCAGGGCGGACCGGAGGCAGAAGATCAACGCCTATTGAGCGAGATCGTTATCCTTTCGGCACGCGGGCGCGTAGAGTCGTCGGATTGACCATACCCGTCTGGTCTCATATGCTGATCGCTGCGTTGTGGGCTCGCGCGCGTCTCGGACGGAGTGGGCTCGCGCTCGATCACGCCGATGAATTCTTCGGCTGACGGTAAGAGGCCTGCCGCGCGTTCGCCACATCGACATCTGTCCGCGTTCGGAGCAACTCCACACATGACGAGCAGCACTGAGGCCACCTCGAGCACCCCGCAGGTAGCGGTCAACGACATCGGCTCTGAGGAAGAGTTCCTCGCAGCGATCGACCTGACCATCAAGTACTTCAACGACGGCGACATCGTCGAGGGCACCGTCGTCAAGGTCGATCGAGACGAAGTTTTGCTCGACATCGGCTACAAGACCGAGGGCGTCATTCCCTCGCGCGAGCTCTCGATCAAGCACGATGTCGACCCGGCGGATGTCGTCGAGGTTGGCGAGCACGTCGAGGCCCTCGTTCTCCAGAAGGAGGACAAGGAAGGCCGCCTGATCCTGTCCAAGAAGCGCGCTCAGTACGAGCGGGCCTGGGGCACGATCGAGAAGATCAAGGACGAGGACGGCATCGTCACCGGCACGGTCATCGAGGTCGTCAAGGGTGGACTCATCCTCGACATCGGCCTGCGTGGCTTCCTGCCGGCGTCCCTGGTCGAGATGCGGCGCGTCCGCGACCTCCAGCCGTACGTGGGCCGCGAGCTCGAAGCGAAGATCATCGAGCTCGACAAGAACCGCAACAACGTGGTTCTGTCCCGCCGCGCCTGGCTCGAGCAGACCCAGTCCGAGGTTCGCCAGACGTTCCTCAACACCCTGCAGAAGGGTCAGGTCCGCAAGGGCGTCGTCTCCTCGATCGTCAACTTCGGTGCGTTCGTCGACCTCGGCGGCGTCGACGGTCTGGTCCACGTCTCCGAGCTCTCCTGGAAGCACATCGACCACCCCTCCGAGGTCGTCGAGGTCGGCCAGGAGGTCACCGTCGAGGTGCTCGACGTCGACATGGAGCGCGAGCGCGTCTCCCTGTCGCTCAAGGCGACGCAGGAAGACCCCTGGCAGCAGTTCGCCCGCACCCACCAGATCGGTCAGGTCGTCCCGGGCCGCGTCACCAAGCTGGTGCCGTTCGGTGCGTTCGTCCGCGTCGAGGAGGGCATCGAGGGCCTGGTCCACATCTCCGAGCTGGCCGAGCGCCACGTCGAGATCCCCGAGCAGGTCGTTCAGGTCGGCGACGAGATCTTCGTGAAGATCATCGACATCGACCTCGAGCGCCGCCGGATCTCGCTGTCGCTCAAGCAGGCGAACGAGGGTGCGATCGGCGCCGACGTCGAGTTCGACCCCACGCTGTACGGCATGGCGGCGACCTACGACGACTCGGGCAACTACATCTACCCCGAGGGTTTCGACTCCGAGACCGGCGAGTGGCTCGAAGGCTTCGACAAGCAGCGCGAGGAGTGGGAGCGGCAGTACGCCGAGGCTCAGACCCGCTTCGAGGCTCACAAGAAGCAGGTCGAGGAGGCCCGCAAGGCCGAGGCCGAGGCGGGCGAGGCTGCCCCCACGTCCTACTCCGGCGAGACCCCGTCCTCGGGTTCCACCGGCGCCTCCAGCAGCAGTGGCTCCTCCGCTCCGGCGGCGGGCGCGCTGGCCTCCGACGAGGCTCTCGCGGCTCTGCGCGAGAAGCTCGCGGGCGGCCAGAACTGACGGTGCCGACGGCGCCGAGCTGACAACGCGGTAGAAGATCGACGGAAGGGCCCCGCTCCGGCGGGGCCCTTTCCGCGTTCCCGGAGGTTCCCGGGGCACTCTTCCCGGCCGCCCGGCCGCTAGGGTGACGCCGTGATCGTGATCGAGGTGGCGGAGCCCGAGGACGCGGGCGAGATCCTGACCGTGCAACGCGCCGCCTACGTGGGCGAGGCCCAGCTCTACGGCGACCCGTTCATCCCGCCGCTCGTGGAGTCGGCCGCCCAGGTCCGCAAGGCCGTCGAGACGGCCATCGTGCTCGTCGCCCGCGACGGGGCGAGGATCGTGGGGGCGGTTCGCGGCCGGATGTCCGGCACGACCTGCCTGGTCGGCCGCCTGGTGGTCGCCCCCGACCGGCAGGGCGAGGGCATCGGCGGAGCCCTGCTGGCGGCCCTGCACGACGAGGCCGCTTCGGCACTCGCCTTCGACCTGTTCACCGGCCACCTGTCGGAGGGCAACCTGCGCCTCTACCGCCGCCACGGCTACCGCGAGACCCGCAGGGAGCCGATGAGCGACCACCTGACGCTGGTGCACCTGCGCAGGGAGCTGTAGGAGCCCCAGGCGCGTTTCCGCACGTCGTTCGGCGCCTGGTGAAGGCCGCGGCCCGAGGGGCGGCAGCGTGGCCTCCGGCGCCGCGGGGGCGGCTTCTGTCGGCCTGCCGGAGTGCGCCGCCGGGCGAGCCCGGCGCCGACCGCCCCGGAGCACGGCCCGTACGGCGTATGCTGCGGATCATGTTGAAGGTGGGGCTTACCGGCGGCATCGGGTCGGGCAAGAGCGAGGTCTCCCGTCGGCTGGGCGCCCGTGGCGCCGTGGTCATCGACGCCGACAAGATCGCCAGAGAGGTGGTCGAGGCGGGAACCCCCGGGCTGGCGCGCGTGACCGGCGTCTTTGGCACGGGTGTTTTGCACGAGGACGGTTCGCTCAACCGGGAGAAACTCGGCTCGATCGTCTTCGCCGACTCCGAGAAACTCGCCTCCCTCAACGCCATCGTCCACCCCCTCGTCGGTGCGAGGGTCGGCGAGCTGCAGGAGCAGGCGCCTCCCGGCAGCATCGTGATCTACGACGTGCCGCTGCTGGCGGAGAACAAGCTCGCCCCCATGTACGAGGTGGTGATCGTCGTCGACGCCGCCGACGAGGTGCGCCTCGCCCGGCTGATCGAACTGCGCGGCATGAGCGAGCAGGACGCCAGGGCCAGGCTCGCCGCCCAGGCGACCCGCGAGGAGCGGCTGGAGATCGCCGACATCGTCGTCCCGAACGAGGGGACCCTGGAGGAGCTGGAGGCCCGGATGGACGGCATCTGGGCCGACCTGACGGCTCGCGCCGGCGTCTGAGCGGGATGGCGGATCGCGCCGTGGCGATCACGTCGCGCGGGCCGCCGTTTCGCGCATCCGTTCGGCGATCTCCCTCGCCTCGGGAACTCCCATGGGAGAAAGGATCTCGAAGGCGGTTTTCCAATGGGACATGGCCTCATCGGTCCTGCCGAGCGCTTGCAGCGCATGGGCGAGGTTGCTGTGGGCCAGACCCAGTAGATACGGGTTCTTGACGGTGAGGGCTATGTCCAGGGCGGCCTGCTGGTTCTCGGCCGCAGCCTGCCCGTCTCCGGTTGCCAGCAGGGTCGTCCCCAGGTCCATCAGGATCTCGCATTCGGCGTACTGGTCTCTCATCTCCCTTATGCGGGTGAGGGCGTCCCGGTGGTGTTCGAGAGCTTCGGCATGACGTTTCTGCCGCCGGCGTATTCTTCCGATGCCGTTGACGGAGTTCGCCTCGAGTCGATGGTTGCCCACGCTCCTGTTCAGCTGGATTGACTGTTGATACAGGTCGAGGGCGGCTGCCAGATCTCCCAGACTCTCGTGGACGTCACCCAGGACATTGAGTGTGTAGGCCTCGTCGTTGCGGTTGCCCGCCTTGCGCTCGAAAGCCAGACAGCGTTCGACGCAACGGAGAGCGTCCAGCGAACGACCTATTCTGAGATAGGCGATCCCCAGGGTGAAGATCACCGTCGCCTCGCAGTGCTCGTCATCGAGCCGGTTGAACAGTTCGATCGCCTTCACGCAGTTCCGTATCGCCTGACGGAAGTCCCCCGCCCAGAGCAGGCTGTATCCGAGCCGGCCCAGGGCGTAGGCCTCCTCCTTCCGGTCTCCGACCGTCCGGCTGAGGTCAAGGGCCTGCCGCTGGTACTCAAGACACCTGTCGATTTTCCCGGAGAACATGTTCGCCGCGCCCAGCGCGTTCAGGATCCGCCCTTCCCCGTGCCGGTCACCGGTCTGGCGCACGGCCGAGAGGGCGGTCTGGTGGACCGTCACCCAGTCGTCGACGCGGTCCCTGAGGTAGAAGAAGTAGTCCAGGGTGTAGGCGATCTGCCACGCGTAGCCGAACCACTCGTGTTCGGCGGTGTGGTTGACGGCCGATATGAGTGCCGGATACTCCGCGTCGAGCCATCCCGTGGCGGAATCATGATCGTCGAAGACCGGAATCCCGTGCGAAGGGGGCTCGGAGACGAGCGTGATCCCGCTGTAGTCGGTGTTCACGTGTTCCATGGCCGCCCTGCTCGTGTGCAGATACCAGTCGAACAGCTGGACCAGCGCGCCACGGCGAGCCGGTTCGCTGTCGTCGGACTCGGCGCGCTCGCGGGCGAACAGGATCATCAGGTCGTGCACGACGAAACGCCCGCCGGTGCCGTGCTGGACGAGATGGGCGCCGATGAGCGTGTCGAGAGCCGCGCGGACGTCATCGACGGACGAGCGAGCCAGAGCGACGACCTCGTCGACGCCGATGTCCGGGCCGGGATGAAGGCCCAGCAACCTGAAGGTCCGCCGGGCGGGTTCGGGAAGGCTCCGGTAGGACGTCTCGAAGGCGGCCCGTACGCCTATGTGCGGGTCCTCCTCGATGTCCAGCGCCGTCAGTCGGTTCTCTCGGAGAAGCCTTGTCACGAAGTCGGCGATGGACAGCGTGGGCCGGCTGCTCAGGTGCGCGGCCGCCAGTCGCAGCGCGAGCGGGAGGTGACCGCAGAGGCGAGCGAGTTCGAGCACGGCCTCGGCCTCGTCGCGGGTCCGATCCTCGCCCAGGACGGCGCCGAGCAGCGTCCTCGCCTCGCCGGGCGAGAGCAGGTCGAGGGTGAGGGTGTGGACGTCGTGTGTCACAGAGAGTCCCCTGAGGGAGTCCCGGCTGGTGATGACCACCTTGCACAGCGTCGAGCCGGGCAACAGCGGACGTACTTGCTCCGCTTTCGCCGCGTTGTCGAGCACCACGAGCATTCGCCTGCCGGCCAGGAGTGACCGGTACATCGACGCCCGCTCGTCGACCTCGTGGGGAATCTCGTCCGTGGCGACCCCGAGCCCCCTGAGGAGCTGGTAGAGCGCCTGTGCGCCTGTGACCGGCTGCCCCTGTGAGTAACCATGGAGGTTCACGTACAGCTGCCCGTCGGGAAACCGGTCCGCCACGCGGTGTCCCCACCGAGTGGCGAGCGCGGTCTTGCCGATCCCGGGGGTACCGGTGATGGCGGTGATCACTACGGCCGACGCGCCGCCCGGCTCCTCGGACAGCAGGAGATCCAGGCGGCGCAGGCTCTCCTCGCGGCCGGTGAAACGGGCGATGTCGGCCGGCAGTTGCCTGGGCACGGTCGCGGGAGGAGTGAGGGCGGGCCCCGCAGGTGCCGGGATGCTCCCTGTGCCGATCTCTCCCGCGAGAATCGACTGGTGCAGCCGGACGAGTTCCTCTCCCGGGTCCAGCCCGAGCTCCTCGCGGAAATGCCGCCGGGCGGCCCTGAACACCTCCAGCGCCTCCGCCGTACGGCCGATTCGGTGAAACGCACGCATCAGCTGGCCGCGAAAACCCTCGTTCAGGGGATGTTCCGCCACCAGCAGCCGCAATTCCCCGATCAGTTCCACGTGGCGGCCCAGAACGAGGTCCGCGTCAATGCGATCGAGAAGCGCGGCGACGCGTAATTCCTCGAGCGCGGCCCCTTCGACGGCCTGGAAATCGGGTTGTGTGCCGTCGAGCGCGGGACCGCGCCACAGCGCCAGCGCCGCACCGAGTTGCTCGGACGCTTTCGCGGCATCTCCCGCGGCCATGGCGGAGCGGCCCGCCGCCGTCTCGGAGAGGAAGACGTCAAGGTCGGAGTCACCGGGACGCAACCGCAGGGAGTAGCCGGTAGGCGCGCCCACCAGCGCGTTCGCGTCGTCGAGCAGGCGCCGTATGGACCACAGGTAGTTGTGGAGCAGCCGCCTGCTGGTCGCCGGAGGCTTCCCCGCCCACAGGGCCGTCAGCAGCCGGTCGTGGGGGACCACCCGATTCGCCCGTACGACGAGAAGGGCGAGAAGTGTCCGTTGCTTGGGGCCCAGGACGCTGATCGAGTGCTCGTCACGCCATATGTCGACCGGGCCGAGGACGCGAAGTCGTGTTCCGGATTTCTTTTCGTTCATCGCCGGGCGAGGGTGTGCGCGTTCGGCCGGTGCGCATTTTCTGTCCCGAACTGCCTCATACGCCACTCGTTCCCGTGAACACGCGAAGTGCGGACAGAAGACAAGGTTAGGACACTCCATACGACAAGATCAACAGCACCGTCCGGGATGCTTGGCGCGATCATCTTTGGCCGGGCTCTCCCATTCCCATGCCCGGCCGTCAATCTCCCTTTCGCAATGGAGGAACAGGTGGGGATTCCCTTACCGAACCGTCCTTTCGCGCCGCCTTCACGACGCGGACCGAACAGACGGACGGCGACCACGGTCGTGGCCGTCCTGGTCCTGGCCGCGTCGCTCCTGGTGTCGGGCGGCGCCGAAGCACAGGTGGCCCCCACGCCCACGGCCGCCCCCACGGCGCCTGTCCAGACGCCGTTCCCCCGTCCGGACGACCCCGACGCTCCGCTGCGCACGGCGGTCGCGGAGGCCAGGAAGCAGAACAGGGCGGTGGAGGTCACCGGTGCGTTCACCGAGACCTCGCGTACCTGGGCCTTTCCGGACGGCAGCCTGAAGACGGAGTCGTACTCGGGCCCGGCGCAGGTCAAGCAGCAGGACGGCTCCTGGGCGTGGATCGACACCACGCTGGTGGAGAGGGACGGCGTCCTCAGACCCAAGGTGGCCAAGGCCGACCTCGCCTTCTCCCTCGGCGGGGACGACGCCCCGTTCGCCGTGATGAAGCGGGAGGCGAAGCAGAGTCTCAGCCTGTCGTGGGAGGGAAAGCTGCCCCGCCCGACGGTGGAGGGCAACGTCGCCACCTACACCGGCGCCGCGGGACCCGCGGCCGACCTGGTCGTCACCGCCCTGCCCACCGGTTTCCGGCACGACGTGGTGCTGCGGGAGCGCCCCACGGGGCCGCTGGAGATCCGCATCCCGGTGGAGTCGGACGAGTTGACCCTTGAGAAGTCCAGGCAGGGCGGCCTGGAGCTCACCGACGCCAAGGACAAGGTCGTCGCCCGGGCGCCGAAACCGGTGATGTGGGACAGCACCGGTGCCGGCGCGCGGGACCCCAAGGCCACCGCCGCGCCGCGCAGCGCGCCGATCGCCACCTCTGTGGTCGAGGACGACGGCAAACGGACTCTGGTCCTCAAACCCGACGCCGGCTGGCTGGCCGACCCCGCCACCACCTTCCCCGTCGTCGTCGACCCCACCTCCACCCTCACCGTCAAGACCGACACGCTGCTCTCCAGCGGTGCCGACTGCAACACCTACGACCAGCCGGGGGCCACGCTGCTGAAGATCGGCGCGGCCTACTACAGCTGCAGGGGGGTGGACGCCATGAACTACTGGCGCTCATACCTGAAGTTCGACGTCACCGGTCTGGCGGGCAAGCCCATCGTCTCGTCCACCATGCAGCTGTGGCGTACCGAGTCACCCGCCTGCCACCTGCGCGGCAACGGCAAGATCTCTGCCAGCCGACTCGGCGCCGACTGGACTCCGGGCCGGATGACCTGGACCAACAAGCCCGGGGGCACCGCCGACTTCGTGAGCACCCCCTGCCCGACCACGGGTGTCCTCACCCCCGGCGTGATGACCTGGCCTATCACCAACTGGGTCAAAGCCTGGGCCGGAGGGCAGCCCAACCACGGCGTCGAGCTCAGCGGGCCCACCGAGAGCGTCGACCGCTACAACGCCTACTCCGCGGTCTTCCACTCGGCGGAGACGACCGGCACCGGCGCCACCCCGCCCAAGCTGATCACCCAGTACATCCTGCCGCCCGAGATCCCCACGGTCACCGCCGAGTCGGTCGACTCGATGGACGGCGATCACGCCATCGTGCGCGAGAGCTCGGCCAAGGTCGGCTACAAGAGCAGCTCCGTCGACGGAAGGAACATCGACTACTACGTCTCCGTCGTCGACTCCACCGCTCCTCTCCCGGCCTGGACCACAGGCGGCGGCGAGGTCGGCAAGTGGAGCTTCACCGAGGGTACGGGGGGCACCGACTCCAGCGGCAAGGGCAACTCGCTGAGCTTCGTCAGCGGCCGCTACTCGATGATCGACGGCAAGGACGGCAAGGCACTCTTCCTCAACGGCGCCACCGCCACCCCCTCCTTCGCCGCGACTCAGGGGCCGGTGCTGCGCACCGACAGGAGCTTCTCCGTGTCCGGTTGGGTCCGCCTGGACTCCGGGACCGAATCCGCCGCGCTGATCAGCCAGGGCGGCTCCGTCAACAGTGCCTTCGTCGTGGGGTACGACTCCGCCAGCCGCAAGTGGAACATGGAGATGTACCACGACAACACCGCCACCAGCGCGGTGACGGAGATCAAGTCCTCCGCCGCGGCGCAGATCGGCACCTGGACCCACCTGACCGGTGTCTACGACGCCGTCGCCAAGAAGATCCGCCTGTACGTCAACGGCGTCCAGTCCGCGGAGGCCGACCACACCGTCACCCCGTGGCAGGCCGGCCGGCTTTTCTGGCTCGGCGCCGGCAGCCGCGGCGGCTACAGCTACCCCTGGGTCAAGGCCGGCTACGACGAGATCCGCGCCTACGACCGCGCCCTGAGCCCCACCGAGATCCAGTGGATGCTCAACCTCACCCCGCCCACCAACGCCAACCTGCCCTCCGGCCAGGCCGCGTCCATCACCTACGACGTCGGCAACGTCGACAGCTTCAAGATCTCCGTCAGGGCCTGCATCAACGGGGCCACCCCCATCACCTGCAGCGAGAGCCCCTACTACCGCATCACCACCGACGCGCCCTATCTGCCGGCCGACACCGAGACGGGCATGGCCGATCCGACCCGTCCGATCCTGTCGGGCATGGTCAACCGCCCCTCGGGTGGTCCGGTCACGGCCAAGTACTTCCTGTACGACAGTACGGGCGCTCCGGTCGGCTCTGCACCGCTCGGCGAGCGGAGTGTCCTCGGCGGGGAGCGTGCGTCCTTCCAGGTGCCGGAGAACATCGTCCAACTCGGCGGGACCTACACCTGGCAGATGCAGGCGTGCGCGCTGGAGATCTGCACGGCCAAGACGGCTCCGGTCAGTGTCACCATTCCCGGCACCCCACCGGAGCCGCCAACTGAAACCGTCAACCACCTGACCCTGCTCAAGGACAACTTCGTCATCAAGACCGCGAAGGTCGACCCGACGGCCTGTGACGGTTCGCCCTGTGCGGTGACCGACTCGACCGTCATACGGATCGGCGGCAGCGGTGTCGACAAGACCGCAGCGGTGATCGGGTTCAGGCTCGACGAGCTTCCCGATGGCGCGGGTGTGTCGGAGGGCATCCTCAAACTCGGTACTCCGACCTGCCCGGCCGGGACCTGCCCGGCGGACGCGGTCGTCACCGCCACCCCGTTGAAGAGCCAGGTCACCGGCGAGACCAAGGGCTCCGATCTGGCAGGCGACGTTGAGGAAGGCAGGCAGCCTTACTCTTTGCCGATCGATACCGCCCAGGCCGATATCGCTGGTAGCGAGTATCAGTGGCTGTTGCTTGTTTCCAACAAGGATGAGGTCATCACCTTTGGTGAGCCGACGGCAGCTGAACAACCATCCCTGGCGCTGACCTACCTGCCCGCGGGGCCGCCCAGCGAGGTGCTTAACCTGACTGCCTCGGGCGGAGATTCCAGCGCGATCGTCAGCTGGGGACTGCCGCGATCCAACGGCAGTGTGGCAATGCTAGACGGCTACGACGTGCGTGTATTCGATGCGGGCGGCACTCAGGTGAAGGAGTCGTTCGTCACCAGCCCATGGGCAGCTATCGCTGGTCTGGCTGCAGGCACCGCTTCCTATACTGTCAAAGTGCGGTCCAAGACCGTCCACGGGGTTAGCGAGTGGGAAACCGCCAGTTTCACCACCCGTGTGATACCCCCGCCCAGTCAGAGCGCGGGGAGTAGGGCCTGCGTCTCGCCGCTGAACGGTCAGCCTTCCAGGGATGAGACCAGCACTGCGCGGTCTGCGGCAGAGACGGAAGGTTCAGGCCGTCAGATCTACCTTGATCGAGTCGCACATTACTTTGCCGCGCAAGATGCGGTTCTGGAAGGCAGGGCGACCACGATCTGGGAGGCTCCAGGCGTAGCGCCGTCCGATCCCAATACTCCCTCTCTGTCTTTGCTTAATGCCAAACTGCTGGCCCTGCGCGATCTTATGCAGGAAAAAGGTAAGACTCTTACCGCTTCCACTGTCACGTTGGACGATCCCGTCGTCTATTCTGACGCCAGTGGCACTGTCTACGTTAATGCCAAGGTCACCCGCAAGTGGGCTATTGACATCACAAGTACGGCCTCCGTATCCCGTGGCGCCGAGAAGGCATCCTCTACAGTCACCGCCATGTCAGGCTCGGGGGATTTCGTCGAGCCCATCCCTCCAACCATAAGCATCTTCGTGCTCGGCCCCAACTGTGGTGTCGAAATAATCACGGTCCCTCTTCCCGAATATCAAGACCCGAACGATTCCTCCGACGACCAGGGCGGCGCATGTGGTTCCGGAGGGGCTGTGCGGTCAACTAGTGCGGCCCTGGGAGTGACTTCTTGCTCGAGTGAAGGAGATCAGCTCTTTTATATCTACAACTTCTATATCGCCTACCGCCCAGGCGTTACACCGAAGGAATCCGTGTCGTGGATCACAAGGAACTTCTCGACGGTCTTCCCTTTGGGGGGATGTGCGAAGGTCCTAAAGGTGGGGCAGGTGTGCGAGCTCGAGGGCATTCCACTGTTAGGACTGTTTGACACCTTCCCCATCAAGGTGGTCGGCGTAGCTGGTGACCACTTTACATTCGAAGCCCTCGAAGAGCATTTCGAGCCAACAGGGTCTCGCATCAGATTTTCTGTATTGAATGGAACCAACAGGAAAGCGACGGGGGTGGGAAAATACCTTTGGCTCCGAGTGACCGCTTGGGGGAACGTGGAGGGAGTTCAAAGCGAACCATGGAAATCCCTCCTTCTCGTTGATGCGATCCGTCACGATATGTGGGCGAAATTCGCTCGAAACATCGCAGTTCGGATGCCTTACGATCTCTAGTAGGTGCTGAGGGCGATCCGTCGGTCTCGTGCCCCCAGTGCAACCTGCTGCTCTCTCGAAGACTTTGAGAAGCAAGGGCTGAACTGGGGGCATGGTCCAAACCAGCCCATGCCATGGCTGTTCCGCCAAGACCTGGGCCGCTAGCGGTAAGCCGATGGACAGCAAGGGAATGGAAGGTCGGCAGCCCGCGAGCCGGCGGGATCGATGTCGACTGCCTTAAATGTAGATGCTAAATATTCGTTATTTTGGAGACTCTCAAGAAAGGGCTTCTGCTGTGAAATCAAAAGTTACGGCCGCCGTGCATATTGTCGGCGGGGTGCTGGCCGCGACAATGTCCTACATTATTTGCAGCTTTGTTTTGGTTTTGATTTTTGGGATTTCTTTCAGTAGATACATGGTGGTGTGGGTGCTTCCCATTGGTTGGATATTTATAGGAATCGTAGCAATGGGGAAGCGGGAGTGGAGGAACGCCGCTGTCGGGTGGATGTTGTGCTCTGTAAGTTTCTTGGCGTACGTCATCTTTACGATGGGTGACAATCCATTAAAAATGTAGAATTCTCATGGTGATTGTCGATCTTCGTGATTCACGGAGCGCTGGTTCCCTCCGGCAAGTTTTTCGGTTTATGGAGGTTTCCGGCTGATCGCCCTGTCCGCTGTGGGCGACTAGGAGGTGACCACGGCCGCGACCAAGGTGATCCCAGCGCCCCCGCCGCCGAACTCAACGACGCCGTAACGTTCTCTCCTTTTTCGGCGTCGGTTCTCCTCCGCTCGAAGAAAGCGGCGCGCCTGCTCTGAGGAAAATCAACCTCACCTGAACAGGGTGTGGATCCGCGTCGAATGGGGATTTGTGTACGGATATCTCGTGACCTATGAGTCAAGTGTGGTGAGTCACACTCGACCCATCAGTGAGCCTTTTCCCATCTGATCTCGCAGACAGGTAGGCGGCGGGCCTGGCGTGTCCGCCGATCCGGTAAGGCGACAGCGTCGTGGTCCGGAATCCCTTCGGGCGCGCATCTCCTCAGGTGCCGGGTCCCGGCTCCAAGATCAAGCCCACCCTTTTCGGTGGACCTCGTGCCGTGCTCGTGCGTCCACGCCCGCCGCGTCGTCGTGAACCAGGCGACCCCGGAACGCGCCCGGCGGTCGCGCATCCGCGCCCTTCTCGCCGTACCGCGCGTCGTGCTCCGCCCCCGGATCCGTCACCGGATCGGCTATGCCGGCCGGCCCCGGTGATGAGTTGTCGCGCCCGCACCCGTCACACCTACGACGGGACACGACAAGGCGGAAGGATGACGTGATGAGTGCGGACACGCGGCTGGAGGAGCTGGGCGTGAGCGGTCTGGACGAGGTCGACGAGCCGGTGTTCTCGGGGCTGGCGGAGCGGCACCGGCGGGAGCTGCACGCGCACTGCTACCGGATGCTCGGGTCGTTCGAGGACGCCGAGGACACCGTGCAGGAGAAGTTCCTCCGCGCCTGGCGGCGGCGGGAGACCTTCGAGGGGCGGTCGACGTTCCGGGCCTGGCTGTACCGGATCGCCACCAACGCCTGCCTGGACCTGCTCGCCAAGTGCCGCCCGGAGCCTGCGACCGGCGGCGAGGAGGGCGCCGGGACGCGCGAGCTGGTGCGCCGTTATACCGACGCCAGCGTGGCCACGGACGTCGACGGGCTCGCCGCACTGCTGCGAGACGACGTCCGCTGCTCGATGCCGCCCACGCCGGGCCTGTACGTCGGCCGCGAGACGGTGGTGAACGACTGGGTCGAGCACCCTCCTCGGGCTACACCTCGTCCTTGCGGCGGTGATGATCCCCACCATGGCGCGGAGCCTCCGCAGCCGGACCGATTGACGATCCCGAAACGGGACAATGCGCGGCGCACGGGCATGCGCGAGCGCACTGACGTGACCCCCGGTGCCGCCACCCTCCGTTCCAGATTCCTTCTCCTGGTCGATTCGAAAGCTGAGTCGCATGTGCGAAGAAGCACAGGCCACCTTGCGGGACGAAGACCAAACGCCATCCGCCCTGGTTGGGGCGCACCGGGTACCCCGGTCGCGTTCACCCTGACCGACCGCGCCGTCACTCGCCTCTCCCGTGGATTCCGCTCCTGCGCGGCGGCTTGAGCCGGGATCTGACCCTCTGCCGGGTCGACGTCAGGCTCAAGCCGCGCCAGGACGCGCTCACAGCTGAGCACTGACACCTACGCGTGCCGGAGGTTGGCACGCCGTGGCCGGCGGGGCAGGGAGCGCTGTTTGTGACGTGGGAGGTCGGAAAGGCTCGTCAGTCAGCCGGGACGAGTGTTGCGTCCCCATGTTCCGCCGTTGCCGGCCATGCCGTCCGCTCGCCGGTCTCCATGGCGCCGACTCAGTTGAATGGATTGTCGTAGGTGCCGCTGCTCTTGGTGCGCATCATGTACTGGTACCCGTTGCTGCTGCTGAACCAGCCGGCGGTCACGTCGAAGCGGAGGTTGTGGACGGTGCTGCCGAGGTCGACGTCGGCGCTGTACAGGGACACCTGCTGGCACCCGGTAGCCGAGGTGGAACCGGTCCAGACCGGGTAGTTCGTGGTCGATCCGTTCACCTTGATGAGGAAGGACGGCTGGGGGTAGGCGCCGCTCTGCCAGCAAAGGTTCAGCGAGTAGCGGTACTTCGTGTTGGAATCGTCGAACGCGACGGTCCCTTCCAGGCGGGCCAACTGCATCCCGGATCCGTCGTTGGCGGTCACCTGCACGTAGACCTGCTGATCCGGGCCGTACGCGGCGTGGGCGGGGGTGACGGGCAGGAAAGTCGCGGCCAATGCCGTGATGGCGAGTGTGATCGACGTCGTCAGGCGACGTCCCCACGAGCGTTCGGTCAATTCACACCTCATCATTAAAAAGTGCGGGAACACCCGGAGGTTATATAGCGGATCTTGAACCGTCCAGCATGGTGCTTTTAGGGCCAGCCCCAAAAGCGCCTTACGTATCACCGGTCGCGCCGTTCTTGTGGTGACCAGGGAATATGAGGAGATGCAGTGCACAGAAATCCGACGTGGCGCTGAAAGTTTCATCCTCATCAGCCTCGATTGTTCGTGATAATCTACCGGCGTCACGCGGGGCATCGCCGTACGGTTACCACGCCGTACCAACATCGGACATGTGATTCGGTGAGGTGATCTCAGCGACTTTTAAATGAGTCTGCTGTGCTCGAAATGGGTGAGGACAAGGGCGGTGCGGGCGATGTCACCGATCTTGCTGGGGCTGGCGGTGATGTGCTGCAGGGTGCGCCGGCGTTGGGCGAGGAGAGCGAAGCTGCGTTCGCCCAGGCAGCGCGCAGCAGCATGTTGCGGGTGCGGGTGTCGACATCGAGGGCGTTGCCGTCGGTAGGTTGGCGGATGGGGATGCGCACGCCGGTCCGCCGTCGTAGCCGGAGTCGGCCAGGACGGGCAGGACGCGGGCGGGATACAGGGTCGGCAGGATGTGGGCGCGGGCGGCAGTGATGTCATGGGCCGATCCGGGTTCGACGTCGGAGGCCCACAAAGGCATGCCGTCGGGGGCGAACAGCGCTTGGAGGCGGGTTTGACTTGTATTCTTGATGGTCGTGTTGTGAAGATCATCGAGAGGGAAACATGTGCCCTGCGCACCCCTTGATGCTGACTTTCCGTCTCCTCGTTGAAGGGGCCGGTAAACGGTTGTGAAGAGTTTTCGGCTGGTCTCTCTCGTTGCCGTCGGGGCGGCGGCCACCGTCCTCCCTGCTCTTTTTCCGGGCGTGTGTTCGGGCCATGGAAGGAATACTCGAACAACGACAGGGCCCGTTTGGTCGTCGTCAACGCGTTCGCTGTCAGCCATTCGGGCCATTACGTCGCCTTCGAGGATCTCAAGGACGATGATGTGGATGTCCGGCTTGATGGGGGCTCTGTGTCGTTTGTCCTCAGCCCTCGATCTCCCTATATGAACGGAACAGTTCAGGGCGGATGTGGAGCTTCTTTCATCGGGCGAGCTTGATCTTCCTTGGCTCATGGACACAGGTGCCGCCGGAGCGCTTGACGCACTCGCTGAGGGGGTCGAGACCGGTGTGGAGTCCGCCGCGGCAACGCTTCGCGGAGTGGAGGGGCCGGTAGCGGTGACGGCTCTCGTGTGGTTGACGCGCCCGTTGAGTGAGGATGCCGCACGGAAGTCGTGGGGCAATGGATTTGACACCGTTTTCCTGGGTCCGCCGGATGCCGAGCCCTCTCCCGTCTCGTGGTCGCCCTCCGCGTGCGGCTGGAGAGGCATCGGCGACTGCGACGCGGAGATGATGCGATCACCCGTACGACAGTTCCAGCGTCGGGTCTCCCTGCTCGAAGAGAACGACGCGCCCGCCCTCAGACGACTGAACCTCGACCTGCATGAGATACGGACCCGTGTCCAGGAGGGGCTTGTGCACGGGTACCTCGCGACGGGGCGCCCAGAAGAGCTGACGAAACTGTCCAAGAACCGCAGCATCCGGCAGATGCAGATCGTTGATGTCGTTTATGACGCCTGAGCCTCTGCCTGCGCTCCGGGGGTTGGGCGTGCGGCTTCCAGCCAAGAGAGGTTCTGGCCGGGTGTTCCGAACCGAGGTGCCGGGAGCGGTCTAACCGATCAGTCGAAGTGGCCCGACTTCACCACGGTGAGGAAGCTGCGCCACTCGCCCGAGGTGAGGACGAGGGCCGGGCCCGCAGGGTCCTTGCTGTCGCGGACGGCGACGGCTCCGGGGAGGTTTCCGGCGACCTCGACGCAGTTTCCGCCGCTCCCGCCGCTGAGGGAGCTCTTCTTCCAGATGGCCTCGGAGAGATCGAAGCCGGTCAGGTCTGCTGCTTCCATTGGTCCCTCGCTTCTTTGATCATCTCTAGCGACTGGCCAGGACGATGCGCCTCTGCTCGGATCCTGTCATATCTGTCCCAGACGACGCCTACCAGTTTGTGTTCCGCTGAAACTTCGCCTTCTCCCGCCGACTCCACGGAGACGGCGGTCGGCGCGTCCGCCAGCTGGGCGAGTACGAATCCGGACATCATGCCGGCCGTGCAGGCGGCGTCGTGCGGAACGATCTGCACCGTCACGTTCTGGCGACCGGCGATGGTCGCGAGTTGGTCGAGCTGCTCGCACATGACCTCGGGACCTCCGACGGGGCGGCGGAGCACCCACTCGTCGAGAAGTGCCCACAGCACGGGCGGGTTGTCCTTCTTGAGGATCAGTTGCCGTCGCATGCGGGCGTCGACCTGCTCTTGGACCTCTTCCTCCGAGCCTGCCAGGTCGCCACGGAAGACGGCTCGCGCGTAGTTCTCCGTCTGGAGCAGGCCGGAGACCAGGAGCGGGTCCCAGCTACGCAGCACGCGGGCCCGGGGTTCGATCTCGTCGGACCATCTGAGGAACCATGCCGGTCCGGTGGGGGCGGTGATGTTGCGGCAGAGGTGGGTGAAGAGGTCGTCCGTCTTGAAGAACCTGTCGCAGTCGGCCGCCAGCTTGGTGCCGGGCCTCCGGTTGCCGGTCTCGATGTGCCCGATGAACGACGACGAGACGCCCAGGTGATCACCCAGCCGGGCCTGCGACAGGCCCGCCTCCCTGCGGACCCGCCCCAGCTCGCGGCCGAAGCGCTGAGCCGGTGTCAGGCGTGGGTCGAGGTCGTTTCCCATGTTCGCCTCCCAATCGTCGCGATGACGTCGGCCGTCGAATGAACGACAAACGCCTACAGCCTGTGTGGCTTTTTGTCGTCAATTCGTCGACCGATCTGTTCTGCAACGGCAGCATAACTGTGTGCACTCTATAGGCCAAGACTTTATCCGGGCGATGCAAGGGAACTAAAAGGACAATTCGCCTGGTTATTGGAGCCATTGGGGCAGGTGAATTCTCGACGCCTGCGACCTCACAGGAATGGCGGTGATCCGATGGGTGCCGAAACGGTTCCCGCGCTCGGTCTGCTGGGCCGGGTGGATCTGCCCGGGGTGGCCGAGTCGGTTTCCACGGCCCGGCGATACGTGCGGAGCGTGCTGGAGAACTCCGGCGGGCGCGATACGTACGACGCCGAGCTTCTGGTCAGCGAGCTGGTCTCCAACGCGGTCAGGCATTCGGAGTCGGGACGCGCCGGAGGCCGGGTGACGGTCGTGGTGGCGAACCTCGGCGACGTCATCCGGGTGGCGGTGATCGACGAGGGGTCCTCCACCTGCGTGCCCAGACTCCCGGCCGAACCGTACGAGCCTGACGAGGAGGCCGAGGGTGGTCGTGGGCTCTGGCTGGTCAGCGAGGTGGCTCTGTCGTGGGGCTGGTACGAGGGTGCGGCGGGGCGCGGGCGCGTCGTCTGGTTCCAGTTGGCCCGGCGATGACCGGCGCACCGGACGACGCGAAACCCGGGACGATAGCCATTCTCATCGCCCGGTACGGCAGGCACTGGCTCATCTCCGAGGCTGCGGGAGGCGGCTATTACGCCGTACGCCGCCACAGCCTGTCCGAGGAGGTTCTCGGCAGGAGGAACCTGTCCAACGTGATGTGCGCCGTCACCCTCGGGGAAATGGCGCGCCGCCTGGCGGCCGAGAATGAGCGCGAGGGGCGATGATCCGGGAGGAGGAGGGAAATCCCTTTTTGAGTTCGGTCGCGGTTCTTCGTGTACGGATGGCGCGGCAGGCGAGCCGAATTGTGATCCTCGGCCGTTCGAATGCCCGCTGAATATTCTGAATGCGCCGATGTTCGCCTGACGGATCCAAACCGTTCCCCGGAAATGCCAAACCCTGAAATTTCGGGTTTTGACCGGTTTGGGTCCCGGCGAGCGGGAACCAGGCCGGTGGACGGGGCGACGGGGCGACGGGGCTGCGGGGCAGCGTGGCGGGGGAGTCCGGGAGCGGGTTACGAGACCTTGGAGGAGGGAGCCACCCAGGTCTTGCAGGAGCGAGGGTCTGAGGTGGAGTAGCCCCGCTTGGTCCAGTAGACGAGGTTGGCGCTCTTGCCGAAGTAACGGAACTCGCCCTTGGCGTCGGCCTCGGCCTTGGCCAGGTCCAGCAGGCGCCCGGCGTTCTTGGCGGGGTAGCCGAGGGCCGACCACAGGCTCTTCGCGGTCATCCCGCCCAGGCACTTCGCCTGCAGGTTGAAGCGGCGCAGCTGCTCCAGGATCTCGTCGCTGTCGTCGGCGTGCAGGGCGTTGTAGCCCTCGGTGACGTCGACCAGGCTCAGCACGTGCTCGGCGTAGGCGGAACTCAGCTCCGCGAGGATCGGGACGTCGTCGGATGCTTTGATCCAGTCGGGACGGATGTGTACGGAGAGGTTGGTCCCGAAGCAGTGGACCGCCTCCGACTTGGCGGGATTCATCTTGGCCCCGAAGCAGTAGCGCTCGTACTTCTTCTCCAGGGTGGTCCCGGTCACCTCCACCCTGGGCGGCACGAACTGGAGGTTGGCCTTCTTCATGTAGGGGCCCCAGGTGTCGTTCATGCAGGTGATGAGCGCGTTGACGTGCTTCTTGACCGAGGCGAGGCTCTTGCCCTTGGCGGGTTTCCTCGCGCACCCCGCGGCGGGGAGTTTGCCGGCGGAGTAGAGGGGGTTGCCGGTCAGGAGCGGGGCGTCCTCGACCGGATATGCGAAGGCGGTGGCCGTACCGGGAAAGAGTAGGACGGAGGCGGCGGCCGTCGCCATGATCACGCGGATTTTCATGGTCATGGACATTAGGGCATATGTCTGCTGTTCGTCCGGTCGTCTAATTCATTTGCCCGTGGACCAGGGGTGAAGAAATGATCGAGCATGGCGATGACACCGGAACTGCTCGCCTACTACGAGCAGGACAAGGAAGACGGCAGGCTCCGCGCGGGCCGCGGGCGGCTGGAGTTCTGGCGGACGCAGGACGTGCTGCGCAGGGCGCTGCCTCCGGCTCCGGCCAGGGTGCTGGACGTGGGTGGCGGCACCGGGGTGCACGCGGAGTGGCTGGCCGCCGACGGATACCGGGTCGAGCTCATCGACCTCATGCCGTCGCACGTGGAGCGGGCGGCGCGGCTGGCCGGGGTCACCGCGAGGCAGGGCGACGCCAGGCAACTGCCGCTGCCCGACGAGAGCGCGGACGCGGTGCTGCTCCTCGGCCCCCTCTACCACCTCGCCGACCGCGCTGACCGGGTCCGCGCGCTGGCCGAGGCGGTACGGGTGGTGCGGCCCGGCGGCCTGGTGGCCGCCGCGACCATCAACCGCTACGCGGCCGTGCACGACATGGTCTACCAGGGGTTGTACCTGCGGGAGGAGCCGAGGGAGACGGTGAACGCGGCCCTGGTGGACGGGGTCCTGTCCGGCCCGGGCGTCGGCTTCACCGCCTACATGCACGACCCCGACGACGTCCCGGCCGAGTTCGCCGACGCGGGGCTCCCGGACGTCGCCCGCTACGGCCTGGAGGGAGCCTTCTGGCTGTACGGTGACGTCGACGACTGGCTCGACGACCCCGAGCGCCGCGCTCTCATGCTCGACGCCCAGCGCCGCCTGGAGTCGGTCCCCTCCCTGCTGGGCGTCAGCGGCCACGTGCTCACCCTCGCCCGCAAGGCACCCTGATCCCGGCGTGCGGGCGAGGACCGGGGGGTCACCCCTGCGGAACAGGAAGCGGGGGGACGGGATCGAGGCCGAGATAGCGGCCCGCGGCGGCCAGAGCCTTGTGGACGTCGTCGAAGACCTGCCGGGGGACGGATTCTCCGAAACCCTCGTGGGAGTGGCCAAAGCCGATCCAGGCCTCGGCCGTGGTGCGGCCACGAGAGATCCGCTCCGTGTACGCGCCTGGCGTGAGCTGCCCGAAAACAGTGAGTTCTTGCAGGCCGGCGGGGCGCCACCACGCGAGCCAGGCCGGTGCCTCGTTGATGGCCAGGACGAGGCTTTCCGCCACGTCCGCGTAGGCGGTGTCGTCCGGCAGGCCTCGGTCGTCGAGACTCCAGTACATCTGCAGCCACTGCTTCCCCTGACGGGAGAAGTCCGGGACGAACGGGACGGGCGGGTCCTGCGGCTCACCGTGGAGAGCCTTACGGTAGGGCTCCAGGTACTCCAGGAACACCTGCCAGTCCCTGACCCGGACCTCACTGAGCCAGTTGTCCTGCGAACGGGTGGCCAGGGCGAACGCGGCGACGGCCAGCCGGCGCAGATCGTCGGAGACGATGAAGGGATTGCGGTCCAGCCAGTGATGGGCGGCCTCGTCGGGGGCGATGCCGGAGATCCGGGCAGCGATCAGGCACGCGAACGCCAGCGCCTCATCCACGGCTCCTTCTTCGGCGTACTCCTCGTTCTCGCGCAAGAACTCGTCAAGCGACTCGGCCATCGTCGCGACGACGTCGTCTTCCCCCTCCAGTTCCGCGATGGCGTCAGAACCCTCGTCACTGTCGAAGGGGCCTTCGAAGAAGGAAGGGTGGTCGTCCACGCCGCAGGTCCTTTCCCTGGGATTCGATGATCAGGATACGTGCCGATCATCCGCTGACCGCGGCTTGATATTCCCCGGGCGGATCTGCTGAGGCGAGAGAATGCCTCTGTTGTCCTGATTACGACGGCCCGGCGGTGCCGTCCCGGTACGGCGGCGGCTCGGTCCGAGGCGGCAGGACGCCGATCAGGTGACCGCTGAACGTCCCGCCGCTGTTACCGGAGACGGCTCAGCCGACGACGCGGAACCGGATGCTCGTCGCGTGCGGCACGTGGTTCAGGGCGATGCGTTCCAGCCTCACGTTGGTCCCGCCCGGGTGGTCGAACAGCCGGACGCCGTCGCCCAGCATGACGGGCGCGATGAACACGAGGATCTCGTCGAGCACACCCGCCTCGAGGCACTGTCGGGCGACGTGGGCGCCGAGGATGTTGACATACCTGTCACCCGCGGCGGCCTTGGCCGCGGCGACGCCGTTGCCGAGGTCGTCGACGAAGGTGATGCCCGGCACCGGCGTGTCCGGGATCTGGTGGATGAGCACGAACTGCGGCCCGGTCCACCCGCCGCCGAATGCCTTGCCCTCGCTTTCCGTGCCCCGGTGGGGGTCGTCGCCGCGGAAGGTGCGGTTGCCGACGAGAAGCGCACCGATCTCGCCGATGAGCTCGTCCACCGCCGGGTCGGGGCCGAGGTGTTCGGCCAGCCAGGACATGTCACCGCCGGGACCGGCGATGAAACCGTCCAGTGACATGGTGACCGAATACAGCATCTTGCCCATGAGGTGCCTCCGTCGGGATCAATTGTGGTTGACCCGTTCTGAGACGGCGGATCGCGCGAAAACTCATCGGTCTCCGGGAGGCAACGTCGTGGGCAGGGCGAACGCCGGGAACAGGCCGAGATCGTGGAAGGCGGTCATCTCCGCGATCAGGTCGTCCTCGATCCGCAGCACGCCGATCCCGAAGGCGCGGTAGACGGGCTCGCCGAGGCGCCGTACGTAGGCCGCCGCGGCCGGCTGCCGGTTGGCCCGGACGGGCACCATCCGGAACCGGCCCACGTAGTCGGGCGAGCCGGCGTCCCAGCTCTCCGCCAGCGCCGCCACGACCGCGTCGCGGCCCCGGAACCACATGGGCCACGGCGGCATCTCCGCCCGTACGTCCTCGGCCAGCAGGTCGGCGACCGCGGCGAGGTCGGCGCGTTCCATCGCGTCCATGTAGCGCCGCAACACCGCCCGCTCCCGCCCGGTGGGCTCCGCCGGCGGCGCCCAGTCCAGGCGGCGCTGCGGCAGGTGCTCTTTCATCGTCGCCCTGGCCCGCTGCAACGCGCTGTTCACCGATGCCACGCTGCCCTCCAGCAGCGCCGCGGTCTGCTTGGCGGGCCAGCCGAGCACGTCGCGCAGGATCAGCACCGCCCGCTGCCGGGCCGGCAGGCGCTGGAGCGCGGCCAGGAACGCCAGCTCGATCGTCTCCCTGGTGACGGCCACGGAATCCGGCTCGGTCTCGCTCGGCGCGACCGGTTCCCACAGCCGGTCGGGGAACGGCTGCAGCCACGCGATGTCCGCGGGGGGCGACAGCGAGGCACTCGGATCCGACGGCCCTGACAGGTGGCGGGGGAGCACCCGGCGCGTCCGCCCGTCGAGGGCGTCGAGGCACACGTTCGTCGCGATCCGGTACAGCCAGGCCCGGAACGACGAGCGCCCCTCGAAACCGCCGAGGTGCTTCCACGCGCGCAGGAACGTCTCCTGCGTCAGGTCCTCCGCCTCGTCGAACGAGCCCAGCATCCGGTAGCAGTGCACCCGCAGCTCGCCCCGATGGCGCTCGACGAGCGCCGCGAACGCGGACTCGTCGCCCGCCCGCGCGGCGGCCACCACCGCGTCGCCGTCACCCGCGCCCACCCGACCGCCCTTCGCCCGTACTCCGGCCACCGGCCGGCCTTTGCGGGGAACCCTACGACAGACATGACGGAGGCGCGGCCCAGCGCTCCTCACGCGCCGTACGAACAGCGGAACGCGCCGTACGAGCAGCGGAACGCGTCATGCGAGCGGCGAAACGCGTCATGCGAGCGGCGGAACGCGCCGTGTGAACAGCGAAACGGGTGTGCCCCGGCGACCAGGGCACACCCGTCACTCACGAGAGGGCGAGGAAGGCTAGAACCAGCCGCGCTTCTGGGCCATGGACTGCAGGCCGCCGCGCAGCGACTGCTCCACCTGGCCCGGGTGGTCGTCGTAGCGGACGGTGAAGCGGCTGTAGGTGTCGTTGCTGGAACCGAAGCTGCCGCGCTTGTCGGCCTCCAGGATGATGTCCATGGCCTGGGGGCCGGCGATGAAGGTGAGCTCCAGCTCGTTGAAGTTGCGGCGGTAGTCGCCGCCCGCGTAGTACTCGATCTCCTGGAAGAACGGCATCCGCGAGCCGTGCAGGGTGCCCCGCTCCAGGTCGGCCTTCTTGAAGCGGAAGCCGAGGTTGTCCAGCGCGCCGAGGACGTGGTCCTGGGCGGGCAGCGGGTTGACGAACAGCGGATCGAGGTCGCCCTTGTCGAGCGCGCCGGCGAGGGCGAGCTCGGTGGAGACGCCGAGCTGCATGCCGCGCAGCGGGTGGCCGCCGATGGCGCTGATCGGGGTCTCCCAGGGGACCTGGATCTCGAAGGGGGCCGACTGCGGGGCGCCCGCGGCGAGGTGGAAGGAGCCGGTGATCTGCTGGCGCAGGAAGCTGTACGTCGACTTGTACTCGCTGTCGCCGCTCTCGACCTCGACTACGGCGGTGAAGTCGATGAAGATGCCCTCCACCTTGTAGTCGGAGCCGCCGCCGCGGAAGTTGACCTGTCCGCGCAGGACCTCGCCGGGCCGCACCTGCGAGTTCTGCAGCACGGTGTCGACCTCGACACCGGCGCCGAACGCTGCCATCAACTTACGGAACACCATCTAGGACTCCCAGGGGTTGGAGACTGTTCTCATCAAGGGCTTGTCAGGGGGCTTGGTTCTGCGGCCCGGCCTGGCCGTTGCCGCCGTTGCCGCCGTTCAGCTGGGGCAGGATCTGGGCCAGCAGCAGGGTGGACAGGGCGGAGGTGTCGCCGGAGGCGCCGGAGGTGCGGACGACGACGGGGCGCGGGGCGCTCTCGGCGAGCCTGGCGCCCACGTCGAGCCTGCGGCGGGCCAGCTCGTACTGGAGCACCGCGCGGTTGTCGCGGTAGGAGTCGGCCAGCCTGCGCAGCCCCTTCGCCTCGTTCTCGGCGGAGGTGAGCTCGGCCCGGCCCTTCGCCTCGATCTCCCAGCGCACCCGCTGCGCCTCGGTCTCGTGCTCCTCCAGCATGCGGGCGACGTCCTTACGGGCGGTGTTGGCGGCGGCTCTCACCTCGACGATACGCGCGTCGCGCGTCTTTTTGGAACGTTCGATCTCCATCAGCAGGGTGTCGATCCTGCGCTTGCGGGTGAGCTCCCACTCGCGCTCGAAGGCCGACAGCTCCTTGGCGACCTTCTCGCGGGTGGCCAGATGCTGCTGGTACTGGTCGGGCAGCTGCACGTCGGGGATGTTGGCGCCGGTGATGCGCACGCCGTACCGGCCGAGCTGGCGGGTGAGGAGCTCCTGCATGTCGCCGACGTCGGACCCGCGCAGGTCGTAGGCGCGCTCGGTGTTCACCAGGCGGCTGCGCTGGCGGATGGCGTCCTGTACGGCACTGCTGAGCACCAGGTCGAAGTTACCGGCGCCGATCGTACGGACGAAGGCCACCGGGTCGACGATGCGGAACTTCAGGAAGAACTCGATCGACTTGAGCGGGACGTTCTCCGCCGTCGGGCAGGCCACGATCGGCGCGGAGTAGGGGATCTCGGTGGAGGTGTCGACCACCGCGTCCACCCGGTCCCACGGCAGCCACAGGTAGTGGCGCCCCGGGGGCAGCGTGCCGACGATGGCGCCCCACCGGCTGCGCACGCCCGTGGTGCCCTCCTCGATCTCGATGATCGCCCGGCGCCACAGCCACACCAGCGCCGCGACCAGGGAGAACACCGCTCCGACCGCCGCCAGGAAGGAGATCGCCCCGTCGGCGAACACCGCCGTGCCGGCCAGGTAGAGGGCGAAGAGGAGCAGCGCCACCCAGGCGAAGCCGCGGCGGTCCTTGGGGATCACCACCGGGACCAGCTGGCCGGACTCGCCGCCGCGCAGCAGCTGGCGGATCTCCGACCAGGAGGCCAGGGATTCCTTGATCTTGGAGAACTCTCTGCCGCTCATCGGACCTCTTCCTGGGCTTCCTGGGCTTCCCGGACGACCTGGCCCGCGACGGGGGCGGGGACGACGGTGTCGGCGGGGGTGTTGAGCAGGGCGCTGATCTCCGCCCCGCGCTCCTCGACGCGGCCGCCGATCTCGCTCATCCGCGCTCTGATCGCGGCCATGTCCGCCTGGGAGAACAGCTGGGCCTCGGGGTTGCCGACCAGTTGCCTGGCCAGGGCGAGCAGGTCGATGTCGACGGCGTCGCCGACCTGCACCAGGCGCGGCAGGTGCGAGGCGACGGACTCCAGCTTGTCGAGCAGGTCCTGCTGGAAGCGGTAGTCGAGGATCTCCGGCGCCTCGGCGGCGCTCAGCGAGCGGATGTCCAGCGCCTGCGCCTCCAGCAGCGCCGCGTTGGCCTTGGCGGTGGACTCCGCCTCCACCAGCCGCTGGCCGCCGGCGGCCTTGGCCTGGTGGGAGGCGCGCTCCAGCGCGGTGTCGATCCTGGCCTGGTGCCCGGCGATCTCGGCGTGGATGGCCGACAGCTGCTCCTGCAGCCCGGCCAGCTCCTTGATCAGGTCGCCCTCGTTCTGCTCCTTGCGCAGCTGGAGCTCGTACTCGTAGGTGTACGCCTCCTTGGCGACTCTGATCATCTCGGGGGCGGCCAGGTCCATCCGGTACTCCTGGCTGGACGGCTCGGCGTGCGTGATGTTGACGTCGGTGAGCCGTACGGCGGGCAGGAACTGCTGGTTGAGGTTGTCCAGCATGCCCATGGTGCTCTCGCCGACCAGGTCGTAGATCTCCTCGGCGCGCTGGGCGTAGATGAGGGAGCGGGTGACCTCGCTGATGGCGTTCTGCAGCTTGGCCTGGAAGCCGCTGACCGAGCCGAGCACGAAGATGAACTCCGCCGGGTTCTCGATCCGGAACTGCAGGAACAGGTCGACGCTGGCCTTGACGCCCTGCTGGGTGGGGGCCTCGCGGATGGGGGCGTTGAAGGGATACTCGCGGGTGGTGTTGACGATGTAGCTGACCCGCTTCCACGGGTTGAACAGCGTCACCCGGCCGGGCTCGGCGATGGTCACGAGCTTGCCGAACTTCGTGATCAGGGCCTTGCAGCCCTCGGGCACCATGACCACGCTCCTGCGCCACCACAGGAACGCCGCGGCCAGCACGAGCACGGCCCAGTAGTGCGGGCCGAACAGCACCCGGGCCCCCTCGGGCAGGCCGGTGGCGACGAGCCCGACCAGGCCGAGCCCGGCCAGCACGACCAGCGGGACGACCACCCTGGCGGTGGTGCCCTTGGGGATGACCACGGGGGAGATGACGTGGACCGGCTCGCCGTTCGGGCCGTTGCCGCTGAAACTCCGGTTGACGATCTCCCCGGCCTCGTTGAGCGGGGCGCTGCGGGCCTCGATCACCGTGCCCAGGGACGAGCCCTGGTCGCGGGCGGCCATGAAGTCGGAGGGGTTGAGCGCGAAGCCCTTCTCACCGGGGGAACCGCCGGAGCCGCCGGAGCCGGGGTTCGCGCCCGCCTGGCCCATGAACTGCTCGGCCACCTGCCCGGCGTACTGGCCCGCCGACTGGCCGGCGTACTGCCCCACGACCTGCCCGACGACCTGGCGTACGTCGCCGCCCTGTCCTATGGCCTGGGCTGCGGCCCTCGCGTACTGCGCGGCTTCTCTTGGCCGGGACATCACACCTCCGGGATGGTGATAGATCGAGAGCCCGATATATCACGCTTTGTGATCATTGGCACGCGAGACAGTCAAGGGGATCCCGCTTGCGGATCGCTTGCCACGCGGTTGACGGCGGTCCGTCCGTACACGGACCCGTGCGGTTGACGGCGGTCCGCCGGTGCGCGGACCTATGAAGAAGGATTGTCGGTCACGCCGCCTACAGTGGGACAGGTGAGGCCGGTAACAGATTTGCAGCGCAGGGTGGCGCCCTTCGAAGTCGTCACCGACATGACCCCCTCGGGCGACCAGCCCGCCGCGATCGCCGAGCTCGAACGGCGCGTCAAGGCCGGCGACAGGGACAACGTCCTGCTGGGTGCCACGGGCACAGGCAAGACCGCCACGGTCGCCTGGCTGATCGAGCGCCTCCAGCGGCCGACCCTGGTCATCCAGCCCAACAAGACGCTCGCCGCCCAGTTCGCCAACGAGCTGCGCGAGATGATGCCCAACAACGCGGTCGAATACTTCGTCTCCTACTACGACTACTACCAGCCCGAGGCGTACGTCCCGCAGAGCGACACCTACATCGAGAAGGACTCCTCGATCAACGAGGAGGTCGAGCGGCTGCGCCACTCGGCGACCAACTCGCTGCTCACCCGCCGCGACACGATCGTGGTGGCCTCCGTGTCGTGCATCTACGGCCTGGGCACCCCGCAGGAGTACGTCGACCGCATGGTCAGGCTCAAGGTCGGCCAGGAGATCGACCGCGACACCCTGCTGCGCCGCCTGGTCGACATGCAGTACGTCCGCAACGACGTGGCCTTCACCCGGGGCACCTTCCGGGTGCGCGGCGACACCGTCGAGATCATCCCCAAGTACGAAGAGCTCGCCGTGCGGATCGAGATGTTCGGCGACGAGATCGAGAAGCTCGCGACCATGCACCCGCTCACCGGCGAGGTGATCACCGAGGACGAGGAGCTCTACATCTTCCCCGCCTCCCACTACGTCGCGGGCGCCGAGCGGATGGAGAGCGCGATCCGGGGCATCGAGGCCGAGCTGGCCGAGACCCTGGAGACGATGGAGCGCCAGGGCAAGCTCCTGGAGGCCCAGCGGCTGCGCATGCGCACCACCTACGACCTGGAGATGATGCGCCAGATCGGCACCTGCTCCGGCATCGAGAACTACTCGCGCCACATGGACGGCCGCACCCCGGGCAGCGCGCCCAACACCCTGCTCGACTACTTCCCCGAGGACTTCCTGCTGGTCCTGGACGAGTCCCACCAGACCGTCCCGCAGATCGGCGCGATGTACGAGGGGGACGCCTCCCGCAAGCGCACCCTCGTCGACCACGGCTTCCGCCTGCCGTCCGCGATGGACAACCGCCCGCTGAAGTGGGAGGAGTTCCTGGAGCGGATCGGCCAGACGGTCTACCTGTCGGCCACCCCCGGCTCCTACGAGCTGGGCCGCTCCAAGGGCGACGTGGTCGAGCAGGTCATCCGGCCGACCGGCCTGATCGACCCCGAGGTGATCGTCAAGCCGACCAAGTCGCAGATCGACGACCTGGTCCACGAGATCCGCACCCGCACCGAGAAGGACGAGCGGGTCCTGGTCACCACGCTGACCAAGAAGATGTCCGAGGACCTCACCGACTACCTGCTGGAGCTCGGCATCCGGGTCCGCTACCTGCACAGCGAGGTCGACACCCTGCGCCGCATCGAGCTGCTGCGCGAGCTGCGGATGGGCGAGTTCGACGTGCTGGTCGGCATCAACCTGCTCCGCGAGGGTCTCGACCTGCCCGAGGTGTCGCTGGTGGCCATCCTCGACGCCGACAAGGAGGGCTTCCTGCGCTCGGAGACCTCCCTGATCCAGACCATCGGCCGCGCGGCCAGAAACGTCTCCGGCCAGGTGCACATGTACGCCGACCGGGTCACCCCCTCCATGGAGCGGGCGATCGACGAGACCAACCGCCGCCGGGCCAAGCAGATCGCCTACAACGAGGCCAACGGCATCGACCCGCAGCCGCTCCGCAAGAAGATCGCCGACATCCTCGACTCGCTCAACCGCGAGGACGCCGACACCGCCCAGCTCCTCGGCGGCAGCGGCCGCCAGCAGTCGCGCGGCAAGGCCCCCGTCCCCGGCTTCGCGATCAAGCAGGCGGGCCAGCACGCCAGGGCGATCGCCGGAGAGATGCCCAGGGCCCAGCTGGAGGCGCTGATGGAGTCACTCACCGAGCAGATGCACCAGGCCGCCACCGACCTCCAGTTCGAGGTCGCCGCCCGGCTCCGCGACGAGATCAAGGAGCTCAAGCGGGAGGTGCGCGACATGCGCGAGGCCGGGGTCTCCTGACCCGGCCGCCTTCCGGATGGTCCGATGCGCCGCGGCACGACCGGTCGCCGAAGACGACGGGAGGACCGGGGACCACGCGGGGGGAGCGAAGCGTCCGGGGGGCGCGGCCGGGCCGGGGAGAAAACGGCTCGTCCGTCGCGGGCGCGGCCGGATACGGTCGCCGTATGCGACGGTGTGACGATTGCGGCTGCTGGGAGTACGGCGGGGCGCCCGGCTGTGCCCGGTGCGCGGCGCTGGTCGACCGGATCGTCGAGGACGGCTGGCGGGGCTTCCTGCGAGAGCGGTTCGGCGCGGCTGGGCTGTCCGCCGAACATGGCGGGGCAGGACCGGCCGCCGGGTCCGGTGCGACAGGACCGGCCGCCGGGTCCGGCGGGGTGGGACTCTCCGCCGAGGAGGAGTCGGCGATCGCCGAGATGGTCGCCGACGAGCCCGACCGGTACGACTGGCGGGTCGTCGACGGCGCCCTCGACCGGCTGGTCTGCCCCGATTGCGGCGCCAGGCTGGGCAGGGGCCCGCTGGGCTGCCCGCCCTGCGACCTCGCCGACGGCTTCCGCTACTCGGCCGTCGAGACCGACCGCCCGGGCGTCCCGCCAGGCAACGAGCACGCGATCAGGGTCGGCGTCTCGGTGATCCGCGCCGGGCACCGGCAGTCGCCGCGCGCCCTGCTCGGCTGGCGCCTCGGCCTGCCCGCCCTGCTCGACGGTTTCCTGCCCACCACCGCCGAGGCCCAGGCCATGCGCGCCCGCATCAACGCCGGAGCCGGTTACGACGACCTCGCCGGGATGTGGGACTCGTCGAACGCCTCCGGCGCGGAGGCCCCCGGCCCTGGCCGCCGGGAGGATGTCAGGAACCGATGAATTCACCGAGGTCGAGATCGATGTCGACCTCGAAGCCGACATCCGTCTTCAACCGCCCCGATGGATGCCCGTCGGGACGTAGGCCTTGACGGCGGGCTCCAGTTCGAAGGTGTAGACGACGGGCCTGTCGTCCTCCTGCTCCACGCGCCAGAGGTGCCTGATCCCGGCGTCGGAGTATTTGATGGGCTGGTGGTGCGGTCCCGCTCCAGCGACTCGGGGGAGACCACCTCGACCACCAGGTGCACGTCCTCGGGCTTGAACGAGGTCGTCCTCAGGCTCGTCAGCGCGGAACTCGCCACCACCATGATGTCGGGCTCGGGCCGCTGTCTCATGCCCAGGGTCACGGTCATCTCCCGGACGACGGCAAGGTCGTCGGGAGGTGTGATCCCTCTCTCGAGGAGCATGATCATGAACATGTGGAAAGCGGTCTGCGGAGGCCTCATAATGAGCGACCCGTCGATCAGTTCGACATGTCGGGGCGCGCCGGGGGGAAGATGATCGAGCATGTCGGCGGTCCACCCGCCGGTCGGCCCCGGGTAGAACCACTCGGGGAAAACGGCTGTCATCAGACACCTCCAGCGTGGAGACCCATGCCTGCAGGTGGGGAAGGAAACGCGGCACGGTGCCGCGTTTCTGGGTGGGTGGTGTAGCCGTAGCCGTCGGCTCGCTGGAGCATGCGGACGTGGCGGTGGCCGATGCCCTGCACGGTGCCGTTCCGGGTGGTGATGTTGAAACTGCCGTTACTACGGACCGCGACACGGCCGAGGTGGACCCCGGCCTTCTTACCGCTAGCCACGACGGCGCGGACCAGATCACCGGTAGCGAACCCTTTGACCTGCTTGGTCCGAGGTAGCCGCAACCGAGGAAAGCCGTAGCGGTCGGGGCGGGTGCGGGCGTAAGTGCCGCGCCCGGTCGCCTTGACCACCAATACCCTGAAAGGCCAGGCGGTGACGCCTGCCAGGGGGCCGACGTGCAGCGCGTCCAAGGTGTGTGACTTAGCGGCGCCGGTGCGAGACCGGTTCCACTTCGTGCGGCCACCGGAGGCGGTGTGAACGCACAGGCCGGTCGCCTCCAGGGCGCGCCACAGTGCCCACCGGGTGGCGTTGACCGCGGCGGCATCGCGCAGTGGAGCCTTCGCCTGCTTGAGGATCCTCGCGAGCAGTGCGGGCCTGTCTTTGAGGAACACCTCTACTGGCGTGGCGTTCTTGGCCTGGTTACACCGGACGCAGGCCAGGACGAGGTTGCTGATCCGGTCTGAGCCTCCCCGGTGACGCGGGTGGATGTGGTCGAGGTTGAGGGGCACGTCACCGGCGCCGCAGTACGTGCACGCCCGCTTCCATTTGGCCAGCAGATATTCGCGGACCTCGTACCCGGCGAGGGTGCCTCGCTGGTATTCCACCCCTTCCAGTGCTCTGCCCGCGCTGAGGGCGTGGGTGTCGAACGCCACCCGCGCGACGTACACAGCACGTACCGGCGCCCACCGGGCGAGCCGCACCACCCACGACAAGGTGGTGTCAACGCGGTGACGCAACGACGGCGCGAGCCACCCCTGGGGTCTGGTCCGGTTGAGGAACCGGGGGGCGCGGTGACGCAGGTTGCGTGACCTGCGGCCCCGACGTAGCGCGGCCCGCGCGCTGAGCTTGTCTCGGATCGCTCCGCCTCGGTGGTCGAGCTGGATCGCATACTTCCCTGTCCGGTTTGCGCCATGGTCGGTGAATATCGCCAGGCCGGTGTGCTTGCTGCCAGGGTCGATGCCGACGTGCACGCCTTCGATGGCCGATGTCGCCGCATCGCGGTCCTTGAGACGGATGACGAACGGGGTGTGGCGGTGAACCACCGCCCGCCCGGCCGCCAGCAGACGGCGGGCGCGAGCGGGGTGACACGGGTCAAGCGGGTGGCCGCGCTTGTCCAGGACGAACACAGCCGGGTGAACCTTCACGGTTCGCTCCCTCCGGCGCCGAAGCGCCCTCGGGGTGACGCCGGTGCGGCGGTGCGGCCGGACCGGTCTCCCCTCGCCCATGGTGAACACCAGATACCGCCGCGAGGCGGTGTCCGTGAGCCGTTTCGTGCCCACCCTCGGGCGTGTCTGCTCCCACGGATTCGAGAGCTTGGAGCTGAGGAAGCACCCCAAGGTCGGTCTGCGCTCTTGTGTTCAACGTAGCCATCTGGATCACACCTCCAGCTCGTGATGGCCGGGGCTGGTCAACGCGGGGCTTCGAAGCGCATCGCCGCGCCTCAAGCCCCCTCCTTCGGGAGAGGGTCGTTGACCAGAGAACCTCCTTCGAAGACACTCCGAAACATTACCCGATGGAGTCGGCTTGTCGCTTTCGGTAGCAAGTTGGAGGATCATTCGGGGTCATCAGCGCTGCTGGGCACGTCGAGACAGGAGTCAGCTGAGGTTGTCGGGGTGTGTGCGGTTGATCATCGTGCGGTTGTAGAGCTCGTCGATCTGGTCCAGCGGGTCGGGGGCGCGGCGGCGTGCCTCGATCTCCAGGTCGGTGCGCCCCTGGATCTCCTCGATGCTCCCGGCCGAGTGCGCCATCTGGTCGTTGCGCAGGTCGGCCCTGATCCTGGCGCAGGACGTGGTCAGCTTGGCGTGGTGCTCGCGCAGGCGGCTCAGCGCCGTGTGGTCGATGTAGGGCGAGACCCGGCGCTCCTGGGCGTAGTGGGCGAGCTGGGCGTCGAGCTGGTCGGCGTGCACCGAGATCTCCGCCACGAGGTGGGGCAGGTCGCCCAGGCCCCAGCCGTCGCGCAGCGCGTGGTCCACGGCCTGGCGGGTCAGGGAGACCTCGCGCCGCAGGTCGATGCGCATCCGCTCGGTCTCCGCGGCGTCGCCGGTGCCCATCGCCGCCACGTGGGTCGCGACCCTGGTGGAGACGGCCCTGGCCTTCTTCGTGGCCTTCCTGCCGACCTTGACCAGAAGGTAGATCCCGACTCCTCCCAGGAGGAGGAAGAAAAACAGGATCACCAGCAGGACGATGAGGAAATCGCCGATCGGAGCCACCTCCCGGCAGGGACTGGACGGGCTGGACAGGGTGTTTCGAGCATAGCCCGCGCCGTGGTCCCCGCGCGGGCGTCAGGCCTCGCGGGGTCGGCCGGTGCGAAGAGGGGTGCCGCGCCCCCGGCGGGGGGCGTGGCACCGGTCATGACGGGCACCGCGGTGCGGTCCGTGACACGGACCGCGCCGGGGCCTGTGACGGTGTCGCGCGGGTGCGGTCTCATCGCAGGCTCGGGGCGGCCTCTCGCCGCCGTCGCCGTATCCTGCGGGTCGCCCACCAGGCGAACAGCGCCAGCCCCGCCACCACCACGACGACCAGGACCGGCAGGAAGATCGCCACCAGGCTGATGCCCAGTGCCCCGGCGTCCTCGACCGTGCTGACCACGGGCGCTCCCACCCCGGCGGTGGTGGCGTTGACCACGGGCCGGGTGGTCGTCTTCATGGTGTGCACGGCGAGGGCGATCGCGATGCCCAGCACCCAGCTGAGCCAGGGGTTGTGGGTCATCCAGGTCGAGCCGTCCAGCCGGGCGGCGGCCTCGGTGGCGCTGAAGACCACGCCGCCGGAGGCGGGGCGGACGACGGTCTGGATCATGTCGTTGACGCTGTCGACCACCGGGACCTTGTCGAGCACGAACTCCGCCAGGAGCAGCACGCCGATGATCCCGAGCACCCAGCCGTTGGACAGCCAGGCGAACTCCTGCGGCAGCCGTACGTGGTCGGTGAAGTTGGCGAGCAGGCCGACCACCAGCAGCGGGATGTAGGCGTTGAGCCCGGCCGCGGTGGAGAGTCCAAGGCCTGTCAGTGCCGCGAGCATCGCACCTCCGTAGTGTCTCTCTCCTCCTTCAACGGTTCCCGGCCGTCGATCGATCCCGATCCGTCCGCTATCGCGATATCACTCCGGTCTCGGTGTCCACGGCGTCCTTGGCGTCCTTGGTGTCCCTGGCATCCCTGGTGTCCCGGGCGTTCCCGGCCTCCGCGACCTCCAGGTGGGGTGGCAGCCACCCCTGGCCCGGTACGTAGTGGCGCACCACCTTGGCGGGGATGCCCGCGATCACGCTGTGGTCGGGGAACTCCCCGCGCACCACCGCCCCGCCCGCCACCACGCACTGCCTGCCGATCCGGGTGCCCGGCAGGATGATCGCGCCGGTGCCCAGCCACGAGCCCGACCCGATCGACACCGGGTTGTTGCGCGGCCACTGGCGGCCGATCGGCGCCTCGGGGTCGTCGTAGACGTGGTTCTGGTCGGTGATGTAGACGTACGGGCCGGTGAAGACGTCGTCGCCGATGTCGATCGACTGGTGGCCCACGATGTGACTGCCCCTGCCGATGGAGCAGCCCCCGCCGATCCGCACGATCGAGTCCGGGCCCAGGTCCACCCCGGGGCCCATGCCCGTGGAGATGGAGACCCGCTCGCCGATCAGGGTGTGCTCGCCGATCTCGATCCAGGCCTCGCCGAAGACGGCTCCGAGGGGAAACGACAGGCAGGCGCCTTCGCCGAGACGGCGGAAGCGGTATCCGGCGGGGCTGGCGGGGGTGACGTCGCCGACCTTGCGGACCGCCTCCCAGATCCGGTGGACGAGGCTGCCCAAGGCACGCCGTACCACACCATGAAGTGACATAACGGATCAAATTACCGCTTGGTTGGGTTTGAGGAGAATGTGGGTGGGGGGTTGTCCGGGCACTTCGCCTGCACCGTTTGATATTCTGAGAGCCCGTGGACCTGTAGGCCATTCATCAGGGTGCGCCGACGATCTGTAACGACCACGGGAGCCTTCTTGCGCAGCGCCGCACACACCAAGCATCTGTTCGTCACCGGCGGCGTCGCCTCCAGTCTTGGGAAGGGACTGACGGCCTCCAGCCTCGGGCGCCTCCTCAAGCTGCGCGGCCTGCGGGTCACCATGCAGAAACTCGACCCCTATCTCAACGTCGACCCCGGCACGATGAACCCGTTCCAGCACGGTGAGGTGTTCGTCACCGACGACGGCGCCGAGACCGACCTCGACGTCGGCCACTACGAGCGGTTCCTCGACACCGAGCTGCACGGCTCGGCCAACGTGACCACCGGCCAGGTCTACTCCAACGTCATCGCCAAGGAGCGCCGCGGCGAGTATCTCGGTGACACCGTGCAGGTCATCCCGCACATCACCAACGAGATCAAGGACCGTATCCGGTCGATGGCCGGGCCCGACGTGGACGTGGTCATCACCGAGGTCGGCGGCACCGTGGGTGACATCGAGTCGCTGCCCTTCCTGGAGGCCGTCCGCCAGGTCCGCCACGAGGTCGGCCGCGACAACGTGTTCTTCCTGCACGTCTCGCTGCTGCCGTACATCGGGCCGAGCGGCGAGCTGAAGACCAAGCCGACCCAGCACTCGGTCGCCGCGCTGCGCAGCATCGGCATCCAGCCCGACGCGATCGTGTGCCGCTCCGACCGGCCGATCACCAACTCGCTCAAGCGCAAGATCAGCCTGATGTGCGACGTGGACGAGGACGCGGTCGTCTCCGCCATCGACGCCGCCAGCATCTACGACATCCCCAAGGTCCTGCACTCCGAGGGCCTGGACGCCTACGTGGTGCGCCGCCTGGGCCTGCCCTTCAGGGACGTCGACTGGAAGGAGTGGGAGCAGCTCCTGCGCCGGGTGCACCGCCCGGCCAACGAGGTCACGATCGCGCTCGTCGGCAAGTACATCGACCTGCCCGACGCCTACCTGTCGGTGACCGAGGCGCTGCGCGCGGGCGGCTTCGCCAACGACGCCCGCGTCAACATCCGCTGGGTCAAGAGCGACGACTGCGAGACCCCCGAGGGCGCGGCCCGCGAGCTCGACGGCGTCGACGGGGTCCTGGTCCCCGGCGGCTTCGGCGTGCGCGGCATCGAGGGCAAGGTCGGCGCGATCCGTCACGTCAGGGAGAACAAGATCCCGCTGCTCGGCATCTGCCTGGGCATGCAGTGCATGGTCATCGACGCCGCCCGCAACCTCGCGGGCATCGAGGACGCCGGCAGCACCGAGTTCGACGCCGAGACCACCCACCCGGTCATCTCCACCATGGCCGACCAGGAGGACGTCGTCTCCGGCGAGCGCGACATGGGCGGCACCATGAGGCTGGGCCTCTACCCGGCCAGGCTCGGCGAGGGCACGCTCGCCCGCCAGCTGTACGGCATGGCGAAGGTGGACGAGCGCCACCGCCACCGCTACGAGGTCAACAACTCCTACCGCGAGCAGCTGGAGAAGGTCGGCATGGTCTTCTCCGGCCTCTCGCCCGACGGCCGCCTGGTGGAGTACGCCGAGCTGCCCGCCGACGTCCACCCCTTCTTCATCGGCACGCAGGCGCACCCCGAGTTCCGCTCCCGGCCGACCCGGGCGCATCCGCTGTTCAAGGGCCTGATCGGCGCCGCCCTGACGTACGCCGACATCCGCGGCACCGCCGCCAAGGCGGGGCGGGGAAAGTGAGCGGCTCGCGAGCGGAGGCGGGCACGGGGGAAATCCAAGAGGGCCAGGACGTCGTGGACGTTCCTGAGGAGTGGAAGGTCGCCTCCTCCACCGAGCACTTCCGCGCCCGCGTCATCGCCGGGGTCACCGACGCGGTCGTGATGCCGGACGGCGAGGTCGTCGACCGCGACTACGTGACCCACCCGGGCTCCGTGGCCGTCGTCGCCCTCGACGAGCGGGGGCGGGTCCTGCTGATCCGCCAGTACCGCCACCCGGTACGGCGGCTGCTGTGGGAGCTGCCCGCGGGACTGCGCGACGTCGAGGGCGAGGCCCTGCAGGCCGGGGCGGCCCGCGAGCTCGCCGAGGAGGCGGGCTACCGGGCGGGCACCTGGCACACCCTGATCGACGCCTTCCCCTCGCCAGGGATGAGCGACGAGCGCACCCGCATCTTCCTCGCCAGGGACGTCAGTCCCATCCCTGAGGGGGAGCTGGACTTCGTCCACCGGCACGAGGAGGCCGACATGCCGGTGGTCTGGATTCCCCTGTCCGACGCGGTTCGGCGTGCCATGGCGGGAATGATCCACAATTCCCAAGCCGTGGCCGGTATTCTCGCCGCATACGCCGCTTCGGCGGACGGATTCGCCTCACTGCGGCCCGCTGACGCACCGGAGGCATGACAGGAGGACACCCTGAGCGAGACGGAGGCCGTCCTGTCCAGTTACCTCGCCCACCTGGCCGTGGAGCGGGGTCTGGCCGCCAACACCCTGGCCTCCTACCGCCGTGACCTCCTGCGGTACGTGGAGCATCTCAAGCAGCGCGGCCGCGTCACCTTCGGCGAGGTCGCCGAGGGTGACGTCACCGCCTTCGTGGCGGCGCTCAGGGAGGGCGACGGGGGACACCAGGCCCTCGTCGCCGCCTCGGCGGCGCGGGCCGTCTCCGCGGTGCGCGGCCTGCACCGCTTCGCGCTGAGCCAGGGCGTCTGCCGCCACGACCCGGCCCACGAGGTGCGCCCGCCGCGCCAGCTCAGACGGCTTCCCAAGGCGATCAGCGTCCGCGACGTGGAGCGCCTGATCGCCGCCTCGGGGCCCGACGGAGCCCCGCTCACGCTGCGTAACCGGGCGCTGCTCGAGCTGCTGTACGGCACCGGGGCGCGCATCTCCGAGGCTGTGGGGCTCACCGTCGACGACGTCGACCTGGGGGCCGAGGCCCAGCGGGTGCGTCTGCGCGGCAAGGGCGGACGCACCCGGCTGGTGCCCCTTGGCGGCTTCGCGGGGGAGGCGCTGCGCGCCTACCTCACCCGCGCGCGCCCGCGCATCGCCTCACACGGCCGGGGCACCTCGGGGCTCTTCCTCAACGCCAGGGGCGGGCGGCTCACCCGCCAGGGCGCCTGGGAGGTCCTCCAGGCCGCCGCCGAGCGTGGCGGGCTCGAAGGAGTGTCGCCACATATGTTGCGACATTCGTTCGCAACCCACCTCCTTGACGGGGGTGTGGACGTTAGGGTGGTTCAGGAACTACTCGGCCACGCCTCGGTGACCACCACCCAGGTGTACACACAGGTCACGGTCGACAAACTCCGCGAGGTCTATGCCGCCGCGCATCCGCGCACGCGGGATTGACCTTGCTTATGTCCGGGCGTGCCGCCTTGCCGCATACGTGTTGACGCCATAGTGTCCGTCCGGACGGTCCGGTTAGAGGCCGTCAGGGAGGTTCGACTGGTGACTGTGACCACCGACGGTTCTATCCGGGGAACGACCCCGGCAAACCCCGAGAATCCCTGGGGCGACACCAAGACCGCCGGGACCCCTCGCAGTGGGGGAGTCCTCGGCCCGACCGGGCGTCCCCGGCCGGTCTTTCCCGACCCGCCTCCCCGTACGGTGCACGGGCCGGCGAGGGTCGTCGCCATGGTCAACCAGAAGGGCGGCGTCGGCAAGACGACGACCACCATCAACCTGGGTGCCGCGCTGGCGGAGGCCGGGCTCAAGGTCCTGCTGGTCGACTTCGACCCGCAGGGTGCCCTCTCGGTCGGCCTCGGGATCAATCCCCTCCAGCTCGACCTGACGGTCTACAACCTCCTCATGGAGCGGCAGATCACCGCCAGGGACGTGCTGCTGGAGACCGGTGTCGAGGGCATGGACCTGCTGCCCAGCAACATCGACCTGTCGGCCGCGGAGGTCCAGCTCGTCACGGAGGTCGCCCGCGAGCAGGTGCTCGGCCGGGTCATCAAACCCCTCCTGCCCGAGTACGACGTGTGCCTGATCGACTGCCAGCCCTCCCTGGGACTGCTCACGATCAACGCGCTGGCCTGCGCGCACGGCGTCATGGTGCCGCTGGAGTGCGAGTTCTTCGCGCTGCGCGGTGTCGCGCTGCTCATGGACACCATCATCAAGGTCCAGGAGCGCATCAACGACGAGCTGGTCATCGAGGGCCTGCTCGCCACCATGTACGACGCGCGCACCCTGCACGGCCGCGAGGTGCTGGCCCGGGTGGTCGAGGCCTTCGACGAGAAGGTCTACCACACGGTGATCAACCGGACGGTTCGCTTCCCCGACGCCACCGTGGCCGGTGAGCCCATCACCAGCTTCGACTCGTCGTCGCTCGGCGCCAGCGCGTACCGCGAGCTCGCCAGGGAAGTCCTGGCCAGGTGGGCCGCGCTGGAGCGGTGATCCCACCCCCGGGTGCGGGACAATGGCGGGATGACCGAGCAGCCGAAGACCGACGATGACACCTTCAAGGTGCATCTGGAGGTCTTCGAGGGTCCTTTCGACCTCCTGCTCGGTCTGATCTCCAAGCACAAGCTGGACATCACCGAGGTCTCGCTCAGCCAGGTGACCGACGAGTTCATCTCCTACATCCGGGCCAGGGGCCCGGAGTGGGACCTGGACCAGACGAGCCACTTCCTGCTCGTCGCGGCGACCCTGCTCGATCTCAAGGCCGCCCGGCTGCTGCCCTCGGGCGAGGTCGACGACGAGGAGGATCTGGCCCTCCTGGAGGCCCGTGACCTGCTGTTCGCCCGCCTCCTGCAGTACCGGGCCTACAAGGAGGTCGTCAAGGTCTTCTCCAGCCGGATGGCCGAGGAGGCGCTGCGCTTTCCCCGTACCGTGCCGATGGAGGCCGAGTTCGCGAGCCTGCTGCCCGAGCTGATCCTCGGCATCGGCCCCGACCGCCTCGCGGAGATCGCTCAGCGGGCCTTCGCCCCCAAGGTGCCCCCGTCGGTCTCGACGGCCCACATCTACCAACCGCTCGCCAATGTCCGCGAGCAGGCGGTTATCCTTGTCGAGCGGCTGCGGCGGATGCGCCGGGCGACTTTCCGGGCCCTCACCTCCGACTGCGCCGGAACCTTCGAGGTCGTGGCGCGTTTCCTGGCCGTCCTGGAGCTCTACCGGGAGGCGGCCGTGTCCTTCGAGCAGGTGGAGCCTCTCGGAGAGCTGCACGTGACCTGGACCGGCAGCGACGACGGCGACGTCGCCGTGGCCGACGACTACGACGAGACCCCGAACAGCCCGAAGAGAGAGCCCGCCGATGACTGACCTGGCACCCGAGCCCGGTTCGCGTACCGAGGCCGGCCCGTCCGCCGAGCCGGGCCCGCGCGCCGAGCTCGGTCCGCGTGCCGAGCCGGACCTGCGCGCCGGGCTGGAGGCCATCCTGCTGGTGGTCGACGAGCCCGTCGCCGAGGTGACGCTCGCCCAGGTCCTGGAACGGCCCGTTCACGAGATCGGGCGGGCGATCCGTGAGCTCTCGGCGGAATACACCGCCGCCGGACGGGGTTTCGACCTGAGAGAGGTCGCGGGCGGCTGGCGGTTCTACACGCGGGCCGAGTGCGCGCCACTCGTGGAGCGGTTCGTCCGCGACGGCCAGCAGACGCGCCTGACCCAGGCCGCTCTGGAGACCCTGGCCGTGGTCGCCTACCGGCAGCCGGTGAGCCGGGCCCGGGTGGCGGCCATCCGCGGTGTCAACAGTGACGGCGTCATGCGCACGCTGATGACGAGGGGGCTGGTCGAAGAGGCCGGCACCGAACCGGAGAGCCAAGCCGTGCTCTACCGGACGAGTTCGTATTTTCTCGAGCGGATGGGCCTGCGGGAGCTCGACGAGCTTCCCGAGCTGGCACCCTTCCTGCCCGACGACATGGAATCCCTAGAGGAGCAGAAGTAGTGAACAACAGGCGCAGTACCCCGTCCGGTGATGGACGCGGTCAAGGCCGTGGCGGAGCCCCGCGCGGTGGCAATCCCCGTGGGGGCTCGCAGTCCGGCGGATTCCGCGGCGGCTCCTCCCGAGGCGGGTCCTCCTCCGGGGGGTCCCGCGGTGGCTCCCAGGGCGGTTTCCGTTCCGACGGCCCGCGTCGCGACGATCGCGGCGGTTCGTCGTCCGGTGGTTTCCGTGCCGATGGTCCGCGTCGTGATGATCGCGGTGGGTTCCGGGCGGAGCGGGACGGTTCGCGGAGCCAGTACGGCGGTGGCAGGCCCTCGGGCGGCTCCCAGGGGGGTTCGCAGGGCGGTTACCGCTCCGATGGCCCGCGCCGTGACGACCGCGACGGTTTCCGTTCGGACGGCCCGCGTCGCGATGATCGCGGTGGCTTCCGTTCCGACGGCCCGCGCCGCGATGACCGTGGGGGTTCGTCGTTCGGTGGTTCGCGGGGTGGTTTCCGTTCCGACGGCCCGCGTCGCGACGATCGCGGCGGTTCGTCGTCCGGTGGTTTCCGTTCTGACGGTCCGCGTCGTGATGATCGCGGTGGTTTCCGGGCGGAGCGGGACGGTTCGCGGAGCCAGTACGGCGGTGGCAGGCCCTCGGGCGGTTCCCAGGGGGGTTCGCGGGGCGGCTTCCGATCCGACGGCCCGCGCCGCGATGACCGTGGGGGTTCGTCGTTCGGTGGTTCGCGGGGTGGTTTCCGTTCCGACGGCCCGCGCCGTGACGACCGCGACGGTTTCCGTTCGGACGGCCCGCGTCGCGATGACCGCGACGGTTTCCGTGCCGATGGTCCGCGTCGTGATGATCGCGGTGGGTTCCGGGCGGAGCGGGACGGTTCGCGCGGCCAGTACGGCGGTGGCAGGCCCTCGGGCGGCTCCCAGGGGGGTTCGCGGGGCGGTTTCCGATCCGACGGCCCGCGCCGCGACGACCGCGGCGGCTTCCGCGCCGACCGTGACGGCTCGCGCGGCAGGCCCGGCTCCGACCGCGGCCGCGGCGACGCGCCCGCCGGTGGCTCCCGTGGCCGCTTCGGCAGGACCGGGCGCCGGGACGACGTCCAGACCATCGGCGGCGGCAGCGCCGGGGCGTACGGCGAGCGCCGGCCCCCCGCGGACCGCTCCGGTGATCGATCCACCGGCCGGGCTCCCGCGGCGAAGGCGCCGCTCAGGCCGGGCACGATCGCGAACGACCGGTTCAAGACCGCTCGCCAGCCCAAGCGCGACTCCGACTTCTACGACCGCGACTACGTCGACGAGCGCGACACCACCGAGGTTCCCGACGGCATCCGGCTGCAGAAGGTCCTCGCCCAGGCGGGCGTCGCCAGCCGCCGGGCCTGCGAGGACATGATCGGTGAGGGCCGGGTGACGGTCGACGGCCAGGTGGTCCGCCGCTTCGGCGCCCGGGTCGACCCCGCCAAGCAGGTCATCCACGTCGACGGCAAGCGCCTGCCGACCATGCCCGACCTGGTCTACCTCGCGATCAACAAGCCGATCGGCGTCGTCAGCACCATGTCCGACCCGGACGGCCGCCCCTCGCTGGCCGACTTCGTGGCCGACCGCACCGAGCGGCTGTTCCACGTGGGACGCCTCGACACCGAGACCGAGGGCCTGATCCTGCTCACCAACGACGGCGAGCTGGCCAACAGGCTCACCCACCCGAGCTACGGCGTCCAGAAGAAGTACTGGGCGAAGGTTCCCGGCCGGATCGAGCGCGACCTCGGCCGCCGCCTGAAGAAGGGCGTGGAGCTGGAGGACGGCCTCGCCAAGGCCGACTCCTTCGCCCTGGTCCAGGAGCACGGCCAGCAGGCGCTGATCGAGATCGTGCTGCACGAGGGTCGCAAGCACATCGTCCGCCGCATGCTGGAGGAGGTCGGGCACCCGGTCATCGACCTGGCCCGCATCGAGTTCGGCCCGGTCAAGCTCGGCCGCCTCAAGCCGGGCACCGTGCGTGCGCTGACCCTCACGGAAGTCGGGGAACTCTACGCCGCCGTCGGGTTGTAGCCTTCCCTGAACGCGTGTTGGGACGCGCCGGATCATCCTCGGGGGTGGTCCGGCGCGGAGGGACTGGAGGAACGACGATGGTGCGGGCGATCCGCGGTGCGATCCAGGTCGAGTCCAACGACCGGGACGACATCCTGTCCGGGGTCACCGAACTGGTCGCGGAGGTGATGGGGCGCAACAGGCTCACCACCGACGACGTGATCAGCGTGATCTTCACGGCCACGCCCGATCTCACCGCCGAGTTCCCCGCCCTGGCCGCCCGCAAGCTCGGCTTCCACGACGTTCCGCTGATCTGCGCCTCCGAGATCGACGTTCCCGGCGCGCTGCCCCGCGTGGTGCGGCTGATGGCCCACGTCGAGGTCGACCGGCCCCGCCAGGACATCCAGCACGTCTACCTGCGTGGCGCGGTCGCCCTTCGCGTGGACATCGCCCAGTGAGCCCCTTATGCGGCACCACCTCCAGGGAGCGCGGGTGAGCGGCCTAGGAAGCGTCCTGGTCGTCGGCACGGGACTGATCGGTACCTCGATCGCGCTGGCCCTGCGCGAGCAGGGCGTGGCCGTCCACCTGGCCGACCGCGACGCGGGATCCCTGCGGCTGGCGCGGGAACTGGGCGCGGGCGTCGAGTGGGCCGAGGGCGTGACGGTGGACGTCGCGATCATCGCGGTCCCGCCGCAGGCGGTCGCGGAGCGGCTCGCCGCCCTCCAGCAGGCCGGTGCGGCCCGTTTCTACACCGACGTGGCCAGCGTCAAGGCGCTCCCGCTCAGGGAGGCCGCGAGCCTCGGCTGCGACCTGACGACCTATGTCGCCGGGCACCCGCTCGCCGGACGCGAGCGCTCCGGGCCCGCCGCGGCGCGGGCCGACCTGTTCCTCGGGCGCCCGTGGGCGCTGTGCCCGACCGAGGAGACCTCGCCCGACGCCGTGGAGGCCCTGTACGGGCTCGTCAAGCTCTGCGGCGGCGAGGCGGTCAGGATCGGCGCCGAGGAGCACGACAGGGCCGTGGCGGTCGTCTCACACGCCCCCCACGTGACCGCCTCCGCGGTGGCCGCCCGCCTCGCGGAGGCGTCGGCCGCCGCGCTCGGCCTGGCCGGGCCGGGGGTGCGCGACGTCACCCGCATCGCGGCGAGCGACCCGAGGCTCTGGACCGGGATCCTGTCGGGCAACGCGCTGCCGGTGGCCGAGGTGCTGGAGGCGGTGGCGGCCGATCTGGCCGCCGCGGCGGCCTCGCTCCGTACCTCGGCCGGCTCCGGCGATCCCGACGCCATGGCACGCGTCACGGAACTGCTGCACCGGGGCGTCGCGGGTACGGGCCGGATCCCCGGCAAGCACGGCGGTCCCGCGCGCACCTACGTGGCCGTCCAGGTCATCGTCGGCGACCGGCCCGGCGAGCTGGCCCGGCTGTTCCAGGCGGCCAAGGAGGCGGGCGTCAACATCGAGGACGTCCGGCTCGAGCACGCCCCCGGCCTGCCGCTGGGCGCCGCCGAGCTCTGGGTGCGGCCGGAGGCGGTGACGGCGCTGGCCGAGGCCCTGCGGGAGAACGGCTGGCACCTGCCGTGACCTCTCCCGCCTGACCTCGCCTCCGCGTGGCCTTTCCCCTGGTCCCCTGGGCGATCTCGCTTCCGCGTGATCGCCCAGGGGTTCTTCCGCGCCCGTGCTTCCGGGCGTCCGCCTTCTCGCTCGATGCGTGGTTCCTTCCCGGCTCCCGGTAGCCTCGTACGGACAACTGAAGCGGGCTGCAAGGGAGAGGCGTCGTGACCGGACTGGTCGTCGCCATGGACGGTCCTTCGGGATCGGGTAAGTCGAGCGCGTCACGAGGGGTGGCGCGAGCCTTGGGGCTGCGTTACCTCGATACCGGCGCGATGTACCGGGCGATCACCTGGTGGATGCTCCAGAAGGGCGTCGACCTCGCCGATCCCGAGGCGATCGCCGCCAGGGCGCTCGACCCGGTCCTCACGCTGGGCACCGACCCGGACCTCGCGGTGGTGGCGGTCGACGGCGTCGACGCCGTCGCGCCGATCCGCACCGCCGAGGTCACCGCGGCCGTCTCGGCGGTCAGCGCGGTGCCCGAGGTACGCCACCGCCTGGTGGCCGAGCAGCGTGAGATCATCGGTTCGGGCGGCATCGTCGTCGAGGGCCGTGACATCGGCACGGTGGTGGCGCCCGGTGCCGCGGTCAAGATCTACCTGACCGCGAGCGCGGACGCCAGGGCACTGCGCCGCACGGCGGAGCTCACCGGCACCACGGTGGCGGCGCAGCGGGCCGCGATGGCCCGCCGCGACACCCTCGACTCGACCAGGAAGGCAGACCCGCTGGCGAAGGCGGCCGACGCCGTCGAGCTCGACACCACGGCGCTGAACCTCGAAGAGGTCATCGCCGAAATACTGCGTGTGATTAAGGAAAAGGCGTGACCGGGGTATACGACGACGACAACGGCTGGATCGACGCGGAGCTCGCCGATTCAGGGACCGACGACAGCTCGCAGCGGGATGTGGGGCCCGACACGGCCCCGCAGCCGGTAGTGGCCGTGGTGGGCCGCCCCAACGTGGGCAAGTCCACCCTGGTCAACCGGATCATCGGCCGCCGGGAGGCGGTCGTGGAGGACGTGCCGGGGGTGACCCGCGACCGGGTCACGTACGACGCCACCTGGCGGGGGCGCCGGTTCACGGTGGTCGACACCGGAGGCTGGGACCCCGACGCGACCGGCATGGCGCTGAAGATCGCCGAGCAGGCCCAGGTCGCGGCCGAGCTGGCCGACGTGATCCTGTTCGTGGTCGACGCCGTCGTGGGCGTGACCGACGCGGACGAGATCGTCGGCCACGTGCTGCGCGGGTCCGGCAAGCCGGTCATCCTCGCCGCCAACAAGGTCGACAACCAGCAGATGGAGCTGGAGGCCGCCGGGCTGTGGGCCCTCGGCCTGGGCGAGCCGCAGCCGGTCTCGGCCCTGCACGGCCGCTCCAGCGGCGACCTGCTGGACGTGATTCTCGACAAGCTGCCGGAGACGCCCGAGCAGCGTTTCGGCCCCGAGCGCGGCCCGCGCAGGGTCGCCCTGGTCGGCAAGCCCAACGTGGGCAAGTCCTCGCTGCTGAACAAGCTGGCGGGCTCCGAGCGCGTGCTCGTCGACCCGATGGCGGGCACCACCCGCGACCCGGTGGACGAGCTGGTCGAGCTCGGTGGCAAGACCTGGCGCTTCGTCGACACCGCCGGGATCAGACGGCGTGACCGCGAGCTCAAGGGCGCCGACTTCTACGCGAGCATGCGCACCCGGGGAGCCCTGGAGCGCTCGGAGATCGCGGTGGTGCTCATCGACGCCAGCGACGTGCTGACCGAGCAGGACCTGCGGATCATCTCCCTGGTGATCGAGTCCGGCCGGTGCATGGTCGTGGCGTTCAACAAGTGGGACCTGCTCGACGAGGACCGCCGTTACTACCTGGAGAAGGAGATCGACCGCCAGCTTGTCCGCGTGCCGTGGGCGTTGCGGGTCAACATCTCCGCGAAGAACGGCTGGCACGTCGACCGGCTCGTCCCGGCGATCGAGAAGGCGCTCGACTCCTGGTCGACCCGGGTGCCCACCGCCCGGCTCAACGCCTTCCTGACCGACCTGGTCGCGGCCACCCCGCCACCGGTCCGCAGCGGCAAGCAGCCCAAGATCCTCTTCGCCACGCAGGCGTCGACGGAGCCGCCGAAGTTCGTGCTGTTCACCTCGGGCTTCCTGGAGGAGACCTACCGCCGCTTCATCGAGCGCCGGATCCGCGAGGAGTTCGGCTTCGCCGGGTCGCCCATCGAGGTCACCATGAAGATCCGCGAGAAGCGCCAGGGGCAGAAGAAGAAGTAGGAGCCCTGTCCCGAACGGGAGCCCTGTGGAGTTCCGCCCCGGGCGGGAGCCCTGTCCGGGCAGGAATCCCGCCCGGACAGGAGTCCTGCCCCGGGCAGCGGTTTCGCCTGGGACGGGAGCCCCGTCCGGGGTGGGAGTCCCGAACGGCCCGGCCCGCGCCGGGCCCGTTCGCGTTTCGCCCCGGACCCCTTCTCCGAAGGTTCTCAGGGTTCGATCAGGCCCGCCCGGATGGCGTACCGGGTGAGGTCGAGCCGGTCGCGCATGCCGAGCTTCTGCAGGATGTTGGCACGATGCCGGTCGACGGTCTTCACACTGATGAACAGGGTCTCGGCGATCTGCTTGGCGGAGTTGCCCTCGGCGATCAGCTTGACGATCTCCTCCTCGCGCGGGGTCAGGATGCTCTCCGGCATGCTCTGTCCCAGCTTGTCGCGCTGCAGGTAGTGCCGGATCAGGGCGGTGACGGCACCCGGGTACAGGAACGGCTCGCCGCGCATCGCCGACCTGCACGCCTCGAGCAGGTCGCGGTCGGCCACGGACTTCAGCACGTAGCCCGAGGCTCCGGCCTTGAGCGCCTCGAAGAAGTACTGCTCGTTGTCGTACATCGACAGGATCAGCAGCCGGATGCCGGGGGCGCGCCGGGAGATCTCGCGGGCCGCCTGCAGGCCGGTCATGCGGGGCATCGCGATGTCCAGGATCGCCAGGTCGACCGTCTCTGGGGCGGCCGCCTCCACCGCTTCGGCGCCGTTGGCGGCCTCGGCCACCACCGTGAGATCGGGTTCGGCGTCCAGGATCAGCCGCAGCCCGCGGCGGACCAGGGCGTGGTCGTCGGCCAGCAGGATCCTGGTGGGACGCGCGGGGCTCGCGGAACTCACGGGACTCCCAGGGTTCACAGGGTTCACAGGGTTCACAGGGCCCTCCGCTCGGTGTCGGGCGGTACGGTGAGGCGGACGTCGGTGCCGCCGTCCGGCGGGGAGGTCACGGTCAGCCGGGCGCCGATGAGCAGGGCGCGCTCCCGCATCCCGCGGATCCCGGCCCCCTCGTGGCGTACGCCGCCGTGGCCGTCGTCGGTGATGCGCAGCTCCAGGCCGTCGGGTCCGGCGGTCAGCGAGAGCTCGACGCGGGACGCCCGGGCGTGCCTGGCCGCGTTGGTCAGGCCCTCCTGGGCGATGCGGTAGAGGACCAGCTCGACCTCCTCGCTCAGCGAGGGCAGGTCGGCGTCGATCCTGCGGGTCACGGGAACGCCGCTGCTCTGGGAGAAGTCGCTGCTCAGCGCGCTGAGGGCGCTCTGCAGGCCGAGGTCCTCCAGCACGCCGGGACGCAGGCGGCGGGCGACCTGCCCCACCTCGTCCAGGCTCGCGCGGACGCTCTCCTGCACCCCGTGCAGCTCCTCGCGCAGGTCGTGGGGCGCGTGGTCGGCGGCGTGTTTGAGACTCAGCAGGACCACGGTGAGGCTCTGGCCGATCTCGTCGTGCAGCTCGCGGGCGATGCGGCGCCGCTCGTTCTCCTGGGCCGCGAGGGCGTGGGCGCTGCTGGCGCTGCGCTCGGCCTCCAGCCGGTCCAGCATCGCGTTGAAGGTGCCGATCAGGTGGGCCAGGTCGCGGTTGCCGCCACTGGGCAGCCGGTCGTGGGGGTGCAGCAGGTCCACGCGCTGCATCAGGGTCGTGAGCGCGTCGAGCGGGGCCAGGCTGGTGCGCAGGAGGATGGCGTTGGCCGTCAGCATCAGCGCCAGGCCGATCGTCAGCACCGGGATCTCGGCCAGGAGCATCGGCGAGGACACGGTGGCGGGGGAGAGGGCGAGCACCAGCGTACCGACCGCGAAGACCAGCCCGTTGATCGCGAACAACCGCCTGAACAGGATCCGCCCCGGACTGTGGGCTCCTGCTCGCCGATGGGTGCGTTCGCTCATCTGACCAGCTTCCCCGCTGCGGGACGGGCCCGTCCATGCGGGGTGCCTCTCATCCCCGCGTGTCGCTCCTACATGTTCCACCCATGCTCATATGGGTGCCGGCCCCGATGGCGGCGGAGAGACGACGCCGATGGGATGGAGGAGCGACGAACACCGGCAGACGGGAGAGGGCGATGGGTACGAGCGATGTCGGCATTCTCTGGCTGGACGCCGTCACCCGTGACGGCGTCACGATCACGGTCAACGCGGCCGCCCGGGCCTTCGTCGCCGACCCCGTGGCTTACGCCGCCTACCCGGGCTCGCCCGGCGGCGCCAAGCTGGCCGCCGCCGAAGCGGAGATCCGGCGCTATGTCGGGAAACGCGACCTGTCCCGGCTGTCCAAGCGGGTCGACCTCGCCCGCGGAGCCGGCGAGGGGAGCCACCACTGGGGCGTCGAGGTGGCGCTGGTGGCGATCACCCGTGTCGAGGTGCGGCGCCGGGAGGACCTCATCCGCTGGGCGGAACGGCTTGCGTCGTGACGGCGGCCCCGAGCGGGAGGGAGTGATCGCCGACTTGGACGTCACCCGCACGACCGTGCCCGGCCCGAGCCTGGTTCCGTGCCGGGTTCGGGTCCGTGTCCGTGTCCGGTTCCGGCCCATATCGGGTTCCGGTCCGCGGCCGGGGCGTCAGGCCCCGTCCACCCGCCCGGACCCGCGTGGCAGCAGCAGCGCGACCAGCACGCCCACCCCGCACAGGACGGAGGTGATCAGGAAGATCTCGCTGTACTCGGTGTGCAGCGCCTCCTTCACCCTGCTCTGGTACTCGGCGAGCCGCCCGGCGTACACGACGGGGTCCACGCCGAAGGGCAGCGGCGTGTCCAGGTCGGCGGTGAGCGACTGGAAGCGGTGGAAGCCCCACGCCGACAGCGCGGCGACGCCGAGCAGCATGCCCATCATCCTGGCCACGACCACCGCCGCCGAGGCCACCCCGTGCTGGGCGGCGGGTACGGCCCGCAGCACCGCGGAGGAGACCGGGGCGATCACCAGGCCGAGCCCCAGGCCGGCGACGATCAGGTCGGCGTCCATGCGGTATCCGGCCGAGGCCAGGTCCAGGGGCCACTGGCCGATGCGGACGTATCCGGCGGCGGCCACCGCGAGGCCGATCACCGTCACCGCGCGCTCGCCGTAGCGGCGGGCCATGAGACCGCCTGCCAGCGCGGCCACGGAGAGCGCGACGAGGAAGCGCGACAGCACCAGGGCGCCCTCCAGGCTGTCCAGTCCCAGCAGCGTCTGCGCCGACAGCTGCACGTCGACCAGGGTGACCAGCAGCGCGGCGCCGGTCAGGAAGCTCACCCCGAGCGTGGCGAGGAACGGGCCGCGCGACACCCCCGTCATGTCGATCAGCCTGGTCCTGGAGCGCCACTCCCACGCGACGAACGCGGCGCCGGACACGACCCCCGCGACGATCATGGGCATGCCCCAAGGGGGAAGGACCGACCCGCTGGGATCGGGGTTGTAGAGACCGGCCACGAGCAGGCCGAGCGCGAGCGCGAGCAGCAGCCCGCCGACCACGTCGACGCGCCTGGCCACCCCGCGGGCCCGGTCGCGGGCGGGTGGCGGCACCGACCGCTGCACGGCGATCGCCGCCAGGGCCACCAGCGGGACGTTCAGCCAGAAGATCGACCGCCAGCCGCCGAGCTGCACGCCGCCGATCTGGAGGGTGGCCGGGACCAGGGCGGCGAGGGCCGCGCCGTACAGGGGGCCCAGCACGCTGCCGAGCTCCTGGGCCGACCCCACCGCGCCGAGCGCCACCGGGCGCTCGTCCTCGTCCCACAGGTCCCCGATCAGGGCCATGGTGATGGGCAGCAGCGCGCCGCCCGCGACGCCCTGCACGGCCCGTCCCACGACCAGCCAGGGCACCGTGTCGCCCAGCGCGGTGACGACCGAGCCCACGGCGAAGCCGGCCAGGCACAGGTGGATGAGCGGGCGCCTGCCGTAGCGGTCGGAGAGCTGGCCGAGCAGCGGCATGGCCGCGATGTAGCCGAGCAGGAAACCGGTGACGATCGGGGTGGCCCGCTCCAGGTGGTTGAGGGGGACGTCGACGTCCCTGGCGATGTCGACGAGGACGGTGACCACGACGTACGCGTCCAGGGCCGCCAGCAGCACCGCCGTGCCGCCGACGCCGAGGGCGGTCCGCCGCCGGGCCGTGGGGGCGCCCTCCGGGGCGGCGCGGGTCACCGTCACTCCGCCGGAGCGGTGACCTGGACCGGCACGTCGTAGTCGCTGAAGGCCACGATCACCTTGCCGCCGGTCAGTGGCAGCTCCGCCTTGAGCAGCCGGCCGGTGGCCTTGTCGATCCAGAGCACGGCGTCGACGCTCTGCGTGAGACCGGGCACCATCGTGGCGAGCACCTGCTGGGAGAGCGTCGCCGAGACCCGGTAGGTGTCGACGCCGTCCAGCTTCTCCGCCGCCTGGGTCTTCGCGTCCAGCGCGTTGGCCAGCAGCTGTACGACGCCCTTGTCCGGGTTGAGGATGGCGGAGGGGTCGTAGATCGCCGCCAGCTGGCTCCGCGACATCCGCTGGAAGCCGCCGGTCACACCCTTGAAGTGGACGGTCTCTCCGATCAGTACGAAATTGATCTCCTGGAGACTGCCCATCACGTCGATCTGGAGGGTGCCGTCCGCGTCACCGGTCCCGCTGAGACGGCCGGAGGCCTTCTTGACCGGTACGGGGGGCGTGCCCTCCGTCTCCATCGAGAAGGCGGCTGACTTCACGGTGCGCGTCACGTCCGCGGACTTCCTGAGCAGGTCGGCCCCGTCGGGAAGGGCCGTTGTGCCGTCGGAGGCACCACTGCCGCTGCACGCGGTGACCAGGAAGGACGCGGCGATCACCGCGGTGATGAGGATCCGGCGAGCAGACATGGGCGGATCGTAACGACACTCCGGTCTACTAAGGAGTAACGACCGGTATCGGTTTCGCGTCGGCGGACGCCTTCGCCGGTTTCACCGCCCGGTTTCGCGTCGGCGGACGCCTTCGCCGGTTTCACCGCCCGGTCTCGCGTCGGCGGACGTCTTCACTGGTTTCACCGCCCGGTCTCGCGCCGGCGGACGTCTTCACTGGTTTCACCGCCCGGTCTCGCGCCGGCGGACGCCTTCGCGGGTCTCGCCGCCCGGTCTCGGGTCAGCGGATGCCTTTGAGGTGGTCCACCACCGGTGCGTACGCCGCTTCCAGCTCGATCAGCTGGTCGTCGGTGAGCAGGTCGATGAAATGCCGTCGCACGCTGGCCACGTGGTGCGGCGCGACCTTCTGGATGGTGGCCCAGCCATGCTCGGTGAGGACGGCGAAGGTGCCGCGCCGGTCGTCGGCGCAGGTCTCCCTGGCGACCAGGCCGGCGGCCTCCATCCGGGAGATCTGGTGGGACAGGCGGCTGCGCGACTGGATCGTGGCGTCCGCCAGGTCGCTCATCCGCATGCGGTGACCGGGGGTCTCCGACAGGTTCACCAGGATCTCGTAGTCGTTGACCGAGAGCCCGAAGGGCTGGAGCTCACGGTCGAGGCGGTGGTCGAGGAGCTTGTGCACGGCGAGGTGGGCGCGCCACGCCCGCTGCTCGATCGAGGACAGCCAGCGGGGCTCCTGGTCGCTCACCGGTCGCTCACCACTCTCGTTCGCCGCGCGTGTGGTCGCGACTCCGGCGGATCCGTCCCCCGGCCGACCGCCCCGCCCGCCGGGCGGGGCCTGCTTCAGGGTCATAGATCAGAACTTACCTCAGAAGGTGCCGATCGCTCGTGGTAGGCGATGTGGCAACCTGACAAAACCCGCGTGTTTCCCCACCCCCGGACGCTCATCCCGCGAGGCCTGAGCTCTCCATCCACCTCTCCACCTCGTCGGGGTGGCGGGGCAGCCCGGCCGACATGAGACGGGCGCCGTCGGCGGTGACGACGAGGTCGTCCTCGATGCGCACCCCGATGCCGCGCAGTTCCGGCGGCAGCGTCAGGTCGTCCGGCTGCAGGTAGAGGCCGGGCTCGACGGTCAGCACCTGCCCCTCCTCCAGCACGCCGTCCAGGTAGACCTCCGAGCGGGCCCTGGCGCAGTCGTGCACGTCCATGCCGAGCATGTGGCCGCTGCTGCACAGCGTGTAGCGGCGGTACAGGCCGCTTTCCGGCTCCATCGCCTCGTCCGCGCCGATCTTCAGCACGCCCCAGTCGTGCAGTCCCTCCGCGATGACGCGCATCGCCGCGCGGTGGAAGTCGCGGAAGCGCGCACCGGGGCGCAGGGTGGCGATCGCCGCCTCCTGGGCCTCGTACACCAGCTCGTAGACCTGGCGCTGGACCGGGCTGAAGCGCCCGGACACCGGCAGGGTCCTGGTGATGTCGGCGGTGTAGAGGTGGTCGGTCTCCACGCCCGCGTCGAGGAGCAGCAGCTCGTTCCCGTCCAGCCGCCCGTCGTTGCGGATCCAGTGCAGCACGCACGCGTTGGCGCCGGAGGCCACGATGCTGTCGTAGCCAACCGCGTTGCCCTCCAGGCGGGCGCGGAGGCCGAAGACCCCCTCCAGGTAGCGCTCGCCGCGCCGGTGCCCCAGGGCGGCGGGCAGGGCCCGCGCCACGTCCTCGAACCCGCGCGTGGTCGCGTCGACCGAGAACTGCAGCTCGGCGATCTCCCACTCGTCCTTGATCAGCCGCATCTCGGAGAGGAACGTCTCCAGCTCCTCGTCGCCGCCGCCGGGCGAGACCCGCCCGTCCACGGACGCGTCCACCCCGCGCAGCACCCGCGCGGGCCCGGCGAGCGCGTCGTCCAGCCTGTCGATCGGCGCGCAGGCGATCTGGTGGATGGCCTCTGCCTCGGCCAGGTCTGGGCGGCGGCCCACCCAGAACTCGCCGTAGCGGCGGTCGCGGTAGAACTCCTGCCCGGCCTGGCCCGGCGCCGATCTCGGCGAGCGGGGGCGCAGGAACAGCGTGGCCTCCCCGGAGGGTTCGACGACGAGTACGTCGTCGGGCTCCTGGTCACCGGTGAGGTGGGCGAACGCGCTGTGCGCCCGGAACCGGTAGTCGCTGTCGTTGCTGCGGGCCTTGAGCGTGCCGGACGGGATCACCAGCCGCTCGCCGGGAAAGCGGGCGGCGAGCGCGGCGCGCCGCTTGGCGGTGTAGGCGGCCTGCGGCAGCGGAGCGAGGTCGTCGCGGTGCGTGTCGGCCCAGCCGGTGTTCATGAACGCGGCGAGGGCGTCGGAGACCGGCAGGTCGTGGCTGCCGGTGTTGAGCTTCTGGGTCATCGTGTCCCCGGGCCGGATGTCTTCTGGATGCCCCCACGCTAGTCCCGGAGCGATGCGGCCCGCACCCCGGCAGGTACGGAGCCGCACCGCGGATCGCGGGTCAGCCCACCGGGACCTGGTACTCCTTGGCCAGGTCGGAGGTCGCGGCCTCCTTGAAGACGACCGCGCCGCCGAGAGCGGCCTTGTCCGGCTTGGCCACGTACGACAGCAGCGAGGCGGGCTTGTCGAACGTGGTGAAGTCCATGACCGTGCCGAACTCCGCACCCCAGGACGACTGGCCGCGGTGCGCGGTGACCACCGCGGCCCGGGTCAGGTCCTTGCCCTCGCAGGCCTTCTTGAGCGCGTCGACGACGATCGCCGCCGCCGAGTAGCCCGAGGGGACGCCGCTGTCGATGGCCGTGTCCGGATACTTCGCCGCGTAGTCGGCGGCCAGCTTCTTCATGGCGGGCATGTCGGAGCTGATCGGCGTGCCCGCGGTCATGTAGTAGAAGTCCTTCAGCAGCGCGGGCCCGGCCGGGGTGGGCAGCAGCTGCGGGGAGTAGGCCGAGTTGCTGCCGACGAACGGCACGTCCATGCCCTTGGCGAGCGAGACGCCGACGAGCGAGGCGGTCTGCTTGGGGCCGACGGAGACCAGGACGGCCTTGACGCCCTCCGCCTTGAACGCGGCCACCTGGGCGCTCATGTCCTGGTCGGTGGCCTTGATCTTCTGCTCCACGAGCGTGAGGCCGAGCTTCTCCGACGCGTACTTGGAGCCGTTCAGCGCGCTCTCGCCGTAGTCGCCCTCGAAGTACAGGTGACCGATCTTGTCCCCGGACTTGATGCCCTTCTCCTTGGTCAGGAAGTCCACCCCGTTGATCATGTCGATGTCGTAGGTCGTCCCGGTGACCTGGATGGACTTGCTGCCGAGCAGCCCGGTCGCCCAGGCCTGCGGGATGGTGAGCATCTGGTCGGTCTCGATGCGCTGCTTGAGCGCGTTGACCATGGGCGAGCCGACGAAGTGGGCGATCGCCACCACCTTCGGGGCGATCTCGGTGTAGGCCGCGACCGCCTTCTGCGCGTCGTAGCCGTGGTCGCGCACCAGTGCCTCCAGCTGCCGCCCGCACACGCCCCCGGCCGCGTTCGTCTGCTCGAAGTACAGCTGCTGCGCCTGGGTCAGGCTCTTGCCGAACGACGCGTACGGGCCGGTGAGGTCGGTCATCAGGCCGATCGTGATCTTGTCGGCGGTGACGCCGGGGCCCGTCTTCACGCCGTCCCCCCCGACGGCGGAGGGGGCGGCGCCTCCGCTGCCCCCGGTGGCCTTCTCGCTGGCGCACGCGGTGACGGCCAGGGCCAGGGCGGCGAGTGCCGCGATGCGTCGGACCGGGGTTCTTGGGATTCCCATGTCATCAGTTCCTTGGGTCGGGGGAGGGAGAGGGAGACAGCGGAGTCTTTGTTGTCGCGGGGGCCTGGCGGGTGGAGGCGGGGGTGAGCCGCCGGCGGGCGATCAGGCGCAGGCGCCCGGCGAGGCCGAGCAGCCCGCCGGGCAGGAAGAGGACGATGACGACGACGGCGGCGCCGTACAGGATGCGGGCCGCCTCGGCGGGCGACACCCCGCCCGAGCCCGGCTCGGCCACCAGCGGCAGGGCGTCGCTGTAGCGGCTGAGCAGCTGGGGGAGCATCGAGATGAAGATCGCGCCGATCACCGCGCCGGCGACGGAGCCGAGCCCGCCGATGATGATCATCGCGAGGTAGTCGAGGGAGAGCAGCAGGCCGAAGTAGTCGGGCACGGTGCGCTGGAAGACCAGCGCGATCAGGACCCCGGCCAGGCCGCCGTACATCGACGACAGCACGAACACCCCGGCGCGGTAGCGGGCCACCGGCACGCCCATCACCCCGGCCGCGATCTCGTGGTCGCGGATGGTGTTCATGGCCCGCCCGGGACGGCCGCGCAGCACCCCGCGGGCGAACAGCGCCGCGCCGGTCAGCAGGACCAGCCCCAGGAACCAGAGCCGCTCCAGCGACCCGAACGGCACCTGCGCCACCACCAGCTCGGGGGTGTCGGCGAACGCGAACCCGAACAGCTCCATCGGCGGCACCGTCCGCCCGTTGTACCCGCCCGTCACGGGTTCGGCGTTGAACAGCACGTGCTGGCCGACGAAGATCAGCGCGAGGGTGGCGATACCGAGGTAGGCGCCTTTCAGGCGACCCGCGATGGGGCTGAACACCCCGCCCGCGACACCCGCCGTGAGCACCGCGAGCAGTGCCGCGACGGGCGTGGGCAGGCCCAGGCCGCCGAGGGCGTGCGCGCCGCCCTCCGGCTCGGAGCCGAAGTAGACGTAGGCGTACGCGCCGACCGCGAGGAAGAACGCGTGGCCCATGGACAGCTGGCCGGTGGCGCCGGTCAGCAGGTTGATGCCGATCGCCCCGATCGCCGCCGACATCGCGAAGAGCCCGGCCTGCAGCCAGAAGCCCTCCAGGTAGAACGGTACGGCGATCGCCACCGCGACCAGCGCGACGCAGGAGAGGATGACCTTCTTAGACACGTGCCAGCTCCCTCGTCCCGAACAGCCCCGCGGGGCGGATGAGCAGGACAACGATCATCACGAGGAACGGGGCGACGTCGCCGATGCCCCGGCCGAGGAAGGCCAGGTCGTTCTGGTAGCCGCTCATCATGGCCTCGGTGATGCCGATGATCAGCCCTCCGGCCAGCGCCCCCGTGGTGGAGTCGAGGCCGCCGAGGATCGCCGCGGGGAACGCCTTCATCGCCGCGAACGTGGTGCTGCGGTCCAGCCCCGGAGTGGGGAAGACGCACAGGAAGAGCGCGGCGACGGCGGCGAGCGCCCCGGCGACCGCCCAGGCCCCCATGGAGACCCGCCCGCGCCGCACGCCCATCAGCGCGGCGGTCTCCGCGTCCTCCGCGGTGGCGCGCATGGCGATGCCCCAGCTCGTGTACTTGAACGCCAGCAGGAACGCGGCGATCAGGGCCGCCGCGACGGCGAACGCGACCACCCGGGTCTGGGCGACGCTGACGGCTCCCAAATGCAGCACCCGGTCGTGCCACGGATCGCCCAGGGCGAGCACGTCGGTGCCGATCTGCCTGGTCAGCTCGGTCGTCAGCACGATGTCGACGCCGATCGTCACGATCGCCAGCACGCTGTGCGAGGCGACGTTCGCCCTGCGGATGATCAGGAACTCGATCAGGGCGCCCACCACGGCCGCCCCGGCGACGCCCAGCAGCAGGGCGGTCCAGAAGCCGACCGACGGGTGCGTCTTGGCCACGATAAAGCCGCCGACCAGCAGCAGCGAGGCGTGCGCGAAGTTCACCACCTCGGTCGCCTTGAAGATGATGACGAAGCCCAGGGCGATCAGCGCGTACACGGCTCCGACGGAGATCCCGTTCACCAGGAGTTCGAGAAAAGTGATCACGAAGCGACCTCCTCGTCCTTGGCCGGTGTGCTCTCCGCCGCCGCGCCCAGGTAGGCGCGGACCACCTCGGGGTCGTTCTGCACCTCGCCGGGGGACCCGTCCGCGATGCGCCTGCCGAAGTCCAGGACCGTCACCGCGTCGGCGAGCCGCATGACGATCCCCATGTCGTGCTCGACCAGCAGGATCGAGATGCCGAGGCTCTCCCGCACCGCGACGATCAGCTCGGCCATGTCGCGGCGCTCGCCGCCGTTCATGCCGGCGACCGGCTCGTCCAGCAGCAGCAGCCGGGGCTCCATGCACAGGGCCCGCGCCAGCTCCACGCGCTTCTGCACGCCGTACGGCAGCAGCCCGACAGGCGTGGCCAGCCGTTCGGAGAGCCCGACGAACGCGGCGATCTCGGTTACCCGCTCGCCGTGTGCTGCCGCCTCGCGCCGGGCCGACGGCAGCCGCAGCCCGGCCGAGACGAACCCGGCGCGGGTCAGCCGGTGGCGGCCGAGCATCAGGTTGTCCCGCACCGACAGGCGCGGCGACAGGGCGATGTTCTGGAAGGTGCGCGCCACGCCCAGGGCGGCGATGCGGTGCGGGGCCAGGGAGGTCAGTTCCGCGTCGCCGAACCGCACGCTGCCCGAGGTGGCCCGGTAGACGCCCGACAGGACGTTGAAGCAGGTCGACTTGCCCGCCCCGTTGGGCCCGATCACCGCGTGGACGCTGCCGGGCTCGACGCTGAAGCCGACGGCGTCCAGCGCGGTGAGCCCGGCGAAGCGCACGGTCACGTCACGCACGTCGAGCCGGGGAATGGAAGTATCCGTACCGTCCGGTTGGTATGTGTCACTCACGCGGACCACCTCGCCAGTGCCGGGCGGGCGGCCGCCGCCTTCCCCGCGGATCCCGGGACGACCGGAACCGGGTCCTCGATGCCCAGGTAGCGGCGGCGCACCTCGTCGCTCGCGGCGAGCTCGGCGGCCGGTCCCGACAGCACAACCTCGCCGACCTCCAGCACGTAGGCGTACGAGGCCAGGGACAGGGCCATCGCGGCGTTCTGCTCCACCAGGAGCACCGTGGTGCCCCCGGTGTTGATCTCGCGGATGGTGTCGGCGATCCTGGCGGCCATCATCGGAGCGAGACCGAGGGTGGGCTCGTCCAGCAGCAGCATCCTCGGCCTGGCCATCAGCGCGCGGCCGATGGCGAGCATCTGCTGCTCGCCGCCGGACAGCAGGCCCGCGCGCTGCCCGGCGCGCTCGGCGAGCACGGGGAAGAGCGCGAGCACGCTCTCCCTCGCCTCGGCCGCCGACCGCCGGTCGGGCGCGCCGAGGGCGCCGGCCCGCAGGTTCTCCTCCACCGTCATCCGCGCGAAGACCCTGCGCCCCTCGGGCACCTGGACGACGCCTCTCGCCACCACGGCCGAGGTGGCGGCGCCGGACAGCCGCGTACCGCCGAACCCGACCTCGCCCGCGGTGATCCCGCCCCGGTGGAACCTGAGGGTGCCCGACACGGCGCGCAGCAGGGTCGACTTCCCCGCGCCGTTACCGCCGAGCACCGCGACGACCGAACCGCGCGGGACGTCCAGCGAGACACCCCGCAGGGCCAGGACCGGGCCGTAACTCACCGCCAGATCCCTGACGACCAGCCCGGAATCTCCGGGCGGGCGAGGGTCGTGCACGTCCATGTGTGCCTCCTGACAGCCGATGAACGCACCCAACCGAGGCGCTTCACCGGCGTCCAGAGGGCAGGGTGAAGTCGGGGCGGGCGCCCATGCGGGACGGGTGCCGGTTGTGCGCGCGCACAACCCCGCATCACGAAACAGAACAGAACCTTGTTCGGCTAGGTGCCTTGCTGTCACGATCCCCAGATGGGGACCCGCCCGGTTACGGACGAAGAAGTACGCAGGATCATGCGCCTGGCCGCCCGCAGGCTGCTGCTGAGGCTTCCCGAGCTCACCGACGAACTCGTCGCGAAGATCCGCGACACCGACGAGGCGTACCGGCGGATGGTCCCCACCGACGACCACTGGCAGAGCGTCTACGAGGCGATGCGGGACGGCATCGGCGCCATCCTGCTGCCCCGCTCCGAACGGTGTGACCTGCCGCAGGCGGAGAAGACCGCCCGGCGCAGGGCCGAGCAGGGACTGCCCATGGACTCCCTGCTGCGCAGCTACCGGCTCTCCGCGCAGGTGATGTGGGACGGCCTCATCGACGTGGTCGCCGAAGAGGAGTCAGACAGCCTGCCGGTCCTGCTCCGCAGTGCCACGAAGGTGTGGCACGCCATCGACAGGCAGGCGATCGCCGCCGCCGAGGCCTACCGAAGACGGGAGGCCGAGATGTTCGGCCGCACAGCCGAGAGGGTCCAGGCCCTGCTCGACGCGCTCCTGGAGGACCGGGTCGACGCCTCCCTCGTCCGCAGCGCCGCCGCCGGGCTCGACCTGCCCGAGCTGGGCCGGTACGCCGTCGTCATCACCCGGCTGCCCGGCCGCCACGACCACGGGGACGACGCCCCCAGGCCGACCGCCCTGGGCGTGATGCGCCTGCTGTGGCGGATGCGCCCCGACTACGAGGTCTCGGTCGTGCTGCTGCACGACGCGAACATGGACGACCTGGCCGAGGAGCTCCGCCCGCACGTCACCGGATGCGCGGGGATCAGCCCGGTCGTCGAGGGGCTGGCGGAACTGGGCCGCGCCAGGCGGCTCGCCGAGCTGGCCCTGCGGACCTGCGTGGGCGAGGGCCCGGAGATCGCCAGGCTGGAGGACAGGCTGCCCGCCGCGCTGGTGGTCAGCCAGCCCGAGCTCGCCGGTCACCTCAGCGGTGCTGTGCTGCGGCCCATCCTCGCCCTCGACCAGGCCGACCGGGAGGTGCTCCTGGGCACCCTGGAGGCGTGGCTGCGGTGCGAGGGCTCGGCCATGCGCGCCGCGGGGCAGCTGTACTGCCACCGCAACACGGTCTTCAACCGCATCCGCCGCATCGAGCAGCTCACCGGCCGGTCGCTCGCGCGCCCGCTCGACATCGTGGAACTCACGCTGGCCCTTGACGCGGTACGGCTGCTGCCCGTTATCTGACAGTCACACACTTTGCCCATTTCAGCGCTTAGCGTGTGGCGCAAAGGGGCAAAGAAATGGGATACCCGCGCCAGGCTGAACCGAGGTGGTGTCAATGCTGATCGGTACGATTCTGCAAGGCAAGGGGGCGGAGGTGGCGACCGTCCGCCCGGACGCGACGGTCGCCGCGCTGCTGGCCGTTCTGGCCGAGAAGAACATCGGTGCCGTGGTGGTGTCCGAGGACGGCTCGTCCATCGCGGGCATCGTCTCCGAGCGCGACGTCGTGCGGCGGCTGCACGACCGCGGCGCCCGCGTGCTGGACGAGCCGGTGTCGTCGATCATGACGACCGAGGTCCGCACCTGCCCGCCGGACGCCGACGTCGACGACCTCCGCCAGACCATGACCACGCACCGCATCCGGCACGTGCCGGTCGTGAGCGCCGGCCGGCTGGCCGGGATCGTGAGCATCGGCGACGTGGTCAAGAGTTCCATCGAGGCGCTGGAGACCGAGAAGGCACACCTGGTCGACTACCTCCACCGCTGAGCCCGAGCTCGTGAGCCCGGACGGGCCCGGGCTCACGAGCCAGGACGGGCCCGGCGCGCCGCGCCGGGCCCGTCGCGTTTCCCGCTACTGCACGGTGATCCTGTCCACCTCGATCGTCAGGCCCTTGACCTGCGGTGTCGACGTGCCCGTCGTCACCGTCCCGATCCCGGGACTGACGCCCTTGATCTTCATTGTGTAGCTCAGGCTGCCTCCCGGGGCGCCGGGCGTGCTGGACACCCGGAGGTCCTCGGCCGGCGGGCCGCTGATCTGGCCGCCCGCGGTGCCGTCTGCGTTCTCGGCGCCCACGGTAAGGCCGTAGCCCGCCGGAGGATCGCCGGGCAGGTTGGCCGAGTCGTAGGTGTAGGTGATGTCCTCGGTCCCGTTCAGGCCGATCCACTGCTGGAAGACCTTGAGGTCACTCGTGCCGTAGAGGTTGACCCGCCACTCGATGACGAGCCAGTCGCTCACGCCGTCGGTCAGCGTGCCGGCGTAGACGCCCGGCGCGCCGGTGCCGTCCAGGTCGGTCCAGTAGGGGGCGAGCACGTTGTTCGGGGTCGCGGGATCGGGCAGGGTCTGCGGTTGGTAGGAGACGTCGGCCGAGCCCGAGCTTCCCCCGGCGATCGTGTAGCCGTTGGAGACGATGCCGAGCCTGGTGTAGGTGTTACCCGCGTACTGGAACGGGGGCACGGTGAAGTTGATCGCCTGCTCGTCGCCGATCGGCGTCGGCGCGATGCCGAAGGCGTCGAGCGGCAGGTACGGGGCCGGGCCGGTGCCCGGGGCGATGCCCGGCCTGTCCGGTTGCCTGGCCGCGAGGGTGGTCTTCGTCGTCGCGATCTGGGAACCGACCTTGGTGGCGCCGGTCACCGAGTTCAGGCGCAGCCTGCCGTCGAGCGTGCTGACCGCCGTGACCTCGGCGTTCTCCAGGGTGTCGTTCTGCACGGTGACCGTGCAGGTGGACTCGCCGGTGTCGCGCGGGATGGTGGCCGGTGCGCAGGTCTGGTCCACCGGGATGGCGCCCTCGTTGCGGACGAACGCGACCGGCAGGTGCAGGTTGCGCGAGCCGCCGACCTGCTTGAGGTTCACCTGGCCGAAGTACTGGCCCTCCGGCAGGTCCGGTGCGGTGATGACCACGCTGAGCTTGACGCTCTTGCCCGCCTTCACGCTGAACAGCGGCGGCAGCACCGTGATGTTCGCGCCGCTCACGGTCGTGCCCGTGGCGGTGAAGGTGAGCGTCTTGTTCGTGACGTTGGTGAACGTCCGCTTGGCGGTGATGAGTCCCGGCATGATCGGGGCGTTCACCGACGGCAGGTTCAGGTCGATGCGGTTGAGCGGGTCGTCGGCCGAGGCCGTGAAGTTCTCGCCGGTCTCGTCCAGGGTCAGGCCGGGGTCGCCGGCCTTGGTCAGGTCCACGCGCCCGCCGCCGGTGTCGAACGGGTCGGCCGGGGTGACGCGGTCCTGCTTGGTGACCGAGGTCTTGGCCGTCGTCTCCAGCGCGGACTTCACCTGGCCCGGCGTCCAGTCCGGGTGCAGGGCGAACAGCAGGGCCGCGGAGCCCGCGACGTGCGGCGACGACATCGAGGTGCCCGAGATGGCCTGGTACAGGTTGCCCTGCGGGCCGCCGGCCGGACCCTCGAGCAGCGGGGTCTGACCGGCCAGGATGTGCAGGCCGGGGGCGGTGACGTCCGGCTTGAGGAAGTCGCCGCCGGGGCCGCGCGAGGAGAACGTGGTGATCGCGTCGCCCTGCCAGGTGGTCTTGGTGCCCTGGGTGAACGAGGCCGTCGCGCCGGGGTTGGCCGACAGGAACGCCAGCAGGGCGTCACCCTCCGGCTTGTCGACGTGGACGGAGGGGATCCAGTGGTTGTCCGTCATCACGTCGAGCGGGGTGGCGTTGTACAGGATCATCCCGGCCGCGCCGCCCTGCCGGACGTTGAAGCCCTTCAGGACCCGGTCGGGACCGCGCTCACAGACGACGATCTTTCCGGTGAACAGGCCCGGGGGCGCGGGCGAGGTGCAGAGCGGGTTGGAGTACGGCGGGGCCGAGGCCCGCACCACCGGCAGCGGGGAGGCGATGCCCGGGGTGATGGAGGCGCCCTTCACCGTGGCCGTCGCGCCGCCGGAACCGGACAGCGTGACCGTCGACTGGAAGGTCCTGGTCTGCGTGGAGGCCGCCACCGTGGTCACCCACGGGCTGACGTGGTTGACGGTCGCCGCACCGGGACCGGCGTTGCCCGCCGACGCCGAGACGAGCACGCCCGCCGAGTACGCGTCGAGGAAGGCGAGCTCCACCGGGTCGCTGTAGGGGGAGGTGCCGCCGGAGATCGAGAAGTTGATCACGCGGACGCCGTCGAGGATGGCCCGGCCGACCGCCTGGGCCGAGTCGGAGGGGTAGCAACCCTCCACGCCGCAGACCTTGTAGACCGACACGTGTGCCGCCGGGGCGATGCCGTGGATCGGTCCCCGGCTGATGCCGAGCGGGTTCGCGTCGGCCACCGGGCCGCCCGCCGAGGTCGTCGCGGTGTGGGTGCCGTGGCCGTTGGAGTCGCGGGCGCTGTCCGGGAAGGTCTCGCCGCCGATGTTCGCGTTGTAGGTCTCCAGGAACGGGGCGCCGCCGATGACCTTCCGGTTGCAGACGAACGGGTCGGCCGCCGGGGTGAGCGGGTTGTCGCCGAAGTTGCAGACGCGCGGCGTGCCGTCCTTGGTCGCGGGCGCGGCGGGCAGCGTGCCGGGGTCGGCGAACTGGGGGTGCTCGGGCCAGGCGCCGGAGTCCAGGATGCCGACGATGACGCCCTTGCCCGACGAGGAGCTGCCGCCCAGCTTGCTGTAGATCGCGGGCGCTCCGATGAACGCGGGGCTGGAGTCGGTCAGCAGCTGCTCGGGCTTGTCCTCCTGGACGGCGGCGACACCGGGCAGCTTCAGCAGCGCGGCCGCCTTGTTCGCGGGGACGCGCAGCGCGATGCCGCCGTAGACGGTCCGCAGCCTCTGGCCCGCCTTGGCGCCTGGCACGTTCCTGGCCAGCTCGGCGAGGAAGGTGTTCTCGACGTCCTCGATGTGCTTCTGGTATTTCCGCGCGTCGCCGCTCTTGATGTCAAGAGCCTTTCCGGTCTTCGCCGGGCTCGTCGCGGGAAGTCCTTCGAGACCGCCCTGATAGGCGGCGAAAGAGTCGTAGTCGAGTTTGACCATCACGTTGACCGTGGCGCCCGAGGTCGACTTCAGCAGCCCCTCGTCACTCCGGGCGAGTTTGCCGGTGGGGGACTTCGCGCCCTGGACCGGCTCACCCCCGGTCAGGGGAGTCGCCGTCCATTTGGCGGACGGCGTGGGGGTGGGGGTGGGATCCGCGCTCGCCGGCGGCGCCATCGCCGCGACGAGCCCGACGCCGGCGGCGAGCACCGCCACGCGTCTGATCCTCGGTGAGTAGGGCTTTCTGGCCAACGAGACCTCCCTGTAGGCACGCGTGAACCGCCACGCCACAGGGAGGGAGGCCACCCGCGCGCCCGGGGCAGGGCATGCCGGGGAGGCCGTGACCCTCCCCGGTGGGTGACGCGCGATCGGCCACCCGGTAAAGGCGGCCGATCATGACAGGGAGCCTAACTAGAGGGCATTTGTTTGCCTAGATCATTAAATTGACACAATAATCATGGGAATTGGTCAAATTTGATTGCAGACTGGGCCGATGTTCCGGTCTCCCCGAGGTCGGTGGCGTCGGGCTTTCTCCGTACCGGCGCGATGTGAGATCACGGACCGGCGTGATCACGGCGGGAGCGTGCCCGCAGCGAAGGTGAGGCGGACGAGAGGGCGGGGCGGCCGAGAAGGCGGGGCGGCCCGCCCCGCGTAAACTGGCCCCACCTGACACGCGGGAGGCTCGGTTGAAGCTCAAGCTTGATCTACACCCCCTCTACAACAAGGGCGGAGAGATCGACAAGGCGCTGCGGGGCATCATCGACGAGGCCATCAGGAAGAAGGCCACCGAGGTCGAGATCATCCCCGGTAAGGGCTCGGGCCAGCTGAAGAAGAAGGTCCTGCGCTTCCTGGAGCAGAAGGAGATCAAGGCCCTCTACCACCGCATCGACAAGGACGCCAAGAACCACGGCCGCCTCTTCGTCTACTTCCGCTACAAGTAGACCGGCGAGCGCGACGGCGACCGCCGCCGGGCCGCGCCCCCGCATCCCACTGCCCGGCGACAGCCCGCTGACCACCGCACGGGTCACCGGCGGCTCGCCGGTCGGGCCGCCGGCGCCGCGTGAATCTTTCGCCCGGTTCCGCCTGCCGTCCCCGCTTGGGCGTCGGGTGTGAGGGCGGCGTTTCCCGAGGTCTGAAGGCCCTTCCCCAGGTCTCGCACGGGCTCCGGGGAGGCGATGACCGTACGGGCGACGACGGTGTCTGTACATCCTCCGAGAACCGTCCGAACCTGAAACCGCCGACGCGGACGGGCGGCGGCCAACGGGGTGCCTCAACGGGAGGCCGGTCATTCGTGAGACTCGGTAAGGGCTCGTCAAGGAACAGGGTTGTGACGTCGGCCGCGGCCACCCTCGCCCTCACCCCCGCGGCTGCGGATCCTCATCTCCCCCTCCAACCTCACGGTGCCCGAGGGCGGCACGGCGAGCGTCCAGGTACGGCTCAGCCAGCAGCCCCCGGGCAACGTCATCGTGGGCACCGCGCGGGTCTACGGCGACACGGACCTGTCCGCCGGACCGCCGCTGACCTTCACCCCGGACAACTGGGACGTCCCTCAGCCTCTCACCGTGACGGCGGCCGAGGACGACGACGCGGTGAACGGCTCGGCGACGTCCGACTCCCGCAGCAGCCAGATCACCGGCAGCAGCGCCTTCCTGTGGAACGCCGTCGAGCAGGACGACGACTAGCGCACCCGCCGCCCGCAGCGCCGCACCGCCCTACCGTCATCGATTGGTTCCTGACGAGTTGTGGGAGCTGTCTCAGCGCGTGGTTCCGTCGGCGCCCCTCCGTCCGCAGGCCGGTTGCCGCCACACATCACCTTGACGATCAGCTGTCCAGCAGGCAGTGCTGCGGGATGCCGTCGTCAAAACCGCATCACTACCGGTGTGCGGATTTTTGCCCCTGCTCCTCCTCGGCCCCCGGCTCCCGTGAACAATCAGGGGCGTCTCCGGCCGGCCCCTGTACGACACGCCCGACTGTCCAGTGGAAGGAGAAGCCGCGGTGGCGACGGTTGAGGTGGTGGCGACGCCGACCGGCTCAGCCGGAGGCGACGGGACGGTAGCCCCTGACGTAGTCGACCGTGAACCGCTTGGGATAGGCGTGTCCGGGCCTCGGCGGCCCGTCCGGCTCGGGGAACTCGTAGATGTTCAGCATCAGCTGCATCGGATAGCCCGGCGACTGGTGAACCGTCCGGACATGGCACCCGTCGACGAAAAAGGCGACGTGCTCGGACGTCCACTCGGCGGCGTAGACGTGAAACTCCCTTGCGTCGATGGGCAGGGTCTCCATTGTGAAGTCGTCGGTGATCTCCGGGTCCCCGAACGGGTGAAGCCCCATCCCTACCTTCACACTGTCCGGTCCGACGTCCCGGCCGAAGATCTCGCATACGCATATCTCGGCGGAGCGCTCCGGCTCGTCCTCGTAGCCGATCATCCACAGCGCGACCATGCATCCCGGGTCGTCGATCGCCTTGGCCCGCATCTCGATCAGCCCGTACCTCGGGGTGTAGAGCTGGACGTTGCGCTGGGCCTCACGCACGACGGCCCTGGAACCGCGCCTGTGCTGTCCGATCGTGCTTCCCACCGGACCGGCGAAGACGCCGGTCTGCAGCGACGACACGCGGAGCGACCCCTCGAGCTCGGGTGACCAGGGCGGCTGATCCTCCTCGATCAGCAGGTGCAGACGCCCGCCGTCCAGCTCGTACCGGGCGGCGGAGGCCGCGCTGTCGCTCCACTGGGGCAGATATCGGGGAACCCAGCGATCCTCGTCGAGGCGGTCAGCCTCGAAGGTGTCCTCGAACTCCAGCTCGTAGCCGGCCCACGCCATGGGTCCCCACCTTCCTGCCGCCGTCTTTCCGGAAAGGACCATACGCTGGGTCCGGCCGCGAGCACGCCCCGCACGGTCTCAGCCACCCCCGCGGGGTTGGGCGGTGAGCGCGACGGCGACCGCCGCCGGGTCCGGGTGGCGGCACGCGCCGGCGGCGCGGCGCCGGTCGTGGAGGGCTCACGCTACGAGCCGGCGGCGGACGGTGGCGAGAGCCCACCGGCGGCGGGCCCGCTCATCCCTTCAGGCCCGAACGGGAGATGCCCTCGATGACCCAGCGCTGGGCGACGAGGTAGATCAGGATCACCGGGATGCTGGCGATCACCGCCCCGGCCATCAGCAGGTCGTAGCGGATGCTGTTGGCGCTCTGGAAGTTGCCCAGGCCCGCCGGGAGGGTCAGGGACTCGGGGCTGAGCAGCACGAAGATCGGCCACAGGAAGTCGTTCCAGTTGGTCAGGAACGACAGCAGGAACAGCGTGACCAGCGCCGGGCGGGCCAGCGGGAGCGCGATGGTGGTGAAGATCTGCCACCGGTTGCAGCCGTCGAGCTCGGCGGCCTCCTCCAGCTCCCCGGGCAGGGTGATGAAGAACTGCCGCAGGAAGAACACGCCGAACGCCCCCGCCGCCGCCGGGACGATCACCGCGGGCAGGCTGTCCACCCAGGCGAGCTCGTTGACGATCAGGAAGTTGGGGATCAGCAGCACCACCGGCGGCACGAACAGCGTCGCCACGACCGTCGCGAAGATCGTGCTCCGGCCGCGGAAGCGGAGCCGGGCCAGCGCGTACGCGGCCGGCGCGGCGGTCACCAGGACCAGGGCCGCGTGGCCGGTGGCGGCGGCGAGGCTGTTGAGGAACCACGTCATGATCGGGCTGTCGGCGCTGCCGAGCAGCTGCCGGTAGGCGTCCAGCGAGATCGGGTCGGGGATCCACTGCGGCTCGGTGGAGCCGGCCGCTTCGCGGGTCTTGAACGAGGTGACGAACATGTAGACCAGCGGGCTCAGGTACAGCGCCGCGATCACCGCCAGGACCAGGTGCAGCAGGGCGCGCCGCAGCCGCCGGGTGTCGAGGGTCATCGCGTGCTCCTGTCTCTGAAGGCGCCGAAGACCAGGGCGCTGGCCACCATCAGGAACGCGGCGAGGATGAAGCTCATCGCGGACGCGGTGCCCATGTCGAACTGGCGCAGGCCGGTCTCGGCGATGAGGTAGATCGCGGTCTTCGTCTGGTCGGCGGGCGCCCCGCGGGTGATGATGTAGGACTGGCCGAACATGTTGGCCGAGGCCAGGATCGTGGCGTTGACCACGAACACCGTGACCGGCCGCAGCCCCGGCAGGGTCACCGAGCGGAACCGGTGCCAGGCGGAGGCGCCGTCGACCATCGCGGCCTCGTGCAGCTCGCGCGGGATGTCCTGGAGCCCGGCGAGGAAGATGACCGAGTTCAGGCCGAGCGTCCACCAGACCGTCACGCCCACGAGGGCGACCCAGGCGGGCGGCACGTCGGTGGTCCACTGCACGTCCAGGCCGAGGTAGTGGTTGACCAGGCCGATGTTGCCGTCCAGCAGGAACTGCCAGACGAACCCGACGACCGCCACGCCCAGCACGTACGGCGCGAAGTAGACGGCGCGGTAGACGTTGCGTCCCGCGAAGCGGCCGTTCATCAGCAGCGCGACCAGCAGGGGCAGCACGATGAGCAGCGGCACCGACGCGACGGTGAAGATGCCGGTGGCCCGCATGGCCGTCCAGAACCGCGAGCCGTCCACGCTGGCCGGGTCGAACAGCTCGGCGTAGTTCTCCAGCCCGACGAACGGCTTGTCGGGGAGGTTGATGTCCCACTCGTGCAGGCTGGTCCAGAACCCGAAGCCGATCGGCAGCAGCATGAAGACGGTGAACAGCGCGAGGTAGGGGGCCAGGAAGGCGTACGGCGTCCAGGGCCGCATCCTTGGCGTGGTCCCGGCGGCGGAGGGCCGGTCCCCGGCAGGGGACCGGCCCTTCCGGTCGGCGAGCAGGCTCACTTCTCGTACTTCCGCTTGTTGGCGGCGAGCAGCTTGTCGGCGGACGCCACGCCCTCCTTCAGCGCGTCGGCCGGGGACGCCTGCTTCAGCACGGCCTTGGCCACCGCGAGCTCCAGCGCCTTGGACTGCACGTCCCCGACGCCGGGCAGCGGCGGCAGGAAGCGGAAGATGTTCACGTCGGAGGCCAGCCTGATCTGCGGCAGGTCGGCGATCGCGGGGTCCTGGCGGGCGGAGTTGCGCGCCGGGATCATCCCGGCCTTGGCCCACTCGGTGGACTGGCGGCTGATGTGGTCGATGAAGAACTTGGCCGCCTGGACCTTGTTGGGGTCCTTGCCCGCCTGGGAGGTCATCACGAAGTTGTGCGAGGAGGCCCAGGCCGCGGCCGTGCCGCCGATGTTCGGGATCGGGGACATGCCCCACTTCAGCGACCTGGCGTTGGTCTTCAGGTCGTTGATCTGCCAGATGCCGTCCCAGGTGAAGCTGACCTTGTCGTTCTTGAAGGCGGCGTACTGGCTGTCCTGGGCGACCTTGGCCGGGCTGAAGCCCTTGTCGATCTGCTCGACCATCCAGCCCAGGGCCTTGGCGCCCGCCTCGGAGCCCCAGAGCGCGTTCGCGCCGTCCTCGCTGTAGAGCTCGCCGCCGAACTGCCAGAGCAGGCTCATGAACATCAGGTGGGCGGGCCACTTGCTGGGCATCCAGAACGGGTTCTCGATGCCGGCCTCCTTCAGCCTGCCCAGGGCGTCCTCGTACCCGGCCCTGTCGGCGGGGGCGTCGTCGAGGTCGATCTTCTCCAGGTGGGAGGCGTTCCAGTAGTCGGCCAGGCTGTGCACGTCCAGCGGGACGCTGTAGCGCTTGCCCTCGTAGATCCCGGCGTTCCACACCGCGGGGATGAAGTCGGACTCGCTGAGCTCCAGCGCGCCGACCACGTCGTCCAGCGGGATCAGCGTCTTGCGGGTGGCGAAGGTGCCGATCCAGTCGTTGTGGATGACCGCCACGTCCGGGCCCTTGCCCGCGGTGATGGCCGTCGGCATGGCCGGGTAGAGGTCCTCCCAGCGCCGGGTGACGTTGCGGACCTCGATGCGGCCGGCGTACTCCTTGTTGAACGCCTCCAGCATGGTCCGCATGTGCGGGCCGTCGCCGCCGGTGAAGCCGTTCCAGTAGTCCAGGGTCACCTTGGGGCCGGAGTACTCCCCGCCGGAGAAGGTCGGCGCGGCCGAGGCGGGGGAGGAGGCACCGGATCCGAGCTTGGTACCGCCGCCGCAGGCGGCCAGCGCGGCGGTCAGACCGGCGGCGCCGGTCAGGCCCATGAACGAGCGGCGGGACAGAGGACTGGTCATGTTCCTACTCCTGGGGGGAAAGGGGAGCGAAGCGGACGATGTTCCACGAGACAGGTGAGAGGTTCAGGAAGGCGCGACGGCCCTCCAGGCGCGGGCCCTCGCCCGGCCGGGGGACGACACGGTCGGGCGCGTCGGCGGAGTTGACCGCCGACAGGTCGTCGTCGGTGAGCTCCAGGTGCTCCACGGGCCGCAGCCCCTCGGGCAGCGTGAGCTCCAGCGCGCACGGGGCGTTCCGGTCGCGGTTGACCACGAACAGCGTCAGCTCGCCGGTCGCCTCGTCGTGCGTGGCGGTCGCCCAGATCGCGGGGGCCTCCCCGTATTTGGCGGTGGGGATCACCTCGCACTCCGGCTCCACCCGCAGTACCTGGCCGCGGGCGTGCCGCGCGGTCAGCGCGAACGGGTGGAAGATGCTCTGCCGCCACGCAGGGCCACCCGGCTCGGTCCTGATCGGGGCGATCACGTTGGCCAGCTGCGCCTGGCAGGCGACGCCGACCCGGTCGGTGTTGCGCAGCAGCGTGATGAGCAGGCTGCCGACCACCACCGCGTCGGTCACGTCGTAGGTGTCCTCGATCAGCCGCGGGCGCTCCTCCCAGTCCAGCGACGACTCGCCGGAGAAGCGGCTCTGGTACCAGACGTTCCACTCGTCGAAGGAGAGCCTGATCCGCTTCTTGCTGCGCAGCTTCGCGCCCACGTGGTCGGCGGTGGCCGTGATCGAGCGGATCATGTGCTCCATGTCGGCGCCGCTGGCGAGGAAGGAGTCGGCGTCGCCGTCGGAGGGGTCGTAGTAGGCGTGCAGCGAGATGTAGTCGACCATCTCGTACGTCGCCTCCAGCACCTCGGCCTCCCAGGCGCCGAACGTCGGCATGCCGCTGTTGGAGCTGCCGCAGGCCACCAGCGACAGGCCGTCGTCGAAGCGCTTGAGGGCCCGCGCGGTCTCGGCGGCGAGCCGGCCGTACTCGGCGGCGGTCTTGTGCCCCATCTGCCACGGGCCGTCCAGCTCGTTGCCCAGGCACCACAGCCGCACGTCGTGTGGCTTGTCGACACCGTGCGAGCGGCGCAGGTCCGACAGGCGCGTGCCGCCGGGGTAGTTGGTGTACTCGACCAGCTCCAGCGCCTCGGCCACCCCCCTGGTGCCGAGGTTGAGCGCCATCATCGGCTCGACCCCGGCCTTGGCGGCCCAGGCCATGAACTCGTTGAGCCCGAAGCGGTTGCCCTCCAGGCTCCGCCAGGCGAGGTCCAGCCGTGCCGGCCGCTCCTCGGCCGGGCCGACGCCGTCCTCCCAGCGGTAGTTGGAGACGAAGTTGCCTCCGGGGTAGCGGACCAGCGTCACCCCGAGCTCGCGGGTCAGCTCCAGCACGTCGGTGCGCAGGCCGTCGGCGTCGGCCAGCGGGTGGCCGGGCTCGAAGACGCCGGTGTAGACGCAGCGGCCCATGTGCTCGACGAAGGAACCGAAGAGCCGGGGCTCCACCGGGCCGATTCGGAAGGCGGGGTCCAGGGTGAGACGGGCGGTGGTCGCCAAGACACGACCTCTCTGTTAACGCGACATTTCGTGGTAGGGGGTTTCTACAACGTTGTTTCAACGTTGTAAACAGCTGCTTCGGAAGTCGATACCGGGGCGTTACGATCGTCGCAATCGGATCTCGTACGGTTCGTGGAGCGTCGGCCGAGCCGGACGGCGGAGACCGCGGCGGGAATGGGGGAGCGGGTGGGTGCGAGCCTGCGCGACATCGCGCGCCTGGCGGGGGTGTCGGTGAAGACCGTCTCCAACGTCGTCAACGGGTACGCCCACGTGTCGCCCGTGACACGGGCCAAGGTCGAGGAGGCGCTCTCCCAACTGGAGTACCGGCCCAACCTGTCGGCCAGGAGCCTGCGTCAGGGACGCACCGGCGTGATCGCCCTGGCGCTGCCCGAGCTCGACGCCCCCTACTTCGCCGAACTGTCCAGGTTTGTCATCGACGCCGCGGCCGAGCTGAGGTGGCTGGTGGTCATCGAGCAGACCGACGGCCGCCTGGAGCGGGAGCGGCGCATCCTGGACGGGGTCCGCGACCACCGGGTGGACGGGGTGATCCTCAGCCCCATCGCCATCGGCGCCGACGAGCTCGCGGCGCGCACCGACGCCACCGCGCTCGTGCTGCTGGGCGAGCGGATCCACGACGGCCCCGCCGACCACGTGGCCATCGACAACGTGCGGGCGGCGCGAGACGTCACCGAGCATCTGATCGGGCTCGGCCGCACCCGCGTCGCCGCGCTGGGCGCCGAGGACAACGCCGCCAGCGGCACCGCCCCGCTCCGCCTCGCCGGCTACCGCGAGGCCATGGCCGCCCACGGGCTGCCCGAGACGGTCGCCACGGTCGAGCGCTACCGCAGGGACCAGGGGGCGGCGGCGATGGCCGCGCTGCTGGAGCGCGCCGAACCGCCCGACGCGGTCTTCTGCTTCAACGACCTGCTGGCGCTGGGCGCCATGCGGACCGTCCTCTCCGCCGGCCTGCGAGTGCCCGAGGACGTCGCGCTGGCCGGCCTCGACGACATCGAGGACGGCCGTTTCAGCACCCCGACACTGACCACGGTCGCCCCCGACAAGGCCCAGCTGGCCCGGACCGCGGTCGACCTGCTCAAGCAGCGAATCGACGGCCCCGCCGACCGTCCCCCGAAGGAGGTGGGCGCGGGCTACCGGCTCATGGTCAGGGAGAGCACCCTCGGGCGGTGACCGGCGGGCCCCCTCCGGAGACCCGGCCGTCCTCGCCCCCTGCGCTTTCTTCGACCGGTGACATCGCGGCTTTACGGGGTGCCGAAGATGATTCACAATTCCTGCGGGGGGTCACACGCCGACGCGGTTCGATAGGGGCATCATGCAACTCGGCAGGCGATCCTTTGTGGCGGTCCTTCTCACCCTCGGACTCCTCTCCCTGGCGTTACTCGCCGCCGCACTGATAATCGGCCCGGCCGGAGAGACGGCGCTGGCCGCCGCCCCGGCGAGGGGCGCCCCGTACGTGGTCGCTCAGGTGGGGGCGGCCGACGACACCACCCCGCCGACGCGTCCCGCCGGCACGCGGCCCTGCCCGGTGCCGCAGGCCGCCACCCCGACCGGCTACGCCTCCATCTGCTGGGACCCCTCGACGGACGACACGGGGGTCGTCGGCTACGACCTGTACCGCCTGGACGCCGGCGGTTTCGTCCTCGCCACCACCACGACCGGCACGATCGGCGGCTTCTCGGGCGAGCTGAACCGCTCGTACACGATGTACGTCGTGGCCAGGGACGCGGCGGGGAACGTCAGCTCGCCCTCCGCCCTGATCACGGTGTCCGCGACAGTCGGCATGACCCCGACCTCCTCACCGACCCCGCTGCCCGGCGACCGGGTGCCCCCGTCCAAGCCGACCGGCCTGAACGAGCCCTGCCTGTGGGACTACCGGGGCGTCGCGTTCTGCTGGCAGCCGTCGAGCGACAACGTGGCGGTGACGGGGTACGACGTCTACCGCGAGACCGCGACGGGTTACGCCAAGGTCGGCACGACCACCTATCCCTCGTACCAGAGCTCCGGGGACCCCGGCGTGGTCATCGGGCAGCGCTACACCTACGTCGTGGTCGCCAGGGACGCGGCCGGCAACCTCAGCGCGCCGTCCGACCCGCTGTCCGTCCTGGCCAGGGAGGGGCTCCCCTCGCCGAGTCCGCTGCCGCCGTCGTGCACGGTGTCGTACCGCGCGACGACGTGGGGTTCGGGGCTGACCGCGAACATCACCGTGCGCAACAACGGCACGATCGCGTTCGAGGACTGGACACTGACGGTCCACTACCCGACGTCGGGCGTGCGCCTCGTCTCGGGCTGGTCGGCGGACTGGAGCCAGGCCGGTTCACGGATCGTCGGCACGAGCAAGCACTGGAACAGGGTCATCGCCCCCGGCTCGACGGTGCAGGTCGGGTTCGTCGCCTCGTCCAGCGGTCCCCCGCCCGCCCCCGCGAGCTTCACCCTCAACGGAAGGGACTGCGCCGTCGGCTGACCGTGTTCTGACGGCGCCCTGACGGCGCCCTGACGCTGTCCGGGCGGTGCCGCCCGGACCACGGTCCCGGCCCGAGCGGCACGGCCGATCGGGCCGGCCGTCAGCGGATCCCGGTGCCGGTCGTGCCGCTCGGTAAGATCGGGGGACACCGTCGACGTCCCCCTCGCCGCGTCCGCGCGCCGCCGGCGCCGAGGAGGCCCGAGCAGGGGAGAACGCCATGCTGGAGGCTTTCGCCGACCTGTCCACGCCGCTGGTGGCCGATGCCTGCGTCCGCGGCGGCCTGCCGCTGCGCGCCGCGCCGCCCGGTATCGGCCCGGTCGTCCCCGGACGCCGGATCGCGGGACGCGCGCTGCCGGCGCGGCACTACGGCAGCGTGGACGTGTTCCTGGAGGCGTTCGGCCGGGCCGGGCGCGGCGATGTGCTGGTCGTCGACAACGGCGGGCGTTCGGACGAGGCGTGTGTCGGCGACCTGGCGGTGCTGGAGGCCGAGGCGGCGGGGGTGGCGGGCCTGGTGGTGTGGGGGCTGCACCGCGACACGCCGGAGCTGGTGGAGATCGGCCTCCCGGTGTTCAGCTACGGCCGCTACCCGCCCGGTCCGGTGCGGCTGGACGAACGGGAACCCGAGGCGCTGGCCACCGCGCGATTCGGGCCGTACCTGGTGAGTGCCGCCGACGTCGTCTTCGGCGACGACGACGGCGTGTTGTTCGTCGCGGCCGAGCACGTCGAGGAGGTGCTGGCGACGGCGCGCCGGATCGGGCGGACCGAGCGCGAGCAGGCCCGCAGGATCCGGGAGGGCGAGACGCTGCGCCGGCAGACGGCCTTCGACGACTACCTGGCCCGGCGCGACGCCGATCCGTCGTACACCTTCCGGCGGCATCTCCGGCGCGTCGGCGGAGCCATCGAGGAGTAGGCCGTGTCCCGGCCGGCGCGGACGTGACGGCCGGTCACGTCCGGGGGAGTGTCCCGCTCCCGCGGCGGCCCAGGAGAGGACCTTCGAGCACGCCGGGAGGATGACCGGCCCCGTACCTCCCCGTCGCCCGCACGCCGGGTTGTCGTGGCCGGGGTCCTATCGGGCCCCGGCCCCGATCGCGTCGTGGACCGCTTCAAGGAGGTCGGCGGCTCTGCGGTCGGGCACGCCTTCCTGGATGTGGTTCATCACGTAGCCGAAGGCGAGGCCGGTCGCCGGGTCGGCGAAGCCGAGCGATCCGCCGTAGCCGGGAAACCCGAAGGCGGTCGGGCTGTACCAGAAGGCGTCGGGGGTCGGCAGGCCGAAACCGGTGCCGATCCGGACCGGCACCCGCAGGACGCGGTCGACGCCGCCGGTCTGTTCCGCGGTCGCCGCAGCCAGGGCGGCGGGTGTGAGGACGCGATGCCCGTCGACCTCGCCGATGAGCGCGGCGTAGAAGCGGGCCAGCGCGCGGGCCGTGCAGATGCCGTTGGTGGAGGGCATCTCGGCGACCTGCTCGGCGGGGTCGTCGTGGTTCGGCATCGGCGTGATGACGCTCGTCGCCCGCCTGGTCAGCGAGGTGGGATCGGCGTAGGCACGCATCACCTCGCGCGCGGGCTCGGGCAGGGCGTCCAGGTCGATCCGGGCGAACGCGTCCAGGTCGACGGGGGCGGCGACGATCCGGCTGACCCGGTGCAGCTCGGTTTCCGGCAGCCCGATCCACAGGTCCAGGCCGAGCGGCGCGGCGATCTCCTCGGCGAGGAAGGTGCCGAGGCTGCGGCCGGTCACCCGGCGGACGACCTCTCCGACCAGCCAGCCGTAGGTGTGCGCGTGGTAGCCGTGCTCGGTGCCCGGCTCCCAGGCGGGACGCTGGGCGGCCAGGGCGGTCACCATCGGCTCCCAGACGATCGCCTCCGCCGGGGTGATCGGGTGGTCGATCACGGGCAGCCCGGCCTGGTGGGTGAGCAGCCAGCGGACCGGGATGTGCTCCTTCCCGTTCGCCGCGAACTCCGGCCAGTACTCGGCGACGGGCGCGTCGAGGTCCAGCTCGCCCCGCTGGGCCAGCAGGTGCGCGCAGGCGGCGGTGACGCCCTTGGTGGTGGAGAACACGACCTGCAGGGTGTCGCGCTCCCAGCGGCGACCGGTCGCGGGATCGGCGATCCCGCCCCACAGGTCGACGACCTTCCGGCCGTGCAGGTAGACGCCGACCGCGGCGCCCACCTCCTGCCCGCCGACCAGGTTGGCCGCGAACGCCTCGCGCACGCCTTCGAACCCCGGTGCGGTGGTTCCCCCGATTTCGGGCATGCGTCATCGCCTTCCGTTTGGTGTGTGTCGCCGGAGGTGCTAGCCGCGCCATTTCTCGATGAGCCAGGCGCAGATCTCCGGCTCGGTCATCTCGGGGAACTCCTCGGTGAACGTGCCGAGTGCGCGCACCGCCTCGTCCCGGTCCAGGCCGCGCGCCGCCGCCGCTCTCAGGTACTCCTGACGCGCGGCGGAAGGACGGCCTCCGCCCGCGCCGCGGCCCGGCAGGCCGTCGCGCCACCGCGCGATCTCCTCCAGCCGATCGGCCCGCCAGCCGGGGGCTCCGTCGACCTCGACGTCGGGTTCGGGAAAGGGGTGACGCGAATCGCGCGGATGGCGGGAGCGCCACTTGTGCACCGCGTGCCGGCTCACCCCCAGCGCCTCGCCGACACCGAGAACGCCGAGGAAGTGCTCGGTCATGGCGCACCAACTTGTCTGTCCGGCCTCCTCCGTGGGTCCCATTACTACCACGCCCGAGGCGGGGTCCCGCGTCCACGGACACATCGAACATCGTCTCTTTCGGAGACGATGTTAGGGCGGACATGGAAACCTCGTCAACATCAGAGACGATGTTATCTCGGCGTTGGAACTTTATGGGTGCTTTATGCGTCGTTCCAGGAAAGCGAGAGGCATCGCCAGGGGGAAAGGCAGGGGTAGCGATAGGGGTGACACGATCGCTCGCCGGGGGCGGGTGTGAGATGCGTGTGGACGAGGACTGTCTCGTCGTCGACGTGCCGGGGCGCCATCCGATCCGGTTGCCGCTCACCGGTGAGGAACGCGCGGCACGCCTGGTCATGTACCGCCTTCCCCGCGAGAACGGGGTCGTCCACGGGGTCGCGGTCCTGGACGCCGCGGAAAGGGGCATGCTCGATTCCCCGGGGGCCAGGCCCCGCCATCTGGTGGAGGCGTTCGCCGTGCACGCCGGGCTGCTCTTCGAGTATCGGTCCCATGCCTCGGAGCGGGAGGGCTACGCCGACATCGAGACCCGGGCGCGCGGGTGGCGCAACACGGCGGACGTGGGGCTGCCGGTGCGCGGCGACTACTCTCCCCACGAGGTGGCGCTCCGGCTCCGGCCGTACGACGAGGTGTCCGGTGAGCTCCGGCCGTGCGAGGGGGCGCTGGAGGGCACGCCCTGCCCGGCGACCACGCTCAGCTGGGACGGCCGGACGCTGGTCGCGGCGGATCCGGTGGCGGGTCGTTCGCTGCGGCTCGCGCCCGCCGCCCTGCACCACTACCGGTACGAGCGCCGGGTGCTCGTCTCCGGCAAGGAGGAGACGCGCTCCCTCACCGGGCTGGCCGTGCTCGACGCCGACGGGCTGGTGCTCGCCGACCTTCCCGGCGAGTGGCCGGCCCATGAGGTGGCCGCCTTCGCGGCCGGCCGGAGACTTCCCGTGCACGATGCCCTGGTGGCGCCGTCGAGCGTGGTCCGCACCGCACTGAGCAGGCGGGCCCCCGGCTGGACGCGCCTCACCGGGCTGGAGGTCCCCCGGATGTCCAGGGCCAGGAAGACCGTCGCGGTCTGCGCCGGGGCGGCGGGGTTGTTCGCGATGGCCTATGTCGTCACGACGGGCGGCTGGTTCGCGTGGCGGGGGCTGTCCGCACTGGGCGGGATGCTGCTGGACCTGCTGGACGCCAAGTGGCTGGCGGTCTTCTTCGCCCCCCTGCTCGTCGTCCTGAAGCCCGTGCGCGAGGCGTGGCACGCCTCGCGCATTCGGCGCGGTGCCGCGCTTGGGCCACCCGGGGGGCCGTACCTCTCCGTCCCGCGCGGGAGGACGGCACGCGTCCCGCACGGGAGGGCGCTGCGGGTCGGGCTCGGCGCGCGGATGGTCCCCGACGACCTGGAGATCGGGCCTGACCTGGGCTGCGCGGCCGGGCTGATGGTCTACCGCCACGAGAAGCTGTCCGGTCTCTTCGTGGTGGACGGTGAGGGCAGGCCCGTCCGCCACCTGCCCGGCCCGTGGCCGCCGGAGGACGCGCACCGCTTCGCCGCACGGCGCGGGCTCGGCTTCGAGGTCCGTACGCTGGGCCGCGAAGAGTATCTCGACCTCACCGCCCGCTCTCACGACGCCGTACCCTGACCCGCCGCTCCCGGGGCGGCCGCCGGGCGGCGGGAGAGACGACGACACGAGCGGCCGTCTCGATGCCGGATGCCTCTGAGCGGTGATGATTCCCCGAGACGGATCGACGCCGGGTGGGCTCGTACGGCACCATTATGTGACGCATGACGGCAATGTCCTCTCCGGCGATCGGCGAAGCCTCCGGCAGCTCGCGGATCGCGGCGGGGTTCTGCCCGGGTGGAGGCCCGATCCTCTCGTGAACGACCTTCGACAGAACGTGCCGCTTCCACCCGCATACCTCTCACCTCCCCTGAAAGGCCCCCCTATGAGCGACCTCAACGCCCTCCTCGCCCAGCGCGCCGAGCTGGACCGCCAGATCGAGGAACTCCAGTCCGGAGACCTGAAGGAGCGCGAGAACACGCTCAGCGACATCCTCGCGGCCGTCGCCGAGTGGGCCACCGTGCGCGGCCACGAGGCGCTCAGGAGGGAACTCAAGAACTGGGAGTACGTCACCTTCGCCGGTATCGAGGTCGGCGTGGGTCACGACGGCGGTGAGCGCTGGGGGCTGCCGCAGAGCTCGGTCAGCGTGATGGACTCCGTCAGCGGGACCGACGTGGAGTTCGGCACCACGCCCCCTCCGGTCCAGGCCGTCCTCGGCCTGCTGGAGGGCCTGCTGGCCACGCGCTAGCCCCGTCTCGCGCGTCCGCCGGAACCGGGACGGTCCCCACCTGGTCACGCGCCGGCCCGTCTCGCGCGTCCGCCGAACCAGGACGATCCCCGCACCATCGCCCCGGCCTCGCGTGCACGCCCGGACCCCCCGCCCTCCCCGGGGGCTGGGGTTCCGGGCGTCAGAGCTTGCGGAAGGTCCTCGCCTCCTCGGCCGCCGCGAGCACGGCCGGCAGCGCACAGCCGGTGCCCGCCGACACGACGGCCGAGATCGCCCCCTCCACGAACGGCACGTCGGCGATGACCACACGCTCGTCCGCGAAGAGCCGGGCGGTGAGCACCGAGCTTCCCAGGTCGGGGATGAGGATCACCCCGTCTCCCCGGTCCACCTCCTCGATCGCCGCCGCAACCAGGTCGGGACTGGTCCCCAGGCCGCCGTCCTCGGTGCCGCCCGCGGCGGCCAGCGGGACGTTCGTGCCGCCGATCTGCGCGGCCAGCAGCGCCACCTCGGCCGCCAGCGGGCCGCTGTGCGAGATGAGGACGATGCCTACCACGGGTCCACCACGGGTCCGCCGGCCGGTCCGCGACCGGGTGCGAGCCGGCGGCCGCCCGCCTTTGGCCGGAGCGGGGAGCGGGTCATCGCGCCACCACCGTGTGCCGGGTCATCGCGCCACCACCGCGTGCAGGGCGGAGAGGATGAGCGCGGTGGAGGCGGCGCCGGGGTCCTCGTGGCCCACGCTGCGCGGCCCGAGATAGCTGGCCCGGCCCTTGCGGGCCTGCATCGGGATCGTCGCCTTGGCTCCGGTACGGGCCGCCGCCGCGGCGGCGTCGACCGCCTCCGCGGGGTCTTTCCCGTCCTGTGCGGCCGCCTCCAGCGCCCGCACGGCCGGGGCGAGGGCGTCCACCATGGTCTTGTCGCCCTCGGCCGCGGATCCCAGCTTGCGCACCCCCGCGAGCCCGGCCTCCAGGGCGGCGTGGAGTTGCGCGACGGACACCTCGGGGGTGTCGCCCAGCGTCTTGCCCGCCTCGCGGAACGCCGTGCCGTACAGGGGGCCGGACGCCCCGCCGACCTTGCGGATCAAGGTGTTGCCCACCAGCACCAGCAGCGATCCCGGGGTGCCGGGTTCCTTGCCGGCCAGGGCCGTGGTGACCGCGGTGAGACCCCGATCGAGGTTGATGCCGTGGTCGGCGTCGCCGATCGCGGCGTCCAGGCCGGTCAGCCGCTCCTTTTCCGCGGCGACGGTCCTGGCGGTCTCCTCGATCCAGGCGGCGAAAAGGGCGGTGTCCATCGCGGTGTTCATCTCGGTGTCGTCCGTGTCGGTGTGTGTCTCGGTATCGGTGCCGGTGTTCGTGCCGGTGTTCAGGGCGGTGCTCGGGGCGGCGTCCGTGCCGGAGGCCATCAGCGGCCCCAGCGCAGCGCGGGGGTCTCGACGGGGGCGTCCCACAACCGGGTGAGCTCCTCGTTCAACCGGCACACCGTGATCGAGAATCCCTGCATGTCGAGGCTCGTCACGTAGTTGCCGACAAGGTTACGCGCCGCCCGCGCCTCCTTCTCCGCCAGGTGCTCCACCACGGCCGCGTAGGCGATGTACAACTCGATCAACGGGGTGCCGCCCATGCCGTTCACCATCACGAGGGTGTCGCCGGAGATCGGCAGGTCCTCGTGGATCGCGTCCATCGCCAGGTGGACCAGCTCGCGCGCCGGGCGCATGGCCGAGCGCGTCCGGCCGGGCTCGCCGTGGATGCCGATGCCCAGCTCGATCTCGGTGTCGGCGAGATCGAAGGTGGGCATGCCCGCCGCGGGTGTGGTGCAGGGGCTCAGCGCGATCCCGAAGGAGCGGCTGCGGGCGTTGACCTCCCTGGCCACCCGCGCGACCTCGGCCAGCGGCGCGCCGGTCTCGGCCATCGCCCCGGCGATCTTCTCGACGAACAGCGTGGCGCCGGTGCCCCTGCGTCCCGCCGTGTAGAGGGAGTCGCGCACGGCCACGTCGTCGTCGACCAGCACGCTCTCCACCCGCACCCCCTCCTCGCCGCTCAGCTCGGCGGCCATCTGGAAGTTCAGCACGTCGCCCGTGTAGTTCTTCACGATGTGCAGGACGCCCGCCCCGCCGTCCACCGCCGCGGTGGCCTCGATCATCTGGTCGGGTACCGGGGAGGTGAAGATCTCACCGGCGCAGGCCGCGTCGAGCATGCCGTACCCCACGAATCCGGCGTGCAGCGGCTCGTGCCCCGACCCGCCGCCGGACACCAGACCCACCTTGCCGGGGCGCGGCCCCGAGGCCCGGAACACGATCTGGTTGTCCACGTCCACCCGCAGCCCTGGATGGGCCGCCGCGACGCCGCGCAGCGCATCGGGAACGACGGACTCGACATCGTTGATGAGCTTTTTCACAGTTCCCAAACTCGCCCTGTTCGCGGGCGATGGCAAGCATCGACCGCGGAAGCCGTCTTCCCGGCCTCGATTCCCGGCCTCGATTCCCGGCCGGACCGGGGCGGGCGGGACCGGCGCGCGGCCGTCGCCGGGCAGGGAGGACCGGTGGGTACGCGAAGGTGGCGGGCGAAGACGGCGCTGTAGGAGGATCTGCCGAGGTCCTGTCCCGTTGGAATCCCGTTGGAGGCGTCATGTCGGTGTTGCGGAACCTGGTGGAGAGCATCCGGAACGGCGGGATCGAGGTGATCGACCTGACGGCGCCACTGTCGTCGGAGACGCCGATCCTGCGGCTGCCTGAGCCGTTCGGCAACACCGTCCCGTTCGCGCTCAAGGAGATCAGCCGCTACGACGACCGCGGCCCCGCCTGGTACTGGAACGACATCGTGACGGGCGAGCACACCGGCACCCATTTCGACGCCCCCGTCCACTGGGTCACCGGCAAGGACGGCGAGGACGTCTCGCAGGTGCCGGTCGAGCGGCTGATCGCCCCGGCCGTGGTCCTCGACTTCGCCGCGGAGGCGGCCGAGAACGCCGACTTCCTGCTGGAGATCGCGCACGTCAAGGCATGGGAGGAGGCCAACGGGCCGCTGCCGGAGGGGGGATGGCTGCTCTACCGCACCGGCTGGGACGCCCGCTCCCACGACCAGGAGCGCTTCCTGAACGCGAACGAGACGGGCCCGCACACGCCCGGCGTCTCGGTCGAGTGCGCCCGGTGGCTGGCCGAGGAGACCCCGATCGCCGGGCTGGGCGTGGAGACCGTCGGTACCGACGCGGGCGCCGCGCACGGCTTCGACCCCGCCTTCCCGTGCCACTCGTTCCTGCTGGGCGCGGGGAAGTACGGCCTGACCCAGCTGCGCAACCTCGACCGGCTCCCGGTGACCGGCGCCGTGGTCGTCGCCCCGCCGCTGCCCATCGCCGGAGGCTCGGGCAGCCCGCTGCGGGTGCTGGCCCTGGTCGAGAGGTGAACGTCGCCGAGGTCGTGGGGCGGACCCTCGCCTCGCTCGGCGTGGGCACCGCCTTCGGGGTGGTGGGCAGCGGCAACTTCCACGTGACCAACGCCCTGGTCGCGTACGGCGCGCGCTACGTCGCCGCGCGCCACGAGGGCGGCGCGGCGACCATGGCCGACGCCTACGCCCGCCTCAGCGGCGAGGTCGCCGTGCTCAGCGTCCACCAGGGACCGGGGCTCACCAACGCGATGACCGGCATCGCCGAGGCCGCCAAGAGCCGCACCCCGCTCGTCGTGCTGGCCGGAGAGGTGACCGAGCCCCGCTCGAACTTCTTCGTCGACCAGGTCGCGCTGGCGGAGGCGGTGGGCGCCGTCCCGATGCGGATCGGGTCGGCGGAGACCGCCGCCGCCGACACGGCCGAGGCATTCCGCACCGCCCGCGACGGGCGCCGTACGGTCCTGCTCAACCTTCCGCTGGAGGTTCAGGGCCTGGCCGTCCCGGACGCGGGCCTGGAGGCTCCGGCGGTCGTCGCGGAGGGGGAGGGGTCAGGGGCGGCCGTACCGGAGTCCGGGCAGGCCGTCCGGTGGCCGGGATCCGGTGAGGCCGTCCCGCCTCGGGAACCCGGGGCCGAGCGGGTCGCCCGGCTGGCGGAGATCCTCGCGGCGGCCCGCCGTCCCGTCTTCGTGGCCGGGCGGGGCGCGCGCGGGGCCCGGCGCGAGATCGAGGAGCTCGCCGAGCGGGCCGGGGCGCTGCTGGCCACCTCCGCCGTGGCGAAGGGGCTCTTCCGGGGCAGTCCGTGGGATCTGGACGTGAGCGGCGGGTTCGCCTCGCCGCTCACCGTCGAGCTCATCCGCGACGCCGACGTGCTCGTGGGCTGGGGCTGCGCCCTCAACATGTGGACCATGCGCCACGGCACGCTGATCGGCCGCGACACCACCGTCGTCCAGGTCGACCTGGACGAGGCCGCGCTCGGCGCTCACCGGCCCGTCCACCTCGGCGTGGCCGGCGACGCCGCCCTCACCGCGCGGGCCACCACTCGCCTGCTCGGCGAGGGCGAGGGCGAGGGCGAGGGCGAGGGCGAGGGCGAGGGCGAGGGCGAGGGCGAGGGCGAGGGCGAGGGTGACGGGGACGGGGACGGCGTGTCGCGTGACGAGGCGAAAACCCCGGGCGGTGCGAGCGCCGGCGTCCCGGGCGCCGGCGGAGCCGGGTACCGCTCGGCGGGGCTGGCCGCGCGGATCGCCGGGGAGAACCGCTGGCGGGACGTTCCCTACACCGACGAGAGCGGCGACGGCAGGATCGACCCCCGGACGCTGACGATCGCGCTGGACGACCTGCTTCCCGCGGAACGCGTGGTCTCCATCGACTCCGGAAATTTCATGGGATATCCGTCGATGTTTCTCGATGTCCCTGATGAGCGGGGTTTCTGCTTCACGCAGGCGTTCCAGTCGATCGGCCTCGGCCTTGCCACCGCGATCGGCGCGGCCCTGGCCCAGCCGGACCGGCTCCCGGTGGCCGCGCTGGGCGACGGCGGCGCGCTGATGGGCGTCGCCGAGCTGGAGACGGTCGTACGGCTCGGCCTGCCGATGGTGATCGTCGTGTACGACGACGACGGCTACGGTGCCGAGGTGCACCACTTCGGCCCGGACGGGCACCCCCTGGAGACCGTGACCTTCCCGCCCGCCGACATCGCCGCCGTCGCCCGCGGCTTCGGCTGCGAGGCGGTCACCGTACGGGCCCGGGAGGATCTCGTCGCGGTGGCCCGGTGGCTGGAGGGGGACCGCGACCGGCCCCTGCTGGTCCACGCCAGGGTCAGCCGCGCGCGCGGATCGTGGTGGCTGGAGGAGGCGTTCAGGGGGCACTGAGGCCCGGCCCCGCGAGGGCGTCCGGGAGAGGATCGGGGGAGGTCGGGCCGGGGGGAGAGCTGAGGTACGGTTCAGCCATGGCTGAGATCGTGTACCCCCCGGTCATCGGGGCGGCGTTGACCTTGTTCCGTGCGCTGGACCTCAAAATCCGCATCGAGGGCGCGGAGCGCATCCCGCGGACCGGCGGGGCCGTGCTGGTCAGCAATCACATCAGCTATCTCGACTTCATCTTCGCCGGTCTGGCCGCGCGCCCCTCCGGGCGCCTGGTGCGTTTCATGGCGAAGAAGGAGGTGTTCGACCACCGGATCTCCGGGCCGCTGATGCGCGGCATGCACCACATCCCGGTCGACCGCGCGGCCGGGGCCGCCGCGTTCGGCGCGGCGCTGAAGTCGCTCAAGGGCGGCGAGGTCGTCGGCGTGTTCGCCGAGGCCACGATCAGCCGGTCCTTCACGATCAAGGAGATCAAGAACGGCGCGGTCCGGATGGCCGTCAGCGCCAAGGTGCCGATGATCCCGGTCTCCCTGTGGGGCACCCAGCGGCTGTGGACCAAGGGTCACCCCAAGAAGCTGCTGCAGCGGCACGTGCCGATCACGATCCAGGTCGGCGAGCCGATGTACCCCCAGCGTGGCGACGACTACGACGCCGTCACCGCGGACCTGCGCGAGCGCATGGCCGAGATGCTCGACAAGGCGCAGCGGAGCTACCCGGAGATCCCGCCGGGCGTCTGGTGGCAGCCCCGCCACCTCGGCGGCACCGCGCCCACCCCCGAGGAGGCCGCCAAGCTGGACGCCGCCGAGGCGGAGGCCAGGGCGACCCGCGACAAGCCATGAACAGGTAGTTCACAAGTGGCGTGCCCCATCCTCTCCCCATGAGCAGCGCATTCGACGACATCGCGAACGCCTTCCAGCCGGTGCCGGCCCCCGGCCCGGGACGCACGCCGGGGAAGGTCGGCATGGCCATCCTGCTGGTCCTCTGGACGGGGCTGGGCGTGCTGCCCTTCGTGGTCGCGGTGCCCGGCCTCAAGCTCGCGACGGGCTCCATCGGCGTCCCCGGCACGCTCACGGTCCTCTCGTGCGAGGACCTGGGCCAGGGCCGCTACGACTGCAAGGGCGCTTTCGCGCCCGACGGCGGCGGCGACGCGATCCCGGTCGCCGCCTCACCCGACTCCACCGCCGGTGACGTCAGGCGGGCCCGGCTCACCCCCGAGGGCGACCGCGCCGTACCGACCGGCACCTCGGGTGTGCTGGCCGCGCTGACCATGCCCTTCCTCGGCGTCGGCGTGCTGGGCTTCCTGCCGTACGTCCTCCTCCACGTCTCCGGGGCACGGCGGGGCCGCCGGGCCGCCGTGGTCCTCGGATGCCTCCTCACGCTCGTCTCGCTCGCCGGTGTGGTCGTCGGGATGGTCGCCGCCTACTCCTGAGCACGCCGAGGCGCGCACGCGCCCGGCGGCGTGTCCCGGCGCTCGTCCGGGAGACGGGCTGACGACAATCGTCGGATGGAGAAGATGACGGACGCCGAATGGCGTGAGTTCGTGATGACGGGGACGCGCACCGGCAAGCTCGGGGTGGTCAGGGCCGACGGCAGGCCGCACGTGACGCCGATCTGGTTCGTGCTCGACGGGGACGACGTGGTGTTCACCACCCACGAGAGCAGCGTCAAGGGCAGGAGCCTGCGGCGCGACCCCAGGGTGGTCCTGTGCGTGGACGACGAGACCCCGCCGTTCTCCTACGTCATGATCGAAGGACTCGTCACCCTCTCCGCGGACACGGACGAGCTGCTGAGGTGGGCCACCGAGATCGGCGGCCGGTACATGGGCCGCGAGCGCGCCCGCGAGTTCGGCCGGCGCAACGGCGTACCGGGGGAGTGGCTGGTCAGGCTTCGCGTCGGCAGGGTCGTCGCCGGCCGCGACGTGGCGGACTGAGGATCCCGCCGGACATCCCGTACGGGATTCGGGTGCCCCCCGGGTGTGAGACCTCCGACGGCATGCGGGGCGTCGCAGGGACGAATCTGGTCGAAATTGGAATTTTTAAACACGGTGGTGAGCTGCTGAAAAGCCCGATTTAGGGTGTCGTGCACTTATTTTGCTTGCATGGGTTCGCGTGAAGCGGGCACTGTTCCCCGCGCCCTGGACGGAGGATCACGACCGGGCGGTGGTCCTCGGTCCCGGCGGCGGGCGTAGGCACCCCTTCGACGCCCCCGCTGGTTTCGGATCAAACCAGATGGAGGACAAGGTGACGCGAACAAACCCCGGCGGTTCCAACGAGGTGTCGTCGAGCGGATCGGGCAGAACACCCTGGCGCATTCCGCGCCCGATGGTCTTCGCCACCGCCGTCGTGCTGGCGGCCTCGGGCGGCGTCGGGGTGTCCTCGGCGTCAGCGGCATCGCCGCCGCCCGTTCCCGCGCCGCCGGAGACGCCGACTCCCAGCGTGACGGTGACGGTGAGCGAGCCACCTACCCCGGATCCCACGCTGACCCCGACCCCGGCTCCCACCGCCACGACGCCGCCCAAGATACCGCCGGTGGCGTTCCCCGGCGCGCTGCACGGAGAGTTCGTGCTGCCGGCGAGGGACGGCTGCGGCTTCACGGTGTTCGCCCAGACCGGCGAGGCGATCGCTGTGGCGGAGGACTCGATCACGGTGCGAAGCCAGGACGGCTTCGAGAAGGTGTACGCGATCACCGATTCCACCAAGTCCCTCTCGGGACGGCGGGGCAACGTGGTCAGGCAGGGAGACTGGGTCTCGGTGACCGCCACGACGACGGGCGCCACGACCCCGGGTGAGACAATCCCGACGATGCCGCCTGCCCCGACGCCGGGCGAGACACCGCCTGTCACGACGCCGACCGCCACAGCTCCGGGCGAGATGCCGCCGCCTGCCCCGACGCCGACTGCCCCGGCGCCCGGTGAGACGACCCTGCCTGCCCCGGCGCCCGGTGAGACGACGCCGGGTGAGACGACCACGGGCGAGATGGCGACGGCCGCCTACGTCTTCGACCTGACGCGGCCCAGCAGGAAGTTCTGGCGCGGCGGCGACTGGTGGTCCCTCAGCAAGTGGCGGATCGGCAAGTGGCGCGAGCCCAGCATCTGCCCCACGCCGCCCGTCGTGACCCCCACGGTGCCGCCTCCCGCGGAGACCCCAGCGCCCCCCACGGAGACCCCCCTCCCGCCCACGGAGACCCCGCTGCCTCCCACGGAGACGCCGGTCGTCCCCACCCCCGAGCCGACCCCCACCGTGACGGAAACCCCGACCCCGACCCCCGCCCCGACTCCCTGAGCGTCCGGGGACCGGACGCGGCCGTCGCGCGCGCCCCCGACCCGCGGGGGCGCGCCGAGGATCCCGAGGCCGTCCAGCGCGAGGTGAGGGGCCCCGGGGGCCGATGACGCGCGGCTCGCGAGGGCGACGCCCGGGTCTCCGATCGGAGACCCGGGCGTCGCCGTCCCACGTCGCGACCGCCGCGGTGCCCCGAACCGGGGCGCGGTCGCGGCACCCTCCCGGCGGCCACGAATCCGGTCTCCGCGGACTCCTCGAAGTCGTCATGCCCCGGTGCGTACGGGGAAGGTCGCAACGGAGAGACCGTCCACGATCCCTGGAGGCGAATTGACCGCGAAGCCCGGAGCAGAGTCCGAATCCGTGATGTCTCCCAGTTGCTTCGACGCCCGGATCACCGCGGATCCGGACTCGGCCTGGCCGGCGGAACCGCATCGTTACCGGCTGGTCGCGAGCCGCGCGTGCCCGTTCGCGAGCAGGGCCGTGGTGAGCCGCAGGCTGCTCGGCCTGGAGGACGCGATCTCGCTGGCCGTCGTCGACCCCATCCAGGACGACCGCGGCTGGAGCTTCGCCCTCGGCCCGGACGGCAGGGACCCCGTCCTCGGCTACCGCCACCTCAGCGAGGCGTACCTGGCCGCCGACCCGGAATACGACGGCGGGTTCAGCGTTCCCGCGATGGTCGACACGGCCACCGGGCGCCTGGTCACCAACGACTTCGACGCGATGACCCTGGACCTGGCGACCCAGTGGACGGCCCTCGCCCGCCCCGGCGCCCCGGACCTGTACCCCGAGCCGCTGCGTGCGGAGATCGACGAGCTGAACGAGCGGATCTTCCAGGACGTCAACATCGGGGTGTACGAGGCGGGCATGGCCACCACCCAGGAGGCGTACTCGCGGGCCTACGACGCGCTGTTCGCCCACCTGGACGCGCTGGAGGAGCGGCTGCGGACCCGCCGCTACCTGGTCGGCGACACGATCACCGAGGCCGACATCCGGCTGTTCACCTCGCTGGTGCGCTTCGACGTGGTCTACCACGGGCACTTCCGGTGCAACCGCTCCAAGCTGACGGAGATGCCGGCGCTGTGGGCGTACGCGCGTGACCTGTTCCAGACCCCCGGCTTCGGCGACACGGTCGACTTCGACCACATCAAGCGTCACTACCACCTCGTTCTGGACGAGAGCAATCCCCATCACATCGTGCCCGGAGGCCCGGACCTGTCCGGATGGCTCGTCCCGCACGGCCGCGACGGTCTCGGCGGCAGGCCGTTCGGGGACGGCACCCCGCCGGGCCCGCCGCCCGCCGCGGAGGTCGTGCCGCCACGGGGACGGGCGGCCTGACGCCACCCCCTGCCGCGTCCCGGGAGATCCTGCGGTCCCGGCCGTGTGCGGGGGCGGCGACCGGCCGGCCGGTACGGCGCCGCCGGACGGGTGGCGCCCGGCGCCGTTCAGCCCCGGTGCGGCCAGGCGCGGGTTCTGCCGGTGCTCCAGGCCCACGAGGCGATACCGACGCGGTTGCGCACCCCCAGCTTGCGCTGGATGCCGGCGATGTGGTTCTCGACCGTGCCGGGCGACAGGAACAGCTCCGCGGCGATCTCGGCGTTGGTCTCGCCCACGCTCCTCAGCGCGTCGTCGAGATGTCTCTCGTGCTCCGCCGTGTCGTGTTCCGTCAGGTGGCAGAAACACGCCACCCCGCAGAAGGCTCCCCGCCTCCGGGTCCCGCCCCCTGGGCAGGACGGTTGAAGCCCCAGGTCATCGCCTGTTTCGCCGAGCCGGGACCGTGCGGATTCCCTCGCCTCACGCGGGTGCGAATTAAGCCCTTGTAAATTTTTCCGTCCCTTATTACGGGCAAATGCAACATTTATTCATTACCCTCCCCGGAGGTTAGGGAGATCCCTTATCGCCCATTTTGCTTCCCCCCCCGCGGGCACCCCCTGCCCGTGAAGGAGATCGTGTGTTCACAGCCCGCCCCTGGCGAGTGGTCCTGATCGGGACCATCACCCTCGCCTCACTGATCCAGCAGAGCGTGGCGTACGGCGCCACACAGGCCGCGCCTGAGTTCGACAAGATCGACCGGGTGGTCCAGGCCGACCTGTCCAAGGACGACAAGGCCACCTTCTGGGTGCGCCTGAAGGACGACGCCGACCTGCGAGCGGCGCGTACGGCGAAGACCAAGGCCGAGAAGGGCAAGGAGGTCTACCGGGCGAAGACGAAGACCGCCGCCGCCTCGCAGACGAACCTGCGCAAGCTCCTCAAGGCCGCACGCGCCGACTTCACCCCGTTCTGGATCGTCAACACCGTCAAGGTGACCGGCGACGCGAAACTGGCGGACGAGATCGCCAAGCTCCCCGAGGTGACGGCGATCGAGCCGTCCCGGGTCGTCCAGCTGCCCGACCCGGAGCCGGCCAAGGAGGTCAAGGCCACCGCGGCCTCCGTCGAGTGGAACGTCGACCGTATCAACGCCACCAAGGTGTGGGACGAACTCGGCGACCACGGCGAGGGCATCGTCATCGGGAGCATCGACAGCGGCGCGCAGTGGGACCACCCGGCGCTGGTCTCCGCCTATCGCGGCACGAGGGCCGACGGCGGTGTCGACCACAGCTACAACTGGGTCGACACGACAGGCGTATGCTCGGCCGGCGTGCCCTGTGACGACCTCGGCCACGGCACCCACACGATGGGCACCATGGTCGGTGGCGACGGCGGCGCCAACAACATCGGTGTCGCCCCCGGCGCCAAGTGGATCACCGCGAAGGCCTGCACGGTGAAGCCGAGGAGCTGCCCGAGCGACTCGCTGCTCGCCGCCGGCCAGTGGATGCTCGCGCCCACCGATCTGAACCACCAGAACCCGCGGCCCGACCTCGCGCCCGACGTCGTCAACAACTCCTGGGGCGGCGCCGGCCTCGACCTCTGGTACGACGAGATGGTCCGCGCCTGGGTCGCCGCCGGCATCTTCCCCACCTTCTCCAACGGGAACGAGGCCCTGAGGGCGCCCGTCACCTGCGAGAGCACCGGCAACCCCGGCGGGAACATCGCCGCCTACAGCGCCGGAGCGTTCGACTCCGACGGGCGCATCGGGGAGTTCTCCTCGCGCGGTCCCGGCGAGAACGGCGAGATCAAGCCGAACATCACCGCACCGGGCGTGAACATCCGCTCGTCCTGGAACGACGGCGGCTACCGCCCCAACTCCGGCACGTCGATGGCCAGCCCGCACGTCGCCGCCACGGTGGCGCTGATGTGGTCGATGTCGCCCAGCCTGAAGAACGACGTCGAGAACACCCGCGCCCTGCTCGACGGGACTGCGGCCGACGTCGACGACACGAGCTGCGGCGGCACCGCCGCCGACAACTATGTCTGGGGCGAGGGCATGCTCGACGCCTACGCCGCGGTCAAGTCGACCCCGCTCGGGGAACTGGGCACGCTGACCGGCACGGTCACCTCGGGCGGGTCCCCCCTGGCCGGCGCGACCATCAGCGTCTCCGGACCGGTGAGCCGTACGGTCACCACCGCGCAGGACGGGTCCTACACGCTGCCCCGTCTCCTGAGCGGCGACTACGAGATCACCTTCAGGAAGTTCACCTACGACGATGTCACCGCGACCGTCACCGTCACGACCGACCAGACGGTCACCCGGGACGCGTCGCTGGTGGCGCAGGCCCTGAGCACGGTGTCCGGGACGGTCACCAGCGTCGGTCTGCCCCAGGCCGGCGCCACGGTCACCGCGGCGGGCACGCCGGCCGGCGCGGTCACCGACGCTCAGGGCCACTACGAGCTCACACTGCCCCGCCGGGGCTTCGACCTGAAGGTCGCCGCGGGCTCGCGGTGCGCGCAGGACGCCACCGTGCCCGTCACGGTGACCGGCGACCTGGTCAAGGACATCGAGCTGGCGAGCCACACCGACTCCTTCGGCTACACCTGCAGGAGCGGCACCGAGCCGTACATCGAGGGCACCACCAAGGAGCGGCTCGGCGGCGACGACGAGAGCCAGATGATCACGCTGCCGTTCGCCTTCCCGTTCTACGGCAAGACCTACACCCGCGGCGCGGTCGCCACCAACGGGTTCCTGACCTTCGGTGCCAACACCTACGCCTTCCCGAGCAACACCTCCCTGCCCACCACCGGCGATTCCAACGCCTCCATCTACCCGTACTGGGAAGACCTGGCGATGTGGGACGACAGCGGGCTCTACACCGCCACCGTCGGCACCGCGCCGCACCGCACCTTCGTCGTGGAGTGGCGCAACGTGCAGTTCTACGACAGCGACGACCACTTCTCGTTCGAGGCGTTGCTCGGTGAGGACGGCTCCATCGGGTTCCGCTACCGCGGAATCGACGCCCCCATCGAGGCGGGCACGACCGCGACGATCGGCGTCGAGAACGCGGAGGGCACCGACGCCCTGCAGTACTCCTTCAAGACCGATCCTCTCCCCGCCATCGCCGACGGCCAGAGCCTGTCCTTCGCCGCCCGGCGGCACGGGCTGGTGACCGGCACCGTCACCGACGCCAACGACGGCAAGCCGCTGGCGGACGCGACGGTGAAGGTGGGCGACGTGGCCACCTTCACTACCGGAACCGACGGCACCTTCTTCGGGCAGGCCCCCGCCGGTGACCACCAGGTCGAGGTCTCCGGGGAGAACTACGGCACTCTCACCAAGCAGGTCACCGTCAAGGCCGGTGAGCGCAACCTGCTCGACACGGCCCTGGCCACCGGCCGGGTGACGGCGTCGACCGACGAGGTCACCCTCGTGATGCCGGCCTCCTCCACCAGGAAGGGCACGGTCGAGCTGTCCAACCTGGGGGCCGACGCGGCGTACACCGTCGAGATCGCCTCCGGCCAGACCTGGCTGGGTGTGACCCCGGCCAGTGGGCAGATCGCGGCCCGCGGGTCCGTGACGCTGCAGGTCACCGCGTCCAGCGAAGGGGTCCAGCCCGGCAGCGTCCGCGCCGGCGTGCTGGTCGTGCGCTCGGCGAGCGGCCGCAACCCGGCGTTCCCGATCAGCGTGTCCGTCGTGGTGCCGAAGTTCCAGGCCGCCATCGAGGCCGGCGGCTCCAAGGAGGTCGTCGACGCCGTCGGCGACGTCTGGGCGGCCGACCGGAAGTACACGCCGGGCGGCTACGGCTACGTGGGCAACGGCGACAAGACGAGCACCTCGAGCAAGACCGTCAAGGGCACCACCGAGCAGGCGCTCTACCGGAGCGCCCGCGAGGGCATGCGGGAGTACCGGTTCGACAAGGTGCCCGCGGGGGTCTACACCGTCGAACTGGGCTTCGCCGAGACCCGGAACAAGCGTCCGGGCAAGCGGGTCTTCGACGTCGGCATCGAGGGCGAGCTCGCGATCTCGGCGCTCGACCTCGCCCGGGAGGCCGGGGAGAACACCGCGGTCAGCCGCCAGTACACGGTGAAGGTCACCGACGGCCAGATCAACGTGGGCTTCACCGCGCGGACCGGCGATCCCATCGTCAACTTCATCCGTGTCAGCGAGCGTCCCGACAGGGCCGCCCGGTAGGCGCGATCCATACCTTCGACCGGCCCGTCCCGCTCGGCGGGACGGGCCGGTTTCATGATCGCCGGCTCGATCGCGGCGGCGCCGGTCTCCCCGGCGTCCTGCGGCCTCCGCCTCGACGACCCCGGCCACCCGGCCGTCGCGGACGGCCGCCTCCTCTACGGCGCAGGGGGCCGGAGGGTCAGCCGGGGGTGAGGAAGTGGCCGTCGGTTCTGATGGCCTCGCCGGTGGTGTTGGTGTTGGCGGCCGAGCACAGGTAGACGATCATGCGTGCGGCGTCGTCGGGGTGGCTGACACGCTTGGTCGCGGCGGCCTCGCTCGCCTTGTCGAGCAGGTGCTGCGGCATGGGTTTGTCCGCGGGGGTGAAGCCCGGCATGACGACGTTCGTGAGGATGCCGGCGGAGGCGAGTTCCCTGGACATCACCCGGGTGAGGCCGTGCAGACCCGCCTTGGCGGCCACGTAGGAGACGCTGCCGGGGAGGCCGTCCTCGACCAGCCCTGTGGAGACGTTGACGATGCGGCCCCATCCGCTCGCCCGCATGTCGGCCAGCACGGCGCGGGCCAGCAGGTAGGGGCCGACCAGGTTCGCGCTCACCGACGCGGTGAACCGCTCGGGCGGCGCGGTCTCGAACAGCTCGCCCGGCTCTGGCCAGTCCGGCCAGCGGACGGCGTTGTTGACCAGGACGTCGACCGGTCCGAGCCGGTCGCGTGCGTGCGTGACCGCCGCCTGTAGCGAGTCGGGGCGGCCGAGGTCGAGCCGCCAGGCGATCGCCTGGGCTCCGCGCCGTTCGGCCATGACGACGGTCTCCTCCGCGGCCTGGAGGTTGGTGTGGTAGCCGACGGCGATGTGTGCCTTCTCCTCGGCGAAGGCCAGCGCGGTGGCCCTGCCGATGGCCGTGCTCGCGCCGGTCACCAGGACGACTTTTCCTGCGAGTCCGAGTTCCATGCGTTCTCCTGCGGGTGGTGGTCAGGTGAGGTTGTTGCGGACGGTGTGCAGCAGCCGGATGAGACGCGCGGCGTCGGCCTCGCCGAGCCCGGCGCTCGCCCGGCTTTCCACCTGCGCCCACGCGGTCACGACGGCGTCGACCACGGCCTCGCCGCGTCCGGTCAGCCGCAATCGGGTCACCCGGCGATCGCCGGGGTCGGGAGCGCGCTCGACGAACCCGGCCCGCTCCATGCGGGTGATCGCTTTGGCGATGGTGGGCTGCTCGATGCCGATGCGCTGGACGAGGTCCGCCTGGGTGGTCTCGGGATTGTGGTGGAGGTCGACGATGAGAAGCTCCTGGCCCAGGTGCAGGCCGAGCTCGGCCATCCGGCGCTGCATCTCGGCGCGGTGCGCCTTGGTGACCTCGGCGAGGGCGTAGCCGATCGGCCCCTGTTCGGCCGCGACCTGCCGCCCGGCGGTCACGCCGGCACCGCCGGCCGGTCATCCGCGAGGCGGGCGAGGACGCGCTGCCACAGCCGGGTGATGTCGTGTCGCGCCTCCTCCTCCGTCAGGACTCCGTCGGGGTCGATGTGACGGTGGGCGAAGCCGACCGCCACATCGAAGTCGGAGAGCACCTCGGCGCCGACCCGCCGCAGCATGTCGCCGAGCTGCAACTGGGCGAAGACCCCGCCGAACCGGTTGGGTGACGCGCTCATCAGCACCACCGGCTTGCCCGCCAGCGGGCGCGGGGGCGCGAGGATCGACAGCCAGTCGACGAGGTCCTTCAGCTGCCCCGGGATGCCTCGGCTCAGCTCCGGCGTCACCAGCAGCAGCACGTCGGCCGCCGCCACGCGCTCGCGCAGAGCGCTGACGGCCTGGGGGAAGGGACGGCCGCGGGTGGCGTCCAGGCGGGGAACCCGGGCGTGGTCGTCCCACACCTCCACCCGCAACGGGGCGTCCGCCAGCTGCTGCGCGGCGCGGAGGAGCGATCGGTTGTGCGATCCCTCACGGGTGCTCCCGCAGATCGCCAGTACGTCAACTATTTCCATAGTCGGCTATCTTATAGTCGGCTATGTAAATGCCGCAATCCGTGGCGGTCGAGAGACGGACTGAAGGCGACGCCTCCCCGAGCGGCCGGTTGCCGTCATGGGCGGACGCCGGCATCGCGGACCGATGGTGCCGAGTTCGCAGGTTCGACCGGGCACCGGGCGGAGGTCCACCGCTACCCGCCTCCGCAGGCGTAGGCCGTTCCGCGCGTTCCACGGTGGCAGGGGCGGTGGTGGCCCGGGGACGGTCGCGAACCGGCGGCCGGTGGGTATGCGCCGCGGATGGAGGATTCGCGGAAATATGGGGGCATCGCCCCCATGTTGCGGTTCGCGGTGATCGTCATACTTGACGGCTGTGAACCCTGCGAGCCCGTCCGTCGTCGTGCCTCCCCGAGCCCGGGCGGCGGCGCGTCCCTCTGACCGGGCCACCGCTCACGACGCGGAGCGTCCCGTCGCCGGAGCCGGGGCGCTGGAGGCCGTCGCGGACATGTACGGCGTCCCGGCGGGGCGGGACGCGACCCTGTCGGACGTGGTGCGTCCGCTCGTTCGGCAGGCGGTGGAGCGGCTGGTCGTCGGCGCGGTACGACTGGAGGGCGGGCTTGGGCCCGCCTCGGTCCGGGAACGGTTCGCGACGGACCTGACGGCCCGGCTCACGCGGATCGCCTCCCGGGTCCTGGTGTTCGAGCTGAACGCGCGGCGGGTGAGGGGAGAGCTGTCCGGAGCCACGCCGGCCGAGCGGTTCGCCGATTTCGTGGACCGGGTGAGCGGCGAAAAGGGGCTCGCCGGGCTGCTGGAGGAGTACCCCGTCCTCGCCCGCCTGCTGCGCCAGGCCGCCGACCAGGCGGTGGAGGCGGGGTTGGAACTCCTGACGCGCTTCGCGGTGGATCGCGAATACCTGCGGGAACTGCTGGGAGGCGATCCCGGGGGCCTGGTGGAGTTCTCCGCCGTCGGCGACAGCCATCTCGGCGGGCGCGCCGTCACCGTGGTGACCCTGGCCGGCGGCGCGAAGGTCGTCTACCGGCCGCGGCCGGTCCAGGCGTACCTGCACTTCGCCGAGGTGCTCGACTGGCTCAACGAACGGCTCCCCGGCCTCGGTCTGCGCGTCCCGCGCGCGGTGCGGCGGGAGGGCTACGGCTGGACCGAGTTCGTGCCGGCCGAGCCGTGCGCGGACGCGGCCGAGGTGGAGCGGTTCTACACGCGCGCCGGTGCGCTGCTCGCCCTGTTGTACGCGTTGAACGCCATCGACGTGCACTACGAGAACCTCATCGCCTGCGCGGGCCGGCCGGTGCTGGTCGACGTCGAGACGCTGTTCCACGCGGCGCTGCCCGCGGAGGCGTCCGCCGACCCGGCGCTGCACGCTCTGCGGGACTCCGTCCAGCGCACCGCGCTGCTGCCGAAGATGATGGTCGGCGAGCGGGGGGCGCTGGACATCTCCGGCCTGGGCGGGGACAAGGACGGGGTGTACCCGTTCCTGTCCGCCCAGTGGGAGGAGGCCGGGACGGACACGATGCGGCTGGTGCGCGGTGTCGCCCGTTTCGCCGGAGCGGCCAATCGCCCCACGCTGAACGGGGTGGACGCCGACCCGGCCGACCACGTGCCGAGCCTGCTGGCCGGTTTCCGGCGTGCTTACGACGCCGTCGCGGCGGGACGCGACGAGTTGCTGCGCGGGCCGCTGGCGCGGTTCGGGCAGGCCGAGGTCCGCGTACTGCTCCGTCCCACCCGCTTCTACGGCGAGCTGCTGATCGAGTCGACGCATCCGGACGTGATGCGGTCCACCGCCGACCGGGACGAGGTGTTCGACCTGCTGGACGCCGTGTCGGCCGGCGATCCCGCGCGGTCGGCCGCGGTGCCGTCCGAGCGGGCCGACCTGTGGGCGGGGGACATCCCGTACTTCGGCACGTCCCCCGGTGAGCGGGAGATCCGCGACAGTGGGGGCAGGGCGCTGCCGTGGCGTCCGCAGGAGAGCGGGCTGGACCTCGTGGCCGCCAAGCTGGCCCGGCTGGGCGCCGCCGATCGGGAGAACCAGGAATGGATCATCCATGCGTCGATGGCGGCCCGGGTGGCGGGCGGGCGGCACGCGCCCGGCGAGCCGTCCGAGGCGCCGTTACCGGCCACGGTGCCCCATCCAGCGGCGCTCGTGGCCGCCGCGCGGGGCATCGCGGATCGTCTGTGCGCGACCGCGTACCGCGATGGCCGTACCGTCAACTGGCTGGGCCTGGAGCCGGTGGAGGACGGCCGGTGGACGATCATGCCGTTGGGTGCGGGGTTGTCCAGCGGGTACCTCGGCGTCGCGCTGTTCCTGGCGCAGGCGAGTCGCGCCACCGGGATCTCCCGCTACATGGACTTCGCCCGGATGGCGGTGCGGCCTCTGCCGCGGCTGCTGGAGCGGATCGCCGCGCACGAGGCCCTGCTACGAGCCGTGGGCTGCGGGGGATTCGGCGGCCTCGGCGGCATCGCGTACGGCCTGTCGCAGCTCGGCGTCCTGCTCGGCGACGCCGAGGTGGCGAGCTGGGTGGAGCCCGCGGTGGAGGCGGCCGGCGCGGCGGTCACCGACGAGGCGTCGCTGGACGTCCACGACGGCCTGGCCGGGTGCCTGGCCGCGATGCTCGCCGTCCGGCACGGCGCGGCGGCGGCCGCGGCCGGCCGTGTGGCGGCGGCGTGCGCGGAACGCCTGGCGGCCGCGGCGTCCTCGGCGGATCTGCCGCCGGGTTTCGCCTTCGGCGCCGCGGGCGTGGGGTGGGCGCTCGTCAGGCATGGGCAGAGCCCGGACGGCGCTCGTCTGCTCACCCGCGCCGCCGCGCGCGCGGCGGAGGGGGACACCTGGTGCCAAGGCCGGGCGGGAGTGCGCCTGGCACTGTCCGACGCCGCCCTCCCGGGTGATCCGGCGGTGTCCCCGATCTCCGGCGTCCCGCTGGAGGGACACGACCTGTGCCACGGCGAGGCGGGGCGTCTGGAGACGCTGAGCGCCCTCGCCCGGCGAGGCGACCCGGCGGCACAGCGGTCACTGCACCGCCACTCCGGCAGGCTGCTGGCCTCGCTGGACACGTACGGAGCGCGGTGCGGTACTCCCCGCCACGCGTCGACCCCGGGCCTGCTGGACGGCCTGGCCGGTATCGGCCACGGTCTGCTCAGGCTGGCCCTTCCCGAGATGACCCCGTCGGTGCTGCTGTTGCGGCCGACTGATGAAGGAGAGATCCGTGGACTCTGAGAACCGTTCGACCGCCGGGGAACCGGCCGCGTCATGGCAGGACCGGCTGGGCACGCCGGCCGGATCGATCATGATCAGGCTGGCCGGGGTGTCCCCGGTGACCCGCGCGCTGGTGCTGGCCGGCCTGACGGCGGGGACGACGATCGCATTCGGCTCTCCGGACACCGCGGCGCACGCGGTAATGGCCGCGGGCGGGGACGACCCCGTCAACCCCATCTCCATGAGCAACCCCTAAATACCATTTTTCATGACATGACGACAGTTAATCTGTCGTCATGTCATTTACTTCCCCCATTCTGGTCGGACGCGAAAGGGAAATCGAGCAGCTCGACCGGCGCCTGGCCGCCGCGCGAGATGGCCGGGGTGGCGCGGTTTTCCTGCTCGGCGATCCCGGAATAGGCAAGTCCCGCCTTTCCGCGGAATGCGTGTACCAAGCGTTCGACACGGGGATGACCGCGTTACGGGGACGAGGGGGAGGCTTCAGCGCGGACATCCCGTTCAAACCTCTGTGCGAGGCGCTGCTCTCCTACACCAGGACCAAGGAGCCGCCGGACGATCCGGCCCTGGTGCCCTATCTGCCGGCGCTCACCAAGCTGGTCCCGGAATGGCGCCGGGCGGGGGTCGCCGACCATCTGGAGTCGGTGATGGTGCTTGCCGAGGCGCTCCTGCGGTTGCTGGCCGTCATCGGGCGGGACGGTGGCTGCCTGCTCGTCCTGGAGGACCTGCACGACGCGGACGCCGACACGCTCGCCGTCGTCGAGTACCTGGCCGACAACCTCGCCGGGGTGCCCGCCTTCCTGCTGGCCAACATGCGCAGCCACGCCGGGCCGGCACGGTCCGTCGCCGAGGCCTGCGCCCAGCGGCGGACCGCGGCCCTCGTCGAGCTCGCGCCCCTGCCACCTGAGCAGCTCGCCCGGCTGACCGCCGCCTGCCTGGAGGTCCCGCCCGACGACGTGCCCGAGCAGCTTCTCACCCGGCTGGAACGTGACACGGCGGGCATCCCGTTCGTCGTCGAGGAACTGCTCGCCGCCATGGCGGACGTCGGCGCCCTGGAGCACGACGGGCGGCGGTGGCGGCTGAACGGCGACCCCGCGATCGACGTACCGACCACGCTGGTGCGCAGCATCACGCTGCGCGCCGCCCAGCTGAGCTCCTCCGCCCAGGAGCTGCTGCGCATGGCGGCGGTCTTCGGCTCCCGCTTCCCGATCCCGACGATCCAGGAGGCCACAGGCCTGGCCGATCGCGAGGTGATGGAATTCCTGCGCGCGGGGACGGGGGCGCGGCTCATCACGCCGGACGACTCCGCCGGCGACTGGTACGCCTTCCGTCACGCGCTGATGGCCGAGGCCCTGCGCTCCTCGCTGATCCCCGCCGAGCGGGCGTCGATCGCGCGCCGCGCCGCCGACGCGCTGGAGCGCCTGCACCCCGGGCTGCCCGGCGAGTGGTGCCAGATCGCGGCCACCCTGCGCCTGACCGCCGGGGACACCCTCGGCGCGGCCGGTCTGCTCGCCGACGCCGGCCGCCGCCTGCTGGACGACGGTGCCGCCGACCTGGCCGTCACACTGCTCGAACGCTCCTACGCCATGCTCGGGTCCGCCTCCGCCGACCTGCGGGCGCGCGTCCTCCAGGGGTTGTTGCACGCGCTGACCGAGAGCGGGCAGGCCGACCGTGCCTTCGCCCTCACCAAGGACCTCCCGATCAGCGGCGACCCGGCGATGACCATCTCGCACGAGATGGACCTGCGCACCAAGCTGGCCTGGGTCGCCGCCGAGATCGGCGGGACCGTCGACGGCCTGGCACACGTCGCGGCGCTGCGCAGGCTCCTCCGGATCAACCCGGACGAGGCCCGTACGGCGGCCATCGACGTGATCGAGGCCCAGCTCATCGTTCCCGACCACGGGGTCCTCCAGCAGAGCCCTCAGCGGATGGCCACGGCCGAGGCCCTCGTGCGGCGGGCCGTGGAGGTCGCCGAACGCGTTCTCCTCCCCGAGGTGGCCTGCCAGGCGTGGGAGCGGATGGCGATGTTCTCCCGGACCCGCGGGTTCGACGAGCCCGAGCGGTGCCTGACGCGGGTGGTGTCCATCGCCGACGCCCACGGCCTGAAGCTGTGGAAACTGCGGGCGATGCTGCGCCTGGCCGGCAACCATGCCCTGCGCACCGGTGAGCGGGATCCGTTGGAGGAGGTCGACAGGGTGGCGGCCCAGGCGGGCGCGATCAGCCAGGTCCACGCCGCCCGGGCGTCCCTGGTGATGACGGCAGTGCTGCGCGGCGAGTACGGTGACGCCCACGAGCTCGCCGTCTCGTGCGTCGAGTCCACCATCCGGCTCGGCCACACCGCCTACACCCAGTACCTCCTGCTCGCCCAGGCCACGCTCGCGGCCCACCAGGCCAAGCGCGCAGGCATGGAGAGCGCGCTGGAGCGGTTTCGCGCGTGGGGCGGCGAGAGCAGCCTGCACATGCCGGTGGTCTACGGCCTGTGCCAGGCGATGTGCGCGCTGCTGGAGGAGGACCGCGACCTCTGCGGCGAGATGCTGACCAGGGCGCGGGAGTGGGAGGACGACAACCCCACCATCTACTACCTCACCGGCAGGTACGGCCTTGGCGTGCTCATGGACGTGCTCGCCGGCCGGGCGGGCGCCACCGAGTGCGACGCCGCGGAGACCACCTCGGCCGCCGAACTGGCCTGGAACCGCACCTTCCTCCACCTGGCCAGGGCCGTGCTGCTGGGCCGCCGGGGCGACCCCGAGGGCGCGCTCGCCGCGTTCGGCAGGGCCGCCGAAGCCGTCCGGCCCTTCCCTCTCGCCCACCACCTGGGGCTCCGGCTGGTCGCCGAGGCCGCCCTGGCGGACGGCTGGGGTGAGCCGCTGGTCTGGCTGCGCACCGCCGAGGAGTACTTCCACCAGGCGGGCATCCCCGCGGTCACCGGGGCTTGCCGGGCGATGCTGCGCGGGGCCGGAGCGGCTGTGGCGCAGCGCCGTACCGGACGGGAACAGGTGCCGAGCGGGCTGCGCGCCCAGGGCGTCAGCGTACGGGAGTATCAGGTGCTCGCCCTGCTCGCCGAGCGGCGTGGCAACGTCGACATCGGCAAACGGCTGTTCATCTCGCCCCGCACCGTGGAGAAGCACGTCGCGAGCCTGCTGCAGAAGATGGGCCTGCCCGACCGGGCCGCCATGTACGAGCACGCGGCCGAGCTGATGCGCTCCACCTGATGCGGCCGATGCCCCCATGGCTCCCGGCGGGCCCGCGCGAATATGGGGGCGGCGCCCGCATGTGAGCGGCGCCGCGCATCGGCAGAGTGCCAGCCATGAGCGGAGACGAAATCACCCCGGGGGCGGCGCCCGAGCTCGGCGCGGCGTGGTGGGCGGGCGGACTGACGCTGGCCGAGCGGCTGGACCGGACCGGCGGAGACATCCCCGCCGGCCGGTCACCCGAGTCGGCCGGTGAGACCGCGCGCTGGCGGCTGCGGGAGTGGCAGAACGCTCACGGGCTGCTGGAGAGCGGGCAGTTCGACCGGCGGCTGGCCGCGGCCGGGCTGACCATCGACGAGCTGATCTCGCTGCTGGACGAGGAGCCCGCCGCGCTGGCCGGTCGTGCCGCCCGGCCGGACTGGGCCGTACAGGCCGCCGAATCGATCGCCGCGGCGCGCGCGGCGTCCGCCGAGGCCGTCGCCCGCGCGGACGGGGGGCCTGCCAAGGACGGGTTCGCGGCGATCGTGGCGCCGTTCGCCGAGGGCGCGCTGTGGCGCCTGGGCGACGCGCTGAACGCGTGCGGCCCGGCCGTCCGGGCGGACTCCCTGCTCGAGGCCTGGAGCGCCGAACTCCGGCAGCGGCTCGTGGCGCCGGCGTCGCGGACGCTGGTGCTGGAGCTCAACGTCATGCGCGTCTCACGGCGGCTTGAGGGGGCGACGCCCGAGGAGCGGTTCGCGGACTTCGTCCGGTGGTTCGGGCGCCCCGAGGCGCTCGCCGCGCTGTGCGAGGAGTACCCGGTGCTGGCCCGGCTGCTGGCCCAGACGGCCGACCGGTTCGCGGCCGGCCGGAGCGAGATGCTCGCCCGCTACACCGAGGACCGTCCCGACATCGTGCGGACGCTGCTGGGCGGCGTCGATCCCGGCCCGCTGACGGCGGTCGAGGGCGGCGGCGACACCCATCAGGGCGGCCGCGCGGTGAGCGTCCTGACGTTCGAAAGGGGCGCGCAGGTGGTCTACAAGCCGCGCCCGCAGGCCGTTCACCGGCACTTCAACGACGCCCTGGCCTGGCTCGACGAGCGCGTCGCGGGCCTGGACCTCACCCGCCTGGCCGTGCTGGACCGCGGTCCGTACGGCTGGGTGGAGTTCGCGCCCCACCTGCCGTGCCAGGACCGGGAGGAGGTAGCCCGCTACTACCACAGGCTCGGCGCGCTGCTCGCGCTGCTGCACGCCCTCGACGGCGCCGACTTCCACTGCGAGAACCTGATCGCCTGCGGCGACCAGCCCGTGCTGGTCGACCTGGAGGCCCTGCTGCACCCGCTGGTGCCCGGGGCGGGGATCGAGCGCCTCATGGAGGACCCGGCGGCGCTGGCCCTGGAGTCGTCGGTGAGCCGCAGCGGCCTGCTGCCCGAGCTGATGGTGGGCGAGAGCGGCGTGATCGACCTGTCCGGCATGGGCGGCGACAAGGACGCCGTGCTGCCGATGAAGACGCCGACCTGGACCGGACAGGGCACCGACGAGATGCGGCTGGTCCGCGAACACCTGGTCTTTCCCGGCGTGCGCAACCGCCCGCGCCTGGGCGAGGACGCGGCAGACCCCGCCGACCACCTCGACGACCTGCTGGCCGGATTCGGCCGCGGCTACGAGGCCATCGTGGCCGACGCCCCCGACCTGGTCCGGCTGCTGACCACGTTCTCCGGCGACGAGGTCCGCGTCGTCCCGCGGGCGACCCGCACGTACGGCAAACTGATAATGGAGTCCACCCACCCGGACGTGCTCCGCCACGGCCTCGACCGCGACCGCGTGCTGGACCACCTGTGGGCGCTCACCCGCGGCGATCGCACCCGTGAGCGGCTGATCGCCCACGAGGCGGAGGACCTCTGGGCAGGCGACATCCCGATCTTCACCACCCGGCCCGGCAGCCGCGACCTGTGGACCTCCGGCGGCGTCCGGATCCCGGACATCCTGCCCGAGCCCAGCCTGAGCCGCGCCGTCCGCAAGGTCCTCGGCATGGGCCGGGCCGACCGCGCCCGCCAGGAATGGGTCATCCGGGCGTCCATGGTCACCCGGGACCGCTCCGGGCTCGCCGCTCTCGCCGTCGGCACGACGCCCGCCGCCCCCGCCTCCGCGGCCGTCCCGCCGGACGAGGCCCGGCTGATCGCCGCCGCCCGGGACGTCGCCGACCTCATCGACCGCCACACCTGTTTCTCCGGACCCGGCGGGCGCGTCAACTGGCTCGGGCTGGAGCTGGTCGAGGAGAAGTACTGGAGGTCGCAGCCGCTGAGCTGGGACCTGTACGGCGGCTACCCCGGCGTGGCGCTGTTCCTGGCGCAGTGCGCCGCCGTCACAGGTGAGGAGCGGTACGCCGACCTGGCACGGCGCGCGGTCACTCCGCTCGCGAGGCTGGCCGAGGACCCGCCGCAGGAGGGCGTCATGGGCGCCTTCACCGGCCTCGGCGGAGTCGCGTACACCCTGATCCACCTGGCCGCCCTGCTGGACGACGCGCGGCTGGCGCGGCCGGTGGAGAACCTGGTCGAGTCGTGCGCCAAGGCGGCCGGCCAGGACGAGGCGCTGGACGTCATCGTCGGCAGCGCCGGCACCCTGGCCACGATGCTCGCGATTCACCGGGCCACCGGGTCACCCGCGGCCTGGCGTGCCGCGGAGGCGTGCGCCGAACGCCTGCTGGCCACCGCGGCCCCCACCGGGGCCGGAGTGGCCTGGCACACGCCCATGAGCGACGACCGGCCGCTGACCGGCTTCTCCCACGGCGCCGGCGGCATCGGCTGGGCGCTGCGCCGCTACGCCGAGGCGGGCGGTGATCCGCGCGCCCGTGACACCGCCCTGGCCGCCTTCGCCTACGAGAGCGAGCACTACCGGCCGGACCTGCGGGGCTGGCCCGACTACCGGCAGGGGCAGGGCGGCGACGACATGCTCCACGCCTGGTGCCACGGAGCACCCGGCATCGGCCTGTCGCGCGTGGGCGGCCCGGCGTCCGAGGATCTCGACCGCGCGCTCGCCGCCGAGCTGGAGCGCGGGCCGATGGCCAACCACAGCCTCTGCCACGGCGAGCTGGGCAACCTCGAACTGCTCATCCAGTCGCGCCACCGGCCGGAGGCGGCGGAGCTGCTGACGGCCCGCACGACCCACCTCCTCGACGACCTGGCCCGCCGCGGCCCCCGCTGGGGCGCACCCGGCGCCGCCCCCACCCCCGGCCTGATGAACGGGCTGGCCGGCATCGGGTACGGCCTGCTCCGGCTCGCCCGGCCCGAGCGCGTCCCGTCCGTGCTGCTGCTCGACGCGCCCATCGGGAGTGAGTGCTGATGGGCAGGGTCCCGCTGCGACACCAGCTCACCTCCACCGAATGCGCCGCGGCCTGCCTGGCCATGATCGCCAGCTTCCACGGCAGGGACACCCGGGTCGCCGAATGCCGGGAAATGCTCGGCATCGGACGCGACGGCGTGTCCGCCGCCCACCTGATCGCCGCGGCCCCCCGCATGGGCCTGCACGCGCGGACCGAGCGGATGGAGCGCCTCGGCCCCCTGGACCAGCCGGCCATCGCCTACCTGGCCGACCACCACTTCGTCGTCGTGGAGAAGGCGGGCGCTCGGCGCGTCCGCCTGGCCGACCCGGGCGGCGGCCGCCAGTGGCAGAGCACGAAGGACTTCGACCGGCGCTTCGGCGGCGTGCTGATCCACCTGTCGCCCGGCCCCGAGTTCGTCCGGCGGCGCACTCCCATGCGGGAGTGGCTGATGCTTCGCTATCTGCGCGACTTCGTGGCGATGCCCGGCAGCCGGAGCCTGCTCGCCGCCGTACTGGCCTGCGCGACCGTGCTGAAGCTGCTGGCCCTGGTGCTGCCGCTCGCCACCCAGCAGGTCGTCGACACCTTCGCCCCCGACCGGCGGACGGACATCCTGCCGCTCTTCGCCGTGGTGGTGCTCGGCACCACCGTCCTGGCCGGGCTGACGACCCTGCTGAGAGAGATGGCGGTGCTCACCCTGCGCATCCGCGCCGAGGCGACCCTGGGACGGCAGCTCATCCGCCACATGCTGCGGCTGCCGCTGTCGTTCTTCATCCAGCGCCGCAGGGGAGACCTGCTCGCCCGGCTCGGCAGCGTCTCCACCACGCGCGAGACCGTCACACAACGGCTGCTGATCCTCGTGCTGGACGCCGCGCTCCTGGTGGGCTACCTGATCGGCCTGGCCGTGCTCGCTCCCGGCTACGTGCCCGTCGTCCTCGCCCTGGGCGCCGCCCACGTGCTGCTGGTCGTACGGGTCTCCCCGCGGGTCGCGGCCGTTTACCAGCGGGAGCTGTCGGCCAAGGCCGAGGAGCAGAGCTACCTCACCGAGACCCTGGAGGCCGTGGTCCCGGTCAAGGCCAACGGCGTCGAGGGACGGGCCGAGCGGCACTGGGTGCGGCTGTTCGACACGTATCGCGACGCCCTGGTCGTCCGCGGCCGGATCACCGCCGGCCTGGAGGCCTTCCACCAGGCCCTCACCATCGCCGCCCCGCTGCTCCTGCTGCTGACCGGGCTCGCGCTCGTCCTGAACGGCGGGATGACGATCGGCACCGCGCTCGCCGCCAGCACCGTCGCCCTCGCAGTGCTCGCCCCCCTTCAGGGGCTGGCCAGCGCGGGCCAGAGCTACCCGATGCTGCGAAGCCAGATCGAGCGGGTCTACGACATCGTCGACGCGGATGAGGAACCCACCGGCCCCGTGCGCCTGCCCGCGCACACCGCCAGCGGCATCGAGGTCGAGGACCTGGTCTTCCACTACCAGGCCGACGCCCCGCCGGTGCTCGAGGACCTCACCTTCACCGTCCCGCCCGGTACCAAGCTCGGCATCGTCGGCCGCACCGGCTCCGGCAAGAGCACCATCGCCCTGCTGGTCCTCGGCCTGCTGCGCCCCACCGCCGGTACGGTGCGCCACGACGGGTACGAACTGGACGACCTCGACGTCCACGACCTGCGCTCCCGCTGCGGGGCCGTCCTGCAGGACCTCAACCTGTTCAACGGCACGATCATGGACAACCTCACACTCGGTCGCGAGGACGCCACCGAGGAGGAGGTGGTGCGCGCCGCCCGCATCGCCGGCCTGCACGACGACGTGGGCGCCATGCCCATGAAGTACGGCACCCTCGTCGGCGAGGCCGGTGCCGCGCTGTCGGCCGGGCAGCGCCAGCGGGTCGCCCTGGCCCGCGCCCTCGTCCACAAGCCTCGCCTGCTCATCCTGGACGAGGCCACCAGCCACCTCGACCCCGAGACCGAACGCCGCGTCGACGCGGCGCTGTCCGGGCTCGAGGTCACGCGGATCGTCATCTCACACCGGCTGAGCGCGATCCGCGACGCCCACAACATCCTCGTGCTCGACCGCGGCCGCATCGTCGAGCGGGGCACGCACGAGGACCTCATCGCACGAGAGGGGACCTACCGAGAGCTGTTCGCTCACGACGCGGCGCCCCGGCAACGAGCCGGGGCACTGAACGCGTGAGGCGCGCCGGGTCCCGCCGGCACGCCCCATGAACCGATTCCGATTCCGATCCACGAAATCTCAATCCAGAAGGAGAGTACGTCATGTCCGGCAACGAGCTGATCCGTCAGTGGAAGAACCCGCAGGCCCGCACCGCCGACCTGGCCCACCCGGCCGGGGAGATCACCCTGGACGACGCCCGCGTGGTCGGCGGCCGCGAGCCGCGGACCGAGTACATCATCTCCTACGGCTGCTGCCCCACCGGCATGTGGTGCGGCGGCGACTTCTGATCCACTCCACCGCGGAGGGGTCTCGGCCCACCTTCGCGCCGGTTCGGCCGGCGCTTCCCGAAGCATCGAATCTCACCAATCTCACCAATCTCACCGATCTCACCAAGGAGTGACGTCATGTCCGGCAACGAGCTGATCCGTCAGTGGAAGAACCCGCAGGCCCGCACCGCCGACCTGGCCCACCCGGCCGGGGAAATCACCCTGGACGACGCCCGCGTGGTCGGCGGCCAGCCGCCGGTGACCGAGTACTTCTTCTCCCTGGGCTGCTGCCCCACCGGCGCCTACTGCTGATCCCCGGCGGCCTACACCAAGGAGTCATGAGATGTCCGACAACGAGCTGATCCGTCAGTGGAAGAACCCGCAGGCCCGCACCGCCGACCTGGCCCACCCGGCCGGGGAGATCAGCCTGGACGAGCTGATCGGCGGCCGTGAGCCCGCCACCGAAGGGATCGCCTCCTGGGGCTGCTGCCCCACCGGGGCCTACTGCTGACCCGCGGCCGCATGCACCAAGGAGGCGCGAGATGTCCGACGACGAGCTGATCCGTCAGTGGAAGAACCCCCGGGCCCGCACCGAGGGGATCGTGCACCCCGCCGGCGAGATCGACCTTGACGAGCACCTCGCGCGCGTCGTCGGTGGCATGCCGCAGGAGACCTGGCCTCCGGTGATCTCGCACAAGTGCTGCACCGTGGACCTCTGCTGAGAGACCCGGAGCATCCGACCCGAGACCGTGCCGGGCGCCGCACCGCGGACCTCTGCCACGAGAGCCGCGACGGACCGCCGGACACGACCACCAACGGTCACCATGGGCGGCCGGCCCGGTCCTCGTACCGGACCGGCCCCCGCATCCCACGTACAACGAATCTTGACCAAGGAGACATGTGATGTCCGACAACGAGCTGATCCGTCAGTGGAAGAACCCGCAGGCCCGCACCGCCGACCTGGCCCACCCGGCCGGGGAGATCAGCCTGGACGAGCTGGTCGGCGGCCGCGAGCCGCGGACGGAGCATTTCATCAGCATCGGCTGCTGCGCCACCAGCACGCTCGCCTGCCCGGTGTAGTCCCGCCCGGCGGCCGGCGGTGCGGCCCGGCGCCGGCCCGCACCGCCGGGGTATCGCCGCGGGCGGCGTGCGGGCCGGGCCGGTACCGGCCGGACGCGGGCGGCGGCACATCGCGGATGGGGTCGATGTCCTGGCGGTAGCCGAAAACGACGGAAACGGCCGAGGCCCGGGTTTCGCACGCGAAACCCGGGCCTCACCGTTTTTCACGGCCTGTTCGGAAGAGCCGGACCTCCTGAGATCAGGCTGCTCCCAGCCGGGCCGCGGAACGTCAGCCCATGTGCGGGTAGCGGTGGTCGACCGGAGGCACGACCGCCTCCGCGGATCTCTCGTTCCCGGACGGCATACCCCTGTCGCGGGCATGACGCCGGGCCGGCTCCTACGTGATCCGGTGGGTGCCGACCTGTCGTGCCGTCGTATGTTTTTGTTTCGCCGCACTCCGAGTCCCGTCATACCGCGTCGAGGCGGGTGAGCGGGTCAGGCGTGTCCGGCCGTGCGCGATGAGCCGATCCGGAAGACGGGATGTGCTTCGGCGATCGCCGCGAAAGCCTCCAGCGAGGAATCTCGGGTGACCGGCAGGTGTGGCCGGGCGCCGGGTGCCAACGCCAGGTAACGGCGCAGGATCGGGGCACGCGCACCGGGATGGACCTCCTGGAGTACGATCGGTCGGCGTCGGTCTCGGTGCAGGACCGCCCGGCCGTCGGCGGCGCGGACGTTGCGGACCCAGTTGGCGTCGTTGCCGAGCATGGACACGAGATACTCCTGGTCTTCGTGGTCGGCCACCACCACCGGGACCGCGATCGTCCGGCCGCTGGAGCGGCCGCGTACCTCGAGTGTGACCGCCCGGCGGGGCGCGAGCAGTCCGGTCGAGTACTGCAGGGCGGCCAGGTGGTTCAGCGCCCGTGCCGCCAGATGGGGGCGGCCGCCGCGGTACATCCACCGTTTGACCGCGTACAGTCGGCCAAGGATGCCCGATCTCGGGTGGTCCGGCGTGGCTGCCATCGTTTCCCTCTTGTCATCGTCAGGGGCATTTTCGTGGTGTTCTCGCGAAAGGCGAGGCATTTTCAGGGCCGGCGTGTCTCGAGCAGTACGTCCGGACAACCTGGCGCGGGGCCGTCCAGCAGAGGTGCCGGGAGGTCTCTCAGATGCCGGTCGAAGAACGCCAGGCTGTAGGCGTTGAGGATGGCGTGCGCCCGCTCCGCGGGGACCGAGCCGGTGAGCCCGAAACGGGACAGCACCGGTGACCAGGAGGAGATGTCGGTGAAGTCGGCGTGGAACATGCCGGGTACGCGCACGAAGTAGCCGTCCGCGGGCCGCTTGTCGAAGACCGCCCGCATGCTGCTCTGATGCTGGTCGATGTCGTCGGCGGACCAGCCCTCCCGCCGCATGGTGGCGGCGTCCCGGGTGATCCACATGCTCGGCTGGTCCAGGCCCTCGCGCACCACGCCTGGGGTCATGCGGGTGTCCATCATTAGGCAGGCGCGCAGGCGCGGCTCCGCCCTGCAGGCCTCACCGGTGACGATGCCGCCCAGCGAGATGCCGAAGGCGCCGATGCTGCGCAGGTCCAGCCGCCCGGTCAGGACGCCGGCCGGATCCGCCCCGTCCAGGGCGGCCAGGTGGTCCAGGGTGAAGGTGACGTCGCGCGCGAGGTAGGGGACGAGGCCGCCGTCGAGCACGCGGCTGTTGAGTGCCGGAGCCTCGCCGGTCCGCTCGTCGGCCAGCTCGAAGCTCCGGTCGATCAGAGCCCTGAGCCGGTCTGCGGGCAGCCCGGCGGTACGGCGCCCGTCGGGAAAACGCACCGAGGCGGCGGCGTACGGATGATCGACGGCCGCGACGACGTAGCCGTGGGAGACCAGGTGCTCGATCTGGAAGGTGTTCATCTGGCGAAAGCCCATCGCCCCCTCCAGAAAGACCAACACCGGATAGCGGGACCGTTCTGCGGCCACGGGGGCGGACGCGACGGCGTTCGTCGTCACGTGACGCAGATGTCCGAAGGTGAAGTCCGGCACCCGCGCCAGGCGCGCCATGGCCACGAAGACGTCGTCGTCCTGCACGTAGGCGGCCCGGGGAGCGGACGGTGCGCCGTCCGCGGGATACCAGATCTGCACCATCAGCCCGCGGCGGGCACGTGGATCCGCGGCGAGGACGTCGGGACGCCCGCGATCGGTCCAGTGATGGGTCACGGTGCCGATCCGGTAAGGGCCGGTGGGCGGTGCGAAGGAGAACACGGGCAACAGGACCGGTAGCGCCGTCGAGGCGACCAGCCCCATCACGCCCAGTACCGCGGTTGCGGCGGTGGCGAACCGCCGAAGCCGTGGGCGCCGGACCGGTCGGCGTGCCGGTGCGAGGACACCGAGAAGACACACCGCGGTGATGGCCGCCGCCAGCGCGTAGGCCGGGATCAACTGCCAGCGCGGCCCTTCCAGCAACGCCTGTGCCGCCGCCGCTGCCGCGGGCGTGGCAGGTGCCACCTGCCGGAGCCGGCGCAGTGCGGGCGGCATCGGGATCACCAGGGCGAGGAAGGCCAGCAGGTCGGCGACCACCAGCACCGTTTCCAGGACTCTCACCTCGCCCGCCCCGCGATGCGACGGCGTGCGATGCGAACGTCGATCACCGGTTCAGCCCTGCCGGACCGGGGCCATGTTCGCTACGCCGGTGGCGACGAGGGGGATGCGCGATCGGTGACGGGCCGCCGACCGCTAGGGCACAGGTGAGGGCCGGCAAAGCGGCTGGCGGGGCGGTGGCGAGGACCTGGTGCCCTGCGAGGGCGTGGGCGGGCATTGTCATCCTCAATTCCTCGGACGGTGTCCGCATCCGGGCGGGGCGGGCCACCGCGTTCGTACGGTGAAGTTCGGATGCCGCGCGGGGAGACGACCGCGCCGGCGGGGGACGGGTGCCGGACCGGTGCCGTTCGGTAGCCGGGGGGCGAGGCGGGGACGGCGGCTCGCTGCCTGGTGGTGGACGGCCCCATCCTGCAACTAATGGCATTTGGTGTCAAGATGGCATGCACTGCCATATGGCGGGTATGAGTCATATTTGCGGTACGCTTGGGCGGTGCCTCTGACCCTTCGCCAGCGCAACCGGCTGGCCGCGATGCACCACATCATCGAAACCGCGATCGACCTGTTCGACGAACACGGCTACGGTGCGGTGACCGTCGAGCAGGTGGCAGCTGCCGCCGGGGTGTCGCCCCGCACCTTCTACCGTTACTTCGGTACCAAGGAAGGTCTGTTCACCACCGACACCCACGCGGCCGTTGGCCATGACCTGCTGGAGGAGCAACTCGACCTGGATGATCTTCCAGGCACGCTTCGGCGGATCGTCGCGAGCGTGTACGCGGCCGCGGCGCCGTCCGGCGAGGAGGCGGCGTACACCCCTTGGCGCGGCATGCGTTACGTGCTGGAGGAGCCGGCGGTACGGGAGGCCGTGTACACCGCCCTGGACGATCTCGCAGAGCGCCTTGTGCCCGCGCTGCTGTCCAAGGGCGTCACCCCGACACGGGCACGCGTCACCGTCCGCGCCTACCTGTTCGGTGTCTATTTCGGGGCCCTGGAGCAGTGGCACCTCGACGGCCGGGCGCGTCCCCTGCCGGACTACGTTCATGAGGGCTCGGCGGTCCTTGCCCGTCCGCTCGCGGCCTCGGACTCCTCACAGTGATCACAAGCCGGTTCGGCCGATCGGTTTCGGTGCCGATGGGCACCCGGCCGCAAGCGCCGGCCGCTGCGGGGTCGACGGCCAAGCGGCACGTCAGCGGTTCGGGATACGACGGCGCCGTCAGGACCGATCCGAGCATCACCGCGTCGGTCAAGGTCGCGATGACGGCGAAACCGCCGCCGGAATCCGGCCGCAGCCGGACAGGCATAGCCATGAGAGGCACCAGCGACCGGGTGAGCGCGGAAGCTGGGGCCGCTGCTCGGGCCGGGGGAGGACCCGTGCACGAGCCGGTGCCGCTACGGGCGGCGTACGGGCCGGGCTGGTACCGGCTGGATGCGAACGGCGGCACGTCGTGGTTGAGATCGACACCCTGGCTGTAGCCGGAAACGAATGACGCCTGGACGTCGCGTATGAAGCCCAGGCGTCATGGTTTTTCCGGCTTATTCGGGAAAGCCGAGCTGATTGAGGCCGGGCTGCTGCCATCCGGACTGCGGAATGTCGCCCCTGTATGGCCCCTTGACAATCGGCGGGACGGCGGTCACCGCACGACGAGTGCGGCCCATCAGCTGTTATGGGTGGTAGGCGTCTCGGCGGTGTTTGATCGTCTGGATCGTCACGGTGTGCTTGTCCTCGTCGATGCGGTAGACCACGCGATACGTTCCGCGCCGGGCGACGTGCAGTCCCTCGTACGGCTCTTGGAGGGGTTTGCCAACACGCCACGGCTCGCGTGCGATGGCACCGGTGATCAACTCCCAGGCTGCGGCCGCCACGGTCTCGGGCAGGCCCGAGGCGAGCGCGCGGCGGGCAGGCGGATCCAGGAGGACGGTGTATCGGTCGCTCACGCGCTCGCCTTGCCGAGGCGGGCCGCCATGATGGCGGCCATCTCCTCCTCGGTGGTCACGTCGCCGCGGGCCTCGGCGGCAGCGGCCTCGACCAGGTCGGCCCGCATCTCAGGGTCAGCGAGGATCTCCAGCGTCTCCTGCAGGGACTCCCACTCGGCCACGGACACGATGACGGCATGAGGCCGCCCGTTCCGGGTGAGCGTGAAGTGATCGTGCTCACGAGCGGCCCGGTCGGCCAACTCGGTCAGCCGGTCCTTCGCTTCACTGATCGGGATGATCTCCATGGAGTCCATGGTACCTCTTTGGCCGGAATACCAGCTAAAGTCCGGGCCATTCTCTCGATGGGACCCGGCGGCGAGCGATTGGGTCACACCGGCAAACGGGCGCCGCCTCGCCAACGGACGACATCCGGATCTCGGATTCAAGATTCGGACGTCGTCACTCGTCGCGGCGGTGTGGTGGCGTCTGGTCTGTGCCCCGACGAGAGTGAGCACCTCGCCGAAGACGTCCGTGGCCACCGCTTCGGCCTCCGCCGGAGACCATGCGCGGCTACCTGGACGCGATGGACGCCGCTCCGTTCGGCCCGCCCGAGTCGCAGGTCACCCCGCGCCGAGTGCTCGCCGCGCTGGGTCCGGATCTGCTCGCCCTCGCCCGCGAGCGAGCCTGGGGGCGCACCCGCTCGGCATGCCGGTCGAGCACACCAGGATCGCCAGGGTCCTGCTCGGTCCGGACGCGCTACTGGCCGTCACCCAGCTCGTCGTCCTGGACCCGGACCGCTCCGCCACCGCAGGCCTGGCCCGCTCCTACGCAGCCGCGCTCCTGCCCAACCGCCGCGCACTGCTGCAGGACCTGGGGTTCGAGGGCGTCGACTCCCTCGACGACCGGCTTGTCGACGCGCTGGTGAGCCGCGGGCCCGCCGATTTCATCGCACGCCGCGTCGAGGAGCACCTGGAGGCCGGAGCCGACCACGTGAGCCTCTTCGTCGTCACGTCCACACCACGGACCCCGCCCCTGCGCCAGTGGCGTGAACTCGCCGGACGACTTCTGGTCTGACGTCAGTGACGAGCGACGCCCGGGTCTCGAACGCGCGACCCGGGCGTCGCTGTTCATCCGCGGGATATGCGCCGCTGCCGTGCGGATGCCGAGCTTTCGAGATGGGGTGCTGCCAACCGGTCTGGGGAATTTATCCCTGTATGGTCCAGCGATAATCGGGGGGCGGCGGCATCCACCGGGCAAAGGCCGCGGACGCGCGGTTATGTAGCGATGTCGTGCACCTGGCTCCGGCGGTGGAGTTTCCGGCCACACCGGGTTACACTTATTTCAGATATCGCTTGAGGTGGAGGTGGCCATGCCCCGCACCGGTGTTCTGGCCAGTGCGACACGTGTCGAGGCAGATAGCGGTGATCGTAAGCTGCTTGCTCACCTGGAGGCGACTGCGGCCGCCACGAAGGCGTTGCTGGTGCTGCGAGGACCCGACGGTACTGACATCGAGCTGCCCCAGTCGCTGGTGAGCCTCCTGGTGGCGGCAGCGCACGACCTCGCGAAGGGCAACGCCGTCCTGGCCCTGCCGGTAGAGACTCGGCTGACTCCGAACGAGGCCGCCGAACTGCTTGGGCTGTCACGTCCCTTCGTCGCACGTCTGCTCGACGAGGGTGAGATCCCCTCTCAGTATCTGCCGGACAGCCGTCATCGCCTGGTTCGCCTCGCGGATGTTCTGGAGTTCCAGGCTCGTCGCGAACAGCGCGCGGAAGGCCGTCGCAGGATCATGGATGTCGTCGAAGAGGCGGATCTGCCCTACTGACCTCCCGGGAGTATGCCGATGGTGCGGGTCTTCGTTGACACCAACGTGCTGTTCCCGTTCTCGCTGATGGATCTGATGCTCGCTCTGACCCCGACGATCGTCACCACATGGCGGCCGCTATCGCCGGCCGCGCCCAGACCTTGATCACCTGGAATCTCGCCGACTTCCCTGCCGCGACCTTGAGTCCCTACGAGTTGACCGTCACCGATCCTGACACCTATCTGTGCTCGCTGCTGGCGCAGAGCCCTCACGAGGTGGTCGCGGCCCTGGTCAGAATGGCGGCGGGCAAGCGGCGCCCGCCCATGACCGGAGTGGACATCACCCATGCGCTGGAGCGCGCCGGGGTGCCCGTGTTTGCCCGGAGGGCGCGCAACCGCCTGCCCGCCGTACCCGAAGAGCTTTGATGCGAGACGCTCAGGCGGTGGCGATCCGATGGGTCACCGAGAGCGCTGCGGATAGAACGACGCCGATGCCCGAGCCTTCGATTCGAGACCCGGGCATCGCTTTGCCGTGAGGAGGGATTACTCGGGGAAGCCCAGTGACTTCAGGCTGGGCTGCTGCCACCCGCTCTGCGGGACGTCACCCCTATATGGTCCCCCGACAATCGGGGGCACGAAGGTCTCCTTGATGGTCCGGGCGCTGACCCAGCGGGTCAGGTTGAGGATCGACCCGGCCTTGTCGTTGGTTCCCGACGCGCGGCCCCCGCCGAAGGGCTGCTGGCCGACGACCGCGCCGGTCGGCTTGTCGTTGATGTAGAAGTTGCCCGCCGCGAAGCGCAGCCGCTCCGACGCAGAGGTGATCGCGTAGCGGTCCCTGGCGATGATCGAGCCGGTCAGCGCGTACGGCGAGACGCTCTCCATCTGGTCCAGGACCGTGTCGAAGTCCGCGTCGTCGTAGACGTGCACGCCGAGGATCGGCCCGAAGTACTCCTTGACGAAGATCTCGTCGGTGGGGTCGGCGGACTCCAGGATGGTCGGCCGCACGAAGTAGCCGGTCGAGTCGTCGTACGAGCCGGTCAGCACGTTGATCGAGTCGAGCGAGCGGGCCCGGTCGATCGCGGCCCTGTTCTTGGCGAACGCCCGCTCGTCGATGACCGCGCCCATGAAGGTCGACAGGTCCGCGGCCACGTCCCCGACGGTGAGCGACTCGGCGGTGCCCACGAGCTCGTCGCGGATCACCGACCAGACCGAGCGCGGCACGTACGCGCGGGAGGCGGCCGAGCACTTCTGCCCCTGGTACTCGAACGCGCCGCGGACCAGCGCGGTGGTGAGCGCCGCGGGGTCGGCCGAGGGGTGGGCGAGCACGAAGTCCTTGCCGCCGGTCTCACCGACCAGGCGCGGGTAGGACCGGTACGAGGCGATGTTGGCGCCGACCGTGGACCACAGGTGCTGGAAGGTCGGCGTGGAGCCGGTGAAGTGGATGGCCGCCAGCTCCGGGTGGGTCGTCGCGACCTCGGAGACGGCCGCGCCGTTGCCGGTCACCATGTTGATGACGCCCGGCGGCAGCCCCGCCTCCTCCAGCAGGCGCATGGTGAAGTGCGCGGAGAACTGCTGGGTGGGGGAGGGCTTCCAGACGACGACGTTGCCCATCAGGGCCGGCGCCGACGGCAGGTTCGCGGCGATGGCGGTGAAGTTGAACGGCGTGATCGCCAGGACGAAGCCCTCCAGCGGCCGGTACTCCATCCGGTTCCACACGCCGGGCGAGGAGACCGGCTGGTCGCTGAGCAGCCGGCGCGCGAAGTCCACGTTGAAGCGCAGGAAGTCGATCAGCTCACAGGCGGCGTCGATCTCCGCCTGCTGCGCGGACTTGGACTGGCCCAGGATCGTCGCGCCGTTCAGCGTCTGCCGGTACGGGCCGGCCAGCAGGTCCGCGGCACGCAGGAAGATCGCGGCCCGCTCGTCGAACGGCATGGCGCGCCACGCGGGCGCCGCCCCCAGCGCCGCGTCGATCGCCGAGCGCACGTCGTCGGCGTTCGCGTCCGCCGTGCGACCCAGCACCGAGGCGTGGTTGTGCGGCTGGACCACCTCGATCGAGGCGCCGCCGCCCATCCGCTGCTCGCCGCCGATCGTCATCGTCAGGTCGAGCTGGGCCCCGGCCAGCTCCTTGACGCGGTTCTCCAGCGCCGCGCGCTCGGCGCTGCCGGGCGCGTAGCCGAGCACCGGCTCGTTGGACGGGGCGGGAACGGTGGAGATGGCATCCATTACTTGCCTCCAAAGGCACGAAGAAAGAAGGCGACGTTCGCCGGGCGCTCGGCCAGCCGGCGCATGAAGTAGCCGTACCAGTCGTCCCCGTACGGGATGTAGACGCGCACGGTGTGACCCGCTCCCGCCAGGGCCTGCTGCTTGTCGGCCCTGATCCCGTAGAGCATCTGGTACTCGTACTCGCCCTGGGACCTGGCGAACCGGTCGGCGAGCGTCTCGGTGATCGCGATCAGCCGGTCGTCGTGCGTCGCCACCATCGGGTAGCCCGCGCCCGACATGAGGATGCGCAGGCAGCGCACGTAGGCCTTGTCGACCTCGTTCTTGTTCTGGTGCGCCACCGAGGCGGGCTCGGCGTAGGCGCCCTTGACCAGGCGCACCCGCGACCCCCCGTACGCCAGGTCACGGCAGTCGGCCTCGCTGCGGAAGAGGTAGGACTGCACGGCGACACCGGTGGAGGGGAAGTCCTCGCGCAGCGCCCGCAGGGTCGCGAGCGTCGAGTCGACCGTGGTGTGGTCCTCCATGTCGAGGGTCACGCTCGCCCCGGAGGCAGCGGCCGCCTCGCAGATCTGCAGCGCGTTCTCCAGAGCGATCTTGTCGCCGTCGGCGCCGAGCGCCTGGCCGACCGCGGAGAGCTTCACCGACACCTCGGCCCGGTCCCCGAGCCCCAGCCCGTCCAGCGCGTCGAGCAGCGTGACGTACGCCCCGGCCGTCTGGGCGGCGGCGGCGGAGTCCCGCGTCTCCTCACCCAGGTGGTCGACGGTGACGGCCAGGCCGGCGGCGGCGAGCCCGCGGATCGCCTCGACCGCCTCCTGGGGCGTCTCGCCCGCGACGAAGCGATCGACGACCTTGCGCGTCAGCGGCACGCCGGAGACCGTGCGCCGTACCAGCGGCAACCGGGATGCGCCGAGAAGGAGAGAACCGAGCATGTTCTCAGCCTAAAACCTCGGCTCGCGCGGCCATCATGTGCATCTGCCACGATCAACGGGTGGGGCGTTCATACATATGTACGACAATGGTGAGGTGTTGCAGGAGACGGTAGACGAGATCGCCGCCAGGCTGGGCGCCTCGGCCACCCTGGAGGACCGGGCCTTCCAGCTCCTGGCCTACGCCGCGCAGAGCGGCGACATCGACGTGGTGCGCCAGGAGTCCATCCTGCGGCGCCGCGCGACGGACCAGGTGCGCGCCTACTTCGAGGGGTACGGCATCGCCGGGGCCCGCGGGCCGGTCCGCATCCCCGCCGACGCCGACCTGGGCGTGCTCGCGCGGGTGTGCGTGCCGCTGCGGCACCACGAGGTGACCTACGGCTACCTGTGGCTCCTCGACGACGGCACGCTCGGCGACGACGCCCTCGCCTCGGTCGGCGACCTGGTCTCCCGGGCCGCCACCGCCCTGGCGCAGGAGGCCCGCAGCCGCCAGGACCTGGGCGCGAACCTGCGGGAGCTGTTCTCCTCCGACGCCGAGGAGCGCTCCCGGGCGCTGTCGCGGCTGGAGGACGTGCGCGGCCCGGTGGCGGCGATCGCCGCCCGCACCTCCCCGGACCGGGTCGCCGCCCTGTGGACGCTCCCGCGCGCCGTGCTCGCCGACCCCGCGTTCCCGGTACGGGGCGAGCCGCTGGTCGCCCTCCTGGTCCCGGCGGGCCAGGCGGAGGAGCTGGCCGACCGGATCCAGGGCATGTACGCGACGGTGGTGGGCGTCGGCGCCCCCAGGGAAGAACCCGCGCAGGCCTGGCGAAGCTGGCGGGAGGCCGTGCACGCGCTCGGCGTCGCCGGCCGGGTGCCCGCGCTGGCCCCCGTCGCCACCTGGCCGGGGCTGGGCGTCTACCGGCTGCTCGCCCGGATGTCCCCTGCGGGGCTGCGGGAGCTGGCGGAGGAGATCGCCGGGCTGGCCGAGGACCCGGAGCTGGCCAGGACCGTGGAGGGCTACCTCGACCGCGCCGGCCACGTCCAGGAGACCGCCGGCGCGCTCGGCGTGCACCGCCAGACGCTCTACTACCGGCTGGCCAAGGCGGAACGGCTCACCGGCAGGAACCTGGCCGACGGCGAGGACCGCCTGCTCATCCACCTCGCCCTCAAGGCGGCCCACCTGCTCTGACACCCGCCGGCCCCACCGGCTCCCGCCAGACGGCGGCTCAGGCGGTGGCTCAGACGGTGGCTCAGACGGTGGCTCAGGCGGTGGCTCAGGCGGTGGCTCGGACGGGGGCCCGGTAGACCTTCACCCAGTCCACGTACATGCTGACCGTCGGGGGAGTGGAGCGGTTGCGGCACGGCGACCACTCGTTGCACGTCACGTCGTTCTGGAGCGTCAGGTGCATGGAGCGGCTCCTCGGTACGTTCGGCCCCCGGTAGTCCCACACCTTCCTGCCGTCCAGCCAGAACGTCAGCCGTCCCGGCAGCCAGTCGACCGCGACCGTGTGCCACCGGGTGAAGTCGGCCCGCATCTGCCGCTGGGCCTGGGGCCGGTCGCCGCGGTGCACGAAGATCCCGCCCGACCTGCGGCTCGGGTCGATGATCTCGGCGAAGTCGACCTCCGCGTACTCCCCGCCGCCCTGGTCGGACGGCCAGAGCAGCGCCACCGGGGTGTAGCCCGCGCCGCGCTCGGCCCGCAGCCGCACCTCCCAGCGCCCGTATCGCTGCGCGCTGCGGGTCGCGATGCCCCCCGACAGGTCCCTGCCGCCGTAGAACCCGCCCTTGAGCCGCAGGACGCCGCCGCCCACGCTCGTGGCCCGCCCGGTGCGCGGGTTGGTCTCGGCGCCGGGGGAGTGGTAGACGACCCACCTGCGGCCGTCGACGCGGGTGCCGTTGAAGTTCTCCACCAGGACCGGGGCGCCCCACCCGGGAGCGGCGGACGGGCTCGCCTGCGCGGACGCGCCTGGCGCGGTCAGCGAGGAGAACGCGAGGGAGGCGGCCAGGACGCCCAGGAACGTGCCACGAATCGACATGGGAACATCAAAGCAACGATTGCACTCCAGTAACAGAGGTATCCCGTTTTCGCATACGTCCCACGGGTTCGGGGGGTGCTCTCCCGGCCCGGCTGTGCCACGATTTCGCACATGGACGACGTTGACGCCGTACGACGGGCGCTGGCCCGGCTGGTGGAGTCCGGTGAGCTCCGCGCCGAGCAGGTGGAGCCGGTCGCCCTCGCCGTCGGCGAGGCGCTGCGCGAGCCGGGAGCGGGAGACCGGGTCAGGTGGAGCGAGATCCTCGCGTACGTCGGCGGGGGGCTCGTCCTGGCCGGTGCCGCGGCCTTCGTCGGCCTGGGCTGGGACCGGATGACCCAGCCGGCGAGGATCACGGTCCTCGCCGTGGTCACGTTCCTCCTGCTGGCGGTGGCCGCGGGGCTCGGCGCGGCGGCGCGGTCGGCGACCGGCAGGACGGCCGCCGTGCAGGGCAGGGTCGCCGCCACGCTCGCCGCGCTGGGCTCGGGCACGGCGGCCCTGTGCGCCGGGGTGGCGGTCGACCGCCAGGAGGTGCTCGTCGCCGGCGTGGCCGGGCTGGTGGCCGCGGCGGCGGCCTACGCGCTGCTGCCCACCGCGATCGGCCTGCTGGCCTGCGGCGGTTTCGCCCTGCTCACGGTGACCGGCCTGATGGACGCCTCCGCCGAGGAGGGCGCCGGCTGGGGCCTGGCCTACGTCGCGCTGGGCGTGCTCATCCTGGTGGCCGCCCTCGCCGGGCTGCTCGTCCCGCGCGACCTGGGGCTGGGCATGGGCGCCGCCATCGCGATCTTCGGCGGCCAGTGGCCCGTCCTGTGGGACGGAGGCGCCTGGGGATACTGGCTGACCGCGGTGATCGCGCTGGCCTGCCTGGCGCTGTACGGGCGCCGGCGCACCTGGGTGCTGATCGTCAGTGGCGTGGCCGGGCTGACGCTCGCCGTCCCCGAGGCCGTCTGGGACTGGACGGACGGGGCCGTGGGCGGCGCGGTGATCCTGGTCGTGGCCGGGGTCGTCCTGCTGGCCGCCAGCGGTCTCGGCGTCGTCCTGCACCGCCGCGCGACCCGGTCGTAGACGTCGCGGGACCGTGCGACCCGGTTCCAGGCGTCGCGGAAGCCGGTCGCGGGACCGTGCGACCCGGTTCCAGGCGTCGCGGGAGCCGGTCGCGGGTGTCACGCGATTCGGTCGTGGGGCCCCGCGCGACCCGGTCACCACGCGTTCCGTACGCGAAAGACCGGGGGCCCTTCTCAGGACCCCCGGTCTCGGAGTGCGTTCCCCGCGCGGCCCGCGGTGCCGGCCGGCGCGGCGGGCGCGGTCAGCGGGCGGAGCCGGACAGCGCGTTCTCGTAGACGTGGACGAGCTCCTGGCTGATCCGCTCCCACGAGTAGCGGGACCGGGCGCGGTCGGCACCGGCGAAGCCGAGCGCGGTGCGACGGGTCGGGTCGGCGAGCAGCTCGCGGGTCAGGCGGGAGGTCTGCGCCGGGCGGTCGGCGGGCACCAGCAGGCCGGTCACCCCGTCCACCACGGAGTCGAGGTGGGCTCCCACCGCGGAGGCGATGACGGGAACGCCGCAGGCCATGGCCTCCAGCGCCACGACGCCTGCCGGCGCCTCCCTGGGCAGCGAGACGACCACGTCGGCGCTGCGCATCAGCTTGGCGACCGAGGAGTGCGGGATGTGACCGAGAACGGTGATCCGGTCGTCGACGCCGATCTCCTTGGCCAGCAGCATCATGCGGTGCGCGTCGGCGTCGTGCTCCAGGTCCACGGACGCGGGACCACCGGCGATGATCAGCTCGGCCTCGGGGATGCCCTCCAGCGCGCGGATCGCGGTGTGCACGCCCTTGTCGGCCGTGAGCGGGCCGACGTGCAGCAGGCGGGGCCGGGTGCCGCGGGCGGCGGCCGGACCCTGGCGGCGGAACCGCTCGACGTCGACGCCGCACGGGATGACCGAGATGTTGCGGCGCGGCACGCCCAGCCGGATCAGCGAGCTCTCCTCGTCGCCGCACCCGGCGATCACCGCGCTGGCCCGGCGCCCGATGGCCCGCTGCAGCCGGACCTTCTTGGCGTCGCGGGTGTTCTCGCTGCTGAAGGTCTGGGTGAACGGCACGTCGAGGCCGTTCGCTCCGGCGATCGCGGCCAGCCCGCCGGTCCAGGAGTGCGCGTGGATGACGTCCGGGCGCTCCTGCCCCCAGCGGTGCATCAGCTGGTCGCCGAGGTCGGACAGGTAGGGAAGGACGCTGTCCTCGGGAAGGTTCTGCGCGGGCCCGGCGGTCAGGTTCTCCAGCGTGACGCCCTGCGACACGCGGACCTTGGACTTCTCCGAGTCGGAGTTCCTCCGGCTGTAGATCGTGACCTTGTGCTCGCGGCCGAGCTCACGGGCGACTGCCATCAGGTGAGCGCGCTGGGCGGCGAGGTCGGACTCGTCCTGGGTGGAGGAGAGAGCCTCGGAGGAGACGAATGCAATGTTCACGGCACACCTCTGGGAGGAGATTAGGCATGGAAGGCCTGTGATTCCTTCAGGGGTGCCTGCGTCTTAGGCACACGTCTGTATGAGGTCAACCATACCCCGATCTCCGCCAAAGCCAAACCCTCGGCAGGGAACCGAGCTCGCTAATAGGACCTGCTCTGCCGCGACTCCTCGGCCCTGGCACTCGGGACGTGCAGCTGGATCACGCATCCGCGCCGGTCATTGTGGATGTCGAGGCGGTCGCACAGCTGCCTGGCGATCCACAGGCCGTCGCCTGGGCCGGCCACCGAACCCGGCGGGAGGAAGCCGGCGACCGGATCGGCGACACGCCCGCCCCGGCGGTCGACGTGACAGGTGATCGCGCCCAGCCGCTCCCACATCCGCACCGTCACGGGCGGCCCCAGCAGGGCGGCCACCTCGCAGGCGGCGACCGAGAGCAGCTTCGCGCGGTCGTGGCTCAGCCCCATGAAGGACGCGTGGCCGGTGACGAACACCCGCAGGGCGTGGAGCGTCTCCGCGTGCGCGGCGGCCGAGTCACCCGGCGGTTCGAGGGGCGGGAAGGAGTCGCACTCGCCGATGAAGGCCGCGGGGTCGGCGTACTCGGGGCAGGGCGTCATCGAGACGCCGTCCTCGGAGAGCGTGGGGTGGGTACGCCGCGCGGTCGCCACCACCCCCGGATCCGCCGTCCTCTCGTCGTACGGGCAGATCATCCACACGTTGGTGGCGCGCAGCAGCAGGTTCAGGCCCGACTCCATGCGCTGCCAGGCCCGCACGTCGGCGGGCGCGCGTCCGGCCCACACCGGCTCGGCGAGGATCCGCACGTGCCCGCCGCGCGGGGCCTCGGCGCCGCGCCGCTGCCAGTAGCGGTGGAAGGCGGTGGCACGTTCCACCGTCCGGCGGCCCAGGAACGCCGTCTCCGCGTAGTCGACCAGTCGGCCGTCCCTGCCCAGGGCACCCCCGAGAAGCTCCAGGTTGGCCGAGGTGGTCGCGACCATCACCGGGTCGCCCTTGGCCAGCCCGTCCCGGACGAAGGGCAGCGCCATCGCCAGGAAACGCCCGTCGGAGCCGTACACCGCGGCCTGGTGGATGGAGGTCATCCGAGCATCCCGGACCCGGCCAGGCCGGAGAAGGAGGGACGGGCCCCCTCGCCCGGTTCGCCCCGACCCGAAGAGGGCCGATCCTGAAGCGATCCCATACCCCGCCCCACTTCGTCGGACACGGGCGCCGCCGGGCGCGGCCCCTCGTCGCTCGGCGGGACCGACGGGTCACACCGAGTTAGTCAAGCTATACGACACGGAGGGCGAGTATCACGATCTCATCCCAAACTCTCCCGCCGGAGAAAGCGTGCCGGTCCTCCTCCACGGTTTTGACGATCTCGGCGGGAGACTGCGCCACGCAACGCGCCAGCACGTCCGCCAGCCTGGTCTCGCCGTAGGACTCGCCCAGCTCGTTCTGCGAGGCCACCAGGCCGTCGGAGTAGAAGACCAGGGTCTGGCCGGAGGTCAGCGTGACCTCCTCGGTGAACATCTCCGCCTCGGGGGCGATGCCCAGCGGAACGCCGCCCCCGGCGGTGAACCGCACCCCGCCGTCGGGCAGCAGCAGCGCGGCGGGGTGGTGCCCCGCGCTGGCCAGCCTGATCTTGCGCGCCTTGATGAACCCGGTCACCGCCATCACGAACATGCCGTTGTGCTGGGCGGTCAGGGCCTGGTTCAGCTTGCGCATCACCTCGCCGGGGTCGGTCTCCCAGACGCTGAGCACGCGCAGGCCGTTGCGCACCATGGCGCTGACCGACGCGGCCTCCTCACCCTTGCCCGCGGCGCCCCCGAGGGCGAACCCCCACCCCTCGCCGGCGCGGAAGACGTCGTAGAACTCGGCGCCGACCGGGCTGGAGCCCGCGTTGTAGATGGCCGCCGCCTCGAATCCCGGGATGTCCGGCAGGCTCCGGGGCACCACGCTGGTACGCAGTGCGTCGGCCGCCCGCGAGCGGGTCTGGAAGCTGCGCCGCGCGCGCAGCGCGAGCCCCAGATGGACGCCGATCTCCTCCATCAGCCCGAGATCGGCCAGCGAGAACGGCTCGCGGTCGCGCAGCCGCACCAGGGTCAGCGAGCCCAGCACGCCCTCCTCACCGCCGATCGGCACGATCAGCACCGAGGCGGCCCCCATCACCCGCAGCAGCGGCGGGCCACCGGGGACGTCGCCGAGCAGCCCGTCGTCCTCCAGCATCTCGTGCACCACGCCGGAACCTCCGGTCAGCACGTGCGCGACGGCCGGCGCGGTCAGCGGGTTCATCCCCTCGGCGAGGCGGACCAGCTGGGTCACCGGCTTGTCGCTCGGGCCGAGCACGCAGGCCCGCCTGGGCATGCCGTCGCGGACCACGTCGGCGATCACCCAGTCGGCCCACTCGGCGGCCAGCAGCCGGGAGGCCCTGGTGACGGTCACCGGCTGGCGCAGGCTCTCCTCGTCGAGCAGCAGGCGGGTCATCCTGGCCAGCAGCTCCTGCCGGCGCGCCGCGGCCATGACCAGGGTGGCGTCCGAGCGGTCGGCCGGGCCGTGGGGCGGCCCCGCCACCTGCGCCTCCAGCGGCAGGATCATGACCGCGACCATCTCCTGCGGCTCGCCCGGCATCGTGAGCCGGGTGACGGCCAGCTGCACCGTGTGCGCGCGGCCCTGGTGGGCCAGCCGCGTCTGGAGGGTCGCGGTCTGGCCGCCCTGCTGGACCGCCGTCAGGTGCGAGCGGAACGCCGCCCGCCGGGAGACGTCGACGAACAGCGGGAACGAGCGGCCGATCAGGTATCCCGCGGGACTGCCGAGCATCCGGGAGGTCTCGGCGCTGATCCGCCGCACCACCCCCGAGGCGTCCAGCACCACCACCGGGATGGGGAAGGTGCGGAACACCTGCCGCAGCAGCTTGAGCTCCCGCTGCGACCCGCTCTCCCGCTCGCCCGAGCGTTTGGGCGCCTTGCGCAGCTCGCGCACCGAGGCGTCCAGCAGCTCGCGGGCGGTGTCGAGCTCCGCGAGCGCCGCGTCGAGTGTGGACCGGGGGTCGGCGGGGTAGGCGGACTTCGCCTCGCGCAGGGAGGAGACCCTGGTGGTCAGCGCGTTCAGCGCCTGCTCCAGGGTCTGAAGGCCAATGGCGTCGGTCAATGCTCGTCCTCGTCAGGGGCCGGAGTGGGCTGGTCCCGTCGTAGACGGTACGCCACCCGGTAGGTCGAATCGATGCGTGGTCGGATAGTGGTTAAGTTAGCGACACAGACAAGGGGAGTCGCGAGATGGACATGGTCACCCCCGTTCTCGCCCGGGACCTCGCGGTCCTTGGCAGGGTCAGTGAGGAAACGTCGACCGAGAGCGTGCTGCGCGGGCTCACGGCCACCCTCGCGGGCGGTGTGCCCGGTTGCGCGGGCGGCTCCGCCGAGCTCTGGCGCCGGGAGCGTATGGTCGTCTCAGCCTCCCACAGCGAGCTCATCGTGCTCCTCGACAGCGAGGAGGAACTCGGCGAGGGCCCCTCGTCCGAGGCCCGCGCCACCGGGCGCCACGTGATCGTCCAGGACGTCCTGCGCGAGCCCCGCTGGCCGGCGTACACCGGCATGGCCGTCCGCTGCGGCGTCCGCTCGGTCCTGGCGATGCCCATCGTCATCGAGCACGCCGTCCTGGTCCTCGGCATGTACGGGGTGCGCCCCGGCGTCTTCGCGGCCAGGAACGTCCCGCCGCTGGCCGAGATGCTCGCCGAGCAGGTGGGGGTGGCCCTCGCCAACATGTGGGACTACGACGAGGTCCGCACCGACGCGGCCCAGATGCAGGAGGCCCTCGCCGGCCGGGCGATCATCGACCAGGCCAAGGGCATCATCATGAAGTCCAGCGGCTGCTCGGCCGAGGCGGCCTTCGACGAGCTGCGCCGTATCTCGCAGCACCACCAGGTGAAGGTCGCCGACCTGGCCAAGCTGCTGGTCGAGGAGCACCAGCGCAACCGCGAGGCGAAGAAAGAGGACAAAGAGGGCTGAGACCCCTGCCGGCGGCCCCGCCCTCGGTGATCGGTACTTAATCGTCTCGGCCGGCCGGGGTGGTCCCCGGCCGGCCGAGACGACCGGCCGCTAGCCGAAGGCGGCGATCGCGTCGTCGATCGTGTCGTACAGGGGCAGACGCTGGGCCAGGCCGGTGATCCACATCACCTTGGTCTTGGCGTACTCCACTCCGATGAGGGCGAACTTGGCGCCCGCGGTGGTGCTGACCTGCCAGTGGTGGACGATGAGTCCCAGCGCGCGTGAGTCCATGAAGGTCACCCCGCTCAGATCCAGCGCCATGTCGAGACCGTGCTCGCCGGTCTCCGCCGCCAGGTAGTCGGCGAACTGATCCCTCGTCGTCGCGTCCAGCAGACCCGTCACCCGGATCACGTTGATCCCACTGACGAGCGCCGACGTGAGAGTCAGGGCTGCCGATCTCTCGCCGTTCTCCGACACCGTCACTCAGGGCCTCCTCGTGCCATTCGATTAGCAACCTTACTGTTACCTGGGGGCGAGTAATACTCCAGGATTCCGGGCAATAATGGAACCAGAGGTCCAGCAGAGGGCCTCGCCTCGAAAAACAGGTCGAGGCGATGCCGTCTGCCCGGATGTTGCTTCCGTGGTCGGCTCGCCCGACAGTAATACCAGGGAGCAGCAATGTCTGTTCAGGCACTCGCACTCACCGACATGACCGCCGAGGAACTCCTCGCCGAGATGTCCCTGCCTGAGATCTCCGAATACCGCGCCGAGCGTCTGCGTGAGCGCATCGTCGAGATGCACCGCCACCTCGCCATGGAGATCGCCCGCCGCTACCGCTACCGCGGCGAGCCGCTGGAGGATCTCCTGCAGGCCGCGTACGTGGGGCTGATGAAGGCCATCAACGGCTTCGACCCGACCCTCGGGCACCCCTTCCGCGGCTACGCCGTGGTCACCATGACCGGTGAGGTCAAGCGCCACTTCCGCGACCGCACCTGGGCCATCCGCGTCCCCCGCGTCTACCAGGAGCGCAGGGCCGAGCTGAACCGCCTGGTCTCCGACCTCAGCCAGGACCTCGGCCGAGCCCCCACGGTCGCCGAGCTGGCCAAGAAGATGAACATCTCCGAAGAGGACGTCCTGCTCACCCTCGACGCCTCCGCCGCCTACAGCGCCCTGTCGCTGGACGCCCCGCTCGGCGCCGACGACGACGCCGCCGCGCTGGGCGATGTCATCCCCGACGAGGACGACGCGCTGGGCACGCTCGTGGACCGCGAGGCGGTCAAGCCGCTGATCGACAAGCTGCCGGAGCGGGAGAAGAACATCCTTCTGCTGCGCTTCTTCGGCAACATGACCCAGGCCGAGATAGCGGCGGAATTCGGGATCTCCCAGATGCACGTCTCCCGTATCCTGCGGAAGGTGCTTGACCAGCTCCGCGAGGAACTTGTCGCCGAATGCTGAATACACCGCTCGTTACAGGGCACCCAAGTCGGCGACAACGGACGTGGCGTAAGGTGCGTTTGAATGGATCCCGGATGCTGAGGACAACGGCGGACTGGGACAGGGGAGGCGGATCTCGGGTGAACGAGGACGGTGTTCGTCCCGCTCGCTTCACGGCGAGTGGCGGCCGTTCCCCGATGATCCCGGCCGGAGCCGCTGTCGCCGAGCTCGCCTTCTGCCTCCCTGACCTTCCCGACGTGCGCGACTTCGCCTCTGCCCAGGCCGTGCGGAGCGGTATGTCCCAAGAGGGCCTCGCCGACTTCCTGGTGGCGCTGAACGAGGTGGCCACCAACGCGGTCACCCACGGTCACACCACCGCCAAGGCCGTGCTGCGGATGTGGACGGTCGGCCGGACCCTCGTCGTGGAGATCCACGACGAGGGTCAGTGGGACCCCGGACCCAACCCGGGGGAGACACCCCCCGGGCCGCACGCGACCAGCGGCATGGGCCTGTGGGTGGCCCGGATGGTCAGCTCCGACATCAAGTTCGAGACCGGGGCCTCGGGAACGTTCATCACCATGTCGTTCAAGGTCTGAATGTCGTTCGAGGTCTGAACCCGCCTCTCCGGGACGCCCGGACCCGTGCGGGGATCGTGGGCGGCGCTACGTGGCCACGTACGCCGCCCCCCGATCTTTTCCTTCTTCCTCCCCTTCGCCGGCGCGAGGCGCGTACATCGCCCTCGACGCCGGCTTTCTCATGCCCTGCGCGGGTCTCCGCCGGAAACGCCGGACGGCACCGCCGGGGCTTCGCGCGTCCTTCGCATGTCCCTTCGCCCGCTCCTTCGCCCGCTCCTTCGCCCGCGCCGCCCGGCCTGCCCGGCTCCCGGCCTCCCGAGGAACGGGAGCGAGGAACGGGAGGCGGGCGGACGAACGGGAGACGGGCGGAGCAACGGGAAGGGCCCCGTCCGCGTGAACCCAAGATGGACGGGGCCCTTCCCGTTTCGACGACCATCCCCGAGACGGACCTCCCCGGTGCGGGGCCGCCTCCGGAAGGCCTAGCGCCTACGGCGCCAGCCGCCCCCGCCACCGGTGGTGGTCCGCGGGCCGGCCGAGCCGATCCCGGCCTGGTGCAGTGCGAGCAGCAGAAGTCCGAGCAGCAGGAAGCCGGTCCCGGTGAGCGGGCCGAGCCTGGTGTTGATCAGGTCAAGCAGGAATCCAAGGCCGAACACGACGGCGGCGGCGATTGCGAGCATGGTTACCTCGTTCCAGCGGAGATGTTCAGGAGCTGTTCCAGAGTCGCCCGGTAGTCGCGCAGAGCGGTCCGGAGGTCTTCGGTGTCGTTCTTCTCGGTGTTCTTCCAGCGCCCCTGGAGTTCGGTGGCCCGGGTCTCCAGCGCGTTCCGCAGGGAACTCGTGACCTCGTCGAGCAGGGAGTCGGCCCGTTCCACCGCGTCACGCGGGTCGTCCACGAAACCGGCCTGGACCTCCTGCCAGCGCCGTCGTACGTCGTCGGCGTCCTGATCGAACAGGGCGCCGGCAGTGGCGGGCGCGGTGGCGGCGGGCGTCCGCTCGGTCTCCGTGGGGGTGAAGCCCGTATCCTCGTCGAGCACGTCGTCCGGCCGATCCGCGGTGTTCTCGGGGAAACCGGGGGTCACCGGGGAGCCCGTGCCGGGCACCGTGGCGTCGTGCGCGGCGGTGCCGGCCACCGGTGTGCCCGGGGTCGCGGCGGAGGGCTGGGCGTGGGCGAACGGGCTGTCGTTCCTGCCGTCGTCGTTGAGATCACCCGGCACGCCGCGCCGGTCGTCGTCGAGCGGGGCGTCCGAACCGGTGGTGACGCGCCGGTCGTCGCTCGATTCGACGACGAGGACGTCGTCGCGGTCACCGATCAGCGGGTCGCGCGTACCGGTGTCCGGGTCGACGGGCGCGGTGTCCGTGCGGCCGGCGTCACCGTGGCGCGGCTCCTGGAACTCGGGGGTCACGTCCTGACCGTGCCGCGGCGCGTTCAGATCGTCCTCGTCGAACTTGCGGACCGCCCGGTCGTCGTTCTCGTCCGCCTTGTGGACCAGCTGGTCCTTATCGGGGTTGAATCGGTCGTTCATATCGCTTCACTGTCCTTGGGTGTCGCGTCGGGAGGCTCGCCCGGCGTCGTCGGTGGTCTCGGGCTCGGGGGAATTCGCCTCCGGGACGTCCCGATCGGTGGGAACCGTGGAACCCGTCCGCCCGGAGTCCCCGTCGACGGCCTCGGCCCGCCGGGAACCCCGGCCGCCGTCTGCCGAGCTGCCGGGGGCATCGAGCAGTTCCTCGAACAGGGCGCGGTAGTGAACCATGGCCTGCCGGAGTTCCTCGGTGGAGGCCTCCTTGTGGGCGGCCCGGGTGCTGATCTCGTGAGCCTGCCGGTAGTGGTCGAGAGTGCGGCCGTGCGCGACCGACAGGTCGGAGAGCCGCTGCTCGAAGTCCTCGGTCGGGTAGCCGCGCTCCGCCATCACGGAGGTGACCAGGTGGTCGGCCTCCGTCACCGCGAAGCCGGGAGCGTCCACGAAACGCTCCTGGACCTCCATCCACTTCTTCGTGTAGATCTCGCGCGTCCCGGCGTCCAGGGCGCGGATGTCGAGGGAGCTGAAGCGCTGCTCGCGAGCGATGAGTTCCTGCTCGGCGTCGCGCCTGTTCTCGCGCTCCTGAACGGTACGTTCGTATTCGGGGCCGAAGCGGTCGCGAAGCCGGTGCCGGCGCTGCTGCTGCAGCACGAAATAGCCGACTGCGACGATCGCCACCACCGCGACCACGACGACGGCCACCCAGATCACGGTGGACATGTCTGCCTCCGGTTGTGTAGGCGCTTGTACCCGTGCGCTGCCCTAGGGTCAAGGCTCGAAACCGGTTACCGACATCTGCGGCGTGCCACCACTCGGTCTGGATTTAATGTTTTACCGAGATTTTTCGGGTAGTCGCTGATCTTTGGTTGAGTCTTCGATCACGGCCCCCGCGCTCGCGCTCACTCCTTCGCGTGATCCTCGACGCCGCCGGAGGCTCCGGCGGCGTCGATCGCCTTCCGGGCCTCGTTCACCAGCCTTTCGACCAGCCACTCCCCGGGAGAGGCGGGAACCTCCAGGAACCCCCTGCCGGGCTCGTACGAGATGTCCATGCCGGAGGCGACCAGCCGCCCGGCCCAGCGCAGCGCCGTGTTCAGCTTCTCGGCGGGAATCGCCCGCCCCTGCGCCACGGACGAGAGATTGCGCAGGTTCGTCGCGGGCCCGGACTGGTTGTGCGCCCGATCCAGCTTCCACGGGATGGCCCGCGAGTGATCGAGCATCGGCTTCGAGAGCCCGGCCGCCCGCTTCGCCTGCAAGATCCCGGACTCGCTCACCCCGAACCGCGCGGCCAGCTCCGCGTTCGACAACCCCTGCCCGGCCAGTCGCCGCAGCTCCTCCTGGTCGATCAACGCCTTACGCCCCACGTGCCCACGCCCTTCGCGCGATCGCCTGCCCTCGCGGGCGTCGCCGTGTGCGAAGCCCCCTCGATCTGCGCTAAGGTTATGACGTCCCGCCCGAGAGGGCGCCGGACAACCGGGACGTAGCGCAGCTTGGTAGCGCACTTGACTGGGGGTCAAGGGGTCGCAGGTTCAAATCCTGTCGTCCCGACCAGGTTTTAGCTGGTCGGCAGGGGTTTCGGAGTTTCTCCGGAGCCCCTTTTTCGATCTTCGGGAGCCAACTGGAGTCAAGCGCGCTCAGGATGTCCGCGGGTAGCAGGCTCCTTGCTCGACTCCGTCGGATCTACCCGGATCCTTGGCCTGTGACCGGTGGCCAAGGATCGAGGGCGTCAGGCGGGGGAGTTCACTCGCTGGAGCGGGCGGCCTTCCACAGCTGCATCCTGGCAGCGTACTGGTCGTCGATGTCTTGCAGCCACGGGTGCTGGTCGCGCTTCTCCTGCGCCTGCAGTCGCACCTCGCGGGCCTTCTGTACTTCGTCCTCCTGCTTGTCGGTGGTCTTCGGTTTGCCGGTCATGATGTCTATCGTCGAGGGGAGCGCGGCGATCAGTTTCTCGAAGCGGGCGTCGGCTTGCTCGTAGTCGCGCTGAATCTCTACCAGGTCATTTGGAAATTCGTATGCAGGCACGTGTGAATCCAATGGTTTACGGCATGTCACCCCCGGAGGGGCCTCCGTGGTCGGCCTGGACCTGCGGCCTATGTCCTGCATGTGCCCGAGGGCTGCCGTGCTAAGCGCGTAAAGCTGAATCGGGCACACGAGACAGCCGGGCGGCGAAGCCACAGAGCAGGCCGTACCCCCAAATCTGGCCGGTGCCCTGTCCCATGGTGGCAGGGTCGACCTCGACCTCGGCTCTGAGCCTGCCCCCGGCAGGGCTGGTGACCTGCGCCAGGAGGTTCGGGGTGAGCGAGGTGGTCAAAATTTGGCCATCAATGACCTGGGACGGATTGACTTGTAGCGCGCCCACGGCCGGTTCGGAGACGGAGGCCGGCACGTCGACGGTCAGGGCCTGCCGGTCCGGCCAGGGCGAGCTGAGCGTGGCGGCGGTGGTATTGGCCGCGCGGGCGCGCCAGCGCACCTTCCAGTCGTCGGTCAGCTTCGCCGTGGGAACGGTGAGGCCGACCTGGGTGCCAGAGGCGACATTGTCGAGGCTGCCCGCCCAGATCTGGCTGGTGCCCTGCCCGGTGGCGGCCGGGTCGTGCTCGATCTCGAATGTCCCCGTCAAGGTATCGGTCGCGGTATCGGAGACGGTGGCCGCGAGTTGCGGGGTGAGCGAGGTGACCGTGGTGATGTCCGCCACGCTCTGCGCCGGGGTCATCATCAAGCCAGTAATCGCCGGAGCCGAGACCGGGGCGGCGGCCGGCCCCGCGTGGTGCATGCCGACCGCGGTACCTCGATGACGTCCAACGACGTGGCCGCGCTCCTGGTCGACCTGCAGATCAGCCGCTCGCATTCACGCCCCAAGGTCTCCAACGACAACCCCTACAGCGAAGCGGCGTTCAAGACGCTGAAGTATTGTCCGGCCTTCTCCGAACGGTTCGGCGGCATCGACGACGCGCGCACGTTCTGCGAGGCGTTCTTCACCTACTACAACCACGAGCACCGCCATTCGGGGATCGGCCTGCACACCCCGGCCTCGGTGCACCTCGGTACCGCGGCCCAGATCCGCGCCCAGCGGGCCGTCACGCTGGAGGCCGCCTACCAGGCCAATCCCGGCCGGTTCCGCAGGAGACCGGTCCCGCCCAGGATCCCCGCCACAGCGTGGATCAACGACCCAGGCAAACGGGAGAAATAGGTACAGAACAACTGAAACAACCGTGTCTCACCAAGCTTGACAAGTTCCGTGAGCCCTGACACCCGAGCTGGTCTCGTCGGCGTATGTTCAGGTCGATGATTCGTCCGAGGTCCGTGATCGGGACCGGGACCGGGACCGGGACACCAAACTCGTACACCACTTCCATGGACGCAACCCGCCCATGACGCGGTCCCGCGCAACTGCGAGCAGGAGATCTGGGCATGAGCCCGCCTCACCGGAGAAGCACCCCAACCTGGCGATACACCTGAACTCGAACCAGACAGCAAACGGGGGATCAAACCCTCATCAAGGGAACAACGGGGGCCGCGCACGCGTACCTTCGTGCTGACCGTTTGACACAAACACGCGCGAAGGAGCCCGTCAGGTGACCAGCACTCTGACCTTGCAAGCACTGCGGCGACTGAGGACCGCCCCTGGCGGGCAGTTCGACTGCCGGATCAGCTTCTCCGACGGACAGGGAACTTCGCGGCCGGTCGCTTATGTGGAACGCGAGGTGCTGCCCAACGGCATATCCGCCTACCTCGCGGCCCGGAAGAGCGGAGCCCGCTCCTTCGTCCTGTGGGCGGACGAGCATCGCCAGGCGCGGGTCGCCACCCTGGTCACCGTCTCCACGGGCAGCGGGCGGGCACAGTTCAAGGTGCTTGGCCCGCACGGCGAACCGCTCGGTATGTTCACGCGCGATAAGGCGTTCAGTCAGGGACTGCGCACACGCTGGACGGTGAGCCGCGCCGGCAGCCCCGACGCGGTGGGATACAAGGGCCGGCTGTTCTGGTGGTGCGTGTGGTGGCTCTGCTCGCCCCTGCTGCCGCTCATCGTCGTGGCCGCCCTGTTCGGCGGCGGCGGCGACTTCCCGCGCGGCCCACGCCGCATCAAGTGGCGCTCCGGCGGACAGGTCCCGCTTGAGTTCAAGTCGTCCGGGGACACGGTCCGTCTGTACGCACCGGAGCTGGACTGGCGGCTCGGAGCCGCCCTCGTGGCCCTGATCCCCTCCTTCGACGGCTGGATCGGCGACCCCTGGGACAGCAGGAAGGACTGACGGGCAGGCGGCGCGCCCGTGATGCGGCGGGAGGCGCGGACGGTGGCTTCGGAGCGCGGAGGCCGCGTGAGCAGGATCTCGGCGAAGGGCCGGCCCGGGAATCGTGTGCCGGTGGAGGGTATCCTGTACCACGGAATACTCGCCGCCCCCCGTGTGCATGTGCTTCGTCAGGATGTCGGCGATCTCCTCGCCGGGGTGGCGGCTGTCGAGAAGGTCGCGGATGTCCTCCCGCGTGAACACCTTCTCCTCCTTGCTGCCTGGATCGCCACACGTCGAACCTCTACACGCCACGGCCGACCCTGCGGTACGGGGCCACGCGGGCTGGTACAAATGCGGCATGAGCGAACTCGTCGGCTATCCCCCACAGCCGAACGTGCGGCCGGCCCGGCGGGTCTACAGTCGGAGGTACCGTGTGTGGGCCCACGTGTTCCTGTGGACGCCGATCGCGCTCACGGTGGCCGGTGTCGTCCTCGGCCTGGGACTGTTCGCGGCCGCTGACGCCGACCCGGCGTACGGTTCGTCCGCGCTCGGCTATCTCGGCCTCTTCGTGTGGGGCGGCCTCGCGGTCCTGTCGCCGGTCCTGCTCGGGTCGTTCATTGCCGGGCTGGTCATGCTGATCCGCGCGCGCGGCTGAGGTCGCGGCGGGACGCGGCCCGCCGCGACATGCTCCAGGCCGGCCGCCTGGACGATGTCGTGGCCACGTCGACGGTCACCGTCTCGGCGGAAATACTGAACCGATACTTCACCAGCTCGAAGAGCCCATCGGTGAAGGCGGGCAGGTCATCCTGCCCTGAGGTCCGGCCGTGGCCGGCCGTTGTGACGCAGCCGGAGCCGACGCCGACGACGGCGCCGACGACCCGTGCGTGGTTACGAAGGCGCACGTCGAGGCGTTCCAGGCGTGGATGGTGGAAACCCGGTCGGCGTCCACGGCGCTGAACAAGTACAAGTGTCTGCAGCAGTTCTTCCGCTGGTTGCAGGGCGACGAGCAGGTCATCGACCGGAACCCGATGGACCGGGTGCGGCCGCCGAAGACGCCGACCAAGCTGGTGCCGGTGCTGGGGGAGGCGGACACGGCGAAGGTGCTGCAGGCGTGTCGGGGCAAGGGGTTCGTCGGCCTGCGCGACGAGGCGCTGGTCCGGTTGTACGCCAACACCGGCGCCCGCCTGTCCGAGGTCGGCATGCTGTTGGTCACCGACGTGGACATGACACTCCCGAAAGCCTCGAGATAACGGCCGGAAGCGGTTCGTGGTGACCGACACGATGGGGCTGCTGGTGACGGTGTGGGTCCTCGCGGCGTCGTGGCAGGACCGCGATGGTGGTCGGGGTGCGCTGGTCGCGGCGGTGGCGGCGGTGCCGTCGATGCGGTATGTGTTCGCTGACCAGGGCTTCGCCGGGGGTTTTGTGGAGTGGGCGCGGCGGGTAGTGTCGACCACGGTGGACATTGCGCGTAAGCCTGCCGGGCAGCGGGGGTTCGTGGTGCATCCGCGCAGGTGGGTGGTCGAGCGAAGTCTGGCGTGGTTGACCGCGCATCGCCGGTTGGCGCGGGACTACGAGCGTGATCCGCGGTGTCGGAGGCGATGGTCCGGTGGGCGGCGATCAACCAGATGGTGCGCCGGCTGACCCGTGGCGGCCCGGCCCGCCGACAGCAACGCCGCACCTACGACTGGCACGACTGACACCTATCGCAAACACCCTCTGAGAAAGAACCGCCCGTCCCGGCGTGTCGCGCACCCAGAACCACGATGAGGAGCACCGATATGACTGATCCGATGAAGGCCGTGGTGCTCGCCCGTTTCGGGGGGGCCGATGCTTTCGAGCTGCGCGAGG